>JAZLES010000022.1:0-27186 GCA_045615385.1 Candidatus Nanosyncoccus sp. | reverse complement strand
GACGGTGAAGGTTGGTATCAGGAAGAGGGTAAGGAGCCACAAAGCCTCAAGGCTGGCGATGTAGTTTCGATTCCACCGAACGTTAAACATTGGCATGGTGCGAAGAATGACTCATGGTTTTCGCACATCGCAATTGAAGTGCCGGGCGAAGAAACATCTACGGAATGGTGTGAACCGGTTTCGGAGGAGGAGTAAAAATTTAAGAGCAGTCAGTACGTTGCTATTTGTCATGTGCTGACATGCTTAACAAAAAAGAGTGTCGCCAGCTCCATATGATGCCTTATCTCACTCTATTATCATTATGCCATTGACATTGTATTTCTTTTATTTTCTCCATTGTCATTGTCTTAAGCCTCTACGGCTTCAGTTAAGCCATATATTCTTAAAAGTTCGAATCTCTTTGCCTGTATATGTATATCTCAGAATGTACAAGGCATTAGGACAGGGTAATCTTTCTTAGGTATAACCTTGATCTTAGCTGTGTATTCGGGGTGGCCAATACACCAGTCCACCACCATGCAAAGCCGAGCAACAACGTCTGGTCGCCCCTCACCACGAATTGAAGCCCTAAGGGGCTTTTTTGGTGTTGTTTGATATAATGAAAGGTATGAAACTAAAAAGCGAGAGTGAAACTTTATTCATACCGTTACTTGGAAAAGCGGAAATGAGCGAGAAGGGTATTTTTCTAAACGATCCGAAAGCAGAAGAAATAATTTCTGAAGTGGACTATGATTTTAATAAGTTGAAACAATCAAAATGGCTGTCGATGTTTATGAGTTTGAGGGCATTAATTTTAGATGAGCTATGTGACGAATATCTTGAAAAGAATTCGGATGTGATGGTAATTCACTTGGGTTGCGGTTTAGACTCTAGGTGTCTTCGCGTGAAAAAAGATTTTAAAGTTTGGTACGATTTAGATTATGAAAATGTGATAAAGATTCGCGAAGAATTTTACAATGCCGATTCGAAATATAAGATGATTGGAAGTTCAGTAAACGATTATAGATGGTTAGAGAAAATATCCGATGCTAAAAACGTGTTAGTGATTGCGGAAGGATTAACGATGTATTTGTCTGAGGATGAGATTAGAGAATTAGTTTTAAAACTAAATGATAAATTTAAAAAAGTTCATTTGATATTTGATGCATATACTAAAAAAGGCGTGAAGTATTCGAAAATTAAAAATCCAGTCAAACAAATGAATGCGGAAATAAAATATGGTATAGATAAGCCGGAAGATTTTTTGAAATTAAATAGCAATTTAGAATTCGTTTCGATGCATTTAATTAAAAAGGATGATAACAATTTACGTGGAATAACAAAATACATTTTTAATCATTTATATTGCGGAAAAGTTTCGCAGTCGATATATAAAATTTGGGAATTTGATTTAGATGATAGAAGAATATAAAGAATTTCAAAAAGAGTTGGAGGCGAATGCGGAGGAAAAATATCGGGAGTTCGCAAAGAAGCTGTCTTTAAGTAAGCGTCCGTTTTTAGGAGTGAGAATTCCGGTAATTCGTAAAATCGTGAATTTGGTGCCGCAAGAAAAGTATGAAAAGTTTTTAGAAGAAAAGCCAGTGACGATTGAGGATGTGTTGGCGAGAGGAATGATAATTTGTAAGTTGCCGTATGATGAAATGTTGAGATATTTTGATTCGCAAGTTTCTTATATTGATGATTGGAGTACTTGCGATATATTTTCGGCGGGGCTTCGAAAAGTTATTAAAAAACATCAGGAAGAATTTTTGAAGTATAAAGTTGAAAAATTGTTAGATGCTAAAGCTGAGTTTGATGTACGAGCGGGGTTAGTGATTTTGAAAAATTCGTATGTGGAGACGAAATATTTGAATGAAATTTTTAGTTGGACAGAAAAATTAAGGAAGCGGGATGAGTATTATGTAAAGATGGCGATTGCGTGGCTTTTATCGGAATGTTTTATTAAATTTCCAGCTGCGACGACGGGATATTTAGTGGAGTCTAAATTGCCAAAATGGACATTTAATAAAACGATATCAAAAATATGTGATTCGTATCGGGTTGATGACGAAACAAAAAAGATGCTTCGGAAGATGCGAAAATAATTAATAAAGGGTTTTTTCCATTTGATTATATTCATCAAAAAGTTCTAGGCAAAGAGCTCGGTCTTGTTGTTCTAGGTAATTGTTGGGTAAGTTTGCTCTGCCGCCTAGCATTTGGTCAAATTTTTCGTCGCGAAAACCGATTTTTTCGTTGTCTTCCAAAGTACAACCATAATAGATTTTTTCGATGTTAGCCCACAAGGCTGCGGCGAGGCACATAGGACAGGGTTCGCTAGTAGTGTAAAGTTGGCATCCGGATAAATCGTGGGTTTTTAATTTTTGTTCGGCTTTTCGGATGGCGTTTATTTCGCCGTGGCAGGTAGAATCGTGGTTCACTAGGACGTGATTATGACCTGAGGCGATGATTTTGCCGTCTTTGACAATGACTGAGCCGAAAGGCCCGCCATGATTTTGGTGGATGCCATCTCTAGCTTCTTTGATGGCAACTTCCATGAAGGTTTTTTCGTACATGGGATGATTCCGTTTAGGCTAGGCTTTCTTCCAGCGCTTTAGAGTAGGGAAAACTTTAGCGCAGTATGCTTTCATTTGTTCGTTAGTCATGCCGGCTTGTTCGCCGAACTGGGAACATTTTTCAATGTATTCTTCCATCGAACAGTCGTCTAAAAATTCGCCTTTGTCGTAACACCATTTACAATAGTCTTCGTTGATGCTACCATCGGCATTAGTGCCAAAAAGGTCGTCTGAGGTTAATGGCATTGCGCAACTTTGACAGATTTTAACATTTTCCATTTTGATCTCCTGTTAATTATATATATATATTATATAATATATATATGGGAAATGAAATTGAGGCACAATTTTTAGATATTAATAAAGACGAAGTTCGGGAAAAGTTAGCCGAGATTGGGGCAAAGCTAGTAAAGCCAGAAGTTTTAATGCGAAGGGTGGTGTTCGATATTGCTCCGGGGCGGTTTGCGAGAGTGCGAGACGAAGGGGGAGGGAAAATTGTGATGACTTATAAAAATGTGCAAGACGATAAGTCGATTATGGGAACGAAGGAAGTTAATATTACGATTGATGATTATGAAAATGGGATTTTACTGTTGAAATCTTGTGGATTAAAAGAAAAGGCGAGTCAGGAGAGTCTGCGTGAAACTTGGATTTATAATGACAATGACGAAGAAATAGAGATTTGTATTGATACTTGGCCTTGGATTCCGACATTTATGGAGGTCGAAGGCCCGAGCGAAAAATCGGTTTGGGATACGGCGAAAAAATTAGGACTTAAAAAAGAGAAAGCGAAATTTGGGTCGGTTGATACGACTTATCAATACTATTACGGAATTGAGCCAGACGTGATTAATTTTCACACGCCGGAAATTTCGTTTGAGATGGAACCGCCGGAGTGGGCTAAAGAGATGATAGCTTAGAAAAGTTAATAGATTCAGCGGCGGCGCGGAGTTTTTCTTCGCTGCCGTAATGAGTTCTTTGGCCGGGACTGTCACTTAACATATGCTGGGCGTAGGGGAAAGTTAGGGCGAGATCTAGGACACCGCCGATTTTGCCGGTGTTGCCGCAGAGGACCTCAGCTTTTCGGACTTTTGAGAGTGGGATGTCTAAGGCTTGTTTCATTTCTTCAGGGAAGAAAGTGAGCGAGAAAAGATCGCCATCGGCTTCGCCGGCGAGACGACCGTAGGCAATGGAAGTATTTCCTTCGACCCAAAGGCGTTCATTTAAAGGTTTCATTTTTGCACCGTCGAGATTTAATTCGCAGTTAATGTATTTTTTATGATCGGTGGTAGTCATGTCGCAAATAAAATCACCTTCACAGGTCGTGGTCATAACGGAATGTTTCGCGTCGGGAGATTTTAGACCGTGTTTTTCGTCGTAGGAAATGGTGTCACTAATATAGTCCATCATGATCCAGGAAAGAAGATTCGTTTTAGAATTTTCGGCGACTAAGTAAAACTCACTGCGGGCACCCCAAAAGACGGAAGTGTGAATGCGAAACATCGTGACAATGCCGTAATACTTTTCGGGACCATTTTTAAAGACGGAAGTTTTAGCTGGGATATAACCATCAGGAAGAAACTTTTGGATTTTTTCGGGTTCTTTGATTTCGTAGAAAAGGAAAGTGCAGTAGGGTTCGACGACAAAAGGCATTTTGTTGGCTTTTCTTGAAGCGGAAGTGACGATTTTCTTTTGTAAGAAAACCGGAAGATGCTTCATTTTAGTTTGATAATAATGAACTTTTCCGACTTCCATCGGGTCAACTAGTTTTTCGACGCCTTTGGCGTATTCTAAAATATTCATAAGATTATTATAACATTCGCCTGTGCTATAATTTAAATAAGGAAATGGTTATGAAGATTGAGTATTTAGGGTATTCGTGTTTTAGGTTGGATGATGAGCTGGTGATTGATCCATATAAAGATGGGTCGGTGCCGGGATTAGCGCCTTTGAGAGTTGCGGCGGCCAAGGTGATTTGTTCGCATGGGCATGCGGATCATAGTGGGGTGGAATGCGTGAAATTGGTGCTTGGCGAATGTGGGTTTGAGATTTTAGAGGTGCCGAGTTTTCATGATGACCAAGGTGGGGCTTTGCGTGGGCCGAATACGATTTTTGTGATTACGTCTCGGGATTCTGGCGAAAAATTGGTACATTTAGGGGATTTAGGACATTTTCCGAATGATAAGCAAATGGCTGCGATTTCGGATGCGGATTATTTATTAATTCCAGTTGGGGGGTATTATACGATTGATGCTAAAATGGCAGTGGAAATTTGTTTAGCTTGTCGGCCGAAGGTGATTATTCCGATGCATTATCGGACGGCGGAGTCTGGGTATTCGGAAATTGCGATGGTAGATGAGTTTCTGAAACTGTGTGAAGAGAATGGTATTAGTGATAAAGTAGTATTAAATTAGGAGGAAGAATGGCAAAGGTTTATTATTCGAAAGAGATTTCGTCGGAAGCTTTGATGAAAGTTTATAAGGCGCTTGGAGTGGAGTTATCTGGTAAGGTAGGAATAAAGGTATCGACGGGCGAACGCGGGGCGAAGGGATATTTAAAAGCAGATTTAATTGGGCCGTTTGTAAAATCATTGAACGGAACGATTGTGGAATGTAATACGGCTTATCCGGGCGCGAGGACTAAGGTTTCGGAGCATATGAAGGTTGCAGAGGAACATGGTTTTACATCTTTTGCGGATGTAGATATTATGGATGCGGAAGGGGAAATGAAAATTCCGTTTAGTAAAGGTCGTCATTTAAAGTATGATTTTGTGGGTTCGCATTTTGATAATTATGATGCGTTTGTAAATTTAGCGCACGGAAAAGGACATGTAATGGGGGGATTTGGCGCAAACTTAAAAAATCAGTCGATTGGGTTTGCGTCGCGAAATGGGAAGGCATATATTCATTCGTGTGGAAAGACTAAGAGTCCGAAGATGTGTTGGGTTTTGAAACATGAACAAATTGATTTTATTGAATCGATGGCGGAAGCGGCTACGGCGGTAGCGGACTATTTAAAGGAGAAGGGTCGGCCGATTGTTTACATTACGGTTATGAATGCAATTTCGACGTCTTGTGATTGTGATTCTGAACAAGACGATCCGGTAATGGAAGATTTAGGGATTATTGCGTCGTTAGATCCAGTAGCGAATGACCAAGCGTTTATTGACATGGTTTGGGCTTCTAAAGATCCGGGGGCGGAGAAGGTGCGTGAAAGGATTGATTCGAGGCTCGGGCGAGAGATTTTGCCGTATGCGGAAGAATTAGGGCTCGGGAGTAGGGAATACGAGTTAGTTGGAGTTTAAGTTTGTTAGTCTTTTTCTTTGTCGGTGACGTTGATGCCGCCGAAGCCGCCGGCTGCGTTGATATAAATGGTGTATTTGCCTTTTTCAGAAATGTTTTTGCGTTCGTCGGAGAAGCCGCCGAAAATGAAGCCGGATTTTAGTTTGACTTTGCCATTGCCTGGGACAATAATGTCGGTACCGCCGAAGAGGGTAAAGGCATTTATAACAGTGTCTTTTTCGAATTTGGCTTTTTTGAGGTTAAGACTGACGCCGCCGAAAACTGCGACTAGGTTAGAGCCGGTGAAAGTTTCGTCTTGGTAAATGCGGTCGCTACCGGAAAAGATGGCCATTTGGGAATCCATGGTTTTGCCGTCGCCTAAGTCTTTTACTTTTTTGGCGACTTCCTCGTCGTTTTTGTTATGGAATGTAGATTTTATGATGATAGAGAGGCCGATGACGATAAGGAAGACGGCGAGGATAGCTTTCCAGGCGACGTCGTAGGAGAAAACATTTTGGGCGGCGAGGAGGAGAATGATACCGGCGGCGAGAGAGCCGAGGCTCATGAGTTTCTCTTTTTCGGTGAAGAAGCTGATGACGCTCGGGACGATGATGAAGAGGGTCCACCAGCCGTCGAAGAAGACGTTGAGGTTAAAAAGTCCGAGGGCGTTGCCGCCGAAGATGACGCCGAGTGCGATGATGGCGATGCCCCAGATGATTGGTTTTAATTGTTTCATTATAATTACTCCTTTTAGGAGATTATAGCACAGGAGGGTAGGTTTTGTTGGTGATGATAAAATGATTGGAAAAGCCTAGGCGGTTTGGATAAAACACTTATGTATGATTTTCGGGTCGCTAAGGGTTGAAATTGATTTTGAGTTGTGTATATATAGAGGCGGGTTGACTTCGGAGTTTAGTGGGCCGAATGCAGGAATCGTAAGGTTCGTGCTGTGTGAGGTGACCATTAAACGGTGACCGGGCACTAGGTTGCCAGAAAGGAGCGATGAAATGACCATATCAATAAACTTGTTATGTATCGTAATTCCCAAGCGTAAATCCGCACCGAAGAAAAATCTAGTTAGGTAAAAACCTAACTAGAACCAACCCAGAAAAGCTTCCCCCGGAGGGGCTTTTCTTATGCTTTGATTATATCAGTGGCTAGTGGGAGTGTCAAGAATGGTGAGGTGGGTATTATATAATATATATATGGCAAGTACGAAAGAGTATCGAGATTATATATTGGAGCAGCTTCATACGGTGGGGTTTTCTGACGTTAGGTGTCGGCCAATGATGGGGGAGTATTTATTATATGTGGATGGGGTGCTCGTTGGGGGGATTTATGATGATAGGTTGCTGGTGAAGAAGTGTGCGGAGAATGAAAAGTTTGGGATGGAAGAGGTTGAGCCATATCCTGGGGCGAAGCCGATGTGTTTGGTGGGGGATGTGGATGATAGGGAAAGGTTGATGGAAGTGGTTCGGCAAACTGCTGAAGACCTAGTGTAATAATAATTACGCTTGGTGAGGGGCGAGTAGACATACTTATTCGGTTATGCATGGTTGTGGACTGGTGTATTGACCACCCTGAATACACGGCTAAGATCGAGGTTATACCTAAAAAGGAATACCCGGTGCTAATGCCGTGCGAGTTTTGAGATATACATATACAGGCAAAGAGATTCGAACTTTTAAGAAAATATAGCTTTATTGGAGCCGTAGAGGCTTAAAACAATGACAATAAAGAAAATAAAAGAAATACAATGTCAATGAGAAAATATTTACCTCATTTCGACAAATAAACATAAACAATAAAAAGTTGACATCACTATTGACAATGTAAAGTTTTTTTGATAAAATGTTAACATCTAACTAGGAGATGTAAATGGTAGAAATCGGCAAATTTATACAACAACCAGAGGGATATAAGGCTTTTATACCTTCTGATTTCCCACCATCTAAAAAAATACAATTCTCTGACAAAATAATACTTAAACAATCAGAAGCCATGCGTTCACTCGGCGAACTTGACGGAATAACCAAGCTACTACCTGATAAAGATTGGTTTCTGCTAATGTTCTTAAGAAAAGACGCCTCGTCATCTAGCCAAATAGAAGGCACAAATGCGACAATGATGGATTCTATCGAAAGAGAAAACGTAGAACCTAGCGCCAATCTACCGGTAGACGTGGATGATATTCTTCATTATATAAAGGCATTAAACTACGGTTTAAAACGCATCGAAGATTTCCCATTTAGCTTAAGATTCATACGCGAACTTCATAAAGAACTAATGCAGGGAGCACGTTCTACGCAGTTTTCTTATCCCGGCGAATTTAGAACCAAGCAAAACTGGATTGATGGAACTCGCCCAGACAATGCAAAGTTCGTACCGCCTACAGTACCGGAAATGAAACGCGCTTTAGGAGATTTAGAAAAATTCATCAATAAAGACGAGGATAGCTATCTGCCATTAATCAAAGCCAGCCTTATTCACGCACAATTTGAGACAATTCACCCATTTAATGACGGTAATGGCCGTACTGGTCGTATGATAATCACTATGTATCTCTGGTATAAGAAAATACTAAAAATGCCAATCCTGTATATTTCTTCATACTTCCGTCAGCATCAAAAAACATATTATGCAAGGCTAGATGGTTACCATGATGGTAATGTAGAGGATTGGGTAGACTTTTTTCTTGATGGCGTTATAGATATTGCGGAATCGTCTATCAAAGTTTGCGAAGAAATAACAAAACTACGTGAACGCGATATGACAAAGATCCAAAAACTTAATAAAACCGCCTCGGAAAGTACCATGAAAGTCTTACAGAACTTATATAGTATGCCAATTATTGGGGTAGCCGATGTTGTAAAATGGACAAATTATTCACGCACCAGTGCATACACCATGGTTCAGAGACTTTGCGATATGGGCATTCTAAAACCCGTCAAAGAGGGCGATGATGTCTATGCTCAAAAGTGGGTGTACAGTGATTACCTAAAGCTCTTCAATGACAGGGACAGCTAGGCACTGCATCAGCACAAACTCAAAAGAAAAATTAGCATTTTGAGTAAGAAATTCTTATAAAAGTGAGGGGTGACCAGACATACTTGCTCGACTTTGCATGGTGGTGGACTGGTGTCTGGAGCACCCTGAATACACGGCTAAACTGCGTGTGATACCGAAAAAGGATTATCCTTTAGTGTTGCCGTGCATATTCTAAAATACACATACAGGCACTGGGATTCGAACTTTTAGGGATTTATAGCCCAACTGGAGCCGGAGAGGCTTAAAACAATGACAATGAAGAAAATAAAATAATTACATTGTCAATGGTAATGGTAGGTAACTAAACTTAAGTATAATCAATAATAACGTGATATAATTTAAATAATATGAGTCAGTCTATTAAAGTGGTTGATTTGTTCTGTGGTGTTGGTGGATTAACATGCGGACTACAAAAAGCCGGTCTTGAAGTTGTTGCCGGTATTGATAACGATCCTTCTTGTAAATTTGCATACGAAAAAAACAATGGCTCAAAATTTGTTGAAGCAGATATCTCACAATTTAGTAGTCAGGATCTTGATGCCTTATTTGGCGACGCTGGCATTAAAATTCTAGTTGGATGTGCACCTTGCCAAAGGTTTTCTAAACAGGCAAAAAAATATCTACAGACATTTGATCGTAAAACCGACAAAAGGTGGAACTTATTAAGGTCGTTCTCAAAATATGTTGAGGACACTCAGCCAACAATTGTGTCAATGGAGAATGTTCCAGAGCTATGTAAGTACGATGTGTTCAATGATTTTTACGACAAACTAATCGAGCTTGGATATAAGGTTAGTTATAAAATAGTTGATTGCAGTAAATATGGTCTGCCCCAAAAACGTCGAAGATTAGTTCTTTTAGCGTCAAGGTTAGGAGATATAAAGCTATTGGATGAATCAGAATTCAAGAAAAAAAGGACCGTTAGAGATGTCATTGGGAAGTTGCCAGAAATAAAAGATGGTGAGTGTGATAAAAAAGATCCGCTTCACAAATGTGCTAAACTAGCCGATATAAATAAAAAGAGGATCCGACAATCAAAGCCTGGTGGAACGTGGAAAGACTGGGACGAAAGTCTCCTTCCTGACTGCTACAAAAAAGAGACCGGTAGTTCATATACGAGTGTGTATGGCCGTATGGAGTGGGATAAGCCTTCTCCAACCGTTACCACACAATTCTTTGTATATGGCACAGGTAGGTATGGCCATCCCGAGCAAGATAGAGCATTATCGCTTCGAGAAGGCGCTATGCTACAAACCTTCCCCAGAGATTACCAGTTTTTCGAAAATCCTGATATAATATCTATAGGGACAATCGCGCGACACATTGGAAATGCCGTACCGGTTGATTTGGGCGAAATTATTGGAAAATCTATAATCAGACATCTTGAAAAATATGACAACACCAGAAAGGCAAAAACTAGAGCTTAAATTTGACCCGTCGACAATTGAAGATTTGGGCATAAAGATGTATTCTCAACTTCCCTCTGCACTTGCAGAGTTAGTAGCAAATGCATACGATGCTTCAGCTGAGAATGTTGAGATACTATTATCTGATACGCCAAACGGAAAAAGCATTGAAATAGTTGATGACGGCGAAGGAATGTCCTACGATGACATACAAAATAAGTTCTTGAGGATTGGGAGAAAACAACGAAAAGAAGGGGCGCCAAGAAAAAATTCAAAAGGTCGTAGCATCACCGGAAGAAAAGGTCTTGGTAAATTGGCTTTATTTGGCATTGGTAAAAAAATTACTATTACATCGTCTCAAAAAAATAATAAAGAAACTGTAACTTTTTCGCTAGATTGGGACAAAATAATAAATGCAGAAGGTATTTATAACCCAGATACGACTATCATAGTAAATAAAAAAAATACTCAATCCGGCACTAAAATAGTACTGACTGATCTAAAACGTGTTTCTGGATTTGATATAGATAATATTGCGATATCATTGTCAAAAATGTTTAATTGCCTAGGCGAAAACTTTAAAGTGACAATTTCTAACGGTGAAACAGTTATTCCATTGACTAGAGAACTGAGATATAAAAATGTCGTTCAACAATTCCAGTGGGACGTAGAAACACTAGCTAAAGAAATTGATTCCGAATACTCCTACAGATATAGCCTTAAAGGAACCATTATTTCGACCAAATTGCCTGCTAGATCGGACCTGCGCGGCATTTGCCTCTACGCAAATGGTAGACTAGTTAATATTCCGGGCTTCTTTGGGCTTCCAGAAGCCGAACATGTTTACTCATATCTGTCTGGATGGATTGATGCTGACTATATTGATGAATTTGATGAAGATTTAACTTCCACGGATAGGCAATCATTAAACTGGGATATGCCAGAAGCAGACGAATTGCGGAAGTTCTTACAAAAACTTATAAGAAAAGTTGCAACGGACTGGAATAGTAAAAGAAAAGAAGAGAAGAAAAAACGGCAGAAAGAAATAACCAATATAGATGTGGATAAATGGAAAAATACGCTCACAGATGACATAAGAACTTCCGTTACCAAAGCACTAGACTCATTAGACAGCATCAATAGTTTGGATGATAAAGAATACGGAGAAGTAATCAACGAAATACATGAACTCATCCCGGATTATGCTCAGTATCATTTTAGGAGTTTGCATCCTGAAATCCAAAAGGCAAGTTTTAAAGAGTATAAATCGGCCAATTACTATTCTGCGGTAAACGAAGCGTGCAAGTCTTATTATAATTACGCTACTAAAAAAGCCGTGCAAAATGGTTTTGACCCAAGAAAAGCTCGCGGCAGAAATAGATTCGGAAAAATATTTGGTTCAGATCCAGATAAACTATTAAAAGTGGTCTCAATGATAAGAAAGAAAAATGGAGACGAATTTAATATTGAAACAATTGCAAATCTGGAAGAATCTCAGATGCTATTGTCAGAAGGTATATTCACTGGTTTTAGAAATCCAATATCTCATGAAACAGCATTAGATCTAAAAGAAAGTAAAATAATTACAGAGCAGCACTGTCTGGATGCCCTAAGCCTATTATCTATGCTATTTCAGAGAGTAGATAATATAAAATAACCGCTATTTGAGCGTAACCTTAATAAAAGGGGCTACTATGGCAAAACGCCACACATTCAAAAAAGTAAAACTCGGCGAACCGATGCCGGTTACTGTTCGGTAACTAGAAAGCTTTATGTTTGAGCATAAAAGTAAGTTTAACTCGTACGATTACGACAAGTTTGAACGTGTGTAGCTTGTCTATTCCTCTGTTTGTGATGCGATTCATAAACCTATGGTTTTTAAATGATGGGGCGGTTACCTTAATTGATATATAGGGGTTGAATTTTTTTGAGGAGTGTGTCTATAATTTTTCAAGATTAAAAATTGAGAAAAATGAGTATACTGCAAGAATATGAAGGACATGCCAAAATAATTGGTAAGAAAAAATACGAAGCGCTTTTAAAGTATGTTAAAAAGTGCGGTATTTCTTATTCTAATGTTGTTTATAATAAGGAGAATTGGGCAGAGTTCGACAAATGGTACCAGGAAGTATATAATAATAGGTATGGAAAGAGTGCAGAGGGAGATAAAACAGTTTAATGAAGAGCGGGATTGGGATAAATTTCATAGTCCGGAAAATCTTGCAAAATCTATATCGATAGAGGCTGGGGAATTATTGGAATGTTTCCAGTGGAATAATAATTATGGTAAGGAAGAGGTCTGCGAAGAACTTGCAGACGTTTTTAATTATTGTTTTCAAATGGCTGATAAATTGGGCGTTGACCCGGAAAAAATAATTTTAGATAAGCTGGAAAAGACTAGGAAAAAATATCCAGTTGAAAAAGCAAAGGGTGTTAGCACGAAATATAATAAATTGTAAGGAGGAAAATGATTGTCTATGATGGTGTGAAAACTGATTTCATGAATGATGTTCGTGATAATTTGATTTGTAATAAAATATATGAACAATATCAAAAATATTTTGGTAGAACAAATGAAGCGCAGATGAAATCGTGGCAAAATTCAATGCAATATATGAGAAATGTTTTGGATTCTGAAGACATACCTGAGACTTGCGGTGTGGCTATTGAATATAATATACCAACAACTTCAAAAAGGATTGATTTTATTCTGACTGGGTCAAATGAAAATAGCATTAAGACTGTGGTAATAATCGAACTTAAACAATGGAGTGATTGCTCGTCGGTGGAAGCTGAGGATGGTGTAGTAGTTGAAACATATGTTGGTGGTGGAATGCGACGAACGGCACATCCGTCTTATCAAGCTATGAGCTATGCGGCCTATATTGATAATTATAATGAAGCTGCACAGAATGGGAAAATGGAACTTGTTCCATGCGCATTTTTACATAATTATCATTTCAAAGAAGATGATCCGATTCGGGCAGATCAGTATAAGAAATATATTGAGGCTGCGCCAATGTTTGGTGCAGAGGATTTCCCGAAACTTCGCGATTTTATTACGAATCATATTAAAAAAGGTGATAATGGAAAAACCATTTATGAAATTGAACATGGTAGATTCCGTCCGTCAAAAAGTTTGCAAGATTGTTTAGGATCTATGTTAAAAGGTAATCAAGAATTTGTTTTAATTGATGATCAAAAAGTTGCGTTTGAAACAGCTATGACTATGACAAAAAATGCTGTAGCTTTTGGAAAGAAAAAAGTTCTAGTGATTGAGGGTGGGCCAGGAACTGGGAAATCAGTTCTTGCTATTAATTTGTTAGTAGAGTTGACTAAATGCAATATTGCTAGTTTTTATGTAACGAGGAATGGAACTCCAAGGGCAGTGTTTAAAAAGAAACTACAAGGTGAAGATTTCAAGAAGGAATATATCGATTCTTGTTTCCAAAATTCAGGTAATTTTTATAATGTTGAAGCTAATTCGATTGATTCTTTGATTATAGATGAGGCTCATCGTTTGACAGAAAAATCTGGGTTTATGAGTAATTTGGGCGAGAATCAAATTAAAGAAATAATTAATGCGGCTAAATGTGCAGTATTTCTAATTGATGAAGATCAACGTGTGACGGTAAAAGATATTGGGACGATCGATTCAATTAAAAAATACGCAGAAGAGCTCGGTGCTGACTATGAAAAGATTGAACTAGAGAGTCAGTTTAGATGTAACGGTTCAGATGGTTACTTAGCATGGTTGGATAATTTGCTTCAAATTAGAGAAACGGCTAATTTTGATGATATGGATTTTAAGTATGATTTTAAAGTTTTTGATGATCCGAATGAGATGCGAGAAGCTATAATCGAGAAAAATAAAATTAATAATAAATCGAGGATCGTGGCTGGCTATTGTTGGGATTGGGACAAGGATGGGAAGAATGACACGAATTTTTATGATATTATGATTCCTGAATATCAATTTGGCATAAGCTGGAATTTGGGAGACAGCTCACAAACTTGGGCGGTAAATAAAGATTCAGTAAATGAAGCTGGCTGCATACACACTTGCCAAGGTTTAGAATTTGATTATGTTGGAGTGATTATTGGTGATGATTTGATATATCGCGACGGTGAAATAGTAACAGATGTTTCGAAGCGTGCAAGTACTGATCAATCGATAAAGGGCATGAAAGGAATGATGGCAAAAGACCCAGAAGGTGCTACAGAGTTGGCGGACAGAATTATAAAGAATACTTATAAAGTTTTGATGACGAGAGGAATGAAGGGGTGTTATGTATTTTGCACAGATAAAGAGTTGAGAGAATATATAAAAAAGATGATTGGAAATAAATAAAATGGATGAATATATAAAACAAAGTATCGAGGCGCGGAAAAATGCGATTGAGACGAATTTGAAATTGGATGCGGAGGGGAAGAAAAAAGTTGCGGAGCTTTTTGATGAAATCAAGAAGCTGGGTGAGAAGTGCAAGGATGTAGGCGAGTTTGAAACGGAGTTTTCTAAGAGTTCGCTGAATCAGAAATATACGGAGCTTTTTACGGAGCTTGCAACGAAGGCGGCGAATACTGGGGCGACGGTGGCGAAAAGTGTGGCTGGTGGGATTGTTAGTGGAGTGGCAGATAGGGCTCTAAGCGAAGTGAAAAATTCGGTTTTGCCGACGCGGGCGGCGGTGCATCAGAAAGTGTCGGACGCAGCGCGGAGCGTGCCGGTACTCGGAGACGCGATTGACGCGGGGCAGAAGGCGAGTTATCTCGGGCATCTTGGAAAACTTTTTGGGAAGAAAAAGCAGTAGTATAATTTGGATTAGGGCTAAGTGCCTGGAAAACAGACAAATATGGTATAATTAAAATCAACATTTAAACGGAGGAAAGTTAGATGTGTGGGATTGTGGGATATGTAGGCGATAAGAATGCGCAGGATTTTTTGATATCGGGTTTGAAGCGATTGGAATATCGGGGATATGATTCGGCGGGAATTGTGACGATTTCGGATGATGGCAAGTCGACGTTAGTTAAGGCTAAGGGGAAGATTTCTAATTTAGAAGAGAAGTTGGTGAAGAATAAGAAAGAAGATAAAGTCGGGATTGGGCATACGAGATGGGCGACGCATGGCGAGCCGTCGGAGGATAATGCGCATCCGCATCAAGCAGGAAAACTTTTCTTAGTTCATAATGGTATTATTGAAAATTATAAAGATCTGAAAAAGACTTTGAAGGATTTTCCTTTTAAGTCGGATACGGATTCGGAAGTTTTAGCGGCTTTAATTGATTCGTTTTATAAGGACGGTAAATATCCGTTAATGAACGCAGTAGTTCAGGCGCTGAAATTAATCAAAGGAACTTACGGGATTGCGGTAATTTCTGAGAATAATCCGGATGAAATTATCGTGGCGCGATCTGGTTCGCCACTCGTAATTGGGGTAGGGAATGACGAGACTTTAATTGCGTCGGATGCGTCGGCTTTAGTTGGGCATACGAAAAAAGCGATTTATTTAAATGATGGTGAAGTAGCAAAGATTACGAAAAATAGTATCGAGATCAAGACTCTTAATGCGGAGCCGGTTTCGGCGAAAGTAGAGGAGATTGAGACTAATCTTTCGGCGATTCAAAAAGGCGGTTATGAACATTTCTTGCTCAAGGAAATTATGGAACAACCAGAATCTTTAGTCGAGACTCTAAGAGGAAGAATTAATGCAGAAACTAAGGTAGTTACGTTGGGTGGGCCAGGGCTTCCAGAAGCGGAGCTCAGAAAAATTAAGCATTTGATTATCGTCGGTTGTGGGACGGCCTATCATGCTGGTTTGCTCGCGGGTTATTATATCGAGCAGTTTGCTCCGGAAATAACGATTGAGACTGTGATTGCTTCGGAATATCGATATAGACAGGCTTACATTCCGAAAGATTCGGTAGCGTTAATTGTTTCGCAGTCTGGGGAGACGGCGGATACGCTAGCTTGTCTTCGTGAAATTAAGAAGCGGGGTGTAAAGACGATTGGTATTGTGAATGCGATTGGTTCGACGATTGCGCGGGAAGTAGACGGGGGGACTTATGTTCACGTTGGTCCGGAGATTTCGGTAGCGTCGACAAAGGCCTTTACTTCGCAGGTGATTGCGATGGTGATGTTCGGAATTACGATTGCGCAGGCGAAAGGAGTTAAGTCGAACATTTTAAGGCCGTATGTAGAAGAAATAATTAAGTTACCAGAAGAAATTAGAGGCGTCCTAGACGATATGAACAAGAAGATGAAGGGGGTAGCGGATGATTATAAAGGTTATGATCATGCAATTTACCTTGGACGGGGAACGGCTTATCCGACAGCGATGGAAGGAGCGTTAAAACTAAAGGAAGTTTCGTATATTGATGCGAATGCTTATGCGTTTGGGGAATTGAAACACGGGCCGTTAGCTTTAGTAGATGATAGATTTTTTGAAATGGCTTTACTGCCAGAGGGCGAGCTTTACGAAAAGGCGGTTTCTAACATACAGGAAGTCTTAGCAAGAGGTGGGCATGTAGTAGTAGTGACGAATTCGGATAAATTTGATTTGAAGGTAGAGAATGTTGTAAAAATTAAAACTTCATTAGAGATATTTGCGCCGATTTTGATGAATCTAGTTTCGCAACTTTTTGCGTATTATATGACAGTGGCGAAGGGCTATAATGTTGACCAACCACGTAACCTCGCAAAGTCTGTGACCGTAGAGTAATTATGTTATAATATATATATGCGGAAAAAGTCCGATTTCATTTTAAGACTCAGCTTAATTATCGGGGATGCGCTGATGTTGATTTTGTCGTTTGCGACGGCATATTACATTCGGGTACACGTTGATCCAAGACCGTATGTTTTTGAATCACAACTATTAGATTTTACAAATACAGTAGTTTTATTAGTGCCGATTTTGTTGGTAATTTTGGCGGTATTAGGGTTATACCGCAAAGATGTTTTTATGGGAAAATCGCGGTTACCGGAATGTGGGCGATTATTACTCGCAGCGATATTATCGGTAGCGGCTTTGATTGTTTATGATTTTTTCAAAGGTGAGAATTTATTCCCAGTGAGAATTATGGCTTTAACGTCGGTTGCTTTGTCGTTTGTCTTTTTACTAGTAGAGCGACTTTTAGTGAGGTTTTTCGTCAGGTTAATATTCAGGAAAGATTACGGAACGAAGCGGGTAATTATTATCGGGAATCATAAAAATACGGAATACTTAGCGGATTATATTACAGCGACGCCGGAAGATGGCTATCGGTTAGCGGGGATTGTAGCTAATCGGAGGTATATTCCAGAAGATTTAAGGAAGCGACAATATTCATCTTTAAAGGAGGCTTTAAAGAAAGCACGGGCAGATGTGATTTTCCAGACGGATGAGAAATCGACAGAATACGTTTATAAACAGGCGATTAATCGACATTTATTGTATTATTTTGTACCGTCGGAGACGGCTTTGTCGTCGCATTTCGGGGAATTGGAACTAGTCGGGAATACGCCAGCGGTATTAGTAATGACGACGCCACTCTCGGGCGGATATGCAGTAATAAAAAGATTATTTGATATTTTGTTTAGTTTAGTAGCGATTATTATAACGATTATTCCGATGATAATTGTTTGGTTAATTCTGAAACTGTCGGATTTTAAACATTCGCCGATTTATAAAGATGAAAGATTAACGCAGTATAACCGGAAGTTTAAGTGTTATAAGTTTAGATCGATGAAACCGGAATATAGCGGGATGACGGCGGAAGAGGCGTTTATTAAAATGGGGAAGCCAGAACTGATTAAAAAGTATCGGAAGAATGGGGATTACATGAAGAACGATCCGAGAATTACGAAGATTGGGCATTTTCTAAGGCGAACTTCGATTGATGAATTTCCGCAATTTTTCAATATATTAAAAGGCGATATTTCGTTAATTGGGCCGAGGGCGTTACTGCCGGGTGAGTTGAGGACTTATGGGGATAGGTCTTTGATTTTAACGGTAAAATCGGGATTAACGGGATTTGCGCAAGTTTCGGGAAGACGGGATATTTCGTTTGAGGAAAGGCGGGCGCTGGATATTTATTATGTGAAAAATTGGTCATTGATGTTAGATCTTTCCATTTTCTTCAAGACGATTGCGCAAGTGTTTAGGGGTGATGGGGCAAAATGAAAGTAGCGTTGGTTTGCGATTGGTTAACAAATGTGGGTGGGGCAGAGAAAGTTCTGTTTGAGATTCACCGATTATATCCGAAAGCGCCGATTTATACTTCGAAATATGATCCAAAGGGAATTGATTGGTTTTCAAAAGCGGATATTAGGACGGGTTGGCTACAGAAATTTCCGGTAGGATTAAGGAGAGTTTTAGGGCCACTTAGGCAATTTTATTTTTCGCACTTAGATTTATCGGAATACGATTTAATTATTTCGGTAACAGGGGCGGAGGCAAAGGCCGTGAAGTCGGGAAAGTGGCTTCACGAAAAAGGGAAAAAGAACGTGAAGAATCCAAACGGAATTCACATCTCTTATTGCCACGTGCCGACGCAGTATTATTGGCAAATGTATGATGAATATATTGAGAATCCAGGATTTGGGATTTTAAATCCATTAGTGCGATTTTTCTTTAGAATTTTAGTAGTTCCCTTACGGCGGGCGGACTTAAAGGCGGCGAGGAGACCAGATTACTTTATTACGATTTCGGATTATGCGAAGGAGCAGATTTCTAAATATTATGGGCGCGAAGCGACGATTATTAATCCGCCGGTAGAATTAGAGGCGTTTAAATATAAGAAGATGGAATTAAAAGATTATTATATTGTGACGTCGAGGCAAGTAAATTGGAAAAAGATAGATTTAGCGATTAAGGCGTGTTTAATGACGCAGAGAAAGCTTTTAGTAATTGGTGAAGGATCGGAGCACAAAAAACTAGTGAAATTAGCAAAGGGAACGGATTTAATTCAGTTTTTGCCTTTAATGGATAAGAAGGAATTAGCGCAGTATTTAGGCGGAGCGAAAGGGTATTTATTTCCGAGTTTAGAGCCGTTTGGGATTGCGCCGGTTGAGGCTTTGGCGGTAGGATGTCCGGTAATTGCGTTTAATGAGGGTGGGGCTAGAGATTATGTAACTGAAGGGAAAAACGGGATTTTATTTACGAAACAAACGGTAAAAAGTTTGGCGGAAGCGATTTTAAAGTTTGAGAAGATGAAATTTAATCGTGAGAAGGTAAGTAAGACGGTAGAGGGATTTGGGACTGCGAGATTTGAGAAAGAAATGAAGGCGTTTGTAGATGAAAAGACTAAATAAGGCGATAAAATATTTGATTTATGTTTTGCCGGTTGTGCTGTTTTTTTCGTATTATCCATTAATACACTTCGGGGCGAGCGAGTCGATGAACTTCGAAATTTCGCTGCCGTTAATATGGTTAGTTTTATTTGATGTTTTAGCAATTATTATAATGGCGAAACGTAAAATTTTGTTTCAGGGTTTTTCAAGAAAGTGGGTTTGGCTGTTATTTCCGGCGTTTTTAACCATTTCAGTTTTATGGTCTTTAAATAGTCTTAGAGGAATTTTAACGGTAGGGATTTTGTGGTTTTTGTATTTTGCGATTTATGCGATGTTTAGTTTAAAGAGTTTGTTTGATGAGGAATTTAAGAAGACTTTCTTAAAATGGTTTTTTGGTAGTGCCCTTTTCATGTGCTTTTTATGCTTTTTACAATGCGTTTTAGATTTAGCTGGAGTGGCTCGGGAATGGACGTTAATGTGTGAGGGGTGTACTTATTTAGTGTTTGGGTTTCCGCATCCGAATGGATTTGCGATTGAACCGCAGTTTATGGGGAATTTACTGCTGGCGCCAGCGATAGTATCGGCGTGGATGATTATGAGGAAAAAGTGTGTGAAAAAGATGGTGCCATGCTTTTTAATTATTAGCGTGACGTTGTTTTTGACTTTTTCAAGGGGAGCGATTTATGCGTTTATAGTTGCGATGATTTTTATGACAATGTTTTTAATAGTGCGAGAAAAGAAGGGAGTTTTAAAGCGAGCGGGGATGGTTTGGTTGGCGATGATTTTGGCGTTCTTATTCACTTTGAATTTACAAGGCGTAATGGCGGCGGTAAGTCTTACAAATGATACTTATGGATCAGGAGTAGCAAAAGTTTTAAACCATTTGTCGTTAGGGACGATAGAGATTAGAGGGGAAAAGAGAAATTCTGGAGAAGTTGAGGAAGTTGAGGCTGTGGAAAACTCTGAGGAAAACTCTGAGGGGACTTCTGAGGGAACTCAGGCGGTTTTTGATGGGTATGCGGAAGAGTCGACCAATATAAGAATGGGGCTTTCTAGTATGGCATTGAAGGTTTGGGCGAAGGATTTTACGACGATGATGTTTGGAGTAGGTTTAGGCGGAGCGGGACAGGCTTTATATGTGAATAATTTGACTGATTCCCCGAAAGAGATTATTCAGAATCAGTATGTTAGTTTATTGCTTGAAGTGGGAATTGTGGGAATTATGTTGATGATTTTGACGTTAGTTTTAATAGTAAAAGAAATATGTAAGCGGAAGAATTTTGGGATGGTTTTAAGTTTAATGGTTGCGTATGGGATTTCGCTACTATTCTTTTCGGGACTACCAAACGCTTTACAGATTTATCTTTTGCCGGCGATTCTGATTTTAGTTTAAATCTATGTTATAATAAACTTATGCTAAAACCATATAGCGATAAAAACTTCTTTTTATACGTGTCTGTATTTTTGTTCAGTCTATCTTCTTTATCATTTCTATTATTATCCTCATATCAAATTTCAGCTGATGATTACTTTATAGATGATGTTAGTCTTGCTGTACCTATATCTTGTTCTATGTCTGGTGTCGGTATGAATACTCACAACGCTACTATTACTAACGGCACTTACCAAGACGATATAGGAACTACTACACTTAAAGTCTTCTGTAATGATACTTCTGGCTTTGCTATTTATGCTGCAGGATATACTAATAACACTATTGGTGAAACAGATAGTAATAAACTAGTAGGTACTACATCAGGATTAGAATCTATTGTTACAGGACTAGCTACTACTGCTGGTAATCCAGATGTCTCTAACTGGGCCATGAAACTTACTCTTGCTGGAGACTCTGGTGATACATCTGGCACTAATGCCTTAACCATAGATTCTGCTCCTAATGTATCAGGAGGAGCAGACGCTAGCTTTAATAACTACCATACTGTGCCTAATGAATTCACTAAAGTAGCCCATAAGAGCGCTGCTACTAGTATGGACGAGACTACTGGTGGAGCTACCCTCACTACTACTTATGCTGCCTATATCTCTAAAACCCAAGCTGCTGATACATATCAAGGACAAGTTATCTATACTTTAGTTCATCCAGCTACAAATGTGCCGAATCAAGAAAGAACTTGCCCGGCGAGTAAAGTATGTTATTGGCCCAATGCGGGAGATATGACGGTCGGTGGAGTGGGAGTAGTTGATACGATGGGTGATCAGGTCCTTACTGCTGAGACTACATTATGGGCTTCTAACTTTAAACGAGCTGGTTATGGTTTCGTAGGCTGGTCTGATAAATACGATTGGGAGTTAAACGCTAATGATGCTAACGGGAATGGAACTGGCAATAATGCTGACTATCATATCTATGGGCCAAATCAAACATTAACTTTAAATACAAGTGATTATAGTGGGACTAATGGTGGTCTATCACTTTACGCCGTCTGGGCTCCATCTGCTGGTAGCTTACAAGGTTGGAGCGGTTGTTCTTCTTTAGGTTCTGGTAAAGTAACGGCTTTAACTGACGCTAGAGACCAGGATACTTATGCTGTTGCTAAACTAGCTGATGGTAAGTGCTGGATGATTGAAAACTTAAGATTAGATTATAATGCTAATATCACTACAGCTAATACCCAAAGTAATAACGGAGCGTTCGGTGGAGTGTTTGCTGGATTAGCTCAACCGGAAACGAATTTAACTGTTAGCCTTACTGTCGCCAATAGTCTTTATTATAGTGGAACTCAAAGTGGTACTGCTACTATTGATATTGGGGTAACCGATAGTCCGGGTAATCGTTTTCCGAGATATCGCAATGACAATACTAATACCAATATCGCTGTTAATCCTAATATTAATGTTGCCAATATGACTGGATATGGACAAAACGTATATTCTTATGGCAATTATTATAATTGGCCAGCATCTATAGCCGATACAAATCTTCACAATGTTAGCAATCAATCTGTTACTACCACTTCACTTTGTCCTACTGGTTGGAGATTACCACAGGGTGGCAATAAGGCTAGGATAGAATTATATAATGATAATGATTTTTGGAATTTAGTGGTTGATGGACTGAATGGTGGTATTAGGCCAATTAATTATGATAGTTCGACGCAACCAAAATATGCTGGTTCGTCTGAATCCGGTCCAGTAAGTAAAAAGATTAGGAACTATCCTAATAATTTTGTTTATTCTGGGAACGTGTCCAACAGTTCATTATTTGAGCGTGGCTCCGGTGGTAAATATGTAACGTCTACTGCAGTTGGTTTAAATTATTCCATTTTTATTTTTAATGGGACTGATGTTTACCCAGGTACTGATTGGGTTAGCAATGCTAATGGGGATGTAATTAGATGTATAGCTGGTAGTTAGCTCCCCAATTTAACCCTATCCGGAATAGAGAGGTTGAATGTTTTTCTTGCCTGTGCTAGTATTTTGCCACCATGGAAAATACTCCTAATATAAAAGAAGTTGTGAATAAATATAAAATAGTATATAAAAATTTTCAACCAATGTATTCTCCGGCGATTGATGAAAAAATTTATTTTAATATGGCGGGTTTTAAACATTTGATTTTTAAAAATCAGCATCGTCGAAAAAATACTGTAATTTATGCTAGAATGGTCCTTATCCCGTTAGTTAAGCCAGTAGTTAAAAAGTGCCAAACAGAAACTGAAACTAGGACTAGAATAGAAATAATTGATGGGAAAGAAATGGAAGTAACATATAAGGCATTAGAAGCGAGAGTTGGTAAAAGTTCTACTAGAGTAAGGGTTGTTGTAAAGAAAATTGGTAAAAATGGAAAATATTATTTTCAAAGCATTATGAAATATAATTAAAAAATACCCCGAGGGGTAATTTTTAAGTGCTTGTTTCCAGACTTAGGAGAATCCTTGGTCGGTTCTAGGGTAAACCCCACAAGCACACTTTTATTATAGCATAGATTATTCAATAAGACAAGATAGAAGAACTGGGGAGTTTAGAGGGGTTTTCGGAAGTAATTGGTGTCGTAAATTGAAGCGCCGCGGTTTAGGTAGAAGGTTTGGGCGGCTTCGCGACCTTGGCCGGAAGTGAAACAGAGTTCAGAGCAACCTTTTTCCTTCGCCCAGACTAGCATCTCGTCCCAGAGGGCGGAGCCGATGCCTTTACCGCGGAGGGAAGCGTCGGTAACGAAGTCTTCGAGATAGGCAACTTTTCTGACGATTGGCCCCATGATGATAGAAAGAGTGGCGATGCCGACGATATTTTCATCGTCGTCGTAGGCGACGAGCATGTCGTGATAGGGGGAAGCGATGAGGTCATCAAACCATGCTTTCGGGATTTCGCCGCGGTCTTTGCCGGAACGGGAGAGTTGGATTAAGAGTTCGCGGACCCGGTTCGCGGTCTTTTCGGAATATTCAGTTAAAGTTTTAATATTCATAAAATTTCTCCTAATTTAGTTTTTAGTTCGTTAGCGAGGTCAGTAATCGTTTTTTCATCTTCGCCCCACATAGTAATGCGGATTAAGTTTTCAGTACCGGAGGGACGGACGAGGATACGGCCGGCAATGGATTTGAGTTTTTTATTATATTCTAGAAGAAGGGCTTTTGCGGCTTCGGAAGTTTTTAGAGTAGTTTTTTGAGCCGGAGTGGCGTCCATATTAACAATTACTTGAGGGAACTTAGTAATGATTTTTGCAAGTTCTTTCAAAGATTTTTGGGAATTTGAAATAGCTTTTAACATCATGAGGGCAGTTAAAATACCATCACCGGTTGGTTCGCCGGGTAAGATGATGTGGCCGGATTGTTCGCCGCCGATTTTAATGTCTTTTTCGCGCATAGCAGCGGCGACGTTAGAATCGCCGACGGCGGTAATTTCGGTTTCAATTTTATTTTCTTCGGCCCAGTTTAAGATGCCTTGGTTCGCCATGACAGTAACGGCGATTTTATCTAGTCCTAAGAAATTTGCGAGGATGGCGATAATTTCGTCGCCGTCTACGACTGCGCCGGTTTCATCAACTAGAAGGCAGCGATCGCCATCGCCATCAAAAGCGATGCCGAGGTCTAGCTGATTATCTTTAACAAGAGATTGGAGAGATTCGAGATGAGTGCTACCGCAATCGGCGTTGATTTTTGTACCATAGTTTTTATCGGCGTGGATGATTTCGGTTTCAGCGCCGAACTCTTCGAAAATGGATTCGCCGACGACGCTAGTTGCGCCATTAGCGCAGTCTAGGGCGATTTTGAGGCCGTTAAAGTTAACTGTATCTAGGTAGTTTTTTAAATGTTCTTTGTAAAGATTTAAGGCTTCGCCGTGTAAATCTTCTCTTAAAGTCGCAGAGTTCAGCGCGTAAGTTTTTTCCGAATCGAGAGCTTTTTCAATAATCTCGCAACCTTTTTCGCTGAGTTTTTCGCCACTTTCTTGGCTGCGTTCGAAAATTTTAATGCCATTGTCTATGTAAGGATTATGAGAAGCGGTAACGTCAATAGCAAAGTCAAAACCCATTTCGTAAAAACAATAGTTAATGGCTGGGGTAGGGAGCACTCCGACGTTACTATATTCGATACCGAAAGATTCAAGAGCGGATTCGAGATCGGCTAAAATCCATTCGGTTGATTCGCGAGTATCGCCGCCGAGGAGAACTTTAATATTGTCGCCAGCGTAGTCGACAAGACCGGCAACGATTTTAGTTAAAAATTCGGGAGTAAAATCGTTGGCTTTTTGGCGGATACCGTCGGTGCCAAAATATTTCATAGTTAGTTCCTTTCTAGTTGTTTTAAAATGACGTCGATAGTGAGTTTAATATCTTCAGCAGTACTGCCGCGAGAAAGATCGGCAAGAGGAGTTTCAAAACCTTGGATAATCGGGCCAGCGCAGGCAAAGCCAGCGAATTGTTCGAGAGATTTATAGAGAATATTACCGGAATTTAAATCAGGAGTAATGAGGATATTGGCCTCGCCTTTAAGCGGGGAATTAGGAGTCTTTTTGATAGCGACTCTTGGATTTACAGCGGCGTCGAGTTGGATTTCGCCGTCGATGAGATAGTCGGGATGAGTTTGTTTAATTTTTTCTATAACGTAATAGATTTTTTCTAAATCAGGATTTTTTCCGCCGGAACCATGGGTTGAGTAGGAAAGCATGGCGATTTTCGGTTGTTTTTTAGTATAGGCTTTAAAAGTTTCGGCAGTATCTTCGACGATAGTGTAAAGTTGTTCTTTAGTCGGGAGTTTATTAACACCACCGTCGGCGAGGGCAATTATTTTATCGTCTTTTTGGCAAATGAAACAGCTGGAAAAATAGGCGGATTTTACGGGAAGATGATTTTTATAAACTAGAAGAACGTCGCGTGAGGCGTAATCGATGCCGGAGATAATAGAGTCGGCTACGTGGTTTTTTAACATTTCTGCAGCGGCGTCGAGACTTTCGGCCGGAATAAATTCGACGTCTGGAAAGTCTTTAAGGGCTTCTTTAACGTTTGGGTTTTCTAGTTCTGGAAAAATGATTTTCATAGGTAAATTATAGCATATTGATAAAAGAGAATATGATACAATGGTTTTATAAAGCTAATGATTAAATCGAAAGGAAGATATGTATACTATGAAAAATGTTAGCCGAGCGGAGGAAAGCTTGGGGATGGGCTCGTATTCTGGGAGTTCATACAGTTCTGATCCTTTGAGTGGTATCAATGGTGGTGTTGTGGCGGTAGTGGCAATTGTGGCGTTTATTATAGCGATAATATTATTGATAACAGTTATAGAAAGAAAAAAGGCGCCACGAGGGAAGTTTTTGAAGTGGTTAAGAGAATATTTAAATTTTCGCTCAATTTTAGTTTCGGGGATTATTAAATTTGTATATGCGTTCTTAGCAGTATTTTTGACAATTATGAGTGTAGTAGTGATGTGCCAGGGACGAGATGAGATGGTACTACCGATGATTGGGATTGGGTTTGCGATGATGATATTCGGGAATATCTTCTTGAGGGTTATGTTGGAATTAACGATGGCATTGATTGTCGTTTGGGAAAATACATCGGATATTCGGGGGGTGATTGTAAAGGAAGAGGAGAAGCTGGAAGAAAAGGAACCGAAGAAGCCGGCTGAACCGAAAGAGTTAGTGATAGCGGAGAAGCCAGTTGAGGAAAAACCAGTTGAAGCGGAAAAATCAGTTGAACCAGAAAAGCCGGTAGTGGCGGAAGTGCCGACGAAGCCCGATACACCAGCACAGCCAACAGAACCGGTTGGACAATAGGACGTTGGTATACTATGATGGTTATGTATTTGAAAAGTTAAGAGAGATAAGTGTGAAAAGAAAGATTAATAATAGTCACAAAGTTCTGACTGGTTTAGGAGGATTTTTGAGTCTAGTAATAATGACTAGTGGAATATTTTATGTTCATTGTGCTGTTGCTGAATCCGTCATAGATCAAATTAACATTACAGTTCCAACCTCTTGTTCTCTTTCTGGTACTGGTATGTCTTCCCATAATGCTACGATATCTAATGGGACTTACCAAAGTGATATAGGAACTACTACACTTAAAGTCTTCTGTAATGATACTTCTGGCTTTGCTATTTATGCTGCAGGATATACTAATAACACTATTGGTGAAACAGATAGTAATAAACTAGTAGGTACTACATCAGGATT
>JAZLES010000021.1:0-32703 GCA_045615385.1 Candidatus Nanosyncoccus sp. | reverse complement strand
TGCTGTAGCAAATGTAGTTCCGCAATATACTGTTCAATTTAATGCGAATACCGGTACTGGCTCAATGCCAAACCAAACTATCTTTAGAGATCAAGCTACCATGCTTTCCGCTAACCTATTTGCTCCACCAGCGGGTAAAGTCTTTGCTGGTTGGAATACGGCTGCTAATGGTTCTGGCACCTCCTATACTGACCAACAATCCGTGACTAATTTAGCCGCTAATGGGGGTTCTATTACACTTTATGCGCAATGGAGTTTGTGTAGCCCGTCTGGAACTACAATAACTACAGTTAGATGTATGCAGGATATTACGAGTTCTAATAAATCTAGTGTTCTAAGTTCTATGACTACTGGAGCTCAATATCAGCTTTATGACTCGCGTGATGAAAAATTATATTTTGTGTCTAAACTAGCCGATGGTAAGGTCTGGATGACGCAAAACCTAGATCTAGATCTTGACTCAACTAAAACTTATACTAATGAAGATACTGATATTGGTTATAATACTACTACTGGTGAGTATGATACGGCTTCTTGGAGCCCAAATCTTAGTACTTCTACGGGTATGCTTGAGGCTGCTGTGACTTGGGGTTGGTATGAGTATGACGCGCCATATTCTTACGATCCAGGTGATGTATATTGGGATGGGACAGATAGTGGTTACACTTATTCTACTGGTATTCCTCAGTATCATCTTGGTAATTATTATAACTGGCCCGCTGCTGCAGCAATGAATAATAGTAGTTCGTATACGACTGAAACTGTAGTAGAACAGTCTATTTGCCCAGTTGGTTGGACTTTACCGAGAGCAGGAATTGGCGATGACACTCTTCATACTTTATGGTATAGTTATGTTGATATTGGACAATCTATAGGTGTAGGTGGTGAAGATACATTATGGACTGATCCGCTTTATTTCAATATTGGTGGTTGGATAGGTGACAATTATAATTATGTTAACGGTATTGGAAGTTGGGGCGTTTATTGGACTGCAGTTGTAACTGGATCAGGATATGCTAACGCTCCGTATTTTTATTACACTGATTCTTCTGGTACGGATTACTCTGCTGATATGTCTTATGGTCTTTCTGTGCGTTGTATAGCCCGCCCGGTTGTTCCGTCTGTCTCAGAAAATTAGGTTTAGAAAGGAATGACAGTATTGCAGCGATGATGGGGGCGACTTGTTGGTGTGATACAGGTAGACTAAGCTCTCTTTTGTGGTAGAATAAAGATATGGATAATTCGTTTTTCTTTTATGATCTTGAGACGTCGGGGCTGAATCCGAGAGAGGATCGGATTATGCAGTTTGCAGGGCAGCGGACGACGATGGATTTGGAGCCGGTGGGGGAGCCGGTCAACATTTTGGTAAAAATGACGGACGAGGTTTTGCCGAGTCCGGCGGCGATTATGGTAACGAAGATTACGCCACAGGCGACTTTAAGAGACGGAATTGCTGAGGCAGAGTTTTGTAAGAAAGTGAGTGAGGAGATTTTTACGCCGGGGACGATTGCGGTAGGTTATAATAACGTGCGATTTGATGATGAGTTTATGCGGGCGACGTTTTGGCGAAATTTTTATGAGCCGTATGAGTGGGAATGGAAAGATGAGCGGAGCAGGTGGGATATTTTAGATGTGGTGCGGATGACACGGGCGCTTCGACCGGACGGAATTAAATGGCCGTTTAAGGAAAATGGGCATGCAACGAATTCACTAGAAGATTTAACGTCGATTAATGGGATTTCGCATGAGCATGCGCATGATGCTTTGTCGGACGTTTATGCGACGATTGCGGTGGCGCAGTTGATTCGGGAAAAACAACCGAAATTGTTTAATTATTTAATGAAGAGTCGGGGGAAGAACGAGGCGAAGCAGTTGGTCAATCTTGATTTTAAAAAACCGTTTGTTTATACATCGGGAAAATATGCGTCGGAGTTTAATAAGACGACGGTGGCGTTTCCGTTGACGAGTGGGAGAAATGGAAATGTTTTAGTTTTCGATCTTAGATACAATTTAGAGGAGATTTTAGAACGGGAGCCTAAGGAAGACGATTCAGAGCCTGTTTCAAAATCTTATTATCCAATTGTCAAGGAGCTATGTTTTAATAAGTGCCCGGCGGTGGCGCCGATTGGAGTGCTAGACGAGGGAGATAGTTGGGAAAGGATTGGGCTTAGTCGGGAAACGGTAGATAAAAATTTAGAAATATTATTAAAACATCCAGAATTTGCAGAGGAAATGAGAAGTTTTTATGAGAATCGTCCGGAGTTTCCGCCAGCCTTAGAACCGGAAGTGGCGTTATATGATGGTTTTTTGGATGATTTAGACCGAAAGAAAGTGATGGAAGTGCGGGATGCGGGGGCAGAAAAACTAGCGGATTTTCATCCGGAGTTTCATGATGAAAGATTGCCGGAATTATTATTGCATTATAAAGGTAGGAATTATCCGGAAGCGCTTTCGGAAGACGAAACGGTTAAATGGCAAGAATATCGTCGGGCGAGATTAGAGCGGATTACGCCAAAGTTTCTTTCAGAGTTGGAACAGAATTATGAAAGAGATGAGTATATTGGTGAGGAATTAAAATTATACTTTGAATCGCTTTTTCAATAAGCTTATGCTATAATTTTAGTATGGATAATAATAAAGTGATGATTGTCGGGACGGGGAATGTTGGGGCGAGTATTGCATTCGCACTAATGAATCAACGGACCGCGGTAAATGAAATTGTTTTAACGGATATCATTGCGAAGGACGCGGAAGGCGAAGCGATGGATCTTCGGGATGCACTAGCGGTAGCGCCGAGCTATGTGAAGATTTCGAGCGGGACCTATAAGGATGCGAGGGATTGTGACGTAGTGGTGATTACGGCGGGAGCAGCGCAAAAACCAGGCGAAACGCGGATGGATCTTTTGAAAAAGAACGTGAATATTTTGAAGGGGATGATTGAGCAGATTATGGCTTCGGGCTTTAACGGGATATTTTTGGTAGTGACGAATCCGATGGACGTTTTGACTTATTATGCGATGAAGTTTTCGGGATTGCCGGCGGAAAAAGTGATTGGGTCGGGAACGGTTTTGGATTCGGCGAGATTACGTGAAAGGATTGCGGGTTATTTAAATGTGAACGCGAAGTCGGTACACGCGTATCAAATTGGTGAGCATGGAGATACAGAACTTTCGGTTTGGTCGCTTGCGGAAGTCGGAGGACAGAAAGTGGCAGAAATGTTACCGAAAGATGCCTTGAAGGATATTTCAGATTTTGTGAAAAATGAGGCTTATGAAATTATTGATCGGAAGGGGGCGACTTATTATGGAATTGCGACTTGTGTGGCACAAATTTTGAATTGTATCTTAAATGATGAGATGAGAGTTTTAGCTGTATCGTCGTTTGATGCATTTTCGGGGGCTTGTTATGGTTGGCCATCAGTAGTAGGGCGAGCAGGTATAATTCGTAGATTAGATGTAAAAATTTCTGAAAAAGAAGGAGTAGCATTACAGAAATCTGTGAATGCGTTGAAAAAGGCAATAAACTCGGTTAAAATATAAGTATGAAAAGATTAAGGCAGTCTTTTAATTATATCATATTTCTTATGTTTTGTCTAGTAGGGGGTTTGGTTTTTGGAAATGTGGCGGTTTTTGCGAGCGTGAATGATTTTTATTTTAGCGATTTTACGGGGGATTATTATTTGTCAAAAGACGAGAATGGTATTTCGCACTTGAAAGTAGTTGAGAGCGTAACAGCGGTATTTCCAGATTTTAATCAGAACAAGGGGATTTGTCGTCAGATTGCATTTACGAATCAAAATGGAACGAATGTGACTTTACCGAGTTTGACGAAGGCGGATTTGAAATTAACACGGAACGGAGAGGATGAGCCGATTTATAGTATTACGAAGGGGGATGGCTACTATGAAGTTTGTACGGGGACAGAGGAATATGTTTTAGGAGAACAGACTTATGTGTTTGAATATGAGTTTACGAAGGTAGTGACAGAGTTTAATCAAAATGGACACGAGTTTCAGGAACTATATTGGGATACCAATGGGAATGGAGCGACGCAGAGATTTAATGCAGTGACGGCGAGAGTACATTTTACGGAGCCGGAGATTTTTAGTGGAGAAAGCTGGTGTTATGTGGGGAAATATGGAGTGAGTGGACAAGATCGTTGTAAAATATCTACGATTAGTGATGGAGTGCAATTTTCGGCGCAAGATTTGACGAGTTTTGAGAATTTGACGTTTGATGTAGAGCTAAAAGCGGGGAGTTTTGTCGTTCCGGAACCAGAGAAAAATTATACTTATGTATGGCTAACAGCGATAGCGGGAGGGATTAGTTTACTTTGTATTTTTAAATCGTTAAAGAAGTATTTAAAGTCACGAGAAAAGGCCAATTATTATAAAGGGATTTTTGTAAAACCAGAATATCAGCCAAGTAAGGATTATGGTTTGACGGAGATGTCGGAAGTTTATCTTGGAAAAAAGAAAGATGTAAAAGTGGCGATGCTACTAGAGATGATTGTAAATCGGCAAATTGAGTTAAAGAAGGGTGAGAAGAGAAAGTGGGAAATTACGGTTAAAAAAGACGTAGAGGGCGAATACCAAGATTTGCTGGCGATTTTAAACAACGGGACGAAACCAGAAGTTGGGGATGTAATTGTTGTGAAGCGACGTACAGCAAGTAGTAAATTAGTTTCGTTAAAATCAGCGATGGAAAGTAAGATTTTAGGAACATTGAAAAAGGATGAATTAGTTGAGAAAAAATATCATATCGGCGGGAATGGAAAAAGGGGGATTTCGAATGTGATTGCAATGGTGATCGTGGTTGTTCCGGTAGTCATTATGTTTGGGCTATTTCTGATGGGAATTCTAGAAGAGGTATTAGGTCTAAGTACGACTTATGGCGGAGTGATGGTTTTTTATGAGTATTTTTATCAGACGATTTTAATTATGATTATTGTAACTACAGTGATTTGTGTGTCTTTGAATGATGCGGCGGAGAGGTATGAAGGTATGACAAAGAAGGGACTAGAGGCGGCGAGATATATGGATGGGCTGAAATTATATATTGAGATGGCGGAGGCGGAAAGGATGAAAATGTTGCAAAGTGTCGAGGGGGCGGATACGTCGGCAGAAGGAATTGTCAAATTATATGAAAAATTATTACCGTATGCGGCGGTATTCGGACTAGAGGAAAGTTGGATGAAAGAGATGAAAGAATACTGCGAAGTTGAGGAAGTTGAAGAGCCGGACTATCTATTAAACGGTATTGCGATTAGTGAAATAGCGCGAGGTTTAAGAAATACGGCTTCAGTTGCGACAGCTTCATCAACAATGTCTAGTTCGGGTGGGGGTTCGTCGTCTGGATTTTCTGGCGGCGGAGGCGGCGGTTTCTCTGGCGGAGGCGGCGGAGGCGGCGGTTTCTCCGGAAGATAGGATTTAGTGATTAAATTTGCTAGATTTTCAGAAAAATATGTGCTATAATAAGCACTAGCATTATAATTATAATTTAACTAAGGAAGATAAAATGGATCCAATTAGTAATCCGACACCAACACCAAGTCCGGCTCCGGCTCCAATGCCAACGCCGGCTCCAACGCCAGCACCAGCGCCGACTCCGGCTCCGGCACCTGAAGCGCCGACTCCGGCTCCGGCACCAGCGCCTGAGCCAGTGGCTCCAGCGCCAGCTCCGGAACAGCCGGGTGTGGTGACGCCACCGGTTAATCCAGTGATTAATCCGACGCCGGTAAACCCAGTTTTTCAACCTACGGGTGGAGGGTTAGCGGCGACTGAGCCAGTTACACAACCTGAACCAGCGCCAGCTCCGGATCCAGTTGAAGAAGAATTAAAAGCGCCGATGAAGGCAGCGGCTCCAGTACCTGGTTCAATCGGTTCAGCAGTTTCGGGCCCTGCAGATGGAGCTGAACCGAGTGCTCCAGCTGAGAACCCTTTTGCGGAAACTAAAGCTCGGACACCAAGTGTACCATTTAATGATCCAGCTACACAACCTGATGCTATGCCAGGACAGGCACCAATAATGGGAGCAGAAAAGAAGAAAACGAATAAGAACACTTTGATTCTGTTGATAATTGTAGCGGTGATGGTAGTAATTGCCTTAGGTGCAGTATTGGCGATGCAGTTAATAGATGGTAGTGGGGGTGGAGGCGGAAGTAGTAGTAGTGGTAATAGCGGTAGTAGTAGTAATTCTTCTGCTTCAACCTCGACTGATTCGACAACAAATACGGATCAGACGAATAATCCAACTACGCCGGCAGTGGCTACTACTACACTAGATTGTTCAAGAGAAATGACCGAAACAGAGTTAGTAAATTTTGACGAGACAGCTTCTTCTGGAGAAATAAGTATCAATGCTGTTTTTAAAGGAGATGACTTTTCAAGTATTAGTGTAAAAAGGACCGCATTAATTCCGGCAACGGAGGAAACTGAGGAAGTTGAAGTAGAAGAGTTAAATAAAGCTACAGTGGATACAATAGATGATGAAGATTCGGCAGATTTTTTCCTGTCTGCTGATGCAAATGGAGATTTAAATTTATCTCTTACTAGTTTGCAAGCGAATTATGAGAAGCTTGATTTTATCTGCGAAGTATTGTAAAATATTTTTATGACGAAATCTTATTTGACAACGGCAATACCGTATGTGAATGGTAAACCGCATATTGGACATGCGGTAGATTATTGTTTAGCTGATGTTTGTGCAAGATATAATAGATTACTTGGTCATGAGGTACGTTTTCAGGCTGGAACAGATGAGCATGGTAATAAAATTTTTCAGAAAGCTGAAGAACTCGGAGTTTCGGTTGAAGAATATGTCAAAGAGAATGCGGAAAAGTTTAAAGATTTTATTAATCTATTAGATGTTTCTTATACAGATTTTATTAGAACGACAGATGAAGCGCACGAGCGAAGATGTCAGGAAATCTGGAAAAAATTAAAAGACCATATTTATTTAGCAAAATATGAAGGGTGGTATTGTACTGGTTGTGAGAGGTTTGTGACGGATAAGGAATATAAAGAAAATCAAGGAGTCTGTCCGGATCATCAGAAACCTTATGAAAAGCTTGAGGAAGAAAACTATTATTTAAGAATTTCAGATTTTAAAGACCGAATTAAAGAAGCGATTATTTCTGATGAAATGAAAATTTTACCAGAATTTAGAAAGAAAGAAATACTAAAACTACTTGATGAATCGCCAGATGTATCGGTTTCGCGGCCGAAGTCGCAATTAACTTGGGGTGTGGCAGTTCCGGATGATGATTCTCAAGTGATGTATGTTTGGATTGATGCGTTGTCGAATTATATTACGATTATAGGATATCCAGAAGAAGATATTTCGGCATGGTGGCCGGCGATTGCACAATTTGTGGGTAAGGATATTTTGAGATTTCATGCGGTGATTTGGCCGGCAATGTTAATTGGTTTAGGCTTACCGTTACCTAGAGTATTAGTCTCGCACGGTATGATTTTAGCGGATGGTCAGAAGATGTCAAAATCGGTGGGGAATGTAGTTGATCCGATAGAAGTATTAAATAAATATGGACTCGATGCATTTAGATATTATTTCTTAAGGCACGTTGATACTTTTATGGATTCAGATTTTACTTGGGAAAAGTTTGAGAATGCTTATAATAATGAACTGGCAAATGATTTAGGTAATTTAGTGCAAAGATTGGCGACGTTAGCTGCTAAGAATCAGGTGAAACTAGCGGATGATTTTGCGCCAGAAATGACTGTGGAATACCAAGATTTGATGAACAATTTCGAGTTTTCGAAGGCGTTTGACTTTGTTTGGGAAAAAGTACAGGAAATTAACCGAGAAATTGACGAAGAGAAGCCTTGGGTTTTGGCGAAGAATGGTGAGGAGGAAAAACTAGAGGCATGTTTAAGAAAACTAATGGCTGAATTATTGAATGTGAATTATATGTTAGAACCGTTTATTCCGGGCGCGGCAAAGAAAATTTCTGAGGTTTTTGTTGGCGAGGTTGAGGCACCGAAAGTGCCTTTATTCCCGAAACAATAAAAAATAATCCCCGAAGGGATTATTTTTTGTGGTATTTTATTCTTCACCTGCAAGTTTAGCTGTGAAATCAGAAAGATAGAACCCGACTACGCCACCAATCATTGGGAAGAGGGCGTAGATTGAGAGGGCTTGGCAAATGCCACCTAAGATTTCACCGAAGCTTTCACCAGCAGTTGGGAAGATTTGGAACATAAGAGCTACTGCAGGGTTGAAGATGAAGTTGTTGTTTAAGCTGAGGAAAGCAGCTGAAACAACGTAGCCTAAGACTACAGCAAGTACCATACCACCAGTAACTACGGCTGCGAAAGTAAAGACGCTGCGCTTGTAGCTTAAGGCTCGGGCAAAGAAGAATGCAATGATTGCTGAACCAACTAGCTCGACCATAGTAACAAGCCAGAATCCACCTTCTGCAACGGCTGACATAGTTGGAATATCATAGGCAGTTTCGCCACCGGCAAGATGGAAGGCATTAAAGATGAGCCAACCGAGCCAGGCACCGATAACTTCGGCAATGATATACATAATCCCGCGGATAACTGACATACGGCGACTCGCCATCATACCGACCGTAACGAGCGGATTTAGGCAGGCGCCAGAAAAGGCGTAGATTGCGATGAGGACTGCGATGACTGCGAATGAATAGGTCGCAATGCTAGCAATACCCATGAGCGAAATTGAGAAGAGAAGCAATGCGAGTAGCATAGTTCCAAGTATTTCGCCTAAGAGCGCGCCGTAAAATTTATGATTTTTGAAAACTGTCAAAATACTTTCTTTCTCTTCGTATTTACGGGCGAAAAATCCTTTGAGGCAGGATTTCTTGCTTCCAGTTTTCTTAGTTTCTTCCACCACGTGAGTTTTAGGGGCCTCGAGTTCTGTCTTCCTGGCAGCTTTCGCGGCACTTCCTTGCTTAGTCGATTTAGCCTTCGTAGACTTGTTCGACGATTTCGACTTTTTAGTCGCCATTTTAGCCTCCTTAAGTTTTTTATTGTTTTTATTATAGCACATTTTTATGTGTTATAATAGAAAAAGTTAATAATTTATTTAGGAAAAAGATGGGTATTATTGTAAACAAAGAAAATAGTAATGATGAAATAACGCGAAGGATTAATGCAGACCTTCGGACAAAGATGGATGGTACTGGGTTAATCGAGGGCGAGACACCAGATCTTGTAGACGATTCAGAATATATGAAAAGTTTTAAAAAGACTGGTAAATTCGGTTGGGTCTGGGCTGTTTTAATAATATTAGCGATTTTGTCGTTAATTTCGATATTTAAGTTTTAGTTGATATTTTCTAGACTTTTATACATAAGTGTTATATTATTATATATAGTATGGATGGTGAACAGAAAAAGGGTGTTGGCAAGAGAAACTCCTGGCGAGATAGTATTAGGGGAGCTTTTTTGGGCGGTGATGGAGGAGGAGAAAGACCGAGTGGTTTGAGTGATAAAAAGGCGGAGAGGGCTGATAAAAATGATAAGGCGGCAGATGATTTAAAATCGGCGGAAAAGGGAGCAGAAGATAACAAAAAATCGGACGACTCGAAGGACAACTTAGCGGATGCGCGTCAGGATGAAGAAGCAGCGAGAGGGTATTATTCTGGTGATGGAGGAAGAGATAAGGAGAAAAAAACGAAAGGTAAACTTTCGTTTAAAAGGAAAGGTCCGATTCTAGCTATAATTTTAAGCGTATTTGGGATTGGTGGATTAATGGGGGCAACTCAGTTTTTTCAGCCATTTAGCCTTTTAGCTCAGTTTCAAGAGACGTTTAATTCAATGCATATTTCGGCTAATGCTAGATCCGAGGTTTTCTTTAGAATGCAAATGGATTCTGGTCGAGTAAAAAATCCAATTAAGGGGAAATGGACGATTTTTGGAGGGGAGACTTTTAAAATTACAAGTAAGCAACAATCTAAGTTAGCAATGCAGGGGATTGAATATGATGGTGATTATAATGGAACGGGGACGAGGGTTTTGAAATATAAAAATGAAGCGGGAGAAGTAAAAATTGTGACTGCGGATGTGGCGACGGCCAATAAACTGGGTAACGGGGCGGTTGATTTTAAGACGCTTTATGCGACTGATAATAGATTTTTTACGACTTATAATAATGGCTCAATGTCGTGGCGAGGGCAAATTGCGAATTGGTTTGAATCTGCTACTTCAAAGTTTTTAGTGAGTAATAAGATTACCCGAAATCTATTTAAAGATTTTCAGCAAAAAGTGGCGCAGTCTGATGGTAAAAGTAGTAGGGTGGTGGCTTTAGATATGATGTCGCAACGAGCAAAAACCATTACTGATGGAGGCGTGAGAGTGAGAGAGGCAGACGAAAGAGAGTTAGAGGACATATTTGATGAGAATGGGAATAAAGTAGATCAGAAAGAAAGATGGTTTAAGTTTAAAGCTGAGGATAAATCTCAGAATTATAGTACTGATAAAACTCGAGCTGATTTTGAGGATGGGGATGTGACTACTTCGTCTGGCGTGATTGATCGCTCGAAAATGGATAATCAAGCGGTGAGGGCAAAATTGAATGATATAGCTAGCAGGGTTCAGAAAGGTGCGAATATGGCCTGCACTGTGATGAATGTGATTGGAGCAGTAAGCTTATTGGTTACAGCGAGCGAAGCTCTTCAGATTATTAATTTAACGACGGCATATTTTGAGGTGATCGACAAAGCAAAAGCAGGAGATGGGACAGACACGCCTATTAATGATTTGATGAATGCTTTGAATGAAAAGAAGAAAAATGAACATGTTGTTTTAGCGAGTTCGGGGACAGGTTGGAGTTCGAATCAGAAATCTAATTTCGGAAATGATGGCCTGAAGACCCTAACTACAGAAACAACTACAACAGAAAAGACTGCAATAGAGTCAAGTGGTATTGCATCTTTTTATGGCGGAAATCCTGTAAATCCTAAAGATCCTAGTGTACAAAGTTTTAATTTCACAGGTAGTATTAAACGGGTTTTGGGTGGATTAGGAACAAGTATGGCAGCATTTGAAACTTGTGCGATTGCAAAAATTACAGCGAATACAGCTACGGCTTTAACTGATGCAGTTGAGGTAGCTGGTTGTATACTAGGTGCGGTTGGGGCGGTCTTTACTTTTGGGGTTTCTGCTACTGCTTGTGGCCCTTTGGTGATTAAGGCTGCTACTGGTATAGCATTAAGTGTGGCGATTGGTGTAACGGTGGCAGGAGTGATAGCTAGTATTTCGCCAGTAATTGCTCAGATGATGACAAGGGATTTAATTACTGATTTGGGCGGCGAGGACTTGGGCAATGCGCTGACTTCTGGGGCAAATATGTATCTTGGTAATGCACATAGAGCAAATGGTGGCTCCTTATCTAATACTGATAAGTATATAGAATTTGCAATAGCCGAGAAGCAAGTAATTGCTGAGGATGCTAAGAACGAGCGTTTGACTAAGAGCCCATTTGATATAACATCGAAATATACGTTTATGGGAACAATTTTGACGCAGATGATGGGCTTCTTGTCGGTGAATTCATTAATGAGTGCGGTGACATCAACGAGTTCGGTAGTTTCGTCTTCAATTGTGGCGTTAGATCCATCGGTTTCTGCATATGAAATAGTTGATGTTTTGCCGGACATGAAAGAATATGAAGAGACTTGTCCATACCTCGCTTCAATTGGAGCAATAGGCGATGCTTATTGTAATCCATATGCTATCACAGATATGAGTACGATTGAATATGATCCGGCATCGGATGTCATAGAAAAACTGGCTGACGAAAATAGTTTTCTAGACGAATCAACTAGTGATGGCAATGTGATTGTGAATGGGGATTCGGATTTAGCGAAGTATATTCTTTATTGCGATAATAGGACTTCGGCTTTTGGTATTGCCGATCAGAATATAGTAAATGCTGTGAGTAGTTGGGGCTCGGTTCAAACGGGCAGCTCAACTTTCAATAATGTGGCAAATTCGGCGATTGGGGCAGTGCCAGTTTTTGGAGATATTGTTGATATAGTTAGCAACCAGCAAGCATTAGATAATTCTGGTTATATTAGTGGTGAGTCTTGTGTGGCTGGCAATAATGTGAGTGCTAGTGCCTCACCTGATTGGGAAACATCGAAATATTATCAGAGGTTTATCGAGGATCAATCTTTGGCGGAGTCGATGGGAGTGATTGAGGAATCAGCGGTGGCGGCTTTCCTTGATGATTATTATGAAAAAAATCCTCTGGATAATTCCTATGAAGGGATGTTGGCACGTTATTCAGGGCTTGAGAAAGAGACGGTAGTTGCAATACTAGATTTAGTTGAGTATGGTAATTATATTGCAAATTATCATCCTGAGGAGCGGTATGCGTTCGGAAGCCCGGTAGTTGAGACTGAGAATGAGTTAAGGTTTGATGAAGAAAATGAGATAGCAAGCGTCTATGTTCTACTACTTAATCAGATAAGTTTTGCGGATGTGCGCAACCGCACCTGGACAGTCTAAGAAAGGTCGATACTTTAATTATATCATACTTTGGCAAATAAGTCAAGTAGGAGTATAATATATTCTATATGCAAGAGCTAGAAAAATTAAAATTAGAGCTAAAAAAACTTAATACAGAATATGCTAGGATTAAGGATGTTCCTGTTGAGGAGCGGATGGAGTTTGGTCGAAAGTTGAATAAGCAGAAGAGTGAGCTTTTGGCGAAAATTAGTGATGTAGAAAAAGCGGCTTTAGATGTTGAAGCTGAACCAATAGACGTAACGGCATTTTCAGGTGTTAATGAAACTTTGCCGGAGTTTTATGCGGCTACGATGGGTTCAAAGCATCCTTTAATGGCGGCGATTGACCGGGTAGTTGGAATTTATCAGATGATGGGGTTCGAGGTAGTTGAATCGAGGCAGCTTGACGATGAATATCATATGTTTGATAGTTTGAATTTTGCGAAGGAACACCCGGCGCGGGATGGGTATGATACTTTTAGGACGGAAGAAGGATTGATCCCGCCAGCGCATACTTCGACGATGCAAAATCGGGTATTAAAGATGTATAAGTCGCGATTAGACGAGGGGAAGGCGATTGCGGTAGTGGTGCCGGGACGAGTATTTAGGAATGAAGATGTTGACGCGACGCACGAGCATACTTTTTATCAGTGTGAGGGAGTTTATGTTTCGGAGACTTGTACGATGGGGGATATGTTGGGGATTCTGAGAGAATTCTTTGAAAAGTATTATGAGCAAAAATTAAATATTCGGACTCAGCCGGGTTATTTTCCGTTTACGGAACCAAGCTTAGAATTTATGATTGAAAAACCAAAGTCGCTAGGTGGAAAGAAAGGTGATTTCTTAGAAATGCTAGGTTGTGGGATGATTCATCCGAATGTCTTAAAAATGGCGGGAATTGATTCGACTAAATATCATGGATTTGCATGGGGCGGCGGGATTGATCGATTGGTGATGTTAAGATATGGGCTAAGTGATGTACGGAATTTTGAATCGGGTAATTTAAATTTTTTGAGGGAGTTTAAATCATGAGAATTTCTTTGAATTGGCTAAAAAAATATGTCAAAATCCCGGAGTCGGTTTCTGATGAGGATTTAATTAGATTGATCGGTGCGAGGTTAGTAGAGGTTGAAGGAGTTATTGACGAAACGCATAAATATGATGATATATATGTAGTACGAGTGGAAACTTGTGAGAAAATTCCCGAAACACATTTGACTTTGTGTCAAATAAATGACGGTGGGCCGGAGCTGATTCAAGTGGTTTGTGGGGCACCAAATGTATATGAAGGAATGTTGGCGGCTTGGATTAAACCCGGGGCGATTGTACCAATATCGGCGGGTGAGGATGCGCCGTTTGTGATTGGCAAACGGAAAATGCTAAATAAGTATGATTCGAATGGAATGTTGGCGGGAGCGGATGAATTAGACTTTGGGGATGACCATTCTGGAATTGTAGAAATTGATCCAGAGATGGCAAAACCGGGAGATTTGCTAGCAGACATCTTTGAATTAAATGATTTGATTTTAGAGATTGAAAATAAATCTTTAACACATCGACCGGATACGTTTGGGATGATTGGATTTGCGCGAGAAGTTGCAGGAATTCTAAATGAGAAATTTGATTTTAGTGCTCCTGATGCTACTGATTTAGTTTCTTCGCGAAATCTTGAAATTAAAATTGTAAAAGAAAATGATTCGGGAATATGTCAAAGATATAGTGCAATAGTGCTTGAAAAACATGGGGAGATGAAGAAGAAATATTTGACGTGGCAGGATACAGTTTTAAGTAAGTCGGGGATGAAGCCGATTAGCCAGATTGTGGATGCGACGAATTATTTGATGCTTTTAACTGGGCAACCCCTACATGCGTTTGATTATGATAAATTTATAGAAATAGGAAAGAGTGCTGAACCGAAAATAATTGTGAGACTTGCAAGAAATGGCGAGAAGATAGTTTTATTAGACGATGAAGAAATTGAATTAAATGAAAACGATATTGTAATTACGTCAAATGATGTGCCGGTAGCTCTTGCGGGAGCAATGGGCGGAAAATCGACCATGATTGACGAGAATACAAAGAATATCATTTTGGAATCAGCGACGTTTAGTTTATATAATTTGCGTAAGACGCAGATGGCGCATGGGATATTTTCGGAGGCAATTACGAGATTTACGAAGGGGCAGCCGCCATATCAGACTTTAGCGGTAGCGGAAGCGTGTGCGAAAATGTTGGAGGATGGCTTTAGAATAGTTTCAGTGGGTGATGAGTATCCAAAGCCAGAATCAGAGATTGTTGTAAAAATTACAACAGATGATATTAATAGTTTGCTTGGGACAGAATATGCGGAAGAGTTGATCGTTAAGACATTGACAAATGTAGGTTTTATGGTCGAGGCTAGTCATGGAGAACTAGAGATTAAAGTGCCAGAATGGCGAACAGATATTCATATAAAAGAGGATATTATTGAAGAAATTGGCAGATTGCTTGGCTACGATAATATAGTTCCGACTTTGCCGTTGCATGCGACGGCTGGACAAGATGAGATATTCGAATTAAAAAAAGAGATTCGTGATTTAATGTCCAAGTTAGGGGCGAATGAAATTTTAACATATAGTTTTATTTCGGAAAGATTATTAAGTAAAGTTGGGCAGGATGCGAAAAATTCTTATAAAATAATTAATTCGATTAGTCCAGAATTACAATACGTGCGTCAGAGTTTGACGCCGAGTTTACTAGAAAAAGCTTATTTAAATCAAAAATTGCCGGTTGAAAAATTTGCGATTTTTGAGATGAACAAAGTTTATCAGAAGAGTTGGGGTGTCAATGAAGAAAATGTGCCAGTTGAGAAATTGAAATTAGGATTTTTGATTGCTGAGCGAAAAAACAATCAGACAGCTTTTTATGCGGCGAAGAAGTATGTAAATGAATTATTGAAGAGATTTGGGTTAGAAGTAGAATATTTGCCTTTAACGACAAAAGATATGGAGGTAAAACCATTTGAACCAAAGCGGACGGCGGAAATTGTGACTAAGGATGGGGAATATTTGGGAATTGTTGGAGAATTTAAGAATTCAGTAAGACAAGAGTTTAAACTCGGAGTATATTTGGCTGGTTTTGAGATTGATTTAGATTTATTAATGAAGAAAAAGGCCGTACAAAAGAAAATAGATTTTAGTAAAAAAGAAGTGAGAGATTTGACGGTAGTGACGAGCGAATCTTATCAAAAAGTGGTAGAAAAAATTGAACAAAAATTAGCAGAAAATGGTTTGAGCGCCGAAATTGAGCCATTGACAATTTATCAACCTGATGATTTAAATGAAAAACATGTTTCGGTGCGATTAAGATTTTCGGATTTTAATGCAGAAATTATGCCAATATTAGAAAATTTGTAAAATATTTCTGGTTATGTTAATATTGTAGTATGATTTTACTCGATAGTGTCACTAAAAGATATCCTGGTGATTCAGTGCCGGCACTTGATTCGGTTTCATTGCATATTGAGCCGAATGAATTTGTTTTCTTGGTAGGGAAGTCAGGGGCGGGTAAATCTACTTTGATGAAGATGATTACGAAGGAAGAGAGTCCTGATTCTGGAAAAATCATTATTGGGGGGATTGATTTAGATTATGTGAAAAAACGTCATATTCCGGGTTATCGGCGAAGGCTTGGAGTGGTTTTCCAAGATTTTAAGTTGCTTCCGAGAAGAACAGTTTACGAAAATGTAGCTTTTGCGTTAGAGATTGCGGGGATGAGCGGTAAGGAAATTAGGAAGACAGTGCCAAAGGTTTTGGAATTAGTAGATTTATTAGACCAGGCGAAAAAATTTCCGGATCAGTTATCCGGAGGTCAGCAGCAGCGTGTTTCAATCGCGAGATCAGTAGCGAGACAACCGAAAATATTAATTGCGGATGAGCCGACGGCGAATTTGGATAAATTAACTACGGAAGAAATTATTGGGCTTCTAAAGAAAATTAATGATTTTGGCACAACTATTTTAGTTACGACACATAATGAAAGTGTAGTCAATAGTTTACAAAAGAGAGTAGTGACGCTAAAAGACGGTAAGATTGTAAATGATCAGAAAAATAACGGTATATATAAGTTGGACGAAACGCCTGTATCGAAGGCTCCTGCGCGAGCAATGCGAACGCCTGGTCATGCGCTAAAGACGAAAAAGAGGGTGATACAATGAGTGAAAAGAGAGCTTTGAAAGAAAAGAAAGAAAATTTGAAAAGTGCCTCGAAAAAAGGTTTAAAAACGATGCAAAGGACGCGCAAGCGTCATATCGTGCGAGAAAAAGCGCGGATTTTAAAATACGGAACGAGCGGTTTTTCACGAAATATTTGGCTTTCTTCAGCGGCGACAGTGGTGATGGCAATTACACTAATAATTCTTTTTATTACGATAGTAGCGAGTGTGATTTTGACTAATACGGCCGAGATGATGAAGGATAAAATTGATATTACAATTTATTTTAAGCCAGGGACTTCAGAACAGGTTTTGGAAGAATTAACGGCGGAAATTAAGAAGGATCCGAATACTAGAACTGTAGAAACTTCAACTTCGGAAGTGGAATATCAGAAGTTTTTGGAGGATAATGCGGATAGCGAAGACATTATCAATATCCTAGATGAAGAAATGGAAAAGTTAATGATTAGTAAGATGCAGTCGACGATGCGGATTAAAGTTCATGACGTTGATAATTTAGCCGGTATTCGTGAGTTAGTAGATACAAATGAGTTATTTAAGAAATACCTGGATAAAGAAAAGGCGCCGACTTATGACGTGAACCGAGCGCAAATTGCAACAATTACTTCTTGGGCGAGAATTGCAAGGACGGGCGGAATTATTCTAGCGGCAGTATTTTTAGTGATTTCGATTTTAATAATTTTCAGTACGATTAGGATGGCAATTTTCTCACGTCGAGAAGAAATTTACATGATGAAGTTGGTTGGAGCGGATAAAAGTTTTATTCGAGGTCCGTTTTTGGTTGAGGCAGAAATTTGCGGAATTATTGCGGGACTAGTTGCGGCGACGACTTCGTATTTTGGTTTTAAGTTTTTGTCGCCGAAGTTAGAGGGGTATGGGATTAATGTTGATTCGATCAATGCAGTACTAGAATCTAATCAGTTGATTTTAGTTTATCTATTGTTTATTTTGGCGGGTATTATTATCGGTAGGGTTTCTGCGAGATTAGCAGTTTCGAAATATTTGAATAAAGCTTAAGCATTGATTTTTTAGTATTTTTATGTTAGTCTATATATGGAGGCTACTTCGTGAATACTCAAATGCCAAAAATAGAAGAAAAAATGAAAAAAGGACAAAGGGTTTTGTCGGGTTTTTTGGCGTTTTTAATGGTGGGTATGATAGGTGTAGCGAGCTTAACCAACGAAAAAAGTGTAGAGGGAATTTCTTTAGCTTGTAAACAGTCAGATGAATGTATGGCGGCGGTCAATGAGGAAAAAGCTGCTAATGCGGCGGCTATTTCGGCTAACTCGAGTGCGAATTTTTATCAAGCCAAAGTGGCGGATTTGAATATTGATATTGCAGCGGTGCGACGTGAAATTGCTGATACAAAGGCACAGGTAAAAGATTTAGAAAAACAGATTAAAGAGACTCAGGCTAAATTAGATTCAGAACAAGATGCTTTGGCGGAACTTTTGATTAATATGCATTTTGAAAGTGATGTGGAGCCGATTGAAATATTAGCTGGCTCAAGTTCGATTTCAGATTTGGCTGAAAAGGCTACTCGAACCGATGTGGCAAAGCAACAAATTAGTGCGGTAGCTATGGATATTAGGGAAGCGAAAGAAAAATTGGAAGCAGATAAAGCCAAAGTGGAAAAACTTCTAGAAGAACAACAACAAGCGGAACAAGATTTAGAAACGAAAAAAGCTGAACAACAGGCGTTAGTAGAAAAATTCGAAAATGATGCGAAGGCTTATGAAGCGCAGGTTTTGGCAGCACGGGAAGCGCAACGGGAAGCCGAGAGAGCTTATAAAGATGCTCACCCTGAATTAAGCGGAGCTTCTTATGATGGGTTGGATACTTATAGTAGTTATATTTATGATCTTGGACTAGAACGGACGGGCGGCGAATTTGGTTATGAATGTCCGCGAGACTGGGATAGATATACGACCTATATTGGTAATATTAAGATTGGTGGATTAATGTGTGAATGTGTAAGTTATGTAGGTTGGAAGGCATATGAAAGATTTGGGATTTATCTAGCGTACGGGAATGCATATGATTGGAAATGGAAGGCTGAAAGAGATGGGTATGTGGCTGATAAAAATCCGTCGGTAGATTCATTTGGTTGGACTTCTTATGGTGTGTATGGTCATGTTTTCTGGGTAGAAAACGTGAATGCGGATGGCTCAATTGATGTAACTGATTATAATTGGAATGTAGATGGGCGATTCATGGCACGAACAATTCCAGCGAGTAGTGTAGGTTTGTTCTATTATATTCACTTGCATTAGATATTTTATATGATAAAATGGGTTTATTGCCTCGATAGCTCAGTTGGTAGAGCGCATCCATGGTAAGGATGAGGTCACCGGTTCAAGCCCGGTTCGAGGCTCCATAAAAAATAGCCCCGGAGGGCTAATTTTTAGTGATTTTAATAATTATTGGCTTTAATTTCGAAATAGGCTCTTGGATGGTTGCAGACTGGACAGACTTCTGGAGCTTCTTTGCCGATTACGATGTGCCCGCAGTTGCGACAAACCCAAATTGTGTCGCCATCACTAGAAAAGACTTTTTTGTCCTTGATATTTTTAAGTAGTTTACGATATCTTTCTTCATGTGATCTTTCAATAGCAGCTACACCTTCGAATTTTTTCGCTAGGTCTTCAAAACCTTCTTTACGAGCGGTTTCAGCAAACTCTTTGTACATGTCGGTCCATTCGTAATTTTCGCCATCAGCAGCAGCACCTAAATTGGTTTCGGTATCTTCTACTGCGCCACCGTGGAGTTCTTTGTACCACATTTTTGCGTGTTCTTTTTCATTTAAAGCGGTTTCAGCGAAAATTGCAGCGATTTGCTCATAACCATCTTTTTTAGCTTTAGAAGCGAAGAAATCATATTTGTTTCTAGCTTCGCTTTCTCCAGCTAAAGCTTTTTTTAAATTTTCTTCTGTTTGGGTTCCGCTGTACTTAGTTTTCATTTTTCCTCCTTTTAAAAATTATATACAAGTGTATCCACCGTCAACTGGCATGATTAAACCGGTAACATAGGAAGCTTCTTCTGAGGCCAGGAAAACTACGGCGGCATCTAGTTCGCCTGGTTTGCCGTATCTTTGCATTGGAACGTGAGTTTTAGCAAATTCTTGGAATTTTGGCGTATCTAGGACGGTTTTAGTTAATTCAGTTTCAAAATATCCTGGACAAATTGCGTTACAGGTAATTCCATCTAGGGCTAATTCGGCGGCGACCGCTCTCGTAAAGTTTACTACGGCACCTTTTGATGCGTGGTAGGCTACAGTATGAATTTCGGTATTGCCGACTAGTCCATACATAGAAGCAATATTGATTATACGACCGTAATGGTTTTTCTTCATGATGCTTGCGAAAGCTCGAGTCATTTTAAAGACAGAAGTTTCGTCGGTTGCAATGGTAAAATCCCATTCCTCGTCGGTCATTTCGAGTACTCCTTTGTCTTTTGAAGAGCCGGCGCAATTTAATAGAATATCTACTTTGTTAAATTCTTTTTCCACGGTTGTAGCGACGGTATTAATGTCGTCGGAAGAAGTTACATCACATTTAAGGGCTAGAACTTTTTCGGCTCCTGCTTCGAGTAGTTTAGGCTTAAAATCTTCTAACCTTTCGATTCTTCTGGCTAAGATAACTAAACTAGCACCTTGTTTAGCAAGGGCTAGAGCCATTTGTTGACCTAGGCCTGACGATGCGCCAGTGACGACGGCTACTCTTCCTTTTAGATTAAACATGTTATCTCCTTTCTGTCTAATTATTATAACAAAATGTGCTAAAATAATAAACATGGATATAAAGGATAATCGTAGCAAAACGATCATCAAATCTGGGTGGTTTTTTATCGGAACAAATTTCTTTTTAGCTGTGTTTAACATTATTGTTGGTTTGATTTCAAACTCACTGGCAATTATCTCAGATGCAGCACATAGTTTGATTGATGCTATTTCTGGATTTCTAGTTATTATTGGTGAAAAAATCGCAAGTCATAAAAAGTTTGCCGAAAAACGCCAAAAGATTGAACGGGGGACGACTATTATGATTGCGATCATTATCATTTTCGTCGGTATTCATATTGTTGTTGATGCAGTAGAAAAAATTCTTGAGCCTGAAGTGGTAGATTATTCTTTGCCGACAATAATTGTTTTAGTTGCTAGTATATTATTGAAGTATTTATTGGCTGATTATTTGAAAAAGACAGGTAGTAGATTAAAGTCGAAAGTTTTAACTGCTTCGGGAGCTGAAACAATGAATGATACCTTGATTAGTGTAGCAGTTTTATTTTCTGCAATAATTTATTTAATTTGGCAAGTCGATATTGAAGCCTATGTAAGTTTAATAATTTCAATAGTGATCATTAAAATTGGTTTGGAATTCATTTTTCCGCAAATTTCGAAACATCATCATCACCATCTTGAAAAAGATGCAAGCCACGGCACCAAATTAGAAAAACAGCATTAAAAAAATGGAGCCGTCTATCAGACTTGAACTGATGACCTGCCGCTTACAAGGCGGCTGCTCTACCAGCTGAGCTAAGACGGCATGAAGATATTATAACATGTTTTTATAAAGTCGTGAAAAATTAGTGTTAATTGTGTAAAACTTTTGATATTTTTAATGATTTTTTAGGAAAATTACTTATGTATTTTTTTCATTTATGTTAAAATAGTTATGTATAACATAAAAAGAGAGTGTTGAGTGGAAAAAATATATATCCTACAGGGAGGATACTGACATGTATTTTTCGGAATACATGAAAGTTAAGGTTCGAATTAGGTGGATTTTCGTGGCTTTGATTTTGGCTAGCCTGGCCCCATTGGTTTTTCAGTCATCGGTTCACGGTATAGCTAAACAAAGCACTTTGTCGGTAGATGTTGATTCGAGTTATGCCACTATTCAAATAATACCTGCTGCAGGTGGGACTTTTGGCACTTCAAGTGATGTAGAAATTTCGATTAATACAGATAACTATTCGGGGTATAGATTGTCAGTAAAAACGAGTGATTCGACTAATCTTGTTAATGGGAATAATGACGTAATCTCGTCGATTAGTTCGAGCGTACTAGATACAGATTTTGCTAGTAGTTCTGCCTATAATAACAAATGGGGTTATAAGCCGAGCCAGTACATTACTACTAACAATGGTGTAAATACAACGGTGATGAATACGAATTATTTCTTGCCGGCGCCTTCTTCGACTGGTGATTTAATTGATGTAACGAGTGCGGCCAATGTTCAGGATAATGACTATACACTTTCTTTTGGGGCTAGAGTTGATCAAACATTGCCAGCGGGAACTTATACGGGGACTTATGTAATTGAGATAGTAGCTAATTCAATTATCTATAATGTGACTTATGACGATAACACTACTGGTACGGTAAGTAGTATGCCTTCGCCAAATCCGCAGGCGCTAGAAATTGATGGTGGAACTGCGACAGCAGAGAGTTATAGTAAGTTAAGTAGTGCAGTACCAACGCTCGCAGATAAGTCTTTTGGCGGATGGTGCGACGTTGCCACGACGATTGATTCTGTAACGGGTAATTACGAATGTTCTGGTACGACTTATAAGTCAGGTGATGATTACCCAATCGATCAGACTTCGAGTGCTACTAATATTACTCTTTATGCTATTTGGCTAGAAGATCCTTTCCCTATGGTTTGGAGCCAAATAGGTAAGTGTGTATTTAATCATGGTACTATTAGTGGTTCAGAATGTCAGGATTATATAGGTAAAGATTATATTGATACCGAAGTTGCGCTTTATAGTACCGACAATTATCTAAAGGACTATGAAGTACATTTTACACTAGATGTTTATAACCCACATTCTAGTGTCCAGACGGAATCTCAAACAACGATGTTTAACGATAAATTATCATCATCGGTGACCGAATCACCTTATGGTGGGAAATCTCCTGGTATTGTCGTGCGTACTACTAGTTCAAATAGCTTTGAAATAAAATCAACGTATGGTGCACCGACTGACTATGCTGAATCTAGGGTTGTCACTAAGACTCCTTACTCAACTGCATATAATGGTACGGATGTTCGGATTTTTAGGATTAATGGACATATTTATTCTAGTGTAGATAATGGGCCACTAATTGAGATTCAAGATATTACTTCGTTCAATCAGCAGTTTGGTTTAACTGCGTGGTTTGGGGCATATCCTGATAATGTTAATTGTACTGAAGATTGCACGGCAGCGAAGCGTTACTTTACTGGCGAGATGAGTAATATGTATATTAGGCTTGGTGATTTTGATGAAAACAGTTTATATGAAATAATATTCGATGAGAATTATGGAAGTACTCCAAATACCACTACATATTATATATTAGACGGTAATATAGTTAACGAATCCCCGACCGTGACTAGAACTGATTGGGTTTTTGGTGGTTGGTGGACGGACGCATCTGATGGTACGGAAAAAACTTTGCCATTTACGCCAACAACGAGCGAACATTTATATGCGCATTGGTACAAAGCAGTGACTGATGCACAGATTGTAAATGAAAACATTGCTTTAGCTGTTAATGAATCGGATACTATCCAAATAACTAATGGTTCGGTTTTAGAACCCTATACACTAGTTTCGAGTGATTCTACCGTTGCGACTGTCACTGATGCTGGTTTAGTTACTGCCATTAGTAACGGTGTAGCTACTATTACGATGACAGGTTCGATTACTGGTGATACCAAGACGATTACGGTGACGGTTGGAAGTGTAATTACAGTGACATTTGATCCAGATTATGGTTCTGAATCAACCTTTACTAGGAATGTAGCTAATGGTGGTTCATTTGATAGTAATAGTATTCCAACATATTTGCGAGTTGGATATGAACTTGAAGGTTGGTATTCTGGCCAAAATGGTACGGGTTCAAAACTTACTACTTCGACTGTATTTGGTGGTAGTACCCCGACGACTTATTATGCTAATTGGACACAAACTGCCTATGTATGTAAGATCGCCACAAGCAGGCATAGTGAAACTTGTACCCGGACTGATTCTAGTGGCTGCCGTAAGGCTGGATGGAGCACAAATGATGTAATCCAATATGGTTATTTAATTCAAGATTCTTCAACTGTGACACATGGTGCCGCTTATGACTGCGATGTGGATTTTGATGGGGTATATGATAGCGAGACTGAGAGATTCTATTACTTTGGGACTGAAAATGGCAATGCTAAACTAATTTATTACAAAAACATGTCTAGCGATGCCGGTGTTGCTAATGCGAGTGTTGGTTATGATCTTGCGGTTTCTTACCTTCCAAATTATGAATTAGATCAACAATCTCCGACTATTCCGGTATGGGATAATCCAAACCTTGTAACATATAGTTCTGGTACATTTGCTGGTAAAGCGGCTCGATTTATGACCTATGAAGAAGTTAGTGTTCTTTGGAGTGGTGGTACTGGCAAGATTACGCCGAGTAACCATGAAAGCGTGTATCTATTTGAACAATCCAACTTTGCTACAACTAATGCGACGGATGGGATTTGGCTTGCAAAAACAACAGTCGGTAATCCATCAAACGATGGCAAGAATAGAATTCAAACAGGTGCACTCAATTTGAATCATAATTTTAATACTTCAGCAAATGCGGCACGTCCTACCATCGAAGTCCCAACTGAATATATGGAATCTTATACTGCTCCTACTCCAACCTATACGATTACTTTCAATCCACATAATGGGTCTAGTTCTTGGACTGAGACAATTGACGCTGGTGATGACTTAACTGATGTTTATCCTGGTGCACAGACTTATACTGACCATGTATTTAAGGGTTGGTGGACTGCTGAGTCTGGTGGTACAGCAGTGAATGAAAATACCCAGCCAAGTGGTAATAAGACTTATCATGCTCAGTGGAGAAGTGTTGTAGACGTGGCTGTGATCGAAAATGACCATCTAACGGTCGAGGAAGGTAGCACGGTGGCAATTAATATAACTGGCCCATCAGACCTTGAAGATCATTCATTTACATCAAACAATCCATCGATTGCTACTGTTGATTCGAACACTGGTGTAATAACGGGCGTGACGACTGGTTCTACTACTATTACGATGACTGGCTCTGATTCTACTCATACAAGAACGATTTACGTTGAAGTGACTGTACCACAAGTTAGATACACAGTTTACTTTAACCCACATAATGGTTCTCCGAATTCTAGCGTTTCGGTGATTGCAGGGAATTCAATTGGTAGTAGTAATATTCCTGCCGATCCAACTCCAGCCGGTGTTGATGAAGTATTTATGGGTTGGTTTACAGCTGATAGTGGCGGTATTGTTGTAGATGGTAACACTACACCAACTGCTGATGGTGAAACTTATCATGCTCAGTATAAGAAAATAGTTTGTAAATTGGAGACTTCGAGTGCGAACTTACATGTTCACGATACAAATGTTCCTTATGGTCAAATAGCGGATAACTCAACCCCGCAGGCTGGCGATGCGTATAATTGTGACGTAGATTATGATGATACTTATAATGCTGTAAATGAACGATTCTATTATGTAGGTCAAGACGCTAATAGTAATGCCGTCTTGGTGGCTTGGAATAGCTATTATGGTGGTACTTGGGCTCCGGGTACTAGCAGCGATACTCTCTATTCTTATGATGACGCTTTACAGCAACTCCCCGCAAATACTAGTGGAGCTTGGGACAATCCTGGTCTTGTTGAGCAGGAGACTGGAAAGGCAGCAAGATTTACTGAGCGTGCCGAGGTTGCTTCGGCATGTGGCAAGACTCTAAATCAATTAGCTACAGAAGATGTTTTGTTAGTCTGTGATTATTTCATGGAACATTCTGGTTATGACGGTGGTGGTAGATCTGCACTATGGCTAATGAAAGAGAGCTCAACTCAATATCGTATCCATACTGGTAGTGGCAATCGTAAAGTCAGTACAAGTTCTTCTGGCACGAGTATGGTACGTCCGACTATTGTAGTACCAGATAGATTAGTTGAAAAATATACACCTGCGTTATTGGATGTAACCAATGCTGTCATATCAAATGATTTGATTCTTGCGGTGGGTGATCAACTTACGATTGTAGTCGGTAATGCTTCACAACTTGAACCCTATACCTTCAGCTCCGCCGATACTTCGAAGGCTACAGTTGATACTAATACGGGCGTAATTACGGGCGTTGGCGCTGGAACTACAAACATTATCATGACTGGTTCACAATCTGGTTTATATAAATACTTAGAAGTAACCGTCGCACCGGCCCCGACGACAAATTGGACTGTAACATTCAATACTAATGGTGGCTCGCTCGATAATGGGGTTTCTCGTACTAGGACTGTTGAAGATGGCGATGAGGTGGGCGCTTTACCGACGGCGAGTAAGGCAAATTATCGGTTCTTTGGTTGGTATACGGATGATGGCACTTTCTATACTGAAGTATATCCTGAAGAAACTGTGACTGCTGATATTACTTATTATGCAAAATGGGTAGAAGATACATCTAGCTTCCCAATCGAATGGGCTGAAATCAATGAATGTATATTTACTGGCGCTGCAGTAACTGGTACCTATTGCGGGAATACTAGTAGTAGCCAATATTATATCGATACCGCTGTTCAATTATTTACTCAGGCTAATTATGGCAAAGATTTTGAAGTTGGGTTTACAATTACCGAATATAGTCCCAGTAGTCAGATTGCGAGCCAGGGTAACCAAGCAACTTTCGTAAGTTCCAAGAAGGAAGATAGCGCCAACAATTATCCTGGTTTTGTGGTCCGTCGTTATTCTTCTTCTAATACCATTGAAATTACTTCGAGATGGAAGGGTGATTCTCAATCGTTGTCATTACATGATTTTGCTTCAACTACCAAGACCGTGAAGTTACTTAAGCGAAAAGAAGTCGAGCAAGGGAATACTTATTACAGAGTTTATTACTCAGTAGATGGCAGTGCTTGGACGCTATACGAAGATATAACCAACAAAACACATTTCGAATTTGATACTAAGGTTTGGTTTGGTGGTGCTGCGAATTCCAATGGCACATCACCGATGCGTCCTTTGGTCGGGAAGATGACTGATATGTATGTAAGACTTGGCGTTGACAGTGATTATACGGTTGAGCTAGATGCAAATGGTGGAACTTTGCCGAGTGGTTTCCAAAATCCTTATACTATTACGGCTGGTAGTTCGGTAGGAACATTACCAACACCAACTGCGCCGAGCGCAAATTACACCTTTGGTGGCTGGTATAATGGTAATACTTTGGTGAGCGATGGTACGCAATATATCCCACAGAGTAACGTTACATTAGTCGCTGATTGGGTCTACCATTCTTCGGATACTCCTGTAACATTTGATGTATCTAATAATGCTACTCGTGGCTTCCAGGCCTTGTCTGCTCAGTGGGCACAGAGTCCAGTAAATATCGCAACTTTCAATAAGGATACAACTACTATTAATAATTCGACTTGGGGTGATACATCGGAGCTCTCGGAGTTGCAATATTGGACTGCAATTCGAAATAATTTCGTTAGCAACGAATGCTTTATACAAACTAATACTGCCAATAACACAGCTAGTGATGCGGTGAAACCGTTATCTGCTTTGTCAAATTGGACAAGTGGATCGGTTGATTGCTCGAAGCCTGATGCATATGATACGAAGATTAATGCGGCTCTTACTGTTCGTCTCAATGACTCTCAAGGTGCTGTAGTTACTTATGCGAAAGCAGATAATGGTATTATCCATAATATGATCCCAGGGCAAACCTATTATTGGGAAAAAACTGGTGATAGTTCAATATATGGTTATGTGACGGCGACTTCTAATGGTTCGAGCACCGGTACTCGTTGGGTTGATACTGACGTTGTCCGCAACGTACGTGATCTTGGTGGTTTACCAGTAACCTATACAGATAGCAACGATCAAACTGTAACTGGCACTCTTGCCTACGGTAGATTATTCCGCGGAGAAAAGATGCAAAATGTATCAGCTAGCGAGTTTACCAATCTTGGGATTACGACAGAATATAATGTAGGTGATGAATACAGTAGCGACACGCATCTCACCGATTACCATCTCAATAATGTGATTCACTATGATTTTGAGTACCATTCTGGTGACGAGAATAATGCCAGCTCTAATTATATGAAAGCGTGGACTGCGGTGACTAATATCATGACTGATATTGCAAACACTAATACTACTAAGAATGTTTACATCCACTGTCGCATAGGAGCAGACCGAACTGGTACGGTAGCATATCTACTTGAAGGGCTTCTCGGCGTGCCTGACGAACAGAGATATGAAGAATATGGTTTGTCGAATGTCTCTGGTCTATATGATAGAACTAGGTACTATAAGCAAAAAACAAGTACTAATAACCTAAAGTTTGTTTACATGATGGGCTATGTACAGACTACCCAAGATATCATCGATTGGTACATGCACGGTCCAAATGCTAGTATGACTTTAGTGCAGAACTTTAGGGCTGCAATGACCGTGCCGGCTCAGTCTGGGCAGCAGCAGTCGCCAGCGCCGGCGGAGCAGAGTAATAATCTTTCACCTATGAGTTTAAATATGACACCACAGAGTTTAAATACGAGTATTAATAATAGTGATGAAGAAGTAGAGGAGACTGTTTCTGGAGGTAGTAGTGTTAAGAATAGTAATAATTTTGATGGCTATAGTGAGCCACTCGGAGCATATGAAGATAATACTGAGGCAGATTCATTGTCCGATACTGAACTTGCGATTGCGGCGGCGGCGGTAGCAGTTTCGGGAGCGATAGTAGCGGCAGCGTTTGCTAAGAATAATAAGAACGACGACGTGTGATATACTAGATAATATGGATATTGTGTTAATAGTTTTAGGGGTGATTATAATTATATTATTAATTATAATGATAGTTTTTCTGATGAAAAGGAATTCAGAAAAAATTCAATCGGCGAATTTTAAGTCAATGGAGGAAAGGTTAATTCGAGTAGAGGGGGAAGTCGGGAAAATTAATCCGGCAATTGACCGAAATTTTCGGGAGAATCGGAAGGAAATTGCGGAAAATTTGGAAAGACTGCAAACTGGCAATGAGAAAAAACTTGAAGAGATGCGAGAGACGGTAGATGAAAAATTAAAGGCCTCGGTCGAGAAGAGATTTAATGAGAGTTTTAAATCGATTTCGACGCAACTAACGCAGGTTTATCAGGGTCTAGGTGAGATGAAAAATTTGGCGACTGGAGTAGGGGATTTAAAGAGGGTGATGGAGGGAGTGAAGACGCGTGGGATTTATGGTGAGGTGCAGCTCGGAGCGATTATTGGTGATATGTTGAACAAGTCGCAATATGAGGAGAACATTGCAACGAAGCCGGGTTCTAATGATCGGGTGGAATTTGCAATTAAGATGCCGGGGAAGGAAGAGGCGGTATACTTACCGATTGATTCGAAATTTCCGGTTGAAAATTATTCGAGATTGATTGCGGCGTATGATAGCGGGAATAAGGCGGATATTATTTTATATCAGAAGGCTTTAGCTAACGACGTAAAAGAACAGGCGAAGAAAATCTCGACTAAATATTTGGAACCGCCTAGGACGACTGAGTTTGGGGTAATGTTTGTGCCAACGGAATCTTTATACGCGGAGATTATTCGAATTCCGGGGCTTTCGGATGAAGTGCGGAAAAAAATGAAAATCACTATAGCGTCGCCTTCAACTTTGCCGGTGATGTTAAATGGGTTAGTAATGGGTTTTAGAACTTTAGCGATTGAAAAACGTTCGGCGGACGTTTGGCAAACCCTAGGCGCAGTTAAAACTCAGTTTGGTAAATTCGGAGATTTACTAGAAGGTGTGCAGAAAAAATTACAGGAATCGGCTAATAAAATTGAGTCGGCGAGAACAACGTCGCGTTCGATTGAGCGAAAATTGAAAGATGTAGAAGAATTGCCGGAGACGGAATCAAAAAAGCTAATTGGCGAAATTTAGCACCATATATTATATATAGTGTTAAAAAGTGCGGATTTTATCAAGGGGGAAGAGTCTAAGAATGACGGGGCCGATGATGCGGCAGTAAGGAATTGTACCAAGGCCGTTACGGGAGTCCCATGAATTAGAACCTTCACGGTTATCACCGGAAACAAATAGTTCTCCGTCGGGGACGGTTATATCGACTTCGCCAGAAGTGTGTTCTTTGGGTCCGTCGGTTTCGGAAACGCGCCACTTATTATCGTAAACGAAGCCGTCAGGATATTCTTCATTATAAATTGTCATGACACCATCTTTAACGGTTACGCGTTCGCCGGGGAAGGCGATGACACGCTTAATAATATATTGATCGTTGACGTTAGAAGGGACTGAACAGGTAACTGGGTTAGAAACGCCAGCGGCTTGGTATTCTTTGACTTTTTCTTCATCTTCATTTAAAAAGACAATGATTTGGCCGCGTTCAGGAATATATTCTTGACCAATAAAATGTGACCAAGAAACAGCGGCGCGATTAACAATGACACGATCGTCTTCGTGGAGAGTATTTTCCATACTGCCGCCAACGACATTATATGAGCGATAGATAAAAGTATTCAAAAACAGAGTGCCAAGAATGACGGCAATAATAAACGAAGAAAGACTTAAGAGGTCTTTAAATAAAGGATGTTTTTGAAAAAATGTTGGTTTCATACGGTTTATTATACCATTATTTTAAGCTTAGTTTAAAAAATTTGATATAATATAGGTGTATGGCAGATTATGTTTTAGCAAGAAAGTCGAGAAATATAGCAAGTAATTTAGTACACGTTTTTTTGAATATTTTGTTAGGCGTGGGGGCAGTTTTAATTACGGTTTTATCTAGTAGTCCAGTTTTAGGTATATTATTAGTTTTAGTTTCTAAGTGGCGAGTATTTGCGGTTAGGAAACGCTATCTTTGGCTAAACATTAAGGCTAATTTAGTAGATATAATTGTTGGGATTAGTATTGTAATACTAGCGTTTTATGCGGGTGGAGCGTTTTTAGTAGTAGATTTTCTGTTAATGCTAATTTACTGCGTTTGGCTTTTAGCAATTAAACCGCTTTCGTCGGAAGTGGCGAATTTAGTCCAATCTTTATTTGCGGTTTTCTTGGGGATTTCAGCAGCAGCGATTATGTCATCTAATTTAAATGTGGTGGTCTTAGTATTATTAGCCTTTTTAATTGGGTATGCGGCGAGTCGTCATATTTTGGCACAGAGTGATGACAAGGATTATACTTTGACGACTTTGGTTTGTGGTTTGGTCTTTGCGGAAGTAGCTTGGCTATGCCATAGTTGGTCAATTATTTATACTTTTGGTTCGACTGGGGTGAGAATTCCGCAAATTGCGATTATCTTAACAATTTTTGCTTTTGTTTATAATTACGCAAGGCAGGCGATGATAAAATATCAGGATGATTTCAGACTGAAACATATTATTGGTCCGGCAATTTTCGGCATACTATTAATTAGTATTATCGTTTTATGGTTTAGTAATCCAATATTTAATATCTAAAGGAGTCAAAATGGAAGAAAAAGAAATGGGTAAAATTGTTGATGAGGAGAAAAGAGTAGAGGGCGAAGTGAAAAATGAACAGCCTAAAGAAGTAGTAAGACCTAGGGAACGAAATGGCTTAGTAATTTCGCTAGCCATAATTGCAATGGTGCTTGGTGGTGGTGGATTAACATTGGGGTGGATGGCTTACGAGAAAGCCTCGACACCGATCACCTTTTTAAGTGGTGGTACGGATGGAAACTCGGCTAACTTTACAGATGGTTCGATTGCGGATATTGCGGAGAAGGTTTCGGAAAGTGTAGTGTCGATTGTCACTTCGACAAAAACGACTAATTACTTTGGACAGAGTTATGATTCTTCAGCGGCGGGAACTGGAATTATCGTAACAGGAGATGGTTATATTATCACAAATAAGCATGTGATTGACGGGGCAACTACTGTTAATGTGATTTTAGATGATGGAACGACTTATAAAGATGTAGAAATTGTGGCGACGGATCCGTTGAATGATGTGGCATTTTTAAAGATTAATGATGTTTCGGATTTAAAGGCGGCGACTTTAGGAAATTCTAAGACAATTTCAGTAGGTCAACAGGTAATTGCAATTGGCAATGCGCTTGGCCAATATCAGAATACAGTGACTTCGGGAATTGTTTCGGGAACTGGTCGATCGGTGACAGCTTCGGATAGCACGGGTTATAATACGGAAACGCTTTCGGATATGATTCAAACTGATGCGGCGATTAATTCGGGAAATTCGGGTGGGCCATTAGTAAATGCGGCTGGAGAAGTAATCGGTATAAATACGGCGACAAGCTCGACGGCGGAGAATATGGGATTTGCGATTCCGATTTCGAGTGTAAAAGGGATGCTAGCGCAGTTGATCGGAGATGGTAAGGCGGAGCGAACTTATCTAGGGGTTTATAGTGTTGAAATTACACCGGAGATTGCGAAGGCTTATGATTTACCGGTAAGTGCGGGTGCGTATCTTTATAGTTCATCGAACTATTCGGCGATAATTAAGGATAGCCCGGCGAGTAAAGCAGGATTAAAAGATAAGGATATTGTAACAGCAATTAATGGTGAGAAAGTTGGTATAGCGGGTTCTCTAGCATCGCTAATTGGTGAATATAAACCTGGAGACACAGTCCAATTAACAGTAGTGCGTAGTGGTAAAGAGATTGCGGTTAATGTTACCTTAGAAGGTTATAGTAAATAGTTTGATTGCTTGTGGAAAACTAGTGAATTTTTTGGCACAAAACGCTTGCGCTATAGGACAATAAGCGTTATTATGTATATAGGTATGTAAAAGTTTAGGTCATACATACTAAGAAAAAAAGAGTTTTAATGAAAACTATAGAGACAAATATTTTGGGAGCAAAAAATATTGTCACAGCTACCATCCTAGCTCTGTTTTTCAGTCTTCTAGCTCATGAAATGGTGGCTTGTTCTTTTGTCTTTGCCCACACTACCACTCTCTCTACTTCAGGCTTAGTCTCAGTAG
>JAZLES010000020.1:0-18629 GCA_045615385.1 Candidatus Nanosyncoccus sp. | reverse complement strand
CATTTTGTCAGTAGCAATTTCTTGTGCTTTCGCAAAACCATCACGCATTCAGTTTTCAATCCAGCGTTCTAGTTCATGGATGTCATCTAAATCTATTTTCTCAGGATCAATTTTAACTTTCTTGACCTTGAGTTCACCATTAATCTGAACAATTACTGCACCATCACCGGCTTCAACTTCAACGATTTCATTTTTAAGTTCTTTTTGTGCTTTACGAAGCTGGTTCAATAGCTTCACTTGGTCCATTTTCTGACCCATTTTGTTCTCCTTCCGTTATTTCAGAATATGTATATAGATATATTATATCAGAATTATCTCGCATTGGCGAGGTGATAATCCGATCCAACTTATAATTGTTGGGCACTTCTTCTAGCTGCCCCAAAACGGCTATTCTATCGATTTCTTCAATTTCATCAGTCACCTTAATCTCGGTCGAATCTTCTAAGATTTTATAAAAATCATAGTGTTCAAAAACTAATAAATGCTCATCTACCAGATTTTTCTTAATAACCTCAAGTTTCAAGCTAAATTCGTTTGCTACATTCGGGTTGTAGCGATAACCATAAATATACTGGAGTAAACTAGGCACCATCATTAAACAGAAAAGAATCGTGAGTGGAAGTAAAGCTGAGATTCTTGCGTAAGGATTTTCTGGGAAAAGACCATACCATTTTTCGAGCAAATATTTTAGACCGTGTGCGACTAAGATCGAAAGCGGTAGAATAAAGAAAATGGCTGCATCTGGATTAAACCCAGTGATAATTAAACAGAACACAATTAAAATTGTTGCAATTGAGTTTCGCGAAGCAAAGAAACCTTTAGTTGTCGAAAACAGGCCAATCAGAGCTAGAGCAAAAAGCGGTAAACTGACTAGCGGAGACAAGAAGACACTTTCTAAACTATTGTGCCACGAAAAGATTGGCGCAAAACCAGTCATGATATTTCCTAGGAAATCACCAATTTGGAAGTCTTTTGCGAATAAGAGCTCCATAATTGTTTCTGGGTGATGGATGATATTAATTCCAAGAATAGCAAACCCAGCTATTAAGAATATGCCGACTAAGAATAGTGGCAATTTCGGTAGGTTTTTCAGGATGAAACGTAGATGTGGTTGGAATAGAACAAAGAAAACACAGAAAACTGCGAAGTATATCATATAAGGCGTAAATACTGAAAGTAGCATCATGATTGAAAAGATGAAAGTATATAGAGGTTTAGGCCTCTTCTCGCCTTGAATTTTCGAACCAAGCCAGAGTAGTAGGGTTGGCCAGAAAATTAACATAATTAAAGGCGTTCCTGAACCCGCCAAGAATAGAAAAGGCGTCGAAAAAACAATCAGACAAGAAGCTAGCAGCGAAACATTGCTTTTAAACCAACGGTTTAAAAGTAAGATTAACAAAAATCCTAATGCTAACCCAACTAAAATACTAGGCAGCTTAATAGCGTAGGCCGATAGCCCAAAAATCATGATAGAGAATTTTTGTAGGACACGATAAGGTAAATCTACAATATCGCCATTATAGATTGCCTCGCGTCCTAAATAGTAGGAACTAGTCGCGGAATTGATTTCTGCTTCAGATAAACCTTTTTGCGCAATGAGTGGCAAAATAAATAACAAGGTAATAATTATAAATCCTAAAATCAAATACCCTATGACAAATCGATATCGGTATAAAAAAAGCTTTGAAATTATTACTTTCTTCACATAAGTATTATAGCATAAATCTATTTAATTTAATATATATAATTGAAGTCGCCTACTGCGCTAGCCGGAATTGTCGCTTCAGTTACGACATATCTACCCGCATAGTTCATTTCTTGGACCACGATCGAACCATCATCATTAATAGCTACTACTACACCAACGTGACCAAAGCCACCACCACCATAAGCTGATTGGAAGACGGCGCCTACTGCCGGGGTTCTTCCGACGCCACGATAGGCATAATTGATGTGCCAAGTGTTTGCGTTGCGTCCTTCATGACCAAGAGTACCTAGCGATAATGGACTCGTAGCGCGCCAGTACCAAGCATACCAAGTACACCACCCTGGTACACCAGGATTAGGATTCGGGTAGGCGTAGGCAGAATCGTATAAGTAACTATAAATCACCCTGACGTTTTCACGACTAGAGGAAAGACCACGGTAAGTGTAAGAATATGAATATGTCGAAGTGTAAGTCGGTCTAGTTACCGGCGCTACGTATTCTGGCCGCTCTTTTTCTGGTAATTCCCCACCTTTAATGACAATCCGCATACCTTCAGAAATTCCTGAAATCTCTAAATCATTTAAGGCGATAATTTCTTCAACGTTAGAACCATATGTGCTCGCAATAGACTCAATCGTATCATCAGATTTTACCGTATAAACTATTCCAGCTGTACTAGGCAGATAAAGAACATCTCCTACTGAAATACTAGTGGTTTTTAAGCCGTTCGACCAACGGATTTGGTCGGTCGTTAGTCCATATTTATCCGCAATTGAATCCATGTCTTCCCCCTCAAGTACTGTATACTCAATTACGCCTCTAGAAGCCGCAATATCTACTAAACTCGGTTTTTCAGGTTTTCCTCCGGTAATAGTTTGGCCTGAATTGTACATTGTATTTGTGATAACGTAGTTCGAAGCCACATCTGAAGCACTAGCGAGCCCCAGGGCATCAGATAAATCCGCTACGACATAAAGCTCGGATAGCTGATCGACTGATATTTTATAGTCATTCGCTGCAAAAGTGTCCAGGCTTAAACTTAAGCCTGCATTACGTTTATCTATTGAGCCCCAAAAAACAATTGCAAGCGTTATTACACCCACTAAAATGTATGGCAAAAACTTCTTGATTTGCTTAATATTTAAACTCTTTTTCTTTCCTGTCATAATGATACATCACAGAGGTTTTGGCAATGACTGTAAATATTTTGTTGATGCTCAGCCTCTGTATAACTATAATACATTAAACCATCGTCTCCTGTCAAGAAATAAAGATAAGCCGTATCTGATGGATAGGCTACAGCCAGTAAAGCGGAAAGCCCAGGATTCGAGATGGGCCCGCACGGCAATCCCGCATAAAGTCTTGTATTATAGCAAGAATCAATTAAAAGTGCAGTTTGGTTATCCGTATAAGTAGTACGCTCTGGATCGACGATATCAATCGCATACGATACTGTCACATCGCTACCTAACTTCATTCCGTAATCCATCCTCATTAAAAATACCTGTGCTACAGTTGGCTGTTCCGGCGAAGGCGCTTCTTTTTGAATAACTGAAGCTAAAGTAATTCCCTCATATAAAGATAATCCTTGTTCAGCATATTTTGTTTCGAGCTCGTTCGCCTTAATAACTTCATCCATTCCCGTTAAAAAGACTTCCAGAATTTCTTCTACAGTCGCATCTTTATAGAATTCATGTGTTTCACCGTATAAAAAACCTTCTAAACTTGCCCCTTCGGGTCGTTCCTTCAGAAAACTGAAATCGTAATCTGCATTAAAGGCTTTTTCAACTTCTGCCTCCGTATAGCCGACCTCAATTAGACTCTTTTTCACGTCAAAAATTGTTTCGCCTGGCTTAATAGTAAAATCAAAAACTTCTGGTACCATTTCGGCTTCTAATCTCGCATATTCCTGTTCTCTTTCTTTAGCTCGCATATCCTTCACCCATAATATTCCTCCGACAACTAGCAAAGCTAAAATGATTAAAACAAAACTTCCTGAAACTATTGTTTTTATTCTTTTAGTCTTTCTTTTCACTTTTTTCACTTCTTCTTTTATTAAGTTAGTATCTTCTAAGGGTTTCGCCTCTGGTTCTTTAAATCCTTCAATAAAATCTTGGAGAATAATTGCTGCTGCCTCAGCATCAATCTCACCCTTTTCGTATTTTTTCTTGCGTGCCTTTAAGCGTCTTTCCGCTTCGACTGAGGTTAATGATTCGTCTTGGAATCTTACTTTAGCACCCGAAATTTTTTCCGTCAATTTTTTCGCAAAATTTCTAACATATAGCGACTGCGCAGTCTCATTTCCTTCGTTACTTCTAGGTAACCCTAAAACAAAAAGATTTGTATTATTTAAACTTGCAATTCGCGCAATTTCTTGCCATTCTGTTCCGTCAACATTAATAAAACCAATTGGCACCGCAATCCGTGTATCCGAATCAGCTTTTGACACCCCAATCCGCTTCTCGCCAACATCTAGCCCGATGATTCGCATTTTTACTCCGTTTTATTTTCCGAATTATCAGATTTTTCTTCAGTTTTTTCGTCAGACTTCTCGTCGGTCTTTTCCTTTATTTCGCCACCTTCCTGATCTTTGATTTCAAAAGTCATAGAAATACGATTCGAATCAGTCGGGACTTTCATTACCCAAGGATAAGACGGTCTCATATCTACATCCACTACGCCTTCAATGTCTTTAATCTCGCGTCGGGCATCGCCAATGCCTTTACCCATGATTTTGTCTACTAATTCACCCTCAGTGATTCTTGGACCAGTATAATAAACTGCCTTTAATTTACCAGAAAAACCATCGCTTGTTTCCTTAAATCCATCAATATAAACGTTACGGATTTCAAAAATCTTCTTATCTTCTGGTAGGGCAATTTTTTCTTTTATGAGTTCCTCTAGTTTAGTCTTATCTACGGTATAAACCGAAGTTTTCGTCGTGGTTTTCAGAGTAGCTTTTTCTCCGTCTTTAACTTCTTCGTCTACTGCTGGAGTCGCTACCGCTGCGGAAGTATCTTGATTATAAGTAGATTCGATAATTAAATTATCGTCTTGGTTAATCGTTTCGTATAATTTTTCTTTATTTTCGGATTCTTTACTACTGCTTAATGCGTTCCTAGCCTTTTCTACATCAGATTGTTGGACTACGGTTATTACGTTATCCGTTCCACCAGACATTTCTTTATCAGAATATACTGCAACATTAGCAACAGTTTCCCAGCCAGTACTTGATTTGACAATATTATATTTTGAACCAGCTCCAGCCGCAGTCACGTTTATCCTGCCAGAAATTAAACACTGGACTTTGCCATCAACAATAATGTCATCATTTTCACAACTATGATTATTGCCATCCCAAGACAAAACTGAATTTTCGTTAGCAAGATAAGAAAGGCCACTAATTGTAAAACTCGTACCAGCGTTAATTGCATTTACACCTTTAGCACTAAAATACGAATATATTACTAATTCGCCCGTAGCTTTTTCGCCAATATTTTTTTGTCCTGTTGGCTCAATTTCTACTTCATTTACTGTTTCGATTTTCCGTTCTTCTAAATAAAGCTTCCCTTCTTTAATATTTTCCTGGTTTTGTTCTTTTACGAAAGTGATTAGCTCAGAGAAATTATTTGAATCAGTTTTAATTGAAACAAATACATTCACTGCTGGTGCAATAAAGAGCGCCCAAACTACAAATAAAATTAACAAGAATAGCCCAATTCCAGCAAAAATCGCCAATTTCTTATGTTCGATAAACCAATCCTTGAATTTATTGCCAGTCTTTTTCTTCTCAGGCTTTTTCTTTTCTTCCTTATCTTTTTTATCCTCTTCCTCTTTTTCTTCCGCTTCGCCTTCCCCTTCTTCTTCTTCGCCTTCCGTCTCTTCTTTCTTTTCCTCGGTCGGTTCTTCCTCCGCATTTTCGGGCTCTTCCACTAAATCTTCTTTTGAAGTTTCTTCAATGTCCGCTCCTACCGTAGGAATTGATGGCGGAGTTTGTAGGTCTTTTGTCACAGGCAATTTAGTCGCAGCTGCTAACTTTACGATTGACGGATCAATTGTTACTAATACGACCGTTTTTCCGGATGTTACTCCCGCTTTAGCAATTAATTTAGTATTTACAACACTTCTAAACACCCCCGCCTTTTTTGGTGGCACTAAAGCTACTATTTTTTCTTTTGCATTTTCGATTTTCGTAATGATATCAGTAATATCATCCTCTGGTTCAATATAAATAACTTCCTTATTCATATATAAAATATAACACATTTTTTCATGCTTGTGTTAAAATAAGTTTAGATGAAGCTATTAAGACATAAGAATTCTAATGAAAAAGCCGATAACCAAGCGATTTTGGCTGAAATGGTTTTGAGAGTTATTCATGATGGCGTCATTATTATTAATAAAAATGGCGTAATTGAGTTTATTAACCCGGCTGCGGTTAATATGATCGACTGCGGTTCGGCGGAAAATGCAGTTGGACTCGATTATGGTTTAGTTATTAAATTAGAAACTAAAGAAGGTCGCGAACTATCTGAAAATGAAAATCCTTTAATCCAGGCCGTAAAGACTAACCAGCCTCTTGAAGGTTACCAAGGTAGTCTAGTAGTCCAAAAATCCGAAAAACGTATCCCGATTTCTATTTCTGTACTTCCGTATGATGGTACTCAACAGGAACGTATTATTACTTTCCGTAATATTACTAAGGAGCTTGAAGAAGAGGGCGAACAAACCGAATTTATTTCAACGGCTTCGCACGAAATGCGTACTCCAGTCGCTTCGATTGAGGGCTATATTTCCCTAGCAATTAACCCCCAGACCGCAACTATTGACGAACGTGCCCGTGGTTATCTCGAAGCCGCACAAGCCGCCTCAAAGCATCTCGGTAAATTATTCCGCGACTTACTCGATGTAACTAAACTTGATGATGGACATATTAAACCCCATTTTGAACCAGCCGAGATGGTTGGCTTAGTTAAACAAATTTCGGACGACTATTTACCGCGCGCCCGCGAACAAAAAATTAATTTTAGTTTCGGCTCCGACCAAACTATCTCGCTCGGCGAAAGTCGTCGCATGGAACAAGTTGTCTATGGTTTTGTTGATGTCAGTTTTATGCGTGAAATTCTCGATAATTTAATCGATAACGCCTTAAAATATACGCCTGAGGGTGGCTCGATTTATGTTAATGTTCGAGGTGATGGTGATCGCGTACTCATTAATGTTACCGATACTGGTATTGGTATTTCTTCCGATGATCTCGGCCATATTTTCCAAAAGTTTTATCGTGCCGACAATTCCGATACTAGAACTATTGGTGGAACCGGTCTTGGTCTTTATCTCGTTAAACAACGTGTGGAGGCTATGGGCGGTCGCGTTTGGGCTGAATCGGCCTTTGGCGAAGGCTCGACTTTCTATGTTTCCTTACCACGCATTACTGGCGACGAATATGAAAAACGCATGATTATTGTTCGTAATCAAAGAATGCAAGAAGAATTAAAAAAATCAGCGCAAGCTCCAACCCCTCCAGCAACTGCTCTATCAGCCTTCCAAGTTGCCGCTCCGCCTACTGCCCCTCAGCCTGCAGCGCCCCAACCTGTAGCTACCCCGCCCGCTGCGCCTAATCCGGCTCCGCCTACTACTGCCCCACCTACTGTTCCTAACCCCGCTCCGCCGGGTCAGCCCACCGTTCCTTTACCTAATCAACCAGTCCAAAATCAAATTAATAATAACTTAAACGGAGAAGCAAAATGAGTAAAATAATGGTAGTCGAAGACGACGCAAGCCTACGCGAAATTTACGGCATTCGTATTACCGCCGAAGGATACGATGTGGTTTCGGCTGGAGACGGCGAGGAAGCTCTTGCAGTAGCAGTACGCGAAAAACCCGATCTAATTTTGTCCGACGTCATGATGCCGAAAATTTCAGGTTTTGATATGTTGGATATTATTCGTTCCACACCAGAAACCGCAGATATTAAAGTAGTTATGATGACGGCCCTTTCTGCCGAGGACCAAAGACAACGTGGCGAACGCCTTGGCGCCGACCGCTATCTCGTTAAGTCGCAAGTCGGTATCGAAGATGTTATTAATACCATTCACGAGGTTCTAGGCGATCGTGCAACTGCAGCTCCGGCTCCGGCACCAGAAGCAGCGACCGAAGCTCCAGCGTCGGCGGCGCCTGAGGCTCCAGCTGCTCCAGAAGCGCCAACAATGCCAGAAACCCCGGTTCCGGCTCCAGAAATCTCAGCTACTCCAGAAGCACCAATTCCCGAAGCAGTTATTCCCGAGACACCAGTAGAAGCTCCAGTTGCTCCGGAGGTTCCAGCCCCCGAGGCCCCAGTAGAAGCGCCAACAATGCCTGAAGCTCCAGCTCCAGAACCAGTCCAACCAGAAGCAGCACAACCTCAAGCAGGCTATGAACAATTCCAAAATCCGGCTCAATAAATTTCTAGCCGAAAGACTTGGTGTTTCGCGTCGCGAAGCGGACGATTTAATTACGGTCGGTAAAATCAAAATTGATGATAAAATCGCCCAACTGGGCGCTAGAGTTGACAATTCAGCTAAAGTATGGTATAATGAAAAAATAGTTCCGTTTGAAACGGATTTCTTATATTTAGCTTTTCATAAACCAGTTGGTTACGTTTGTTCACGTCGAGCGCAAGGCTCTACCCCAACTCTTTATGAATTATTACCTAAAAAATACCATCATTTAAAAACCGTTGGTCGTCTCGATAAAGACTCTTCCGGTTTAATCATATTAACTAATGATGGTAATTTTGCCTACCAAATGACTCATCCGAAGTTTCGCAAAAACAAAGTATATGAAGTTGAATTAGATAAACCTTTAGAGCCTCTCCATCAACAAATGATTTCCGATTATGGCGTTATGCTCGACGATGGCCCCTCGCAATTTAAAATCCTTAAACTGTCCCCACAAAATTACTATACCGTTATTCTGTCCGAAGGCCGCAATCGCCAAATTCGCCGCACTTTCTCGGCTTTAGGTTATCAAGTCACGAAACTCCACCGAACAGAGTTCGGACCTTATGAACTTGATAATTTAAAACCGGGCGAAATTAAAATTATTGCTCGTCTATGATATAATAGAACCATGAGCACGATTCTTGGCCTTGATATTGGAACTGAATTCGTCAAAGCGGTCTTAGCTAGACCGAATAAAAAAGGCGACCTCGAAATTCTCGGCGTTGGTAAGGCTAAACAAGCCGAAGGTAATATGCACGCTGGTGCAGTTGCAGATATTCCGGCAGTAGTTGCTACTTGCGAAGAAGCTTTAGTCGAAGTTGAAGACGAAGCCGGCGAGCGCGCTAATCTAGTCGTCGTGGGTATTGCGGGAGAGTTAATTAAGGGTAATACTACGACCGTAAATTATAATCGTAAGAATCCGAATAAGCCCATTACCGAAGCCGAAATGCGCGAAATCGTTAAAAAGGTTCAACAAAAATCTGGCGAAGTCGCACGTAAAACCGTAGCGCTAGAAACTGGTAATGAAAATGTTGAAGTGCGTTTAATTAATTCCGCCATTGTTTCACTTTCAATTGACGGCTATAAAATATCTAACCCAGTTGGTTTTAAGGGTTCAGACATCGTCATTCAATTTTTCACTGCTTTTGCCCCACTCATCCACGTTGCCGCAATTGAAAAAGTTTGTGCCGAGCTTAATCTTGATCTTCTAACGGTTGCAGTTGAACCTTTCGCAGTATGTCGTGCTTGTCTTGGTGATGATGTTGACTCGACTTTTTCGGGTGTAGTCATGGACATTGGTGGTGGGACAACTGATATTGCCGTGATTGAAGATGGTGGCGTCGAAGGAACTAAAATGTTTTCAATCGGCGGCCGCAGCTTTACTCACCAAATTTCTGAGAGTTTAGGTGTTGGTTTTGACACGGCCGAAAATTATAAACTCGATTTTGATACCGGAAAATTAGATGACCGCGTTAAAGCTAAGGTCGAGACCGCGCTTTCACGTAATTTAAGCGTTTGGCTAACCGGTGTTGAGGTGGCCCTCGAAGAATTTGGCAATGTTAATAGCCTGCCTCGTAATATTATTTTATGCGGCGGCGGCGCCAGTCTCTCGACACTCCAAGAACAACTTGCGGTTTCCGATTGGTATAAAGATTTGCCTTTTTCGCGTCGTCCGGTAATTCATCTGCTCGATGTCGCTGAACTGCCTGACCTCATGATAGATCGACTTAGCGCCGGCAGTATGAGTGAGCTTGATCATTCTTTTGCTACTGCGCTTGGTTTGCTAAGAGTTGGTGTTGATACATTAGCTGGTGCGCCGGAAGAAAATAAATTGAAGACTAAAATTAGTAAATTGCTACAAAAATAACACTAATTTTGTTTTAAGCATGCTATAATAAACTTATGCTAAAACCATATAGCGATAAAAACTTCTTTTTATACGTGCCTGTATTTTTATTCAGTCTATCTTCTTTATCATTTCTATTATTATCTTCATATCAAGTCTCAGCTGATGATGTCTATATAGACGATGTCAGCCTTGCTGTCCCAATTTCCTGTTCAATGTCTGGGACTGGTATGAATACTCATAACGCTACTATTACTAACGGTACTTACCAAGACGATATAGGAACTACTACACTTAAAGTCTTCTGTAATGATACTTCTGGCTTTGCTATTTATGCAGCAGGTTATACTAATAATACGATAGGCGAAACAGACAGTAATAAACTAGTAGGTTCTATATCAGGTTCAGGAGAAATTATCACAGGACTCGCTACTACAACTGGTAATCCAGATGTCTCTAACTGGGCGATGAAACTCACTGCTACTGGAGATTCTGGTGACACATCAGGCACTAACGCCCTAACGATAGATTCTGCTCCTAATACTTCGGGAGGAAGTGCTGCTAGCTTTGCTAGTTACCATGTAGTCCCAAATGAATATACTAAAGTAGCGCATAAGAACTCAGCTACGAGTTTAGACGAAACTACTGGCGGAGCAACTCTTACTACAACTTATGCTGCTTATATCTCTAAGACTCAAGCTGCTGGTAGTTATCAAGGACAAGTTATATATACTTTAGTGCATCCGGCTACGAATATACCGAATCAAGAAAGAACTTGCCCAGCGAATAAAGTTTGTTACTGGCCGAATGCAGGAGATATGACGGTCGGTGGAGTGGGAGTAGTTGATACGATGGGTGATCAGACTCCAACTAGTAGTGAGACTAGTAATGGCGAAGTAACTCTTTGGGCATCAAACTTTAAACGTTCGGGTTATGGTTTTGTGGGTTGGTCTGATGCCTATGACTATGTAGCAAATGTAGGGAGTAATTCTAACCCAAATGCACATATCTATGGGCCTAATGAAACTATTACTATTCCAAGTGATCTAAATGAAAATGGTTTATCTCTTTATGCTGTTTGGGTACCATCTGCTGGTAGCTTACAAGGCTGGAACGGATGTTCTTCTTTAGGTTCTGGTAAAGTGACGGCTTTAACTGATACAAGAGACCAAGATACTTACGCTGTGGCTAAACTTGCTGATGGTAATTGTTGGATGATTGAGAACTTAAGACTAGACTATGATGCTAATATAACCACGGCCAATACGCAAAGTAATAATGGCGCATTCGGTGGAGTATTCTCAGGGTTAGCAGAGCCAGAAACAGCAAATTTCTCTAATTCTACTACCGCTAATAGCTTATATAAATCTGATGGTAGTGGTGATATTAAAGGAGTGAACGGCGCGACCTTAACTGATATAGGTACTGCTTATGTGCCGGCTTATAGATTCCCAAGATACCGTAACGATAATACAAACACTAATAGTACCATTAATCCGAACACTACTGTATCCAATATGACCGGAACTGACCAAAACGTCTATAGTTACGGCAACTACTATACTTGGGCTGCCGCTCTTGCTAATACAAATTTTTATAGTGGTCAAGTTATGTTTGATGAAAACTATGACTCCGAGAATGCTAATACTTCGCTTTGCCCCACAGGTTGGAAACTACCAAGAGGTGGTGGTAAGGTTAGAGTAGAGGGCGGTACTAATGACTTCTATACTCTAAGTTCAGCCACCATAGATATTGCTCCAACTGCTTGTTTAAACGATGATCCATGTTGGACTGACGATAACAATACCGACGGTACTAATGCTTCTAAAGCCATGAGGGCTTATCCTAACAATTTTGTTTATGCCGGGATCGTGGAGACTAATCTGATATATCATCATGGTAGTAAGGGTTTTTATTGGTCGTCTTCTGCTGCTACAGGCTTTACTATATCATATTCTGCTTCCATTTTAAGTACATCTGTTGATCCTGCGGGTAGTGGCACCTTCAAGTATGATGGGATATCTATTAGGTGTTTAGTCGGTAGTTAGCTTCTAATTTAACCCTATCCGGAATAGAAAAATTTAAAGAGGTGAAAACGCGTATGCTTTCTTTTCCCGACCTTCGTGGTTGTATTTTTTAATCCTATATGCCTATAATCCTCTCGGGTTGTTCTTTGGGATTTTAGTGAGTAAATAATTCACGAGCTGCTCTCGGTTCGTGGGCATAGAGAGGCTCACTAAACGGCTTTTCTAGGATAGTTAAAGTTGCCTCAGAAAGGATTAAATGGTTCAGTTCGCACTGATCATCGTTAATCATAATAAACGAGATGATGAACCAGAGAAAAAAGTTACTAAGTAGAAATACTTAGTAACCAAACCCATAAAAGAAGTCTTCCTAGAGGGCTTCTTTTATATTTTCATTATAATACAAATAACCAAAAAAGTAAACTAAAGCTAATCTTTTTCTTATCATCATCAATAACTTATTTTAGAACCGCTTTAATTCTCCGGACTCCCGCCGAAGATGACTCTTCCTTAGAAATCTTAAACTTCCCTAAAACTCCCGTATGCTCAACATGTGGCCCACCGCAAACTTCTCTAGAAATCGGATTTTCGAAATCCCCAATTGTATAAACCTTTAGCACATCCGGATATTTATCCCAGAACTGCCCGTGCGCCTTTAAAGTATCTCGCGCGTAAGCCTTATCATATTCATCAAATACTACTGGAAAATCCGCCTCAATCCATTCATTAACCAAATTCTCTACCTTAATAATTTCTTCTGGCGTCATTTTATGGTCTAAACTAAAATCAAATCTCACCCGATCTGCTGTAATATTTGAACCTTTTTGACAAATATTTGGGTCAATGAGTTTCTGAAGCGCCGCTAAGAGTAAGTGGCAAGCCGTATGGTATTTCACCGTTTGTTCACCGTGGTCCTCAAGCCCGCCTTTAAACATACCTTTTGACGCCGTCTGGCTACGCTCGCGCTGTTCCTTTAAGGCCTCTTCAAATTCCTTTACATAATCCGGCGTTAACTTAATTCCCTCGCGATAACATTCCTCGACTGAAAGCTCCATCGGAAATCCGTAGGTATCCTGTAATTTAAATATATCTTTCCCATTTAAAACTTTATTATGGCCTGTAATTTTTCTCAATTCCTTCAAACCTTTATTTAAAGTCTTCCTAAAGGCATTTTCCTCGCGGAGCATTACTTCGAGCGCACTTTCGCGGTGCGTTAAAATTGCGTCTGATAAATCCGCATAATTTTCCGCTACTACTGGCACTATCTCCGACAAGAAATTATCCGAAATCCCGAGATCGAGCGCCCTTAAGATGGCTCGTCGAAGTAATCTTCTCATCGCATAACCATGCGCTTTATTTGAAGGCGTTAAACCTTCCGCTGCCAGCAAATACGCTCCGCGAATATGGTCCGCGATTACCCGCATTTCGTCCGTATTATTATCATACGACTTTCCGGAAATCTCTTCGAGCTTTTCAATAATCGGTTTCATCAGAGAAATCTTAAAGACGTCAAACGAACCAATCGAAGCCGCCGTAATTCGCTCTAATCCTGCGCCGAAATCGACATTTTTCTTCTCTAACTCTGAGAAAGTTCCGTCTTCATTACGTTTATATTGCATGAAAACCGAGTTTCCGATTTCCATAAATCTTGCCCCGTCTGAAGCCGGATGCGCTAAACCATATTTCTCGACATCTTGTTTATCATCGCCAAAATCGTAAAATACTTCTGAATCTGGTCCACACGGATCGCCGATTGGCGTCGTTTCGCAGCCCCCACCTCGGCTCCACCAGTTTTCATGATCGTCATAAAAGAAAATTCTTTCGCCTGGCTTAATTCCCCGTTTATCACCAGCCTCTGCCGTTCCAATTTCCGCAATTTTTGCCTCAATCCCCGCCTCTTTGAAAACTTTTTGCCATATTTCTGCCGCCTCCGTATCTTTCGGAATCCCGTATTTTTCGTTCCCGATAAAACAAGTTACGTATAATTTTTCCGGTTCAAGCCCAACTATTTTAGTTAAAAATTCAAAAAAATTCCGAATCTGCTCTTCTTTAAAATAATCCCCTAAGGACCAGTTCCCTAGCATCTCAAATACCGTCGTATGCCGAGAGTCGCCCACTTCGTCAATATCCTGCATTCTCATCGAAGGCTGCGAATCCGCTAATCTCGTCCCTTCTGGATGGTCTTTTCCGAGTAGATAAGGTAGAAGCGGCTGCATCCCAGAACCCGTAAATAAAGTTGTCGGATCATTTTCTAGAACTAATGGCGCCGGTTGGATGATTTTGTGCCCATTTTTGACTTGGAACTCTAAAAATTTTTGTCTAACTTCGTTTGCATTCATAGAGATAATTATACCATAGAATACTAAGGTTGACACAAATAATGATTAGTGCTAATATAATCATAAGAACTATAAAAAGGAAAAAATATGGCACAAGCAAAGAAAAAAGCAGCAACGAGAACCGCTAAGAAAACTAACAGGACAGCTTCAAGACAAGCTGGACGTAAAGGTCTTCGTTACGAAAAATACCAAAAGGGCCAAAAATCGAACATGTTTTTCGTTATTTCGATGAGTTTTCTCGCCGCGACGTTATTATTCGCAAACCTCTTGTTCCTGTCGGCCTAGTTTAGTTCGTAAAAAAATATCCTTCCTTTAGGATATTTTTTTATGCAATAATTCCTCCGCCTAGGCAAATTTCTCCGTCATAGAATACTGCTGACTGTCCACTTGCCGGTCGTTTTATTTTTTCTTCAAAAACTAGTTTCTTCCCATCAATTTTTGCTGGAATTAACGGCGCTCGATGCCTTAAACGTACTAATATTGATGGGCCTGCTGGCTTTGTTCGGAGTAGAATATCTTTCAATTTCAGTTCATTCACCCATAAATTCTCATCATTTAGATTTTTCGAAACGTAAAGGATATTGTTCACTAAATCCTTTTTTACGACATAATAAGGCATTCCATCATTAATCTCGCCCTTTTGTCCAGTAAGATAAAGTCCATGTCTTTGCCCAATCGTATAAAAGACCGCTCCTTCGTGGTATCCTAAGATTTTCTCACTCTCAATTTCGCGAATTTCACCAGGCTTTATATCAATATATTCTTTCAAAAAATCTTTCATCCCGACTTCGCCCACAAAACAGACGCCCATCGACTCTTTTTTATAAGCATTATGTAGCCCTTTTGCTTTCGCCAACTCTTTCACTTCTGGTTTTTTCATTTCGCCAACCGGGAAAAGCGTTCGTTTTAAAGCCTCGTCACTAATTCGATAAAGAAAATAGGTCTGATCTTTATTCTCGTCAATCGCTCTCGCTAATTTTCTATCAATAATTCGCGCATAATGCCCCGTTGCAATATAGTCCGCCCCCATTTCCATTACCTTCTCATAAAAGAGTTTAAATTTAATTTCTTGGTTGCACATAATGTCTGGATTAGGCGTATTACCTTTTTTAAACTCATCAAGCATGTAATTTACCACTTTTTTACGGTAAGCTTCCTCAAAATCCCAAACCAAAAAATCAATCCCCAGCTTCACAGCGATTCTTTTCGCATCCGCAAGGTCCTCTGCCCATGGGCATTTCATCCCCGGGAGGTCCCGCGACCAGTTTTTCATGTAAACCCCAACTACATGATAACCCTGCTCTTTTAAAAGCAAGGCTGAAACCGAAGAATCTACGCCCCCGCTCATCCCGACATATACCGTTTTCATAAAAATATTATAACATAAAATATACAAAAAAGAAAATGCTTTGCCTCCCCACATTTCATTTTTAAATGTTAAAATAATAATAAGCGCATTGCGCCTTGTTAGCGCTATGCGTAGAGTGTTAAAGGAGTTATATTGAGGAAAAGACGTCAAGTCATGATTGATTTGGTCTTGGCCCTCGTGGCTCTGATAGGCGGACAAACATTTTTTGGAACGCCAGTTTTTGGTGCTACAGATGCAACGATTTCTATCACAATTAGCTCTTCTTTATCTCTTGGCTTGAGCCCTGGGCTTTTTGGCTCAACTTCACAAACCGTCAGCGTTACAACAGATAATTATACCGGCTACACTGCGGCTCTCACCAATCCAACCAATTCGACCGATTTAGTTAATGTGAGCGATAACACGAAAATAATTCCGACAATTACTCTTCCGCAAGGATTTAACTCTATTACCCAGAATCAGTTTACTAATGGGTATGGCTTTAGTATAGATGGAACGAATTACGTTCCGGCCCCAACTTCTTCTTCTGATCTTACTCTTGGGAATCGTAGTGTTGCCGGGACTGGCACCCATAGTCTGTATTTTGGCGTTTTGCCAGACATCAATACTAGTTCAGGCACTTATACCAAAAACTTTGTCGTTACGGTCGTAGCTAATAATCCACAGTATTCCATTACTTATAATGCCAATGCCGGCACTGATACAGTCACCAATATGCCGAGTAATCAAAGCGTCACTATTTCTAGCACTGGCACAGCTACTTTATCCAGTAGCACTCCAACTCGTTCGGGTTACGCTTTCCTTGGCTGGGATGAAGATGGCACTGTCACTTCTAATCCTACTTACTCACCAGGAGATATTATTACCTTAGAGCCTACGCAAGCTAATGCGATTACGCTTTATGCGATATGGGGAAGTAGCTCACAAGGTTCTGGTACTTGGGACGATCCTTATATTAATAGCACTGCCACGACTTATGACCCAAGTAGTGTTCCTACTGGAGTAACAACTCAATACGAGAATATCACTGGTCTAAACGCTGATATAAAAGTCGCTGCTGACGCTAATGGTAACATCACGAGATTTGAATTTGTAAACGTTGATTCTACTAATGGAATTACAATTGCCTCAAATGGCAATAACACTAATTTTAATACTGGCGTCCTCGCATTCACCGGCAATTCATTTACGGTCCATATTAAATTTAGAACTGATCTTTCTCAATCAAATGAAAATGGGAAATTCGTTCTAACTGCAATTCAAAAGAACGGTTCTAATTATGATGGGTTCTCATTATACAACTATAATAGTGGCTATCTAAGGATTGCTAGTTATGTAAACCGACCAAGAAGTAGTCAAACTGGTCTTATTACCCCCTCGACATATATTGGGTTAAGCTCTTCGCGTTTAACTGGTGAACGAGATTTTGAGGTTGACATTACTTATAACCCATCTACGCCGTCTTTGGTCGGTTCGCTTGTGGGCGCCCTTTCAAATAGAACGATTTCAGGAAACAACGTTCCGACTAGTCTAGCGAACGCTACGATTACGATTGGCGGTAATGGAGTTGATTCTAATGACGATATGCGAAATCTAAAAATATGGGAGTTTTCAGTCACAAAGAATTAACTTTATTAACTAGCTCTTAATCTATCAAGCTCTTGTTTGACAGTTTCATTAATAATTTTAGCTGCTTCGTGAATTTGGGCTTCGTCGTTGGTCTCGCCGAGCGTAATGCGCAAAGATCCCGCGATTTGCTCGTCGGTTAAACCAATTGCCTTCAAAACATGTGAGCGCACGCCTTTAGAAGCCGCACAAGCCGCCCCCGTCGCCACATACACACCTTTTTCTTCAAGAAGGAACACTAATCGTTCCGCATCTATACCATTATAACATAAAACTATAAAATTGTCAAGAGAGTGCTTTTTGTTGATTAATTTATAATCTGTTAATTCAGCTAATAGTATTTTTTTCAAAGTAGCATATTTCTTTCGATTCCCGTTCATATGTTCCTTTGCGAGCTCAACCGCCTTAGCAAATCCAATTACGCCTGGAACATTTTCAGTCCCACTTCTTAGTCCATTCTCCTGACCGCCACCATAAGTTAATGGTTTTAATCTTACATCATGCGAAACATAAAGCGCTCCAACGCCTTTTGGCCCATATACTTTTGCTGCATTTAAAGTTAGAAGGTCAATTCCCATCCTCGCTACGTTAATATCGATTAAATTCAAAGCTTGCGAAGCATCTGAATGTAATAGTAATTGCCGCTTAATTCCTCGTTTCATACGTTCAATTTTTACTTCACGAATTATTTCCGCCACTTCCTTTAAAGGCTGAATTGTCCCGAGTTCATTGTTAGCTAAACTAACTGAGATTAATTCTGTGTCGTCTGTAATCTTCGCTTTCAGATCTACTAAATCAATTAACCCGCTCGGCAAAACTTTAATTCTCTGCCCCCCATATTTCTCCGCCACCCTCCGCACCGAATCATGCTCCGTCTCCAGATAAAGAATATGCGAGGAATGCCCTCGTTCGAGGAGCATATTTTCCGACGTGGAAAATACGGAGCGACCGAGCCCCGTAACGACGGGCGCGAGGGAGCGTTCCGAGAAAGATGTATTTCTAATGCCTTACAGTTGCGTTCTATTCTCTAAAGCCGCACTAAGTGTAATTTGGTCTGCATAAGATAGATCAACACCCAAAGGCAAGCCTCTTGCGAGTCTTGTGAGTTTTAGTTTAGGTGATTTTTCGTGTAGCATTTTTTCAAGTAGTAATGCAGTAGATTCACCTTCTACTGAAGGATTGGTTGCAATAATAATCAAGTCGGATCGTAGCCATGTCGTTCTGTGAGCCAAGGA
>JAZLES010000019.1:0-15943 GCA_045615385.1 Candidatus Nanosyncoccus sp. | reverse complement strand
ATTAGTTAAGACTCTAACTTCTATGATATTACTGTCTGAAGTCGTGCCAGGAGCAAGATTATTAATGAAAAGATCTGAGGAAACAATTACTCTTAGCATTGGGCCAAAAGTAAAGCTAACCCCAACGTCCTGAGAATAAGTGAGAGCGGAAGCAAGGCCTAGAGAAAGAAAAGTGGCGAAAAAAAGAGAAAGAGAAACAATAGCCATACAGTTTGGTTTGACCAATGCTCTATGTTTAATCATAACCGTATTGTAGCATAAGTTTTTTAAAAAAGAAAATTTTGCGGTTTTTTATTGAGCTAGATTATCAAAATCTTCCATGGAAGTAATAAGCAAATCGCGAGGCTTGTTGCCGTTTTGGGGGCCGATGACGCCGATTTCTTCGAACCAAATGGCAAGACCAGAAACAAAACCGTGTCCTTTACCGAGGTAGGTTTGAAGCATGGCAGTAGAGAATTTACCCTTATTTAAGGAGATTTCGACAGCTTTACGGACAACTGGGTCGTTCGGATCATAGCGACGACCGAGATCGCCAATACTACCACCATCGGTAGGACCGAGGCCTTTAATGGCGACTTGTTGAGCGACAACTTCGGCGTTATAGTCGGCGGGACGTTGAGCACGAAGGAAATTGGTGACTTTTTCGATATCCTCATCAGGGGTCCAGGCGCCCTGAATCCGTTCAGGACCGTTCATGGTTTTTTCGGTTGAGAGAAGCATATCACCTTGACCGAGAAGTTTTTCGGCGCCGGAAAGGTCGAGAATGATACGTGATTCCATAGAGGTTAGGACACGGAAAGCGATACGGGAAGGAATGTTACCCTTAATTAGACCGGTAATAACTTTTACAATCGGTTTCTGAGTGGCAAGGACGAGATGCATACCGGCAGCACGACCAAGCTGGGCGATACGGACGATGAGCGGTTCGAGCTCTTTACTGGCTTGCATCATGAGATCGGACATTTCGTCGATAACAATGACGATATAAGGCATCTTGTTGTTCCCTTCTTGGCCGGAATCAGAAAGTTGAGACATTTTTTTATTGTAGTCGGAAATCTTCTTAACTTTCTCATCGGCCATGAGTTTATAGCGACGATCCATTTCGCCAGCGGCCCATTTCATAGCAGAAAGGGCTTTCGAGGTATCGGTAATAATTGGAGTAAGAAGGTGAGGAATGTCGTTATAGGAAACCATTTCGACCTGTTTCGGGTCGACAATGATAAGGCGCATGTCGCTAGGCGAATTGCGATAAAGGAGCGACATGATAAGAGTATTAGTCATGACGGACTTACCGGAACCAGTAGTACCGGCGATGAGGAGGTGCGGCATACTCGAAAGGTCGGCAACGATAGGTTTACCGGAAATGTTTTTACCGATAGCAAAGGTAAGGGGTTCGGTATTTTTATGCCATTCGTCGCTTTCCAGAATGCCCCTTAGAGAGACAGTCGCGGAGCGAATATTCGGGACTTCGACACCAATGAGCTGAGTACCGGGGATTGGGGCTTCGATACGAATGGTTTGGGCGGATAGTTTATAGGCAAGCTCTTTATCACGAGCAGCAATTTTCGCAAGGTTAACACCGCCCGGAGCGCGCAGGGTATATTGCGTGACGCGAGGGCCAACGTTGGCGCCTTCCATTTCGACATCAATGCCAAATTCGGCAAAAGTGCTTTTAATGATGTAGGCGTTTTGTTGGATGTTGCCAGCGTCGGCGGGAGATTGTTTTTTAGTTAAAAGATTAGTCGAAGGCATTTTCCAGTCGGGATCAGAAATGGCAACAAGAGCTTTTTCTTCAAGTTTAGTTGGCTCGGTTTTAACGGGAGCTTTAACTTGGGGTTTTTCTTGAGTTTCGACGGGGCCAATGCCGGAGTTGACTTTAATTTCAAGTTTGCCGAGTTTTTTATCATTTTTTGTATCGTTTTCGGCTGGGGTTTTAGGGTTTTTAACGAGATTTTTAGTACCTTTAAAGAAAGTGACTGGGGAAAGTTGGAGAATGAAGGCGGTAGTAATGAAAATTAAAACGATGTAAATGAAAATGACAACGCCTTGGCTTAAGAAATTAGTCGCGAGGGTATTTAGCCAACTACCGATAAGACCACCCGCTTTCCAGATGGCAGCGATGCCGGCAATCCAAAGAATCATGAGGACGCTGGCGATATAAACAGGGACGGCGACGCGATTATCGTCGCTACGAAGAATTCTCACTGCGAGGTAAACAAGAAGGGGAGGAATAAAATAAGTCGCAAAGCCGAGTCCTTTGAGAATGAATTTATGAATCTCATTAAGGACAGTCCCACCTTGGCCGAACCAAGTGATGACGAAAAAGAGCGCTAAGGCAACCATGACGATAGCGGTAATTTGACGCCAAAAACCACCGGGAAGCTCATGTTCTAGGGGAGCTTCTTTTTTCGTCCTTTTCGAAGATTTACGTGTTGATTTTCGTCGTTTTTTAGGCATGCCTTTATTATAGCACACTTTTAAGAAAAACACAAGAGGAATGGCTGGACCGGCAGGATATGTGATTTTGCTAAAGCAAAATCACTACGCCGAGCGTCGCCTCGGAAAATCTCAAATAAATTTAAGATTTTCACTCGTCTCCTACGGCGTCCGAACCTACGGTTCTCATCCTGCCTCTCCAAACTAAAGCCATCAAATAAAGACCCTTCGGGTCTTTCTCTGGTGGCTTGGCTGGACCGGCAGGATTCGAACCTGCGAATGCTGGGACCAAAACCCAGTGCCTTACCACTTGGCGACGGTCCAGTGTATGCCTATTATACCATAAAATGTTATAATTTTAGTATGATTAGAATTATTTGCGGGGGGAAGAAAAATACAGATTGGTGCGCGGAAGCGTGCGTTGAATATGAGAAAAGGCTGAAAAAACCTTTTGAAATTACGTGGGAGTTTATAGAGGAAGAGAAATTTTTGAAGAAATTAGCCGAGTGGCCGTTTTCGGGACGAGAGTTCGTGATTTGTTGTGATGAGCGTGGCGAAAATATATCATCAGACGAATTTTCTAAGAGGCTCAATAAGGCATTTTCGAATTCGCGTGAGGTAGTGATTTTGATTGGTGGGGCGTATGGTTTTAATGATTTTATAAGAGAGAAGGCAGATTTTGTGTGGAGTTTTTCGAAATTGGTGTTTCCGCACATGATTGCGAGGTTAATGGTTTGTGAACAGGTTTACCGAGCGTCGCAAATTGTGGCTGGAGGGCCGTATCATCACGAATAAAAATGCCACTCTAGTAATTTAGAGTGGCATTTGGGGACGAAGCGCCTGAAAGGCGGTTTCAATGGTTTCGTTCTCGCAAATTAGTGTCAGTTTTTCAACTTTTTCACTGATTTTTAAGAGACGAGCCAAAGTAACAATGTCGCGAACCCGAAGGTCTAGGCATTCTTCCCTTTCACTGAGTCCAGATTTCAAATCCAAATAGCCATCATCGTTGATGATAAATTCTGGATTATCTGAGGCTTCGATGCGTCCGTCCTCGTAGACATAAATTGAGATTGTACTTTTAATCTCAATTTCTTGACGCACTGCTTCCAGTTTCGCAACTTTATCGCGCCGTATAGCGCTGATGTCGTTCATCTGCTCCGCAATGGCGTTCGCTTGTTCGACCGATTGCTGATATTCATCATGGCAGGCTTTAAGACTAGCTTCAATCCCTTTGATGCGATCTTGAAGCTTTCTCAAATTGCCGAGATGGGGACGGCGTTTTTGGGCAAGAGCTTTGTGCTGATTTTCAAGATTAATGACTTCCTTACTCAGGTTGCGCTCTTCTTGTATTAAATCAACCATGGTTTTCTCTTGGCGAGGACTGGGGGTAACGACTTCGATTTCTTCTACAGGGGGGGTTGGTTGAGCAGCGATATTTTTCAACTTACGTTGAGGCTTTTTTCGGTTAGCCTTGAGGCTGTTAAAGACTTCTTGGGCTTGTTTCTCTTGTTTATAGAGAAGCCGGATCTTTTCTTTCAATTCTTCCTCTGTACAACTATATCGTTCTTGCAACACTTCAGGGGTATCACCGTGTTTAATGGCATCCCTGAGGTGTTTTGAAGTGAGTAGACGTAGTTCTGTCATTTAACTTCCTCCTTCATAATTTCATCCCAAATTTCATGGTCTTCTAGAGACTGGTTGATAGCTCGTCTAAGAGCTCCAATTTCGGCCATGGCATTTTCAAAATGCCTCTGAAACTTGCTAACGTCGACTTTTTTCACTGGAGTGAAATTGCGGCCAGAATGATCGGCTACAAAAGACCTCTCAAGAAGAGATTCTCTTGTAACGCCGGCCTTTTCAGCGATTTCGGCAAGCCGATTATAAATCGTCGTTGTCGAGAGATTGTATTTCTTCGCAATTTCAGGGATGTTATACCCTTCATCATGTAAAAAGATGAAGTCGTGCATCATTTTTAAGGTACGTTCGTTGGTCTTTGGCAATTAAATCACCTCTTTTCATTTTTTCACCAACAAAACTATGCTATCTGTCTATAATATCATACTTTTTATGTTTTGTCAATAAGAAAGTAGCTTTTTATAGGGGTATGTGATATAATTTTAGAGTGAGAATTTTAGGAATTGAAACAAGTTGTGACGAGACGGCGGCGGCCGTAGTTGAAGATGGAGCGAAAATTTTGTCGAATGTGGTAGTTTCGCAGATTGATATTTTTAAGGAATACGGTGGCGTAATTCCAGAGGTGGCGGCGAGAAGCCACTTAGAGGCGATGATGCCAGTCGTGAATAAGGCTTTATCAGATGCGGGGTGCTCGTGGGATGAGATTGATGCAATTGCAGTGACACATGCGCCAGGGCTTTTAGGATCGCTTCTGATCGGGACGTTGACGGCAAGAACGTTAGCGATTTTACATGATAAACCGTTATATGCGGTGCATCATTTAAAGTCACATGTGTATGCGAATTGGCTCAAATCTGACAATGTTTATGTTCATTCTCGGGCCGCGTCCGGCCAGCCCGTCGCCACGGGCGGCCGCCGCTCGTCCTCGCCTTGCCAGGCTCCGGATTCCCTCGAATTGAACATAAACCATTGTCCCCAATTTCCTTTAATTGCGCTAGTTGTTTCGGGGGGACATACGCAGATTTTGTATATGGCGGGGCATAATCAGTTCGAGATTATTGGGACGACAAATGATGATGCGGTTGGGGAGTGTTTTGACAAGGTGGCGAAAATTTTAGGGCTTCCTTATCCGGGAGGGCCGTCGATTGCGAAGGCGGCTTTAAAGGGAGATGCTTCTAAGTATAAGTTTCCGCATCCGAAGGTTTCGGGGTTAGATTTTTCGTTTTCAGGGTTAAAGACAGCAGTTTTACGAGCAGTACAAAAAGAGGTTGGGGTGCCGATTTCGTATCCATCACATCAGCTAAAAGAGTTATTAAATGAACAGCAGGTGGCGGATTTTGCGGCATCGTTCCAGAGAACGGCGGTAGAGATTTTATGTGAAAAATTAGAGATGGCGTTAGAGCAGCATCCGGATGCGAAGTCGGTGGTGGTTGCCGGAGGAGTAAGCGCAAACGAAGAATTACGAGAGGCTTTAAAAGGGGCGTATTTCCCTGCTCCTAAACTTTCGGGGGATAATGGGGCGATGGTGGCAGCGGCAGCATATTACGAAATTATGTCAGGGGTGAAGGCGACGGATCCGTACAGTCTAAATATTTATCCGAGAGTGTCGATTGAAAATTAAAGATTTAAATGTGGGCGGGTTTTGAAAACACGGACGGAGAGGCGGTACATCAGGCGACGGATGATGGCGAAAATGAGAATGCCGATAGCAGCGACGGAGACTGTCACGATTAAGCCGTTTTCGGTAAGAAAAGTAAATTCGAAGAATCTGCGAGTGAAGGGGATAAGGAAGGCGGCAGCCATGATGCCAATAATTGTTAGGAGAAGAGTCGCCCGGAGAGGATTGAGCGGTTTAGAAATCCAATAAATTAGAATGAGATCAATGGTGAAGGTGACAAAAACAGAGGTGGTAGTGAGCTCGAAATGCGAAAAATCGTTGACGTGGGCGAGAATGGAGAGAATAAGAGTACAAATCGTGACGGTGAGGCCGATAGGGACGGAATATTGCATAATGTTTTTTGCGAAGCGATTTTTGATGCGGTCGGTATTTTTCTCGAGAGCAAGGATAAAGGCTGGGAAGCCAATACAGGTAAAGTTCAGCAAGGTCATTTCAATCGGCGTAAAGGGATACCTTAGAGGGAGGAAAACGAAAAGGACGGCGAGGATGCTGGCGTAGACGGTTTTTGCGAGGAAGAGGGCAGTGGAGCGTTCGAGGTTGTTAATGGTTTGGCGACCTTCGTCGATAATGTTTGGAACGGCGGCGAAGTCATTATTTAAGAGAACGAGTTTCGCGGAGCGGCGGGCGGCATCGGAGCCCTCGCCAATGGCGATTGAACAATCGGCTTCTTTCATAGCAAGAATATCGTTCACGCCATCGCCGGTCATAGCGACGGTTCTTCCCTGTTTTTTCAAGGCGAGAATGAGTGATTTTTTCTGGTTCGGTTTGACGCGAGTGAAGATGTTATAGGTTTTGACAAGTTTATCATAGTCGATTGGGGAGTCCAAGGTAGAAAGGTCGACACCGTTAATGTCTTTGACGCCAGCGAGTGAGGCGATTTTTTCGACGGTGGTTTGATTGTCACCAGAGATAATTTTAATGTCGACGTCGTTTTCATAGAAATAGTTAATGATTTTCTTAGCATCTTTTCGGAGCTCATCTTCAAGCAAGACATACCCTAGTAATTTTTTATCTTTAGTAACAGCGAGAACTCGGTAGTGACCGGGAAAATCGGGTTTTTCTTTAGTGATATATTCAGGAGCGCCCATGAGGAATGTGGCGGATTTAGTCCTAATACCAGAGTATTTACGGTCGGAGGAGAATGGAATGACTTCTTCGATTTCGTCTGTAGCTTCAAATTTCGATGTTTTCAGGAGTTTTTCCTTCAAAGCGAGTGATGTGGCGTTATCGGCCGGGACGTGGCTTAAAATAGCCATAAGCGTGTTTTTAAGGGCATTTTCAGATATGCCTTTAGCGGGGACGAATTCTTTGACCTGCATTTTACCGGTAGTAATGGTGCCAGTTTTATCAAGAGCGATACAGTCGACACGGGCGAGAGTTTCGATGCTATAGAGGTCTTGAACGAGGACTTTTTTACGACTGAGGCGGATAGTTGAGAGTGCGAGAACAGAGGAAGTTAAGAGAATGAGGCCTTCGGGGATCATATTAATTAGAGCAGCGACGGTACTTGTAACGGCTATTTCAGGGGTATCGCCATCCACACGAAAACGCGACCAGAGGAGAAGGGCGCCAATCGGGATAAGGACGAAGGAAATGTATTTTACGATGTTGTTCATGATAGTGAAAAGTTTTGAGTCAGCAGTTTTAATCGTATGAGCGGAAGATTCGAGCTTTGAGATATAATTCTCAGCGCCAACAGAGGTAACGGTCGCTTTACAGGCGCCGGAAACTACGAAGCTACCAGAGATGAGCTGATCGCCGGGGCGTTTTTTAATATTGTCGGATTCACCAGTAATGAAGGACTCATTTACTTCGATAATTCCCTCCTCAATTTTTGAATCAACGAGGATTTGGTCACCAAGGCTTAAGACCATGAGGTCCCCCTCGACAATTTCGGTTGGGTCGATTTGAAGGTTTTTCCCATCCCTGATGACAGTCGGACGTTGCTCAGCCAGAAGGCGCATTTTATCGATGGTCTTTTTCGCACGAATCTCGTTAATAATAGCGATAAGAGTATTAGCGATGGCGATAAAGATAAAGAGAAGATTTTTATAGGAGCCAACGATGAAAACCATGAGGGCGAGAATGACGTTAACGAGATTGAAAATAGTGAAGAGATTACGCGTAATAATTTTAGTAACAGAATTAGGGTCTTTATGGGAATACTGATTGACTTTTCCCTGTTTGACTTTTGTTTCAACCTCAGTGCTCGTTAAACCACTCAAATTCATAATTTCATTATAACACGCGCTTAAAGATGGCGGAGAAAACGGTTAAGTTTACGGGTAAGATTGTAAAAACGATATTTTAAGGGTTTTAGGACTATATCATAGGTTCCGGCATAGATTACCTCTTCCCCGCCAAAGGATTTCTTAAATTGAGTAAAGCCTTTCCAGGGGTGGCTGCTTGGAGCGTCATCGGGGGCGATACCCCAAAAGTCGAAATACTGCAAACCGGCCTTTTTGGCATCGAAGATAGCAGTAGTTAACAACGCGACGGTAGCAGGTAGTTTTTTGTAATCATTATCTGAAGCGGATTGCATATAATAGCGAGTTTTGTCGTAATCGAAAAACAGACTGGCAGCAAGTACTTGTTCGGATTTTTTTTCGGGGTCGAAATATTTTACTAAATAGAGGTTAGCGAAAGGTTGATGTAGTTCGGCTTCAAGATAAGATTTACTAAATGTATTTATTTTTTTCTCTTTAAAGAGTTTTTCTTGGAGTTTAACTAGATAATCAATATCTTCAATTTGTCTAGTTTTCTCAACCTTCAAGCCTTTTTTCTCAAAAGTATTATAGGCATTTCTAACGCCATGGGAGAAATTTAGAATGATAGTTTGCACATCGTCTTTAAGGTTAAGACGCCAGGTCATTTGGGGATTCAAATCAGTAGATTTTTTAATATTACTTGGGAGATATTTGACCAATTCAGGATTAGTCGGTTCGAGACGGATAAACATGGCATCTTTACGTTTAGCGAGAAGTTTAAGAGATTTAAGAGCATTTTCAAGACCTTTTTTATCCACTACGGCAGGGCCATATGGAAGATATAGATAATTTCCAACAGGGGTAGTTTTCAAAATTGCTAAATACTGATAGCCGCTTCCTTCTTCAAAATAGCTAACTTCGCCGAGATCATCTTGAAGCTTATGCCAGGATTTAGATTGAGTAATAGGAACTTTCATATTATCTATTATACATCAAAACATTAGTATTCCTCTTTGAACACGTGCTTTTTCTTGACCGCTTATGGTTTTTATTACATAACCATAATTTCCGGTTTGGATAATTCCCTACCGGTTTGCTAAATTATCTCTGTTTTAGCAATAAAAGTAATCGTCTAAGTATGCGTCTCTGGTTGCTAAAACTACTCCCAACTTACCGCGAGGCGGTAGTTGTTACCTCAATTTTAGCGCTTGTGGTTTTTTCTGTCAAGTCGGGTTGCCAGGCGTTCCGGTTGCTAAAGATAGGATAATACTCCGAAAAATTCTTATGGTTTTTGTGGAAAAGATTGGTGGAATTTTTGTGATAAAATCTAAATATGGCTTATATTAGACGGTTTAAAACAACCTCGGGGGCGACTGGAGTACAGGTATGCTACAAAGAGCAGGGAAAAGTCGTCCGAACCGTTCACGTTGGATCGGCATCCTCAGAGATAGCACTGGAAAAACTGTTAAGAAAAGCGCAGGGAATCATTGACGGAGAAAAGGGAAGACCGATGTTTAATTTGGATAAGTTTAATAAAAAATAACCCCCGATAAATCGGGGGAAGGGGGTCTTTAGTCTTGGTTCCAGAAGGTATTCTTAAAATAACGGTTAGTAGCTTTTTCGATAGCAACATCAGGGATGGCACCATCACTTTCTTCACCATATAGATGAAGAACTAGGGCAGAGAACATTGAGTCTGGTTGTTCATTGAAAATGTCTTGAGCAAATTTACTAAAAATCTTTTTAGCTTTACCTGATTCTTGGCGACTAATCAGTTCATTTTGAGAAACCAGAGCGAGAGGTTTAATCTCTTCTTTCAGGGAGAATTCATAAAGCTTCAGAAGCTTCTCAGTAGGACTGTTTGATACAAGTTCCCGTATGGTCATTTTTTCTGACCGGCCTAAATTCATATTAATCCCTCCTCAAACAAAAATCTAAAGATTAAAAGAACACGAAATTTTTATCGTAGTTAATATAATAACATAGGGTTACTACTATGTCAAGGGGAACTCTTTAGGTCGATTAGATAATAGAAAGTTGTTGTTTGAGGCGTTCTATGAGGGATTTTTTTGCCTCAATTTGTTCTTTAGTTTCTTTAACTAGATGTTCGGGTGCTTTTTCAATATAACTTGGATTAATCATACGAGCATTGAGGGCATCTAACTCACGGCCAACAGAGAGGATTTTTTCAGTTAGGGCATCTTTGTAGGCTTTAACGATTTTTTCGGGTATATCGAGATACAGTTCGTGATTCGCTAGAGCTAACCTAAGACCACGTGGAGCACCTTCTAAGGCATCAATGCTTGGAACTTTGGTAAGAGTCTTAATCAAAAGGAGATTATCCTCAATAAGGCTGTCATTATCATACAGCAGGTTATATTTTTGGCTGTTATTAGTGCCTGGAAGGCTCTGCAAGGTCGTTCTGACTTCAGACACGATAATTCTTATGTTTTCAAAGTTCTCAGCGGAAATTGGGTCATATTTGAGTTTAGCGGGCCATTTAGCGGTCGCAATGAAGCCATTAGTCCAAGATAGATTTTGCCAGATGGCCTCGGTAACGAATGGAGCGAATGGATGGAGGGAAATTAAAAGCGTTTCGAGAGTGGTTTTTAAGAGCTCAACGTTTTTGTAGATTTTTTGGCTTTCGAGGAACCAATCGGCGTATTTATCCCAGATAGTTTGATAGAGAATTTCGATGGATTCGGCGAAACGATAAGATTTCATGTCAGTTTCAACCGTTTTAAGACAAGTATTTATCTCACGGCAAATCCAGTCTTCGCCCATGTTATTAGTAGAATACGCGAGCGAAAAATCATTATTTCTTCGGGGCGCGTCGCCGACGCCCGTCGTCACGGGGTCGGCGCGCTCTTCCTCGTCGTGACTCCGGATCCCCTCAGAAATAAGATTTTCTCGCTCGCTCTGCTCGTTTTCATCGACGATAGATTGGATGAGGCGGGAGATATTCCAGAGCTTGTTACAGAGGTTGCGGCCGGCAATGACGGAGTTTTCGGAGAAAGCTTGGTTCATACCAGCGGAGCGACCCCGCAAAATGCCGAGGCGGAAAGCATCGGAACCGTATTTAGCAACCAAATCCATTGGATTAATGACATTACCTTTAGATTTCGACATCTTTTTTCCATGTGCATCGAGAACAAGACCATGGAGATAGACTTCACGGAAGGGAACTTCACCAGTAACGTAAAGGCCCATCATGATCATTCGGGCAACCCAAGCGAAGAGAATATCGGCGCCAGTCTCCATAACATTTAGAGGATAATACGGGTTAAAGTTCTCTTCGGTCCAGTCGGTACAAACAATTGGCCAATGAGAGCTAGAGAACCAAGTATCAAACGTGTCTTCGTCGCGAACATATTTCACGCCTGCTTTTTCGATCTCCTTTAGATTAGTCCGACGGTCAAAAATCCAATCTGGTTCATCCGTCGCGCGTTCGTCAATTTTCCTAAACATTGGGATAGCGATACCCCAAGGAATTTGACGAGAAATATTCCAGTCCTTTAAGCCTTCTAAATAGTTAATGATAATTTTTTTCTTATTACTAGGGTAGAATTTAATTTCATCTTTTTCGAGATGTTCAATAGCAGTTTTAGCGAGTTTTTTAACATCGATAAACCACTGCTCTTTCAACATCGGTTCGATTGTGGTTCCGCATTTGTAACAATGGGAAACGGTATGCTCAATTTTCTTTTCACCCCTTAAAAGATCTTGGTCTTTAAGGTCTTTTAAGACTTTTTTACGACACTCGGAAGTAGTTAGACCATTATAATCGTAAGGGACATTTATCATAGTTCCATCTTCGGTGATAACCTGGATACGTTCGAGACCGTGGCGCTCACCGACTTCAAAGTCATCAAAATCATGGGCAGGGGTAATTTTAACCGCTCCGGTGCCATATTCAGGGTCAGCGTGTTCGTCAGTAATAATCGGAATTTCACGGTCAGTAAGAGGTAATTTAACCATTTTACCAATTAAATCTTTATAGCGAGCGTCGTTCGGATTAACGGCAACAGCGACATCGCCAAAAAGAGTTTCGGGGCGGGTAGTTGAAACAATTATTTCGCCGCCATCATAGGTATAGGCGATATCCCAAAGGGTACCTTTTTCGGCTTCATGTTCAACTTCGATATCAGCAAAGGCGGTTTGATGTTTTGGACAGAAATTAACGAGTTTTTCGCCTCGATAAATTAAGCCATCGTTCCACATTTTTTCGAAAGTTGTATAAACGCGGTCAATCACATTTTCATCAAGAGTGAAAGTTAGATCTCCCCAAGAGCAAGAAGCGCCAAGAGCACGAAGTTGAAGCTCCATATTTCCACGTTGTTCGGCTACGAAATTCCAGACGCGAGCATAAAGCTCATCACGAGAATATTCAAAACGAGTGTGACCAGTTTTTTCAAGCTCTCTTTCATAAACTACCCAGGTTTCGAAACCAGCGTGATCAGCACCAGGAATATACCAAGATGATTCACCTCTTAAGCGATGATATCGAATGAGCGAGTCCTCGAGGGCAATTGTTAAACCATGGCCGATATGTAAGTTGCCGTTAGCGTTCGGAGGTGGCATGACGATAGAAAAAGTTTGAGGAGCAGAATTATTTTCTGCGCGATCGTCGATACCATCGTCGTCGTTGTCGACAGGTAAAGTGGTGGTTTTAGGATTAAAAATGCCGCTGGTTTCCCAGGCAGCATAAATATCACTTTCATATTCCCCCGGTTCATAACTACTAGCAAATCTCATGGGTTAATTATATCACATCGCAAGCGTTTGGCGGATTTGTTCAAATTCTTCTGGAGATAGTTTTAAGTGACGGCCGTGAGTCCAAGTTTCATCATAGGGAAGAAGATGGACGTGGGCATGAGGAACATCAGTACCAATAACTTTCCAGAGAGTACGAGTGCCCAAAACTTTTTCCATGTGAGCGGAAAGCTTTTTAACGGTACGCATAAGCGCTTGGTAGTCTTCATCTTCAAGTTCATAAATTTTATCAACTTCTGTTTTAGGAACGACCAGAGTATGGCCTTTAACTTCTGGATTAATATCTAAAAAAGCCAAAGTTTTATCGTCTTCATAAATTTTATAGCAAGGGATTTCGCCGTTAATAATTTTTGTAAAAATACTACTCATCTTCTTCCTTTTTCAGTTTTTTAGACTTTTTACTTTTCAAAGATTTCCCTGGTTTTTTATGCTTTAGAACTTGGTAATAGATTTCGGTAAAGAGGAACGCAAAGATAAGGCCAAAAATTACGTCGACGGGAGAGTGCATGTTAGACATGACACGGCCGATACAAGTGAGGGAAATAAAAACAACCATGATAATTTCAAGGATGATACGAGCGGTTTTGGATTTGACGTATTTAGGAAGATTCATGGTCGCGAGGAAAAAAATCGTAGCAACAACCATGACGTGGGTAGAGGGGAAGGAAGGTTCGCCTGAGCCATTAGGACGAGTAGCTAAAATTAAAAGTTTATCAAAGACGAAGTAGGTGATTGCCATAAGGGCTAAAGGAAGAGGCATCCAACGCAAACGCCGATCAACCTTATAAAAAGATTTACGAGTAATCCATTGGATGACGCCGATGACAGCAAAGACCAAAAGGGTTACAATTGATGATATTAAAATGATGTCTGTAATTTTTTCCCACTGCATAAGCTCATTATAACATAATAAAAAATAAAAAAAGACCTAATGGTCTGATTTTATTTTTGGTACGCCCGACAGGATTTGAACCTACGACCTTTTGCTCCGCAAGCAAACGCTCTATCCAGCTGAGCTACGGGCGCATGTGTGGATGCTTAGATAAAATCAAAAACATCCACCTAGAAATTAAATGAGCATCATCGTTGCCGATGACGGTATTATTATAACATATTTTATAAGATAGATGAATTATTTTTGCTTTTTATGTTTAAAAGGATTTGAGTGAGCACGAAAACCATAACGGTTGGTAATTGGATCGCGGAATATAAAGCTACGGATTGGTTCGAGGGTCAAAGTCATATAACAACCAAAGAAGATGAAAAGGCCAATACAAGACAAATAGGAAATTAAATAAGTCATCGGAGTTAAACTAATGATGGCGTAAAAAGTAAGTTGGCTTAAAATAATGGCGATATAAAAAATGGCAATATCAAGAATGAGAAATTCTTTTTTGACGAGAGTTTTATAAGCATAAAAGGCAAAGGGAATAAATATAGTTAAAACCAAGAGACTTAAGAGCTTTGCAAAAAAGTAGTTGGGGTTTTCACCATAGATAAAACCATCGTAAAAGCTCCAAAGTAAAGTTGGAGTCAAGGCAATTTTGATGTGTTCCCAAGTAGATTCATTGACAGCGGCAAAAAGGCCAACGATTTTATTATGGTTAGTCCAATCGTAGAGAAAATGGGCAAGGGTGCCAATGACAGAAATTACGACGGCGCCAAGCCAAAAGTTAAAGACTATATCCATAGTTTTATTGTAACATAAAAAATCAGCGAAAATATGATATAATAATAGATGGAAGCGTGGCCGAGTGGTTGAAGGCGCACGACTCGAAATCGTGTAGGGTCGCAAGACTCTCGGAGGTTCGAATCCCCTCGCTTCCGCCATAAAATGTTATAATAGGAATATTATGGGAAAGAGAGAAGACTCTAATCAGGCCAAAAACAAAAACGGTGGTTTAAAAGCACAGTCGCAAAAAATTAAGGCAAAGATTTTAAAGACTTATTACGGCAATCCAATTCGAGACATGAAGCTAGTTGCGATTACAGGAACGACTGGAAAAACTACGGTAGCCCATTATGTTCATGAGATTCTAAAAGCGAGTGGGGAACAGGTCGCAGTTTTAGCGTCGGATCAACCTTTTAAAATTGGAATGCTTCATAAGTTTTTGAGTGATGCCTGGAAAGCGGGAGCTAATTACGTCATAGTAACAGTCCCAGCGGCAGATTTACGGGATAATGTTTTTTATGGCTTACCTGTAACAGTGGCGGCGATGACGAATTTTGTAACGGCGGGGCTTTCTGATATGGAGCCAGAAGAATATTTGGACCACGAGAAGACTTTATTTGATATGGACCCAGAGATTGTAGTATTAAACCATGATGATATTAATTACGAAACTTTCAGCGAGTTTAAGGGGAAGAAGCAGACAATTTCTTTTGGGCAGACCAGTTCAGATGTAAAAATTTTAAATTCGAAACTATATGCTAAGGGGACAGAGGCGACTTTGTCAATTAAATCTGAAATAATTTCTGTGGCAACATTCTTGCCTGGAGAGATGGCGGTATCTTACATGGCTTCGGCCGCTGCGATTGCTTACGGTTTGGGAATTGAAAACGAAAAAATTATTGAAGGCCTAGCTGAATACGACCCTGAACAATAGTTTTATTTTAGCTTTTTAAGAAGTTTATGGGTGATTTTGATGTCTTCAAAATCGTGTGGACCATCGGCACGAAGAATGGTTTTTTCATGACCTTTACCTAAGATTAAAACTAAATCACCTTTTTTCGCCATTTTGAGTGCAAGTCCAATAGCTTTTTCACGGTCCAATTCTTTAATTAAATCTTGGCCGAGTTTTTTGCCAGCTTTCTTAGCGCCCTCAATGAAGCCTGCGGCAATTTTTTCAGGATCCTCATCACGTGAATCATCTTCGGTAATGATAACAATGTCAGAGTTTTTAGCTAATATTTCACCACGAATGGGACGGGTTGAGGGATCACGTCGACCAGCACCACCATGAACAGAAATAACGCGACCTTGATGATTCTTCACCGAAGCAAATACTTTTTCAAGAGCATCAGGGGCGTGGGCATAATCTACAATAACAGTGAAATTTTGACCTTCATTAATTAGATTCATGCGCCCTTCGACGGAATCGAGACTAGCAATACCTTTCTTGATATCTTCTTTAGATAAGCCAAGCTTTTCACCAACTAGGGCGGCAGCTAGGGAATTATAGACATTAAACTCGCCTGGAATTTTAGTTTCAAT
>JAZLES010000018.1:0-44892 GCA_045615385.1 Candidatus Nanosyncoccus sp. | reverse complement strand
TCAGACCCGCACGAATGGAGTAATCATGTGGGCACTGTCTCGGCGAAGGCCTCGGTGAACGTGCATTGGCGGTAAAGATGCCGTCTGATCATGCCAGGACGAGAAGACCCCATGGAGCTTTACTACAACTTTGCATTGATTATTGGGATATTTTGTGTAGCATAGGTGGAAGACTTTGAAGCGGATGCGCTAGCATTCGTGGAGTCGCAAGGTGAAATACCACCCTGAGTATTTTAGTAATCTCTACTCAAACCGTTAACCGGCTTGAGGACCGTGCATGGCGGGTAGTTTAACTGGGGCGGTTGCCTCCTAAAGAGTAGCGGAGGCGTTCAAAGGTTGGCTAACTACGGATGGAAATCGTAGTGGTAGTGTATGCGCAAAAGCCAGCTTGACTGTGAGGGCTACAACCCAATCAGACACGAAAGTGGGAGCAAATGACCCGCTGTATTAATCTTCGGATTTATTTATGTGGGAAAGACAGCGCACACGGATAAAAGTTACCCTGGGGATAACAGGCTGATCGCGTCCAATAGTTCACATAGACGACGCGGTTTGGCACCTCGATGTCGGCTCATCACATCCTGGAGGGGGAGCACCTTCCAAGGGTCCGGCTGTTCGCCGGTTAAAGTGGTACGCGAGCTGGGTTCAGAACGTCGTGAGACAGTTCGGTTTATATCCGGCATGATCGTTAGGAATCTTGAGGAGATCTGTCTCTAGTACGAGAGGACCGAGATGGACGAATCTCTAGTGTACCGGTTGTGGTCACCTACTGCATTGCCGGGTAGCTATGTTCGGAAGGGATAAGCGCTGAAAGCATATTAAGCGCGAAGCCTACTCCAAGATAAGGATTCCCTAGGAGACTCCAGAGAGAAGATCTGGTTAATAGGCTTTAAGTGGAAGCGCCGCGAGGCGTGGAGCTGAGAAGTACTAATAGGTCCATCGCCTTTTTATGTTTTGGACTTAGCTAGCAACCGATGTTGGATTAACATCGATGCGTCATTAAAATCTTTGGTCACCTGATGGACATCAATAGTAATAATAGTGACGCTATTATTACAATTTGGTGCCCATAGCGCTGGGGAAATACCTGTTCTCATTCCGAACACAGAAGTCAAGCCCAGTAGCGCCGATTATACTGCTATGCGGGAAACTAGGAAGGTGCCAAATTATAAAAAGTCCGCCCGAAAGGGTGGACTTTTTGTTTTTTGTATAATATAATGAACTTATGGTTAGAGTGAGAGGTCATTTTATATATATAATAATAGCTTTTTTAATGCTCGGAGGTTCTTTTTTAAATTTTCAAAAGGCTTTTGCGGCTGGTGAATACATGTCGTGGGGGATTGGAGCGATGGGGCTCGATAAGGCAATTTCTGCGATTGAACAGAAAGGTGATGCTGAACATTTATTAGTGGCGGTAATTGATACTGGAGTAAATGAGGCTGTATTTCATGAATATTTTCCAGATAGGAATTTAACTGGATATTGTATAGCGACGTGTGAAAGTGGGATGGTCGACAATCAAGGACAAGGAACTCACATAATTAGCACAATCGCTGAGGGAACTTCAGATAATGTAGATTTATTGATGATTCGAGTAACTGATTTGGGAATTTTTACGGTAACAGATTTGATTGATGCGATTAATTATGCGGTCAGTCAAGGGGCGGATGTGATTAATATAAGTGCTGGTAATATTTTTGATTTTGACGATGAGACATATAATGAGGAATACGATATGACTTGGGGAGAGATTTATCGTTTAGTGTGGGAAATTGAAAAGGAAGTAATTGATGAAGCGGTTGATGCGGGAGCGATTATAGTGGGCTCAATAGGCGATAATGACAATGATAATATTCGTTACCCAGCAAGTTATGAAAGAGTAATTGGCGTAGGCGCAACAAATGAAGATTTGTCGCTGACGAATTTTTCCAATTTTAATGAATTTGTGGATTATGTAGCACCGGGTGCAAGAATTGAGGGCTTGAATGCTCGTTATGGAGCGGAAGGTCAGGAAATGACTATTTTAAATCAAGGAACTTCAATGGCGGCAGCACATGTAACAGCGGCGGTGGCGGATATATTAAGTTTTAATAAGGATTTAAGTTTTGAGCAAGTGGTGGAACTTTTGAATTCTAAAGCAAATGATTTAGGTGAAACAGGAAAAGATGATTATTTTGGTAATGGATTTATAGATTTTTCGGAAGCGGAATTTTGCGTTGGTGGAGTAGAGTGTGATGAATATGGTGTTTTTGCTTTAATTCCAGATGAGCCTGACGACGAGCAAGAAATTCCAGTTCCGGATACTGCGGGAGATGATGAAACAATCGGTGCTCCGAATACGGGTGCATTGACTAAACAGGGAGTTTCTAGTGCAACGGCGACCTTACTTACTGGCTGGCCAGTATATATATTGGTTGGCGTTGGCTTATGGTGGAGGAGGAAATTATCTCGTTAAAAAAAAGACCCCCTAAGGGAGTCTTTTTTTATTCTTCACTCGCTTCTTCGATAGCGGAGAGGAGGGAATCTTCGACGTTTTGTTTCTTTTTCTTAGGAGTAGATTTCGAAAGGATAATATCAATATCATATCCAGTTAGTTTAGAAGCAAGACGGACGTTTTGGCCTTGTTTACCGATAGCGATCGATTGTTGATCTTCGGAAACGTAGACTTTAGCTTTCTTGCCGTCGATTTCTACTTTCATCACTTCGGCAGGACTTAGGGCTTCACGAATATATTCAGAAGCATTGTCACTCCAGTTGATGACGTCAATCTTTTCTTTATCGCCGATTTCGTTCATGATAGCTTGGACACGAATACCACGACTCCCAACAAAGGTACCAACTGGGTCGATGCCTGGAACGGTTGAGGTGACAGAAATTTTAGTGCGGCGACCAGCTTCGCGAGCGATACCACGAATTTCTACAGTACCATTTTCAATTTCAGGAACTTCTTGGCTAAAGAGGCTTTCAATAAATTCGGCACAACCACGAGAAAGAATGAGTTGGGCACCACGTTCACCTCTTTCGACATTTTTGATGTAAACCTTAATGCGGTTACCAACAGTGTAATATTCGCCATCAATCTGTTCAGAACGAGGCATGATACCAGAAGCACGACCAAGGTCGATACGAACAAGTTTAGGTTCGACACGAGAAACGGTTCCTGTAACAACGGTGCCGATTTTGTCTTCAAAAGCGGTCAGTACGGCATCGTTTTCAGCTTCGCGAAGACGTTGAACGACAACTTGTTTAGCAGTCATAGCGGCGACACGACCAAAAGTAGTAACTTTAAACTTTTCTTCGATAACGTCACCGAGTTTAGCGTTTTTACCAGCCTCTTTTAGAGGAATTTCGGTAGAAGGATTATAGGCAACATCATCTTCGATGACTTCACGAGCGACAAAAACATCGGCTTCGCCGGTTTTAGTATTTAAAACGGCGCGAACGTTCATATCGCGATTACCGTTGTCTTTGCGCCAAGCAGCAGCGATGGCTTGTTCGATAACGTTTAAAACTGTGTCTTTTGGTAAACCTTTTTCCTCAGAAATAATGTCTACCATGGTGGACATTTGTTTTAGATCCAGATTTTCCATATTGCTCCTTTCAACTAAAAAACCGCCTCTATTCCAAGAGTCGGTCAAATCTGTATAGGTTCATTATAGCAAATTGCTTGTCAAAAAGCAAGAGTTTTGGTATAATAGAAGTACTAGAATTTACTTGTAATAAAAAGGAACTTATGAATATAAATGAAGAAGAGCGTCGTGCCCGGCTTCTAAAGTCAAGAGCGGAAAGGCTGCCAGATATTAAAAAGCAGTTTGAGGAAGCTCAAAATCGGAATTTTAATTCGAATTTTAAAGCGGGCGGGAAAGACGAAAAATTAGTAAAAAAAACTACAAAAAAAGCAGGAAATAATACGAAAACAACTGCGAAAGCGAAAGAAAAGGCCGAAGCAGAAAAGCGGAAAGTTAATCTTTCAGTTAGCACAAAAAAAGGTGAGATGGTTCATCATCAAAGGATGCTTTCTCAGGATGTTAATGCTCAGGCGACGCAACATATTATCGGAGTACCAGTGAATAAGTCTAAATATAACGGTTATAATGGCGAGCAAGTGACGAATGCAAAATTGAAAACGATGCGACCAGATCCGGAAGCGGTGCGAATTATTCCGATTGGGGGAGTAGGCGAGTTTGGAATTGGTAAAAATATGACCATTATTGAGTATAAGTCAGAAATGATTGTAGTTGATATGGGAGTTTTGTTTGCGGGTGAGGATTATCCGGGCGTGAATTATTTAATTCCGGATATTAAATATCTTGAGGATAATCGGGATAAAGTAAAGGCGATTTTGTTTACGCATGCGCACCTTGACCATATTGGAGCTTGCCGACATTTATTGCCAAAATTCAACCCTTTGACGCCGATTTATGGTACAGATTTTACGATTGGTATGATTAAAAAACAGATGTCGGAACTTGAGGAAGTGCCAGATTTAAATTATCAAGTAGTTAATCCGTTTAAACACGAGAAATTCCAAGTTTCGGAGCATATTACGGCAGAATTTATTCATACATTACATTCAATTCCGGGAAATACTGCTTTAGTTTTGAGAACACCAAACGGTTTAATATATATGTCGGGGGACTGGCGACACGAAGAGAGACCGATGGGAATTCAGACGGATTATGAAAGAATTGACGAAATTGTAAAGAATGAGGGTGTTGATTTGATGATGAACGAGTCAACAAACATTGATTCGCCAGGTCGACATCCACATTCAGAATATGATGTGGGGGAGAATTTAGGACGAGTGATGGATCATTATGCGAATGGACGAGTGATTATTTCTTGTTTTTCGTCGCAAATTTCAAGGATTGAATTAGTTCTAAAGGAAGCGGCGGCGAGAGGACGGAAAGTAGCGTTTTCGGGATTCTCGATGATTAATAACGTTGAGGTGGCGTTGCGTTCGAAAGCTATAAAAGTGCCGAAAGATACGATTGTGAAGATGGAAGATACAGTGAAATATCCAGATGAAAAAGTTTGTATTGTTTGTACTGGTTCGCAAGGTGAGTTAAATGCAGTTTTAAGTAGGATGATTACGGGTGCGCATAAATATATTAAGATTAAAGCGACTGATACGATTGTCTTTTCATCTAATCCGATTCCAGGGAATGAACCACATGTTGTAACGACGGTAGATGGGTTACTTCGTGAAGGGGCGCAAGTCATTCAGAATGGTAAAACGCATTTAACTAATATTGGACCGTTACACCTTTCAGGTCATGCGTATTATGAGGATCATGTAGATTTTGTGACACGACTTCAACCAACTAATTATGTGCCATATCACGGTGAATTTTATATGTTACAACATAATGCCGAGATGGCGGAAAATGTGATTGGGATTCCAAGGGAAAGAATTTTAGTTTCGGATGATGGTGATGTAATTGAACTTTTGCCGAATAAAACGATTCGGAAAGCTGGGCGGATTCCGGTTGGAAACAAATTGTTTGACGATGCGGATCAGCCGGTCCATGAGGCAGTAGTAAAAGATCGAATTCATATTTCGAGAGAGGGGATTTTTGTAATTGTTTTAACACTGAATAAAAAGACCGGACATTTAATGAAAACGCCAGATATTGTTTCGAGAGCGTTTATTTATCTAGATAATTCGGAAGAGTTGATTGGTAAGATTCGACATTATCTACGTCAGAAAACGGATAAATCAATTTCGACCGATCCGGAAATGAAAGTCTTAAAAGAAGAGATTAAAGAAGATATTACACATATTTTGTTTGATGCGACAGGACATACGCCGATTGTGATTCCGGTTATTAATAAAGTTTAATATATTTACAAAAGCTAGAAAACTCATATAATAGAAGCATAAGGAGTATGCTTTTATGATGCAAATGAGGTGTAAACATAAAAAGAGCGTAAAGTGGAGCGGGGCTTTGTTAGCTCTTATCATGGCGTTTGGCGCGACGTTCGGGATTTTGGGAATAAAACCGACACGAGCTTTGCTGGGAGATGCATCAAATTGGATAGTGGAGAGTGAATCTGGTTTGACCATGAGGATAGTATCGGTGCAACAGAATGGAATGGATATTGAATCGAGATGGGACGAGTATTTGTACAATGAAAGAACTGATAGTTTCGGGGATTATTATTTCCGGACAACAAATAGCGCTGATAAAATAAGAGTCGGAATATTAGTAGATGGGATGGAAGATGGAGAATCGTATACGACTATTGGTAATCGTGAGTTGACATCTGCGGATAATGGGCAGGTAGTGTATGAAGAGATGAAGCCGAGTATATATGGCGGAAGTATGCAAGATAGTTTTAGATATGAAATGTATGATGGCGAGGAACATCTTTGGGTGACGCCACTTGCGAATGAGTATATAGTTAATGCGTTTCTCCAAAGAAGTGACTGGAGCGAAAGAATTACAAAAAACTTAGTAGTGCGTCCAACTAATGTAGGTAACCAGGATATTGAGATTATGTCAGTACAACAGAATGGTGAAGATGTGTTTTTGGATACAGTAGGAAGACAAGTAAAAACTTGGGCTGAGATGGAGACGGTATTACAGACGATTAATGAGTATAGAATAGACGATTATGATGCTCCGATTGAAATAACAGTTAAATTTAAGCATTTGGAGGAAGGCCGAGAATATGATTTTAGTATAGGTGAAGAATATGGTTCATTTAGAGCTGATAGTACTGAAAGGATAGAGACAAGAGAAATTAAATTAGATTATGTAGATAGGCACATCGATTTAAGGATTAATTTATATGCTTCTGGTGAGTATATTGATAACAATGTGTCGTTATACTTTAGGGTTGCGGATGCGAACTTTGTACCGCTAGGCGATATTGTAATTAGTGAGATAAAGCAAGGCGGAGAAAAAATTGAGCCAGAAGCAGATACAACAGGATATAATCGGGAGTATACTTTTAATGTAAACGATGTACAACCAATTGTTGTAACTTTGAATGCGACTAGCGCTACTCCAGAAATGACTTATTATATTTCTTATAGTGGCTATGGTGGTGGTTCATATATACATTCTGAAGAACCTTTAGCGGCGACTGGCTGGGAACTTGAAAATGATAGTGTAGATTTAGTCATTCCTTCTGGATATGGACTCGCTGAGGACTCGCCGATTTCGTTGAATATTTATGTAAATACGACTGGATCGAGCTATGGTTACGGTTCGCAGACGGTGATATATGAGAATTATGGAGAGAACCACAATCGCGATGACTTTATGTTAAATTTCTATGAAGATAATGAGTTGCCGCGTTTTGGTGCAAGGATAGGATATACAAATAATGATGAAGAGATATTCGATGTAATTAATGCAAAGTATCACGATGAGAATAATCCTTTATGGATTCGAATTGAGGGTGAGCGATATGACGAAGAAACCATATATGAAATAGCTGCGAAGGTGGCTACTGAGGAGGGGGAGTATTATGCTACGACATTTAGGGCGACTGGCGCGGAGTTAAACGAGGGAAAGACTTTTGTGGTAAACGGGATGACACTTAGTTTACCAGAATTTGATCCAGATGCGGAAACTTCGGGATACGAATTGGCCTATGACTTTAGTTTGGAAATTAATGGGCTTATGCAACATGGTACATTGTATTATATGTACGATGGGAATCTTTATGCGATAATGACTTATCCTGGCGGTAAAGTAACTGCTTCTACTAACGGTGACGGTATAGGGACAATGTATATGACAAGTTCTGAAATAACTGTGAGAAGATCGTCACTTGATGGAAGCAGGAATGCGGTTTTACATTATCTTGCTGGTGGTTTTGATGAAGATTTGAGTTATGATTATGCGCTTTATTATAATAGTGACGCTGGTGCAAATTGGTGGTCAGCTCAAGCAGGTGAGAAAATTGATGAAGGGGTCATGACTGGGGCTGAACTAAACCATGATGGTTTTTCGGTTAACGTAGCGGTGCCCGATAATGCATCGGAAAGTTCGATGTACAGTTTAGTGATTACGAGAAATGGCGGGCTCGTAATAGTGTCGAAAGATTTCTTAAGATTTACGGATGCTCCAATGATTGAATCGATTGTTTTCCATGCAGATAGTGATTCGTTTATGCAGACGGGGAGGCAAGATTATAGGCTGGAGAGAGGAGCTCAGTCGACGGTAACGTTTACTGGGTCAGGGTTTGAAGATGAGGAAGAATATTGGGTATGGGTAACTTATTATGGCTATTGTCATGGAGAGGATGAATTTGGCAATTGGCGGGGCGGTGATGTAGATTTGGAGATGTATAATGAATTGATAACACTGAGTGGGGCTGATTTGAATGCTGGATTTGATTATGACTTGACGTATGAAGAAGAGATGGATGAAGCGGATGAAGCAGAAGTGGTATTTAATGTATCTGACAAGGATCATGCAAAGCCGAATCCGTATGATTGGGGTGGTGAAGGTGTATATGCTGGACATGTAATTCATTTGAATTATGTAGAAAAAGAAGATGTATTCCGTGGCGGTGGTTTCCAGATTGATGAAGAAACTGGTGAGTTTATTGATGTTTCACAGCCAGACGAACCAGAAGAATTTTTAAATAACTTGACTAAAGGCCAGGCGGAAGCAAGCGTTGAGGATGGAATATTGACATTGACTGCAGAAAAAGCTTGTATTGTAATTGGTGTAAAGGGTGATGAACTAAGTGTAGTTGAAGCTGGGATGGGAGAGATCGTTGATGGTGTGACAACGAATTCTTATGATGTAAGTGAATTTGATTTGATAGGAATAGTTTTGAAGGGCGATGGCGATCTTGATGGTGAGGTGTCATCAGCAGATTCGAACTTATTGAATCGTTCGCTAATTAGCCCGAGTTTAAGACCTTACCGTCCTTTGTCAGATGTGGAAAAAATTATATTTGATTTAGATGGAGATGGCGAAGCTACGTCGGGAGATTCGAATTTAATTAATCGATCATTGATTAGTCCGAGCCTCAGACCTTATAAGGCGATTGAATGGTAGAATTATCAACCAAAAAAATAGTTTGTTTAGTGGGGGTGGGGTTGTGTTTGCTTAGTGGTGCTTGGTGGTTAATGGATAGAAACAAGGTTGTTTATGATGACAATTTAATAAATATGCCAGAATTGTCGGATGAATTTATGGAAGAGTTTTTTGAGGATTATGCGATAATGGCGGCGGAAGGTGAACAGGAAAATATTTTAATAGTAGTTAGCTATGATGATTTAGATGGGTATGGTGCAAAAGAAATAGTAGAAGGGCCCAATCATACTTATTATTTAATGTATGAAACAGCAGAAGAAAAAGATGCGGCTTATGAAATATTGAATGAAAGTGGAGTTTTTAGCGTAGAAAAAAATCAAAAAATGGAACTACTTAGTTATAATTCTTGGGGTATTGAGGCGATGGGGATAGATGAGGGAATTCAGGCATTGGGTTCTGGAGGTCAAGATGTCAAAGTAGCGATAGTGGATACCGGGTTAGATGTGAATAAATTTCGGCAATATTATCCGGATAAAGCACTTAGTGTTTATGATATTCAGACTAACTCGGATAGTTTAGAAGAAATGAGAGATGAGATTGGGCATGGTACACATATTGCTGGTACGGTTGCTGAAGGGTCAATAGATCAAACTAGTATTATGGCTGTTAAAATAGCAAGTAGTGAAGATGAATTATATGTGACGAATGTCACCACGGGAATTTATAAAGCAATTGAAGCTGGAGCCGATGTGATTAATCTGAGTTTGGGGGGATTGGATTACTCTACGAGCCAGAAATTAGCTCTGGATGCAGCGAATGCCGAAAAGATTGTAGCAGTGGCAGCAGTAGGAAATGGCAATAGCTCGACACTGTTTTATCCAGCAAGTTACGATAATACGATATCGGTAGCAGCGTTGGACCGAAATCTAAAAAGAGCAGTATGGGATGAGAGTAGTAATTTAGGATCGAATTATAATGCGATGGTAGATTACGCGGCTCCGGGAACAGCTATAAGAAGTATGAATGCGATTGCGAGTGGAACATCAGTAGCGGCACCACATGTCACAGCGGCAGTAGCAATCTTAAAAAATTTTAATAATAATTTAGGATTAAATGAGGTGAATATTCTACTCAGGAGACACGTAGTAGATTTAGGTGAAGAAGGTAAAGATGATTATTATGGTTATGGCATGATTGATTTTAATGATGCAGAGTTTTGTGGTGATGGGTATTGCGATGAATACGGTGTATTTGCGATAAACATGTCGGCATATGTTGATGATGGAGTTGAGATAGAAGTTTTGGAAGATGGAATTAAAATTACAGCAGATGAGGCTTGTATGGTTTTAATTAGTGATGATGAGGGTGAAACATATGAAAGAGTTTCGGCAGAAGTAGTTTCGGAAGAAGAAAACACTTATAAGTTTACGTTTGATGTAGCGAGCGAGGTAAAAACGATGGTAGTATTAAATGGTGATGGCGATATGGATGGAGAAATATCTTCGGCGGATTCGAATTTAATTAATCGGTCATTAGTTAGCCCAAGCTCAAAACCATATCGAGCTTTATCAAGCTTAGAAGAAATTATATTTGATTTAGATAGGGATGGAGAAATATCTTCGGCGGATTCGAATTTAATTAATCGGTCATTAATTAGTCAAACTTTAAGACCATACAAAAAAATTGCGTGGTAAGGGGGGGATGCTTGTGTAAAACTTTTAAAAAAATTAAAATAAGTTTTAGCGGAATGGAAAAATTATGCTACAATAATTATAAAGGAGTCAAATATGCGGATGCCAAAAAAATTATTTAGAAGAAAGAAAGAAGGAATTAGTATATTGGTAGGTTCACTTTGTATACTATTTCTTTTTGTTGGAGCAATATCAAATGTATTTGCTGTTACCGATTATTACATGACAAATGCGTCAGTTGAACTGGATGGGGAGAATGACGGTAGTGCGACAATTAATTTGAAGACTCCGGTTGAGGCTGTGATTTTCAGTATTCAAGGTCAGTTTTGGACGGGAACGAGTGGTGGCGAGTTCACTTTAAACACGTTGACGCCGGCTGCTGGTATTACTCCTTCCAGCAATGCTGTTGCGGATGGCATAGTTTTGTGGCAAGATTCAAGTTGGATGAACCCGTTAGAGCTTGAGGCTGATGGAACTTTATGGAGCGCGACTTATACAGTAGATAAAGATACTCCTGCTGGTGAATATACGTTTTGTATAGAAAATACGCGTATTAATCGTGAAATATTTGTAAATGGTGACTATGATTATCCGACTGAGAATATTGGTAATGTGTGTGGAACAGTAACAGTGACACGAAGTGACGAGCCTGAGGAACCAAATGTAAAACCAACTCAGGTAGTGACTTTTAGAGATAGTGAAAATAATCCAATTACGGAAATCACAAAATACTATGGTGATGAAGATTTTATTATTACTAAACAAGTAACAACTGGTGATGGTGAGATTTCCGAGTATCATCCGGATGATGATGGGTCTGGTACGATTGCCCATACGGCACCTGATGGCGATAACGTAGGCGTAGGCGAACCTGGGGATGTAGAAATTTGTGCTTGGGTAGATGAAACTGATAATTATGCAGCGACGAAGGCTTGCTATACTGTACACGTTGTAAAAAGACCGCTCGATATTGTAGGCGTGACGATTGCTCCTAAGACTTATAATGGTTTAACTGATGCAACTATAACGAATGTAAGTTTTGAAGATAGAGGCTTAAACGATAATGAATATGAAGCAACGGCGCAGTTTGATGATGCGGACGCGGGCGAAAATAAAGTTCTTCGCGTAACGGTTAATTTAAGTGAAGGCGCGTCGGAACACTATGTATTAAATGCTTCAAATTATAATACAACCGCAACGATTGCACCGTATCATTTAATTAGAGATAATGTAACGTTAGTTGGCAGTGGAACTTATGGATATGAAGTAGATGGAGTTGAACCAGAAGTGAGAGTAGAAGCCTTTACCCATGGCGGTCCTTCGACTTTGGTAGAAGGTCAAGATTACGAAGTAGTTTATAGTAATAATACTAGCGTAACTAATGAAGCGCACGTAACTGTAACCGGGATTAATAATTATACTACTGGCGAAGTTCCGGTGGTGATTGACTTTACGATTGAAGCGAGAGGAATTAATAATGGTAATTTGATTGCACCTTCTTCGATTGTTGAAGGACATGTTTTGACTCCAGATGAAATTGGAATAAATGTAGATGGTCACGATTTAGTACAATGTGCTAGTACTGAAGACACTAATTGTGATTATACTGTCGAGATTCAGGGTGAAAATGATGGTGTGATAGGTCACAATATTCACGTTGCGGTAAATGCTCGTGGTAATTATGCTGGGGTAGCAGTGGCAGACATTGAGGTTGTTGCGAAATTACCACAAACCGTGTCATTTGGCGATATGACTAGTACGATAGTTAATAAAAAATATGGTGATAGTAGTTTCCAATACCAAGCGACTTCGAATGGTGATGGAACGATTTCTTATGCTTCGAATAATGAAGCAGTGGCAACGGTTGATGAAAATGGACAAGTAACAATTAATGGCGTAGGTGATGCTGAGATCACTGCAACAGCTTCTGCAACGGATACATATGCAGAAGGTTCAGCAAGCTATACGGTAAGAGTTGCGAAGAAGACGATTAGTATAACGGGCGCTACAGTAGAGAGTAAGGCTTATGACGGTACGGAAACAGCAACTGTAACAAATGTTACATTAAGTGACAGCGCATTGACATTTGGTACGGACTACAGTGTTGTGGAAGCTTATTTCTTAGATACGGCAGTAGGTAATTACGATAATGTCTTTGTTAAAGTGAAGTTAAGTGATAGTGCCTTTAATTATTATATGTTTGATACGGAAGCGATGAATACTGCTACGATTAATGCGAGTGCGAGTATTACATCTTTTGAATTAACTAGTGATAATACGACTGTAGAATTAAACACGACAGAATATACTTATTCGGGTGGAACGAATGAGCCAACTGCTATTGTGACGATAGATCTTAACGGCGATGGAGAGAAGGAAACGACTTTAACTGCTGGGACGGATTATACGGTTGAATATAGTAATAATGTAAATGCTGGTACAGCTACGGTGACTATCATTGGTCAAGAAAATTATGTGGGAGAAATATCTGGAATTGAATTTACGATTGCCCCAGCTTTAGTGACTGGTGTGGCTGTAAATGCTCCATCACAAACTTATACTGGTGAAGCTTTGGAGCCAGTACCAACGGTGACTGGTACAGTGAATGGTGAGAATATAACATTTACGACGAGCGATTACGAAATAGTAGCACATGGTAATTTTATTACGGCTGGGGGTTATAGTTTCTCGGTAACTGCGAAGGCAGGTAGTAATTATAATATTCCAACAACAAATGGTACATTCTCAATTACGAAAGCCGATTCTGGTGAGCCGGTAGAAATGACTGCGGGATTAAAGATTGAAATGGGTGAAACCTTAGCGGACTTAGGTTCAAGAACTACTGGGTTTAGTTGGGACGATGAAGGTACTGAGGTAGCTCTTGGCTCTAATACCTATGCAGCTTCTTATACTAAGAATAATGATACAGAAAATTACACAACTGAAGATTTAATGGTGCCGGTATATGGTTTGAAGCGAGTTGAAGTATTAGTTGGCGTATCGGATGGTGGTGAAGTAACAGGGCCTGGTACGTCGGCTCTAGAAGGAAATGAAATTACATTTATCTTTACACCTAATGAGGGCTTTGAATTAGCGTCGGTATCAATTAATGGAGAAGATTATACGGATGAAGTGATAGGAAATCAATTGTCTGTGACAGTTGGTACGGATAATATGACGGTTGTAGCGGTTTATGTACGGTCGTATGAAGTAATTAGGGGCGCAGGTCAAACACACATTCGTGGTGTAGATGGTGTAGCTGAATTTGAGATAAATGCAGAATATGAATTATTTGAAGAAGGTGGGGAAGTTTATGTAGATGATGAGCTAGTATCGGATGAGAATTATGAGGCTTCGATTGGTAGTACAATAATAAGCTTTACGGCCGAATATATGGATTCATTAGAATCTGGCGAGCATAAATTAGTGGTATTATTCGGTGATGGTGGAATTGCTAGAACAACATTCACGGTTGCTGATCCGGAAGAGGAAGAAGAGGAAAGTCCAGCAGCAGCGGATACGGGCGTGTTTACTGGAAGCAGCAATGCTGTAGCAGCTGGAGTTTCGGTCGTCGTAGTAGTTACTTTGGTTGGCGTGACATTTGGATTGGTTAGGAAGGATAAAAAAGCCTAAGGATTAATAAAAGAAAATAACGCCTGATTTTGGGCGTTATTTTCGTGATATAATAGAGGGAAGGAGACTAGAATGCGATATGATGTGATTATTGTTGGAGCGGGAATTGCAGGGATGACAGCGGCGATTTACGCTAGGCGTGCGAATAAGGAGGTTTTAGTTTTAGAAAATCAGATTTACGGCGGACAGATTGTTAATACTTTGAATATTGAAAACTGGCCAGGTGATTTTAAGGTTTCTGGTATGGATTTATCAAAAAAGGTTTATCAGCAGATGAAAGATTTAGGAGCGGAAATTGAGTATGCGAAAGTGACGATGATTGAAAAAAGAGGAGAAAAAGATTTCATAATTAAGACGGACGAAGATGAATATGAAGCTAGTACGGTTATTATAGCAGTTGGGACGGAGCCACGTAAACTAAGTGAAAAACAGACAAAGGATGCTGGCGAGCGACCGATTTCTTATTGTGCAACTTGTGACGGAGCGCTTTACAAAGATAAGCCGGTGGTAGTAGTTGGTAGTGGTAATACCGCAAAACATGAGATTAAATATCTTTCGGGAATCTGTTCGGAAGTTTATCATATTCATCACGATGAGCCAATCCCAAAAGATGCAGAGGCAGTATTTGTGGCGATTGGCAGAGTGACAAACACAAAGTTTTTAGACGGTTTAGTGAAAATGGATAATGAGGGATATATTATTGCGGATGAGGATTGCCGAACTTCTTGTAATGGAGTGTTTGTAGCGGGTGATTGTCGGAAAAAATTGCTAAGACAGTTAGTTACGGCGGCGTCTGATGGGGCGATTGCGGGAAATGAAGCGGTAAATTATTTGGGTTGATAAAATGGCGGATGCGGATACTGAAGCGGAGTGGGCAAAATCAAAGCAAATAGAAGCAGAGCGAAAAAAGGCTGAGAAAGCTTTAGTTGAGGAAAAGCCGAGTAAGGTTAATTTAGCTTTTTTGGAGCCAAAGGCAACCAAAGTTAGGGGTTGGTCGAATGATCCAGATGTGATTCTGAGTAATGGGGAAAGGATGGGGAATCGAGCGATTATTTTGGCATTTTGCGGAGTAGTATTAAATTTGATTGGGAGTGCTGGAGAGGTTGTTAGTAATACCTTTAAGTTGGGACTTGGGGGGATGATTCTAGGTATTCCAAATATGGTGGGATTATTTTGTATTGGATTAGCAGTTTTAATGGCGATAGTAGCAATAGGTTGTGAGATTTATCTAAAAGTAAAACAGGGGCGGAGGTTTAGTACGGCATTTTGGTCATCGATATGGGCGATTGTGATAGTGATTTTGTATATAGTAATAAAGTTGTTGGTTAACAGATTTATTTAAAATATGATATAATAATGGAGTGCCCGAGTGGCGGAATTGGTATACGCGTTCGACTTAAAATCGAATGGAGCACTCCATATGGGTTCAAGTCCCATCTCGGGCACCACACATCTAAGGATGTGCGTTAAAAAGCGGGACATTGTTCTTCGAATCAAGTCCCATCTCGGGCACCAGATTTAGTATGAATATATTATATTGTGGCGATAAGGGGATAAATCGGGGGGTTTTGGTTTCGGTTTTGTCGATTTTAAAATATAATAAGACGCCGATTCATTTTTTTATTATGACGATTGAGTTTGAAGACACGAAGCCATTTACGGAAAAGTCGGTGAGATTTTTAGATAAATTAGTAAAAAAGACGAATGAAAAGAGTTTTGTAAAATTAATTGATGCGACGGAAATCTTTAAGGCGAATTTACCGAAGAAAAATATGGGCTCGTATTTTACACCATGTTCAATGCTGCGGTTATATATTGATAAGGTTCCGGAGTTAAATAAGTTAGACAGAATTTTATATCTTGATTATGATGTAGTATGTCGAGGTAATTTGAGTGAGTTTTATAATATGAATTTAGATGGGATTGAGGCAGCGGGAGTTTTAGATATTTATGGGCGAAGATGGTATCACTATCACGGATTATTTAAGCAAGATTATATGAATTCGGGAGTGATGCTATTTAATGTTCCGGAATGTTTAAAGTCGGGGATGTTTGGACGGACAGTAGAATTATGTGCGAAAAGATGGATGATGCTCGCAGATCAAGCAGCATTAAATAAATCGATTGAAAAACGAAAACTAGTCAATCGGAAATATAATGAGCAGGAGGAAAGGCCGAGGGGGGATACAGTTTTACATCATTTTAGTAATAATTTTAAGTTCTGGCCATATTTTAGAGTGCAGAAGGTAAAGCCGTTTGAAATTGATAAGATTCACGAGGTCTTAAAAATTACGGAGTATGATGATATACTTAATGAATATAATAAACTGAAAGATAACTTATAATGGCAAAAGCATCGTTATTCCAAGAAGATATTCCAAAAGAAGAACGGGTATTTTATTATGAATCGGAAGAAGATGATCCGATTAAAACTGATGAACAAGTAAAAAAAGTAGAAGTTGGATTACCGGAAGGATATGAATTTATTCCGAAGCATTGGTGGACGAGGGCTTACTCGGCGATTTTGTTTAGGATTTTTTGGATTTTTGGGCAATGGTATGAGAGACATTATTGGCAGGCGAAATTCTATGGGCGAGAAAAATTGAAAGGAGCGAAAGGTAAGGGTTATGTGATTTATGCAAACCATACGAACCCGTTTCATGATGTGTTTGGGCCAGCGGTAGCGGCGGATCGAAGGATTTTTACGATTATTAGTCCAGTTAATTTGAAGGTGCCGGGTATTGGGAAATATTTGCCATACATTGGGGCGTTACCACTTGGAAAGACTAAGGAAGAGAAAGCGGCTTTTAATGAGGCAGTTGATAAAAGATTAAAACAGAAGAAGGTTTTAGTAGTATATCCGGAAGCGCACGTTTGGCCGTATGCGACGAAAATTCGGAAGTTTCCAGCGGGCGATAAGTCGTTTAAATATGCAACGCGGAATAATTTACCGATTTTTACAATGACGACGACATATCATAGACGAAAGGACAAAAAACATGGTGATTTACCGCGGATGGATGTTTATTTAGACGGGCCGTTTTACCCAGATGAAAATAGGACCGAAGAGCAAAACCGGGCAGATTTAGCGAAAAAAGCTTATGATTCTATGGTAAAATATAGTAAGAAAAACACTTACGAATATTTTGAGTATAAGAAAAAATGAGTATATTTAACACCGGGATAAACCCAATCAATAAGTTTAAGGCTGTGCCAGTTTTTTTGACAATTAATAGTGCGTATGCGTTGTATGCGGCAGCATCGATACATTCTTTAATGCAGCATACGAATCCGAATCGATATTATCGGGTGATTATACTTCATGATGGTTTAAATTTTATAACTCGGATTCGCCTTCGAAGTTTGGTGACGAAAAACTGTGCGATTCAGTTTAAAAAGATGACACGTAGCTTACATTTAAAGGCAATTATTGCGTATTGTACAAGACGGCAAAAAGGAGCGGGCGATTTCTTTTCGTCGGCAGTATATTATTATCGGGCATTTATTCCGGTTTTATTTCCAATTTACAAAAAAGCGGTATATATAGATAGCGATACGATTCTTAGAGGAGATATTGGTGAATTATATGATATTGATTTAGGTGATAAAGTTTTAGCAGCGATGGTTGATCCAAAAGTCACGATGATTCCAGAATTTCGCAATTATGTAGATAAAGCTTTGAATGTACCGCATACCGAATATGTGAATTCGGGAGTACAGGTGATGGATCTGAAAAAGATGAGAAAGATAAGATATTTATCAACGATGATTGAACTAATAAAAGAATATGATGCAGATTTAGTTGCGCCAGATCAGGATTATTTAAATGTAATTTTAAAAGGTCAGATTTTACATTTGTCGGAAATTTGGAATGCGGAGCCGAGAGAGAATTTATCGAAAGACGTAAAGCTAATTCATTTTAATTTATTTAATAAACCTTGGCATTATAAGAATGTACCTTGTGAGAGATATTTTTGGGAAGCGGCAAAAGGCACAGGGTTTTATGGGGATTTGAAGAGACAGCAAGCGAGTTTTGATGAAGAGAAACAGAAGCAAGACCATGAGAAAGTTGAGGCTTTAATTAAAAAGGCCGAAAAATTAAGCAAAACTAAAAAACCTTTGATAAAATAAAAAACTCTTTGCCTTGCAAAGAGATTTGGAGGCGCCTACCGGAATTGAACCGGTGTACGCGGTTTTGCAGACCGCTGCGTAACCACTCCGCCAAAGCGCCACTTATTTTATTATAGCATATTTATTGGATTTGCATGATTAAGATGCCGGTAACAACGAGAATTGTTGCAACTAAATGGACGATGACAGTTTTTTTGTCAAGTTTTTCGCGACCGAATTTGGGGCTGATTAGCGTAAAGAGAATACCCATGAAGAAAATAACGATGGGCTCTGCGGTATCGGAGATGGCGGAGGCAAGAGCAATGGCGGGAGCAGTAGCAAGAGCGAGACGGTAGCAGAGATCGGCAACTACACCAATCATTGAATTAAGAAATAGAGGTTTAAGAATCTTAAATTTACAGGAATAGAGGACGTGATAGAAACGTTTACGCCATTTAGGACGACTATAAACTATGATTAAATTGCTGACGCCCTTACCGATTAAGACTAGAACGATGGCGGCGACCATGTTAAGGCCGTTGCCACTTTCTTTAACGAAAATAAAGGAACTAAGAACATAAAAGACAACATAAATGAGAGCATATAGAACGGCTTTGATTTCCATATGGCGTCTTTTTTTACGGGCAGAAAAGACAATAGTTAGTGGAGCAGCGATGATGATAGCAAAGGCAATAAGTTGGAATGGTGAGAAAGTTTCATTGAGGAAAAACCAACCTAGAATAAGATAGAGAATTGGAGCAAATTGGATAAAAATACCTAAGCTGGTTGAGTTTTCAATTTCTAGTGCGCGATAATATGGAATGCCGGCGATGCCACTAATAAAGCCGGCCAGAAATAAGAGGATGATAGTAGAAATGGCGGCATTATTAAAATCGGCGCCGAAGACAAAGGCGATGATTGGGGCAAAAAAGAGGTAGGCATAGCCGTAGAAAAGTTTTTGAGAAACGGAACCTTTACCTTTAAAATAATAATCTGAATTGTAGTTATCAATAAAAATACGAGTAGAATCGGCGAGGACATTAATGGCTACTAGGGCAAGCCAGTTCATACGAAGGCCTCATAAATAATGAAGGCGTAATAGCCGATGAAGATGAGGAGCATGAGGATCCCGTCTAGTCTGCTGATTTTATGGTCACGACGAGTGAAGAGGAAGAGAAGGACGGTTGATAAAATAAGCATGATAAGATCAATGGTTTGGAAGCTTTCGGGAGTAATGGCGCCGAAGATTGCAACTGGTAGCCCCATGACTATACAAATATTGAAGATATTACTGCCGATGATATTTCCGACGATTAGGTCGGTTTCTTTGCGCTTAGCGGCTGTAATAGTGGTAACTAATTCTGGGAGTGAAGTACCGAAGGCGACAATAGTAAGAGCAATGACGCGATCAGAAATACCCATGGAAGAAGCGAGGAAAGAAGCACTATTGACTACGAGTTGACTACCTGCCACGAGACCGGCGAGGCCGAGAATAGTAATAACAAAGGCTTTGCCAATTTTATAGGTTGGCTTTTCAGCTTTTTTGGATTTAGTTGAGCGATTTTTGTGGGCAAGTGAAATAAGATAATAAAAGAAGATACCAAAGAACAAAAGACAAATGATAGCATCGCTACGAGTAATTTCATTGTCGGTTCCATTGGCGAGGGAAATGTCTAAGAAGAGGACGACGAGTGCGGTAGAAATAAGTAATAGAATGGGAATTTCTTTTTTTACGGTATCTTTTTTGACTCGGATAGGATAGATGAGGGCGCCGACGCCAATAAGTAAGAGTACGTTTAAGATATTACTACCGATGACGTTACCAAGCAACATGTCGGTAGTGCCGCTAATGAGAGAACTAATTGAGATAGCAAGTTCAGGAGCACTAGTGCCGAAAGCGACAATAGTTAAACCAATTAATAGTTTAGAAACTTTAAAGCTAGTAGCAATAGAAGAAGAACCGGAAACGAGCCAGTCTGCTCCCCGGATGAGCAAAAGAAAGCCGATGATGAGTAGAATGATTTGTAAAATTATTTCCATGTGTTTATTTTGATTAAGTTTACGCTTATATTATACATGGTTTTTAGGGAAAGTCAATAAATTATTGTTTTTGGTAGAGATTGATTCCATCTTTATAATTTTTCGGTTTTTTATAAAGATGTGTTATTGTATATAGTATGGACAGTAAGACGAAAATTGTTTTAAAGGCAGATTGGGTTTCGACGACGAAACCTATAGTGGTAAATGATATATGTACATATGGGCCTATAAGACAGGATTTTATGTGCTTCCAGACAATCCCATATGAACAATTTGAGTATTTATACTTTGGAAGTTTTGATTTAGAAGATAATTTGTTTGCAGTGCAGATTAAAGCAAAGGATGGTTTAAGCTACGTAAAGGTTTTAACGGAAGAGCCTCAACAAAGATTTGCTTTTAAGCTTTATAAAGAGAGGAACGGATAAATGGGTCCGGAGGGATTATCTAAGGAGGCTTCAGAAGAACGATTAGACCGTGATTCTGTTGAAGGTGATTTAGAATCAAGAGAATTAGACAATGATAAGGTACAGGAGTTGGGCGAAGCAGCATTACAGGGATGGAATTTAGAACAAGAGCAGCCTATATTTTCGAATGAGGATGAGGTGAATGCTGAATCTGCGCCTGATGATTGGTATACAATTGGCGGTTTAAAAAGTAAATTAGGTTTAGATTTTAGTGTAATCAAAAGAAATCTTGACAAGTATCCAGAGCTTCAATCTAGAGAATATAGGGATAAATCAGGCAGGATAAATATTCATTATAAATTGGATGAAGTAGAAGGCATACCGGAAATTGCTAAACTTTTAGAAACTGATTTGGCGCCTGATGATTGGTACACAATTGGCGGTTTAGAAAGTAAATTAGGTTTAGGTTATGGCATAATCAAAAGAAATCTTGACAAGTATCCAGAGCTTCAATCTAGAGAATATAGGGATAAATTAGGTAGGATAAATATTCATTATAAATTGGATGAAGTAGAAGGCATACCGGAAATTGCTAAACTTTTAGAAACTGATTTGGCGCCTGATGATTGGTATACAATTGGCGGTTTAGAAAGTAAATTAGGTTTAGGTTTTAGTGTAATCAAAAGAAATCTTGACAAGTATCCAGAGCTTCAATCTAGAGAATATAGGGATAAATCAGGCAGGATAAATATTCATTATAAATTGGATGAAGTAGAAGGCATACCGGAAATTGCTAAATTTTTAGAAACTGATTTGGCGCCTGATGATTGGTATACAATTGGCGGTTTAAAAAGTAAATTAGGTTTAGGTTATGGCAAAATTAAAAATAATCTTGACAAGCATCCAGAGCTTCAATCTAGAAAATACAGGGATAAGTCAGGACAAATACACGATCATTATAAAATGACAAAAGATTTAAATGATATAATTTTAGAAGATTCAGAAAAAATGGATGCCGGGACGAGTTTAGCGGAAAAGACGGTGGCTTTTTATGTTACGCAAGCAGTATGTCAAAATAGAGTTGAGCGAAATTGTCGTCCAGAATGGCTTAGACATCCAGTTACCAAATATAAACGCGAAATAGATATTTTCATTGCTCCACCACCAGAACCAGGAGTTGGTATAGAATATGATGGAGCTTTTTATCACCAAGATGCTGACCGTGATATGGAAAAAAATCGCTTAGCAAAAGATAATAAAGGTATTTCAATTGTTCATATTCGTGAAAAAGGTTGCCCTGAGCTAACTGATGGTTCGATATGCATTAATCGTAATAATAATAGTGAAGAGTCTTTAGAAGAAAGTATTAGAAGTTGTCTTTTAATCCTTCAAGAGAGGTTTCTTGGTTCAAATATGCAAATGCCGGAGGTAAATATTAGTCGTGATATGATGGAAATTAATAAGACCATTACTGACGAGATGAAGAAGGCTATGGATGAGAAAGATGCCTTTGAAGAATTAAGCCTTGCGTCGTAAGTTTGATTTTTCTTCAATAAAATAATCCCTTTGAGGGATTAATTTTCTGGTGCTCCATAAGAGTAAATATTTACACATAAATCTGCCTACCCCAAGTCACCAAGAGTTAGAATATCCTACCTGTACAAGACAGGAAATACTGTCGGAAGTAAAGCGATGGCAGTTAATCCTCTCTGTTAATTACGCAAAATATAACCTTGGAGACACTATGTCTATATGACCATATCAATAAAGAGAGAGACTCTATTTTGATGTATTGCACCCAGTCCCCCACTGCATATTGGTATTATTTTCTCGCTCTGGTGGTAGTAGAGCCCCCACTCGCCCCCAACGCTCAGCATCAGCTTGTCTGATGCGTTAGCTCGGAGTCCAATTACATCTGAGACTTTTGGGGTAACAGGGGTGGTGGCGTGATATAATTGGGTTATGGTATGTTTTAACCCCCACACGGTTACACAAAGCAGGGTGGCGGCGGAAAGAAAAAAATCGCCTCCCAAGCCCAAGCACCCTCTGCAAGTCAGTGAGGAGATTCATTCTCTAGTTTCACAAATGGCAAAAGACAGGAATCTCAGTCTGGAACAAGTTGTGGGTAAAGCTGTTATCAAGGAGGCAAAAGCCGCCCTCGACACCCCTGACGGTGACAAGCAGAGGCTCTACTTTTCTTTAGCCAAGAACGCAGAGCAAGAGCTCAGAGAGCGGTATGTGGGCGAGAAATCGAGACGTTCAGCTCAAATGAGACGTATTAACGACCAGAGACGAAAAAAATCCGCCGCCCCTGCCCCCACTTCTTCTTTTAGTCGTCCAACACGTCCTGTTAGTTCATATAGTGGTTACCCCGTAGAATATCGTTACGGGTTTGCTGTCCCAAAGCCCCCACCATCTTCCTACCCTACCTACTACTAGTCTGCTAGTCGGTAGATGCTGTCTGCTGATAAGGCTACCTATCTTGTAAGTCAACATTAAGTCAAGACACTTACATCTCACTATTAAACCTATTCCACGATAAATATACTCGTAAATGTAGAGTCAAGTCTGAAACTTTCTTAAAGCGATTAAGCCATTGTTAACCAAGGATGTGCTATAATGGTTGATAGATAACAAATAAGTGGAGTTAATATGAGTCTAAAAACCATTGATTTATTTGCAGGTGTTGGTGGTATACGTCTAGGTTTTGAACAGGCTGGCTTTGAGACGGTGTATGCTAATGATTTTGAACCAAAATGTGCCCCCACTTATGACCTTAATTTCGGGGAGAACGCTTTAACTGTTGCTGATATTACAAAAGTAAATGAGAAAGATATCCCTGATTGCGATTTTGTAGTTGGTGGTTTCCCTTGTCAGGCCTTTTCGATTGCTGGATATAGAAAAGGTTTTGATGATGAAAAAGGACGAGGCAACCTCTTCCTAGACGTTGCAAGAATCATTAAAGAGAAACAACCGATTGGTTTTATGTTGGAAAATGTTAAGAACTTAAAAGGACACGATAATGGTAATACCTTTAAAGTTATAACTGAGACACTCGAAAAACTTGGATATCATATTAAAGCCAAAGTATTAAACTCTATGGAGTATGGCAATGTTCCACAGAATCGAGAGCGTATTTACATTGTTGGCTTTAAGAATAAGAAACATCTGGATAAGTTTGAGTTCCCAAAACCAATTAAAAGAACTGTCGACATAAAAGATATCCTCGAGAAAGACGTGCCAGAAAAATACTATTACGAGGGTAAACCACTTTATGACCGTATTAAAGATGATATTACCGAAGAGGGACAAGTGTATCAGTGGAGAAGGCAATATGTTCGAAAGAATATGAGTGGTGTTTGCCCAACATTAACGGCGAATATGGGCACCGGTGGACACAATGTCCCGATAATATTCGACGGAAAAGGAATTAGGAAACTTACCCCACGTGAGTGTTTTAGTATTCAAGGTTTTCCAAGAGATTATAAGTTACCGACAAATATTTCCGATGCGGCGTTATACAAACAAGCTGGTAATTCTGTCTCTGTCCCTGTAATCGCTAGAATTGCAAAGAACATTCTCAAAGCATTAGAATAAAGATGTGTTATAATAACGGTAAGCATATTAAAATAAACAGTCAAACATTATGAAAAAAATCTACGCAAAACTAAGTAATAATGTCACCGTAGTTGGAGACTACTTTGACGATGAGGATTACGAAAAAATAAAGGATATATTTAAGAAGTGGTTAGAGATTAACGCCGACTTGAAATCCCTTGGTGGCAGGACATTAAACGTTCCTGACGTCGTTTCAGAGGCGTTATATTGTATACTTTACAATGCTATCCGCACGAACAATGAGGCAAATGCTGGCTCCTATGATGCGGTTAATATAGACGACGGTTCTGGCGTTCAGGTTAAATCCACGTCAGTCTCGAGCGATTTGACATCATTCGGGCCACATTCGACTTGGGATAAATTATTTTTCCTAGATTTTTGTCCTAATGGAGAAGTAGATGGTCAAGTAGATATCTATGAGATTAAAGATGACGTGAAGCACATTGTAATGAATAAAGGGAAAGGTGAGACTTTTGAAGACCAGCAGAACCAAGGACGACGCCCCCGATTCTCCATCAAAGACGAGATTATTAGGAAGAATGGTTACAAACCAGATAAGACAGTTTACCTAGTATCAAAATAGAATCCATATTTAACATTAAAACTTTTCTTTTGTCAACCAATGTTTTAAAATGTATCCTATGGATACGTTCAATTTGAACGAATACAGTGAGAGAAGTAGAGAGGTCCTAGGAAAAGTTGTCGAAGAAATTCGGGAACAGTTTTTGGATAACAATAAGTCCAGGCAGTTCTGGTTCAATCTATCACAAGTCTCAGATGAGTCGTTGAGAGAGTCAATTATCCGCAAATGGCTTAGCATCCTCTCTCATAAAGGTATACTACATTATTACGAACCTAACTATTCGGATGTGGAAAAAGCTATTGTATTTAGCCAGAACTACCTAGAAGAAAACTATAATTGGGAGCCGACAATCGTTAGTTCTTATATCCTTGAATTCTCGCCCCACGCCACCCCCTGCATCGCTCTAGACATTTATGACACGAACTTTGATAAACAAATCAGGTTGATTCAAATGAACACTATATGGGATAGATTTCAGAGAGACCGCTTAGGAAACTTTTTCTACGATGGCAATGAGCTCACCGAGATTAACAAGTCGCCTACATATAAAAATGTTTTAGGTGGGTTTCTAAAAACCGACGCCCACACCCTCTCAGTTGACGAAATGATGAGATTAATTGCATCAGATGATGACAATGACTATGACAATAATGCCCGACGTAATAGGGTGGTTTCTGCTCTTAATAAGGAATTGCGGGGTATTAGTCATAATGTGGAGATAAAAACCCATAAGAGTGGACATAGTGCAGATTACTACACGCTAGTTGTTGCGGAATAAAAAGTCCATTTAGAATCTATTTAGAATCTTCTTCTGTGTCATTTTTGCTATCTTGGTTGTAACGTAGAATGGCTCTATATGGAACAAACTAATAGCAATCAAAATGGAAGTGTAGAGGCTAGAAGATACTCTCGCAAGGAGCTTAACTCTGCGACAGATTTCGTATCCTTTTTGTATGAGCTATGGATTAAATCTCGAAAAAATGAGATAATGGAAGAGGATAAAACATTTTACAGTAACGAAGAGCTGAACAATACCAATTAATTTTGTTGGTAATATGGGGAGCTTCCAAACAGTTCTTCGGAATGTTTTATCCAGGGAGCTTCCCATATTGCCCGGGAGATTAATTATGGAATCCGGAAAGGAAAAAGCAATTGCTCTCTGCAGGGTATCTACTGACGAGCAATTAAAGAACAATAGCCTCAATCGACAAGCAGAAGCTGTAGAAGCGATTGCGGAAAAATATAAGCTTGAAATAGTGAAAACTTGGAGCGGGAGCGTTTCCAGCAAATCCGGCAAAAACCTGGCCAGAAAAGATTTGAACGAAATGCTTGATTACTGCAAGAAGAACAAACAGATAAGATATGTGGTCGTGGATGAACCAGACCGCTTTATGCGGTCGTTGGACGAAGGTCTTTGGTATATTGTGGAATTTAAGAGAATCGGAGTTAGGGTACTTTTCTCTGACGATAAATTAAATGGCGAAGATGCCACCGCTAAACTAATGTGTAGCTTCGGGTTATTTAACGGAGAAATTAGTAATGAGGAACGAGCCAGGAAGACTAAACACGGACACGAAAAAGCCATAAGAGATGGTCGCTATACATTCGTCCCGCCACTCGGCTACATAAGGGGAAAAGTTCGTGGTATACCCGAGATAGACCCAGCCATAGGTCCATTGTTAAAAGCTCAACTACTTAGAATTGCGAATAAACTGGTGTCCCCTACTGTTGCCTTACAAGACTACAACCGCTCGGTAGAGACTGCTGGTCTTAAGAAAGCCCCGCTCAAAATGGATAAATGGCGAGTAATATGTACTAACCCATTCTATTGTGGGGTTATTGAGATGAATAAAATAGTAAAAGCCTGTAACCCGGATGGGCTACACGAAAAATTAATTTCCAAAGAACAACACGAGAGAATACTGGAAGCATTTAATCGTCGCCCGAAAAATCAAAAAGGTCCAAATTCCGCCGGGAACCCTCTTTACCCGTTTAATCAGATGATTACTCACGTTGGTTGCCCCTGCACTAAATCAAAATATAACACGTTTGTAGGAGTTACAGTAAAAAATAGCCAAGGGAAAGAATATGAAAAATACCGCTGTCGTGGTTGTTATATGTATGTCTCGAGAGAGGAAATGCGTGAAAGGATTGAAGACATCATATCCTCTCTAGAGCTAACGGAAAGTGGTGATAAGGCGGTAAGAGATGCGTTAACCAATGTGTTTGAGATGGAAGAAGGTGACATCACGAGCAGGCAAACGCAGCTCTATTCTCAACGAGCTAATGCGAAGAAAGAAGCAGAGAGAGTTATGGGTGCCTTCCTCGATGCAAGAGAGCAGACCACCAAGGACTATCTCGAAGAAAAACATAAAGACTTGGTAGGAAGAATCAAAAAATACGAGGAAGAGATTGATAACCTAGGTAATTTTGAAGCTATGGAAAGCCAACGCTTCATCGATTTTGCCTTTGATTTCATCAATAATCTCGTTCATAGTATTCTCAGTCTACCCCCTAGAGAAATGCAGTTGTGTAAACAATTGTTATTTCCTGATGGGTTTTGTGTAGATAATGACGGAAATGTTTACACGACCAAAATCAGCCCAATTTACAGATTGAGGCAATTCAAAAAAGACTCTCACGAGTCTTCAAATTCCCTGGTGGTGCGAGCGAAGAGACTCTAACTCTCGACCTCTTCCTTGGCAAGGAAGCGCTCTAAACAACTGAGCTACGCTCGCACGTTGTGAGTATTATTATATCATACAATTTAGCTTTTTGTGAGAAAAAGTGTTATAATGGTTATATAAATAAAAGGAGAAAAAAATGCCTACGTGGTTAATAGTAATAATCGTGATTCTTGTGATTGTTCTGGCGATTGGCGGATTTATCGCAGGAATTTATAATAGCTTGGTAAAGCTAGACGAGCGAGTGAACGAAGCGTGGTCTGACATTACTGTGCAGCTCAAGTATCGTGCGGATTTAATTCCGAACGTAGTTGAGACTGTAAAGGGTTATGCGAAACACGAAAAAGAAACTTTTCAAATGGTGACGGAAGCTAGAACGGCGGCGATGGGCGCAAAAACCGTTAAACAGGCAGCGGAAGCAGAAAAAGAAATGCAAGGTGCGCTTGGAAAGCTTTTTGCTATTGCGGAGGCTTATCCAGAACTAAAATCGAATGAAAATTTCTTGAAATTGCAAGGACAACTTCAGGATGTTGAAGATAAAATTCAAGCAGCTCGTCGTTTTTATAATGCGGGAGCGAAAGATCTTAATACAAAGATTAAGACTTTTCCAACCAATTTTGTGAACAACTTGATTGGGCATTTTAAGAAGCGTGATTATTTTGAAGTAGAAGAAGCAGAAAAAGCGAAAATTGAAAAAGCTCCAGAAGTTAAATTCTAGGTTTATTGAGTTTTATAAACATGATGTTAAGTTTGAAAAGTTTAAGGTTATGTTTTTAAAACATAGGATGAGAGTAGAAAATGTATAAGCAAATTGCTGAGAATAAACGAAAAACGGTTTATATTATTATCGGGTTCGTTTTGATGATTGGAGCAATTGCTGGGATTTTTGCGTGGGCTTATAACGACGTGTGGATTGCGGTATGGACGATTGTGGCAGCAATTATTTATGCTATTATTCAATACTATGCTTCGAGTTCAGTGGCGATGGCAATGACTGGAGCAAAGGAAATAACGAAGAAGGAAAATCCGCGTTTTTATAATATCGTGGAGAATTTGAGTATTACGACGGGTTTACCGATGCCGAAAGTTTATATTATTGACGATCAGGCGCCGAATGCTTTTGCGACGGGGCGCGATCCGAAACATGCTTCGGTTGCGGCGACGACGGGACTACTTGATATTATGGATGATAAGGAAGTGACGGCAGTGATGGCGCATGAAATGTCGCACGTAAAGAATTATGATATTAGAGTTTCTATGATTGTATTTGGGTTAGTTTGTGTTGTGGGATTAATTTCGGACTTAGCTTTTAGAATGATGTTTTATGGAGATAGACGAAGAAATGATGAAGGTAGCCCAGTCGGATATGCCTTAGTGATTTTAGCGGCGATTTTGGCACCACTTTTTGCGAGTATTGCGCAGATGGCAGTTTCTAGGCAACGAGAATATTTAGCGGATGCTTCAGCAGTGAATATAACTAGGTATCCGGAAGGAATGATTGATGCGTTAAAGAAACTACAATCGCATTCACAGCCAATGAAGAGTCAGAATATTGCAACGGAAGCAATGTATATAAACAATCCACTTAGAAAAGGATTTTTCAGTAATTTATTTTCATCGCATCCGCCAATTGAAAAAAGAATAGAAAGACTCGAGCATGGCAAGAAAAACTTCTAAACGAGTAAAAGAACATAAAAAAGACGGTTTTTTCCGAAAGTTTTTTTCATGGTTAAAGAGTAAATTTAGGAAAGACACTTCAAAGCGAGTGAACCCCCATAAATCTTTTAAACGTTCATATCGAGAAGATTATCAACGTGAAACGGCAGTGCCGGGAATTATGTATCATATTTTTGCGACGTTTAGAATTATTTTTAAAAATTGGAAACTGTTTTTACCGCTACTAATAATTGTAGTAGTTTTGAATGCGGTCTTGGTAGGAATTATGAGTGAATCGAGTTATGCGCAGTTTAAGGAAGTTTTAGATCAGACGAGTTTACAAGTAGCAGGGAAGGATATTGGTGATGTGGCGAAAGCGGGATTATTATTAATTTCGACAATTACGACTGGAGGACTTTCGGGAGAATCAAGTGAAGCAGCTACGGTATTTGGGTCTTTAATCTTTTTAATAATTTGGTTAACGACGATTTTTCTATTAAGGCATCGTTTGGCCGGACATAAAGTGAAATTAAGAGATGGGCTTTATAATGCGATGACGCCATTAGTTTCAACTTTTGTAGTTTTTATGGTGGCAGTGATTCAATGTATTCCGATTTTTCTTTTAATAATTGTTTATTCAGCGGCAGTGCAAACGGAATTCTTAGCTACGCCATTTTATGCTTTGGTCTTTTTCATTTTTGCGGCATCGATGATTATCCTTTCAGGATATTTGTTATCAAGTTCATTGATGGCATTAGTGGCTGTTTCGGCTCCAGGTCTTTACCCAATGAAAGCTTTACGTACAGCTTCTGATTTGATGATGGGGAGGAGAATAAAACTAATTATTAGAATAATTGCAGTTTTTCTAGCTTTAGTTATCGTATGGGTTATTATAATGCTACCTTTAATTGTATTCGATTTATGGATGAAGACATTCGCATGGACGGAAGGAATTCCATTTATACCAATTTGTTTAGCCGTGATGACTTGCTTTACGGAAATTTATGTGACAGCTTATTTATATTTGTATTATAGATGGATGCTTGGTTATGACGAAAAGTGAAGCTGAAAAAAGGATTTTAAAGTTACGGGAATTGATTAACGATTATCGGTATCATTATCATGTTCTAGATGAGTCGATTATGTCGGAGGCGGCAGCGGATTCGTTAAAACACGAGCTGACTTTACTAGAAACAGAATTTCCCGATTTAATTACTCCGGATTCGCCAACACAAAGAGTGGCAGGGAAGCCGTTAGATAAATTTACAAAAGTGAAACATGAGAAGCGAATGATTAGTCTTGCGGATGTATTTTCGCGAGATGAGATTGAAGACTGGATTTCTCGCAATGAAAAATTGATTCCGGATGGGAAAATTTCGGAATTCTTTACGGATATTAAGATGGATGGACTAGCGTGTTCATTAAAATATCGTGATGGAATTTTTTACCAAGCCGTGACGCGAGGGGATGGGTTGGTTGGTGAAGATGTAACTTTAAATGTAAAAACCATACAAAACATACCACTCAGATTAACTTCAGAAGGACGCCCATTTTCTTCGGACACGCTCAAGGGCGCTCGCCCGAGCTTACGGTCCTCAGAAAAGGGCGTCCCTTCCGAAGTTGAAGTGAGGGGGGAGATTGTTTTGTTTAAAAAGGATTTCGAACAACTAAACGAAGAACAACGGAAGAAGGGAGAGGCGGAGTTTGCAAATCCGCGGAATTTAGCGGCGGGTTCGATTCGGCAGCTTGATCCGAAAATTGCGGCGAGTAGACCGCTGAAGTTTATTGCATACGATTTAGTGACACCGGATTCTTCGACATGGCATGAGGCGTATGAAAAATTACGGGCGTTTGGATTTCAGACTTCGAATGAAGATAAAGTGTTCAGAGCTGATGAAAAATTGGAATTATTTAAGTATATCGATAATTTAGATGAGTATCGGAAGGGGTTGCCGTTTAATACGGATGGGATGGTGATTAAAATTAATGATCGAAAAGTTTATGATGATTTAGGGATTGTTGGAAAGACTCCGCGCGGAGCAGTGGCGTTTAAGTTTCCGGCGGAAGAATCGACAACAGTAGTTAGGGACATTGTCATCTCAATTGGGCGGACGGGGGCGGCGACGCCGGTGGCGATTTTAGATCCAGTTTCAGTCGCGGGAACGACGGTTAGGCATGCGTCATTACATAATGCAGATGAGATTAAAAGGTTAGACGTTAGGATTGGTGATACAGTGATTATTTACAAGGCGGGGGATATTATTCCACAGATAAAAGAAGTTTTAGTGAGTTTAAGGCCGGAAGGAACAGTAGCTTTTGATTATAAAGAGGCTCTTCGGCGGCAATATCCGGATTTGGAATTTGAGCGGCCGAGCGGGGAAGTAGTTTATCGGGTGAAAGGAGAATCTTCGGACTTTATTTTAAAGCGGGCGATTGAATATTATGCGTCGAAACCGGCTCTGAATATTGAGGGGTTGGGAGAGAAAAATGTGGTGGCGTTAGTTGACGGTGGTCTAGTTAAGTCGATTGCGGATTTGTATCGCTTAAAGATTTCGGAAATTGCGCGGCTAGAAAGATTTGGAGAGCTTTCGGCGAAGAATTTAGTGGATGCGATTAGTGGTTCGAAGAATCCGGTTTTGGCGAAGTTTATTACAGCGCTTGGAATTCGTCACGTTGGGGCGCAGACGGCGACGGCTTTAGCACGGGAATTTAAGAATTTAGATAATTTAGTGAATGCGAGTGAAGAAGAGCTGCTAAAGATTCCGGATATTGGTGTGGTAGTAGCGGAGTCGATTTTGGCGTGGTTTTCGGATGAGGATAATTTAAAGTTATTGGCTGATTTGAAAGAATTAGGCGTTTCCCCGCTTGAAGAAAATTCTAGTGATTTGCCTTTAGTGGGTAAGTCGTATATTGTGACGGGGACTTTAAGTTCGATGGGACGAGAAGAAGCGGAAGATAAGTTGCGAGCATTAGGTGCGACAGTGACATCGTCGGTGACGAAAAATACGACAGCTTTGATTGTTGGAGAAAAACCGGGGAAATCTAAAACAGAAAAGGCGGAGAAACTAAGAATTCCCACGATTAATGAGGATGAGTTTTTGAAATTGATTTGGTGAACCGCGTCCAATCGAATTGGAATATCCTCGTAGAGGACTTCTACCGAGTGAGGGGTATTATCAGTATTTTATATCCTACAAACTATATCCCCGGCCTCAGTAGAACTAATGAATATACAACCCAAAGCATTAGCAACCCGAGCGAGCAATAGAGCCGCCAATGTCAATGAAAAGCTCTCTTAGGAGCTTACAATGTCAATGGATAAGAAGTTAAACTTGCGCCTCATGGTATAATAATTATATGGACAAAAAGGTTTTGGGACTGGTTCTTGTCTTGATCGGAATAGCCGCTTGTTTAACAGGGGCTTTTTTCTTGCTTAAACCGTCTGGCGATAAAACCAATCAAAATACATCAAATAACCAAGGAGCAAACGATATGAATACAAGCGACAAAATACTAGTAGTTTATTTCTCAAGAGCAGATGAAAACTATAATGTAGGCAATGTAGAAGTTGGTAATACCGAACTCCTTGCCAAAGAGATAACCACAAAAACCGGTTCTGACGAATTCAAGATTGTACCAGAAGTAGCCTATCCAGCTAATTATCAAGAAGCTATTGAGCAGGCCACCAAAGAACGCAATGAACAAGCTCGCCCAGAGTATATAGGCGATGTAGATATTTCTAGCTACGATACCATCTTCTTTGGTTATCCGATTTGGTGGGGCGATATGCCAATGATCGTCTATAACTTTATCGAGAAACACGATTGGAGCGGCAAGACCGTAATTCCATTTAATACGCACGAGGGTTCTGGTAATTCTGGCACCTATGAAACTTTAAAGGGTAAAATGTCTGGCGCAACGCTTAAGGGCGACGGCTTTAATATGTCTGGCTCCACTGCGCGCACTGATGATGGAATTAAAAAATTAGATAACTGGCTAGAGAGCCTAGGATATTAAAGGAGAAAATATGACTACACCAACTATCAAATTAAATAATGGTTACGAAATGCCGGTTCTCGGTATTGGCTGTTATATTCTTACGCCAGAAGAAGCCGAAAACTCAGTTTACCACGCTCTAAAAGACGGCTATCGTTTAATCGATACGGCAAACGTCTACATGAATGAACGTGGTGTTGGTCGTGGCATGAAGCGCGCAATCGATGAGGGGATTTGTACGCGCAAAGAAATCTTCTTAACTACTAAACTTTGGCCGAGCGAATATGAGGATGTTGAGAGCGCCGTTAAAGATACGCTCGCTCGTCTTAATACGGAATATATCGATCTACTCCTACTCCACCAGTCTGTTGGTAATTACATTGCCGGCTACCAAGGTATGGAAAAGGCCGTAGAGGCCGGTGTAGTTAAATCGATCGGCCTTTCAAACTTTTATCAAGAGAAATTCCAGAAAGTTCTCGATATCGCCAAAATTAAACCGGCCGTACTCCAGAACGAAACGCACCCATTCTGGCAAGGTAATGACATGAAAGAATTCATGAAAGATACTGGCACTGTGCTAGAAGCTTGGTTCCCACTTGGTGGCCGCGAAAATACTAGCGACATCTTTGGCGATGCGACGATTCAAGAAATTGCGAAAGCTCATGGTAAGACTCCAGCTCAGACGGTACTTCGCTGGCATTATCAGGCTGGCAATATTGCAATTCCTGGTTCTGCTGACGAAAATGAAATTGCCGAGAACATCAATATTTTCGACTTCGAACTATCTTCCGACGAGATGGCAAAAATCGCCGAGCTAGACGGTAAGATGCGTTTCTTTACGATGTCCGAAGAGCAACAAGAAAGCCAATTCACGGCTTGGGCGCCAGATTTTAATAATCAAAAATAAGACACGATGAATAAGAAGCTAACAATATCTATGCCGATTCTAGTCGTTATTGTCGTTTCGGTGATTGTCACAACGGCTTTAATGAATAATCGTAAACCAGACACTGATTCAAACCTAAATCCTACGAATTCGCAAACGGAGACTGCAAAAATGGATAAAATATATGCAACCATAAATGGCGAGAAACTAGAGATAAAATTAGAAGATAATTCTACCGTTTCTGCGCTTTTAAAAGAGCTACCGCTAGAAGTATCTATGAGTGATTTAAACAGCAACGAGAAATATGCTTACCTAGACAATTCGTTGCCAACAAATACTTATAGCCCGAAGCATATCGAGGCTGGCGACGTAATGCTATTTAGCGACAATTGTCTCGTTATATTCTATAAATCTTTCGATACAGGCTATAGCTATACGAAAATTGGACATATTGATAACTTGCCAAGTTTTGGCGACGGCAGTGTGTCTGTGGCCTTTAGCGTCGAATAATACCGCTTTTAAGTGTAACCTCAAAGAAAAAAAGAGCCGCCAATGTCAATGCAAAAGCTCTACTTAAGAGCTTACAATATCAATGAGAAAGCTTAATAGTGCGATTCTTATAATATATCGTTTTAAGCTTATTTTTAAGCTTTTACGGTATAATTAATAATAGAAAACAAGGAGCTTATATGCAAAATCAAGGACAACAACCAGGGGGCACACCACCGAGCGGTGGTCCAGGTGGAGCGCCTAGTGGACAGGATTCAAGCAATGTTTCGCATAGTGGCGCTACCGAGCTAACTAGTGACGCTACTCTGTCAGATCAAAGCTATTCTAGCACTGGCTCAGCCGAGAACACTCTTTTAGTTTCTGGCGCTACGGTCACTATTTCTAATCCTACAATTAACAAAACTGGCGACGATAGTGGTGACAACTCTGACTTTTATGGTACTAATGCCGCAGTCTTTACATATAACAAAGCAACTCTAAATATTACAGGTGGCACAATCACTACTAATGGCTCCCATGCTAATGCTGTCTTTGCTTATGATTCCGGTACGATTAATATTACCGACACAAAAATCACGACTAGCTCCAATAATTCCGGCGGTGTTATGGTTACTGGCGGCGGTACGCTTAATGCTACTAATCTAACCGTAGAAACTTCGGGCAATTCTTCTGCACCTATTCGTTCAGATCGTGGCGGCGGCACGCTCACTGTTGAGGGCGGTAGCTACACTTCTAGTGGTACTGGTAGCCCGGCAATTTATTCTACCGCTGATATTACCGTTAAAAATGCCAAGCTCACCGCAACTGCGTCTGAGGGCGTCGTAATTGAGGGCCTAAATAGCGTCACGCTAGAATCGACCACAGTAACCGATACGAATAACAAGCTCAATGGCAATTCCGAGACATACAAGAATATCTTTATTTACCAATCCATGAGCGGCGATGCCGAAACTGGCACTGGTACTTTTACAGCTAAGAATAGTACATTCATTACGAATAAAGGCGACCATTTCTTTATCACCAATACAACCGCGGTAATCAACCTTACGAGCAACAAGTTCACAAACAATGACTCTACCGGCGCATTCTTACGCGCGCAGAGCGGCAAATGGGGCACTTCTGGTTCGAACGGCGGTAATGTTACTTTAAACGCAACCTCGCAAGAAATTATTGGCGATATAGTTATCGATAGCATTTCATCGCTCAATATAAACCTAACCGGAAGCTACTATAAAGGCACCATCACGAATAGCGGCACCGTAAAACTAACGCTTGACGCAAATTCTATCGTCGTCTTGACCGGTGATTCGTATATCACTTCACTTTCTAATGCTACTTCCGACAATTCCAATATCTACGCTAATGGCCATAAACTTTACGTTAACGGATCCGAAGTCTCCATCAACCAAAGCGAAGCTCCCGAATCATTCCTCGGCGACAGCGTAGAAACCACTACTGGAGAAATACAAGATGTTTCGAGCGATAATGTAGAACATAGTATAAATATGCCAATCTTAATTTCCTGTATCGTTGGCGGTGTTTTAATTATTGGCGTGATAGTAGCTGTAATAATAAAGAAGAAGCACAATAAAAAGCAAAAACTACCAGAAGCTGCTCCTAATGAGAATGAGCAAATCCTAGGCCCAACAAATCCAGTGCAGTAATATACCGCCTCAAAGGCGCAACCTCAAAGAAACGAGGTTAACATGGCAAAACGCCACACATTCAGAAAGACAAAACCCGGTAAACCAATACCGGTTACTGCTCGAGAGTTAGAAAGCTTTATGCTTGAACATAAAGGCAAGTTTAATTCGCGCGAATACGACAGATTTGAGCGTATGGAGCTTGTTGATTCTCCAGTTCGTGACGCGATCCATGAATTAAAGACCTATTCCCTAGAAACACTAGCACAACGCTTTGATGTGCGGCTTCTCGGCCGCGGAAAGCGCGTTTTTGCGCGGTTAGACAGCGAAGACGACACTTGGTACCATTTCTCACTTGCATACATTCCACGCGCGCTAAACAACCGTGACGTAAACGACGCAATAGTCCAAATGTTCTTTATTGGTAAATGGAAAGTCGGTAAGCTTTCGCTTTGGGCGGAGCCGGAAGATATCGTGCATTACGGCCACGATTCTAATAAAACATTTTGGTAATTAGTCAATAGATGGTATCCACTTGATCGCAATCGGGTTTTGAAAGTTAATGTGCAAGAAACAGGGGTGGGATTTTTTCTTGACGCAAAATGGTGAATTATTGTATACCAAATGGTATTAAAATCATTTTTTATTCTTAACGACCATAAGAAATGTAACATTCTATGATATAATAAGATGAGTAATTTAAGCAAATTCGGAGGTTAAATGCGGCGCGTAGATACCTACGTCAGTCTATTCAGTAGTGCGGGTGTTGGGTGTTACGGTTTTAAAGAAGCCGGGTTTGAATGTGTTGCAACAAATGAACTTATCGCGCGCAGGCTGGACATCCAAAAATACAACCACAAATGTAAATATGATACTGGATACATTTGCGGCGACATTACTGCTTCCGAAGTGCAAAAAGCCTTATACAACGAAGTAGGTTTATGGAAGAAAAAAGAGGGTGTCGATAGAATAACAGCAGTATTAGCGACACCACCTTGCCAAGGTATGTCAGTTGCTAATTTAAAAAAGAATGATCATGAAATACTGCGCAATTCTCTAGTTGTTGAATCGATCAAAATAGTCCAAAATCTCAGGCCGAAATTCTTTATTTTCGAAAACGTCCCAGCTTTTATGGGTTCTATATGTACGGATGTTGATGGTATAGACAAGCCTATATCTGAAGCAATTGAATCTAATTTAGGCCCTCATTACTCATTTGCATATAAAATAATTAATTTCAAAGATTACGGTGCGTGTTCTAGTAGAAAAAGAACTTTGGTAATCGGTGTATCAAAAGATATATCCGATGATATTTCCCCTTACGAGCTTTTCCCGTTGCCCGAAAAAGAAGTAACCTTACGCGATACAATTGGTTCACTAAAAAGTCTGAAAACCATCGGCGAAATTGACGAATCTGATATTTACCATCAATTCAGATCCTATCCTGAACACATGCGTTCATGGATTAAAGACCTAAAAGAGGGCGAATCTGCTTTCGACAACAAAGATGACGAAAAGAAGCCGCATAAAGTTGTCGACGGAAAAATAATCGTCAACCAACAAAAAACGGGCGATAAATATAAGCGCCAATATTGGGATAAAGTTGGCCCATGCGTGCACACCAGAAACGATCAATTAGCAAGTCAAAACACGATTCATCCTAGCGATGATAGAGTTTTCAGTATCCGAGAATTAATGAGAATGATGACGATTCCAGAATCATTCAAATGGGATGAAAAAGGCCTAAAGGAACTAAATACTCTATCTATAGATGAGAAACGCGCTTTTCTTAAGAAAAATGAGATAAAGATAAGACAATCTCTTGGCGAGGCCGTCCCAACAATTATCTTTAGAAAAATCGCAGATAATATAAACAAGGCCTTATCCTTTCCGATCGTATCAAATAGCGAAGTAAAAAAAATCGTATCAGAAAACGACTTAACTGACGATGTGAAACTATTCAATTTCGTAAAAGATAATCCTCTTAATTTATCAATTTCCACTATTGGCCGTATCGCCGAGTTGGCGAACACAAAAAGAACGGATAACGCGGCTTTCTTTACGAATAAAACTTTAGTCACAGATATTTTAAAGCAAGTTCCGTCAATTTCGTCAGACACAATAACAATCCTTGAACCATCTGTTGGAGTAGGTAATTTTATATTGCCAATTTTACGTAGATTTGAAGATAAAAAAATTCTATTAGATGTAGTAGATGTCGACAAGAAAAGCCTAAGCGTGCTGAAGCTTATGATGAAAAGAATGAAGAAAGAAGTCAGCACCGATTTTGAGATCAACTTTATAAATGATGATTTCTTATTGCATGATTTTAACGGCAAAAAATACGACTATATCATTGGCAATCCACCATTCTTTAAGGTGCCGGCTGCTGATAAAAATCTAAGAAAGTATCGAAAAAATGCAAAGAATATATTTACGACTAATATTTGCTCATTCTTCTTAGACAAGGTTGTTGACCTAGGTAATTACATATCCTTTGTATTTCCAAAATTCTTATTGAACACGCCAGAATTCGCCGATTCGCGCGCATACTTGTCCAAAATGAATATCGATTGCATCATTGATTTTGGAGAGAAAGGTTTTCCTGGCGTACTTATTGAAACTATCGCTATCTTGATTAACCCAAATGCAAAACCATCAAAAACTAGAGTTATCTCTGTAACCACTGGTTTTAATAAAATCCAGAAACAGAATTACATCTTTGACGAGAATATGCCGTATTGGGTTATTTATCGCGATGATGACTTCGATAGAGTATACGAGAAAATGGAATTTGGTATTTTCGAAGTATTCAGAGATAGACAAATAACCAATAAATACAACACTAAGAATCCATCTGATGTTAGGGTGCTACGGTCTCGCAATATCGCCGAAGATGGAAGCGGAATCATAGATATCCCCGGATATGATTTCTATATTTCCGAAAACGATCTCGACCTATTTACGACAACCCTTTATATTAACAGTAACGACGTTTATATCGCGCCAAATATGACTTATAAGCCACGCTTGATAGAAAAGCCAGTCAATACCATTACAAACGGCTCTGTCGCCGTATTGACGCCAAAAAACGGCATAAGACTATCAAAGAAACAACTTGATTATTTCATTACGGACGAATATAGAAAATTCTATAAAATTGCTAGAAACTACCAGACAAGATCGCTTAACATTGATTCGTGTTCAGTCTATTTCTTTGGATTATTAAAGGAGAATAAAAAATGATAGACGAAAACGTTATTATAACTTTCCTAAACCAGAATGACTATGATTTACGCAAGAGTCATAATGGTCGTTGGATAGATCAAAAATGCACGCCAGACGTAGTTTCGATTATTGCTGATTGTATTTGTGCATTTAATAGCGACAAAAACAATGGGCTATTCACTTCTATGGATATATGGCATTCTGAATATACTCATGACAATATTCTCTCAATTTTCAAGAAGCCTGGCGTAAATGACGAGGCGGCCAGAAACGAATATGACAAATTCTTCCAACAGCCAATGGAAATGCTAGCTAATGCCGGAGTTTTAATAAAAGAAAAGCAAGGAACTAGAAATTTCTACCGAATTGGCCGTTGGGATATTCTAGAGTATATTGCGGTCCGAGAAAGAAATGCGCTTGTTTTTCTTTGTAGGTATATCGAAAAAGTATTAAAAGATAGTGGTTTAATTTTGGACTTCGAAAGGTTCTTCGCATCCCAAGATAAAGACGCTTATGACGACGTAAAAACCACATATTCCAATTTTATTATCGAGAACACGCCAATAAATGGTCAACTTGAATGTGGCCGTATTTTTGCAAAAGTCATTAATCCATTAGCATATGAAAGAAACGCTTTAGGAACTGAGCGGGGCCATATTTCCGAGCATATTATCACATATGATATGTTAATGTATAACCGCAACAACTTCAGAGATATTTATACAAATAAACCAAAAGGCATTACCCGAAAACAATATCTAGAGGCCCATCCAGTCGAGGTTAATATTGCGTATTATCACTATCAATCCGCAAAAGCCAAAAGGTTCTTGCGAATATTTAACGACAATTATAGGAACTCGGAACCGGAATATCAGGGCGATATCCATGCCAATGACAAGGCGACGCAGATGCATCATATCTTCCCGGAATCAGATTTCCCAGAAATATGCTATTATCTCGAGAATATTATTGCATTGACACCAACGCAGCATTTTAATTACGCACATCCTGTCGGACAAACACAAAAGATCGACAAAACATATCAACAATTATTGTTATTAGCTAAGACCGAAAGGATAAAGGAGAACTTGACCGGAGACTGTAAGGAAAAGATTTATAGCTTTGATAATCTAAAACACGTTCTCGTTGTTGGGTTTGACGACACCGACATTGAAGAAATAGAGTCTGACGATTACGTGGCTGTTATGAACACAATTAACGCCCATTATGCGAATGAAGCAATATAAGCACGATGAAGAACGGACGTATCGTTATTGATCCGGAAAAACCATTGCCAACGGAACTGAGCAAAGAATATTGGGAGACGTTTGCCAAATTAATTCTAGAATATTTCTTTCCAGAAAAGTTTTATGATCTATCAGTTGACGACGAAAAACCTGACCTGAGAAATGTAAGCGCTAATATAGGCATAGAAGTTACTAGCGTTGAAAACGAGAAATCTAGGGAGATTGATAGTCTATATACTAGGCAATACGCATACGGAAACGATATCCAAAAAGAAAAAGCCTTAAAACGCATCAAGGAATTAGGCGGTAAACCAGAAAAGTTTTTCCTTATGCATCCGGTTGTTAACCGAGACATAGAAAAAATATATACAGCTGTAAAAACAAAAACTCAAAAACTCAATAAAGGCTATCGAGTCTTTAATGAAAACGATTTATTTATCTTCGACACAAATATTATTCTAGACGCAGAATTACCAGAAATACTAGATAATATCGCGTCTAATTCCATAGGAGAGAAATCATTCAGCGATGTTTACATCTATTGTTTTGGCGGCGACTTGTATGAGTTTGATATACTACATAGAAAATACAATCACATAGAAGAAAGTAGCGAGATCGTGCAGCAACTAGCAATTGATACCAGGCAAATACTTATCCAGAAATATAACGATAATATCTAAACATTCCTTAGTCCTTGCGAGACTTTGGGATTTTTCCTATAAAGTACACACCTATGTGGCTAGGTTTTTGTTTAACGAAAATCAATTGCGGCCGTTCTCGCAAGGTTTATGTATTTAACCTTAACTTGTGGAAAAATACAAGCTCTCAAAATGCTTATGCTTGCCCGACTAACCATTAGCGGGTATAATTGGAACTAGTTAAATTGCGGCACCTATATGGGTGTCTTTTTTAACTTATAACCTTGGTGGGGAGTATGCTCGGTGGGCGCTCGGTGGGGAGCACACTCGGTGGGAAGCAACGCTCATTATTCGAGCAATAAGTACCTCACGTACATTAGAAAGGCTTTTATGCCTAGAACCCCTTACAAGAAAGCACAGAAGTATAAAGACAGCTTTCTGTGTTCAAACGAGATCATAATCTCCACCAAAGAAGCGCGCAAACTGCTAGGCAAAGCAGACTCTGATAAAATCTCAGATCTAGAGCTTGCCAACCTTATCGGACTAATGCACCGTATCGCTAGCGATCTTATTGATATAAAAATCGTCCATTCTGGCGAAAAGGTGGTATAGTATGTTGTTAATGAACGATGGAGTAAAACGCATAGCGTTCGGCTACACTCGCGTCTCGACGGAAGAACAAACTTACGGCGCTTCTTTGGAAAACCAAAGACTTGCAATACAAAAATACGCAAACCAAAACGATATAGAAATTATCGGCTGGTATACCGACGCCGGTATTTCAGCTAAAACCGCACACCGCCCAGAACTTCAGAAAATGTTGGCGGATATCGCCAAACGCAAAGGGCGCATAGATCACGTGGTCGTTTATAACGTATCGCGCATTTCTCGCGATATGACGTCATTCTTCAACGATATAGGCTTCATTCTAGCCAAATGCGGCGTCACATTACGCTCTACGCAAGAAGTAATCGACGAGTCGCCGACCGGACGCTTTATGCTTAATATTGCGCTATCAGTCCACCAACTCGATAACGATATTAAGTCTAAGACAGTTAAGGACGATATGTCGCTACTTGCTAGCTACGGATGGTGGATGTCGCAAGCGCCGATAGGGTTAAAGCTCAAGCCAGTCATGACCGGCGAGTATACTAACGACGGCAAGAAAAAGCACCATAACACACTCGAGATAGACGAAGCGAACGATATTGGTAAGAATATCCAATTCCTGCTGAATCGTTTCTCCGAGGGTGATATAGCGCCTATGGAGCTAGTAAACCTAGCGCATAAGATGGGCGTAAATGGTAAGAACGGTAAACCTATTACTTTAAACACTATGCTTGGCGTTCTGCGTCAGTCAGTTTACGCCGGATATAACACGTCTAAGAACCTGCTAGACGGCAAGCCAACCAAGATCAAGGACTTTGACGGTCTTATCGATATCGATACTTATAACAAGAATCAACGGATCCTAAGTGGTAAACGCGCTCCACTGGTGCCGAGCAATAGCGAACTATATCCATTACGCAAACTATTGATTTGCTCAAAATGTGGAACGCTGATACGATCTAGCGCGCCACGAAGCTCAGTTGGCAAGAGGTCGCCGCGCTATCACTGCACGACGAAAGGCCATAGCTCAGTCCCGATCGAGCAAATGCACCAACTATTTGTAGACTTCCTAGAGGAAATCACGCCTAGCGAGGGCACGATCAAGCTATTTAAAGAAATAGTAAAGCGTACAGCTGCCAAGAAGCTCGGCGATACGACACGCGAGCTAGCACAGCGCCGCGAGGCAATATCGGATATCGACAAGAAGCTGATAGAGGCAGTAGACGCTATGCTAGACGGTAAGATCACAATTGACGATAAAAACAGGTATAGCGAAGCCTTAGAGCAGAAGCGTCAAGACTTGCGACGAGAAATTGATAAATTGGAACGGAACCAAGGCCTAAATGAAGCCACAATAGATTATGTATGCAATTTCATGACAAAGCCGGCCAAACTCTGGAAAGACGCCGACCTCGAGACGAGACAGGCGTTTCAAAAAATGCTGTTTCCGAATGGTCTACACTTCGATATCAAGGAGAAAATTTTTGGAACGGACGATTTAAGCCCGCTCTTCTCCGTTATTAACAACAAAAAAGAGCCTGATTCTGGCTCTGATTGCGAAATGGTGATCTCGGCGGGAGTCGAACCCGCGTTGTCGGGATGAAAACCCGATGTACTAACCGTTATACTACGAGACCGTGAATATATTATAGCAAGAAAGCTTAAAATGCGCAAGCGTAGTGATACTCTACGCGATAATCTGTTTTAGAAAAAGGAGCTTCAGGGAAGAACGTGATAAAAGTTTCACTTTCGTTGCAATGAGTGGTAATAAGATCGGATGATTCGGCATAGCGTCCATTATCAAAGAGAAAGAGCTGGCGTAGGGAAATAATTGGAAAACCTGCCTTTACGTAGCGCTCGGCGAGTTCTGCGGTGGATTGTGTGTCGGTGGGGGCAAGGGCTTTTTCGTATAGGTAGTTTTCATAATAATCAGAGGATATTTCGGCGATTTTTTGTTTAACGATGTTTTCTGGATTATAAAATATTGCAAAAAGTGTCGCCAAAATGACCGATAACATAGCTATAGCAATGATTGCCAGCGTGATATATCTAATAATGGAGCTTAATTTACGGTTGCGAGTGCGATGTGCCCTATTATTTGCTATAGTTATCATGACTACATATTACCATAAAAACTTTAATATGATAATATAGAATATATGAGTAAGCTTTTTAAGAGAACAAAAATATTGGCAACAATTGGACCGGCGACGAATTCGCCAGAATTGATAGAAGAAGTAATTATGGCCGGTGTAAATGGCTGTAGAATGAATTGTTCGCATGGGTCGAATGAAGAGCGTGACAGACATATCAAGTGGATTCGTGAGGCAGCGGCAAAAAAAGGTCGAAGTGTAGCGATTTTGCAAGATTTACAGGGTCCGAAGATAAGATTGGGCGAGATTAAGGACAATCATTTGGATTTACACAAGGGTGACGAACTAATTCTTGAGGCGAATCCGGATTTTGAACATAATGGCGGCATGACTGTACCAGTTCAGTATAATTTGGCGGATAAAGTGAAGGTTGGTGAACCGTTGTCTATGTTTGACGGCAAGATAAAATCCACGGTAATAGAGGTGGTATCCGATACGGCAATTAAGGTGGAGATTTTGAATGACGGTTTTATTATGTCGAAAAAAGGATTGAATTTACCAGACACGGACTTCGGTGGTGATATTTTGACTGAGAAAGATATTGCGGATATAGAGTAT
>JAZLES010000017.1:0-4169 GCA_045615385.1 Candidatus Nanosyncoccus sp. | reverse complement strand
GCCTAATGAATTCACTAAAGTAGCCCATAAGAACGCTGCTACTAATATGGACGAGACTACTGGTGGAGCTACCCTCACTACTACTTATGCTGCCTATATCTCTAAGACTCAAGCTGCTGGAAGTTATCAAGGACAAGTGATCTATGCATTAGTGCATCCAGCGAGTAGTGATGCTCCAGTAGTTTGTAATAGCAATGCTACTACTATCAGCGAAGTAAAATGCCTACAAGACTTTGCTCATGTCACTAGTACTAATCTAAACTCCATCATTAGCTCTATGACACCAGAAACTCAATACACATTAAAAGACAGTAGAGATGGTAAATCCTATACGATAGCTAAATATGCAGCTGGTACTAGTGGAGATGATGGAGGTGGTGGAGGAGTTAGAGCAATTGCCTATGACATCTGGATGACCCAAAACCTAGACTTAGACTTAGATGCTAGTAAAACCTATACTAATGAAGACACTGATATAGGTTATAACACTTCAACTGGACAATATACTACGGCCGCTTGGAGTCCAGCTAGATCCACTTACCCAACTAGTGCTACTGGCACAGATTCATGGTGCAATGGTGGAACTTGGAATTCACAATATGGTTATTGCGAAATAAACAATACTCCAGAATCCTATGATCCAGGTAATCTATATTGGAATGGTACAGAAAGTGACTTTAATGATTGGCAAGCTTATTATGACAGTTGTGACTGGAGTATTAGCACACTAGTTTGTAATGAATCATTAAACCCTATCTCCACCTATACATCTTCTACTGGTATCCCCCAATACCATCTCGGTAACTATTACAACTGGACTGCTGCAGTAGCGATGAACGACAGTAGCCCACATACAACAAATAATGAACTTATAGAACAATCCATCTGCCCAGCTGGTTGGACTCTACCTAGAATAGATGATGGTGAAGACTCTTTCTATGCCTTATGGAACCAATACGGCTTTGCTAATAGTTCTATTAACGGTGCAAACAAATTGTGGACTAGCCCACTTTATTTCGCTGCTAACGGCGGCTGGGCCGGTACCCTGAGCGGCGTTGGTGCGGGCGGCGGCTTTTGGTCTCCGGTTGTGTACGGTGATGAGGTCAGCGCTGGCGTCGCGGTCTTCAATGTGGATGGGTACTCCAGCCCTTCGGAATACGGCATTCGCGGCGACGGCGACTCTGTCCGTTGTATAGCTCGTCCAGTTGTCTCGCCTGATCTAGGTGCTGTTTAGTTTCGGTTTTGCTTTCCCTCTCGCCTTTCCGCTCTTCACAACTGATTCAAATTAATCTCTGGAAAATTTGTCCGGATATGTTCAGCATAACCATTATCGATATCTTGCCAGGCCTTTTTCATTCGTGAAATTTCTTCTCTATCGTTAAATTGGCTAAGGAAAGTCTCTTCAAATTCTTTCGGTGCTGGTCTAGAAACTATCCGCGCCACATCCATATTTGGGTTCCCAGTTCCTGCAAAACAAAAATCAATTACCCCAATTACTTTATCGTTTTCATCGAGTAAAATGTTCCCCAGATTTAAATCTCCGTGTACCAAACGGTCCATTTCGGTTTCTTTTATAAACTTATGGTCCGCATCAATATGTTTTTTATAATGCTCATAATCTAACTCGTGTAGAAAATCGGATAAAGGATATTTAACCTTCTCCGGTGCCCCTCTCAGGTCGATTCCAGAAAGTTCCTTAATAAACTTCGCCACATCGTATGCTGCTCCCGTTAGTGCTGTATGTGATAAATGATAGACTCTATCTCCTAGAGTATACCCTTCAATTTTCTTATGTACTGAAAACGGTCGTTTTTTAGCGTCATAACAAAGTTTCATCTGAGGTGTATAAAAACTGGTCTTTCCTTCAACAAAATTACACACTGCCGCGTCTTTGACAATCATTCGCGACCAAAATGGATTCCTCGGAAACCTAAAAAAATACGAACCCTTGTCCGTCTTTACCTCTATGACAATATTTGTCCACCCAGTTAAAATATGCTCAGTTTCTAAAATTTTCTTTTCCGGCATCGTTTCCGCAATGATTTTGTCTAGCGGATCTTTTGTAGTAAAAAAATTTGCCATAACTTATTATAACATATATCTGACCTAATTTTAAAAGCATTGGACGCTGAATTAGGCTTAGATATGTGTTATACTTTAAATATGGAAAACGTAAAAATTCTTGCTATCGTCGGCATGAGTGGCAGTGGTAAATCTGTCGTAGTCGATTATTTAACTGAAAAAGGTTATCCAAAAGTTTATTTTGGTGGCATGATCTATAAAGAAATGGAAAAACGGGGGATTGAAAGAACTGAAGACGGTGAAAGCGAGAAAAAATTCCGCGAAGAAATTCGTGAAAAAGAAGGTAAAGATTGGGTTGTTAGACAGGTAATTGCCGAAACCAAGGATTTAATTGCTGCTGGTCAAAAACGGATTGTCTTAGATGGCGTCTATTCTTGGACTGAATATAAAACTCTTAAACATGAGTTTCCTAAATGTCTCACCTTTGTCGCCGTTGTTGTTGATAAAAATCTGCGTTATGAACGAGTCGCTAACCGTCCTGGACGATCCTTCGACGCTACCGCTATTCGTGAACGTGACCGCTCTGAAATTGAAAATCTTGAAAAGGGCGGGCCAATTGCTGCCGCTGATTATTATATTTTAAATAATGGAACAGTTGATGAGCTAGAGTCTCGTCTTGATGAAATATTAAAGGAGATTAATTTTGGGTAGTAAAGAATTATCTGCAGTTGCTTATAAAAAAGGGAATTGGATGCGCTATACCCTTTGGGCTTTAGCTGCGATTTGTATTTTTGCGTTAGTCTCAACTTTTATGAATATGATGAATGGTGAAATCTCTGCTGCTGTCCCAGAAAACTATAATTTCTCTGTTACAGATAATTATTCCGAAGGCAGTAGGGTCCGCACTACTTATTATGTTTATGATAATAAAGTCCTTGTCGTTGATGAAAGTTTTGAAAAAGAGAGTATTAACCGTTCAGTCATGATTTACGACGGATTGAATACTGCTCAACTTGAATACGACGAAGATGACACCATCGAAATTTGTGAACTTGGCTCTTGTTATACTCGCCCTAAAGTCCTCGCTGTCATCAAAAACTTAATTTCGCACAAAATCGGTCGCGAATATTTAGGAATATAAGATGAAACGACTAGTTTTAATTGACGGTAAATCCGTCTTTTATCGTGGCTACTATGCTATGGGCGCTCTTAGTCTTTCCGATGGCACTCCAACTGGTGGGGTTTATGGCTTTGCCGCCATTGCCATGGAAATTGTCAAAAAACTTGATCCAACCAAAGTTGTTGTTGCCTGGGATTCAAAATCCTCGACCTCAAAACGCCGTGAACTCTATCCCGAATATAAAGCTGGCCGAGTTAAACCAGGAGAAGATTTTTATACCCAAATCCCACTTTTAAAAGAATTAGTTTCTGATTTGGGTTGGTCTTTCGTTGAGCTTGATGACTATGAAGCTGACGACATCATTGGTACTCTTAGTCTTGAGGCTGATCAGACTTTAGATAAAAATGGCCAATGTGAGTACGAAACTTTTATTATTTCATCTGATCTTGATATGCTTCAAATCGTCGATGAAAACACCCACATGTGGCGCATCTTAAAAGGCTTTACTAATATTGAAAAAATTGATGTTGCCGAAATTGAAAAGAAATACGGTATAAAAAAATCCCAATTTCTCGATTTAAAAGCTCTCAAAGGCGACTCCTCCGACAATATTCCTGGCGTTCTCGGCATTGGCGAAAAAACCGCCGTAAAACTCTTAAATGATTATGGCGATTTAGATAATATATATAATAATATAGATAAAATTTCTGGCTCAACTCAAACTAAACTTAAGGCCGGTAAAGATTCTGCCTATCTATCGAAAAAACTAGCTCAGATTATGTTCGACGCCCCCGTTGATCTCCAAATACTCCCCGACTTTAAATTCGACCCCGATCGTACCATCGCTGGCCTTAAAAAACTCTCCTTCAACTCCCTCATTAGGAGAGTCAATAAAGAAGACAAAGAAACTACGATTTCGAGGGGATCCGGAGCGCGGCAGCGCGAGGACGAGCGCGGGGCGCCCGGGGGGGCCGCCCCTTGGGGGGCGGGCCGCCTCCCGGCGGCGGGCCGGGCCGGCCCGCCCCCC
>JAZLES010000016.1:0-8512 GCA_045615385.1 Candidatus Nanosyncoccus sp. | reverse complement strand
TACTAGCGTGCCCGCCGTAACCTGCCGTGAGATCCAGATATGACTCATTCGGCTGAGGTGCGAGACCTGCTAGGACTTCTGATAGCAATACGGGGATATGTGGTTTCTCCATATTTATATTATACAACGTTTGAGACCGTTCAACTAGAAACTTCAGCGTTTTTGTTTCTGCTTTGATTTTTGTTTGTTCCCACAATATAATCCACTGTGATTGCGGTTACCGCAAGGGTGAACCATGTGAATCACAGCCGTTGAGAGACTTATTGTGATGGTCATTTGACCAAATAGAGTTTTATTGGGAGGTGTGTTTCAAAGAAAGTACGCACGATTGTTTTGACGCATCTCGCTAAGGGTAATGCGCGCCGAAACTCCTAGTTGGCCGATCTCAAACTGTTTGTTTTTAATGTACGACTTTTTTGTTTAGCGTTTTTGTTATTTTTATCGCTGTTTTGATTGTAGTATGATTTTTTGAAAAAAGCAAGAGCTTTTTTAAAGTTTTTTTAAGGATACTTTTGCGCAGTTGTGGAAAACTTCTCTGTTATTTTCCCGAACAAAACCAGTTGATTTTTTTTATTTTCGTGATATAAAAACCGAACACCCTCTGTTATATTTGACTTTTTTTAGTAGTTGTGATATAATTAAAAGATATACTATATGCCCTAAGGAGGTGTAAAATGTGGCAAGCGTACTTTATTACAATCTGAATAGTCGCTCTAAACTTCTGGGTCACGAATATCTTTCCCTGTTGGAGGAATTCCGGAAGTCCGGGGAATACGACATTTTCGGCGAATTGTTTAATGATTTATTAAAACTACAGGATCAAGCTTATAACCTGTCAGATCCCGAGGAGCGATTAGAAATTATAAATGCTGTAACTGTTTTAAGAAATAGCATCAATGCGTTGCTTCATTCAGCATATTAATTTAAAGCCGGCCCCATGCCGGCTTTTTCATGATTTAATGTGTTATAATAGAGAAAATAAGTGAGGTAATTTATGGAAAATTCTAATTCAGGTGAACCGTTTGATGTATTTCTGTGGGCGAATGAGGTAGATGAAATCAAAAATAATGTATCGGCAGAGTTGTTTTTGTTTAATAAAAACTATACGCCATATAAGATTAAATATTCGGATAAACTGACTGGGGCAGTAAAGTCAATGTTTATGCAAGAAGCGGTGCATTACATTATTGAGGAAGCGGATAAAGGGTTGGAATGCCGTGAATATGAGCGAGCGGACGGCGAGGAAAAGGTAATCTATCGTACTTCCCTTTCAAAAGTTGGACGGGCAGAAACCTTAATCCATTTAATTGAGAATGAGTATAAGGACATTGACTACTTCTCGGAAAACGAATACGACTTTAAAAAGGTAAAAGGTATTATCGCGAAGTTTACTTACCCGGGCGAAGACGGGATGAAAACATTTTACATTGCGAAAGTTTTGCCGGCATCGGCAGCCTTAAAGGGTGCGACTTCTTGGGAAATTAACGGTGAAAGCTTCGAGCCATTTTCAGCGGAAATTGCCTTGAAAATGCCTGACGATAACCAGGTTGCGATTGTAGACGGAACAATTATCGTATTTAATCAAGCAAAATTTGAAAATTTGTTCCAATATGACTATAAATCTCAGGTAATAGCAGAGGCGAAAGCGAAAGAATTGACGGAGAAATATAAATTATCCTTTGCGGAGGGGCTGACGCTTGATTCCCTGCTTGCGGATAAAAAACCGATCTTAAAAAAGGTCCAGGCGATGGAAATTGCCGAGGAAATGTCGCAGGATAAATTACTTGATTATGCCGATGAGATGCAACTGGAGCTAATGACGGATGATGATGGCTCAATTATTATCATGGATGATAAAGACCTGACGATGTTTGTAAATCTCTTAAATGAAGATTATTATATCTCGCCGGTCAACGGCAGGAGATATGAAATTAAGTCGAAAAAATTGCTCGGTGAGCCAGACGGTGAACCACCAAGGGGTTAAATCTCAAAGTAGGCCTGATCGATAAAATTAGATTCACCGAGGGTTTCAAAAGTTTTTTTGAGGTCTTCTCTAGCTTCAAAAACGGAGTCGTTTTCAGAAAGCTCTGATTCAATTTTGGCGTAATATCCGGGTTTATTGTCGATTTTATCAAGATAAATGTAGGTTCCCTCGCCCATTTTAAGTTCTTGGCGACGGCGCGAAACTTCAGCAATAACCTTAAAACCAAGTTGAAGAATAATATTGACGGTTTTTTCGTAATCCTTAATGGATGTTTCCTCAACTACATCTACCCCTGAATCTTCAATGTGGCGACGGAGGATAAGAAAATACTTGGCGGGTTTATCTACAGCTTTCATTTCGGTGCGCATAATAAGACGCGGAAGGTTCTCCCCCCTCTTATAACCGCGTGGAACGTAAACACGATCATGTTGCCAATAAATCGGTGAAAAATCAAAATCAATATCGCTGAGTTTTTGTTCAAATTCATCACGATTTTTCAGCTTACACTTCAAAATAACTTTTTTCATATTTCAATTATAACATATTTATGTCAATAATGCGAGCCTCAACAGATTTGACACCATTAAAATCGTTTTCGATAAGCTTAACTATTGGGGCTATTTTCGCATCATAATCGAGATTAAGCCAGTCTTTAGGAGCATAAAAAGCAATCAATTTCAAAGTTTGGCGTTTTTTATCTCTAACATCTAGGCGGAGATGCTGACCTTCGGTACCCATGCGACGAATATCAGCAATTTCGGCACGATTTAAACGAAAAACTGGCTCTTCATTCCCGATGCCAAATGGTTCTAGTAGCTTTAAATCATCTAGGAATTCCAAAGATAACTCTGATAAATCTTCGATATCGAGATCTGGTTGTTGTTTGAAGAATTCAGTTTGATTTTCTAGATTTAGGCTTTGATAGTAGCGATTAAGTTGCTCACGAAAATCAGCGAGAGAAGATTGCTCAAGACGGACGCCGGCCGCGCCAGCATGACCGCCACCAGAGATAATTACATCTTTTAAATGATCAAGAGCAGCGGCGAGATTAAAATCGCCAAAACTACGGCCTGACCCCTTTAAAAAACCGTCCGTAGTCTTTGTAAAAACAAAGGCCGGACGCTGATAATCTTCGACAAGATGACCGGCCACAATACCGAGAATACCTTCGTGCCAATTCCCTACCTCAACGATAACTGAATCATGACTAATTCCGCGTTGTTTAATTTCTTTGAGTGCTAAAAGTTGTTCATTTTTTCTTTTTTTATTCAATTGTTCAAGCGTTTCAGCAAGTGGGGCAGCCTCGATCATTGACTGGGCACGCAACAAATTTAAAGAGAGATCGGCGGTATCAAGACGTCCAGCAGCGTTTAAGCGTGGACCAATTTGAAAACCGATTGACTCAGAGTTCAAATTTTTTACTCCGGCTTTTTGGATTAATTCCTTTAAACCAGGACGTCGCGTTTTAGCTAAAACTTTAATGCCATAATAGCCCAAAATGCGATTTTCGTCGGTTAAAAGCATATTGTCGCAAATCGTGCCGATTAAAACGAGGTCGAGTAACCATTTTTCTTGGCCATTTTCTATAATTCCCTCTTTGACAAGGGCTTCGGCGAACTTAAAAGCCACGCCAACACCAGCCAAATTTTTCAGCTTCTTTTGCCCGCAATCCTGGCGTTTTGGATTAATAACCGCGATTGCGTCAGGAAGAGTGGTACCAACTTCGTGATGATCAGTAATAATGCTATCAATTTTTAACTGGTTGAGTTCTTCGATAATTTTATGATTATGTGAGCCGCAATCAACCGTAATAACAAGGGTAATTCCCTCTTTCTGGGCGAAATTGATGAGTTTTGGACTCATGCCGTAGCCGTCGGCAAAGCGATCTGGTAGCATAATATGAAGATGAGTGGGATTAATCCCGGCCAAAATCAGAGTCTGCTCCATAACTGTACTGGCGGTAACGCCATCAACGTCATAATCGCCATAAATTAAGATTTTTTCCTGGTTTTTAATCGCTTTTTTGATACGGCTAACGGCTTTTTCCATATCAGGGATGAGATAGGGGTCAGAAAGATTTTCATATTTGGGGTATAAAAAATCAGAGTCTAAATGACGAACCTCGCAGAGACGTTCAAAAAGTTTATTCATTTTAACCAATCGTTTTACTGGGTTTATTACCCTTTTGGCTCTTAATCACAATACTTTGAAGCTCTTTTAAAATCGGGAAACTCTTATTAGTCTGATAGATTTTAGTTTTGCCTTTTTTTGAAACTACCAGAAAACCACCTTTAGCCATGCGTTCAAGCTCCCTTTGGATGTTGCCAGGGTCTTCTTTAATCAGTTTAGCTAAACCTCTAACGTGAGTCTTAAAATCAGGATATTTAGCAAAAACAACTAGAATTTTGCGCCGCACCCTTGATGTCACGAATACTTCTAACATATTACCTCACTTAACTATATCTAGTATAACATAGCTTGGGTATTTTTTACAACAATTTAACTTGACTTTTTTGCTTAATTGTGATTTAATTAAAGCAAGTATATGACCGAAAGGTGGTGTAAGCACATGGAAAAGGCTTTCAAATTCGAGAGAGTCACCGTCGAAGTATCCGTCGTAATGACTAAGCCGGTTTTATGCCTAAGTGGAAAGAGCATTGACCAATGGCAAGAATATCTAGCTATCCTCAGAGAAAAAACTGAATTAAAGTATGCTAGAGAATACGATCGGGCACGGTCTATTCTCAAATTTGCTGACATGTACCACGCCGAAATAGATTTGGCCGAGCACAGAGATGGACGCTTGTTCTGGAGTTTTGTCTTCAATGAGCCGGCGAAAGCAAGGATATTCATGGACGAGTTCCAAGAATGCGTGATGGGATCAATAATGTGATCCTGCCTTTCCACTAAAAGACCCTGACTGATACAGTTGGGGTCATTTTTTATACTCAAGATGTTATAATAGAGGTATGTTTTATGAGGTGATACCAGAGGGTAAATTAGAGGGTTTAACCTATAATTATGCTGATTCCCTTTTACCTGGGCAAATGGTTTTAGTGCCGATTGGGCGACGCGTAGTGCCGGGAGTAGTTATTAAAAAAGTTGTGCAACCGGATTTTAAGACGCGCGAAATTTTGAAAGTTTTGTATTCAAAGCCACTACCGCAGCATCTTTTAAACGTAGTTCAATTTATCCATGATTATTACTTAGCGCCGTCTGGGCAGGCGGTATCATTAGTTTTACCCCGAGGGGTCGAAAAGAAACGGAGAAAAACCGAACAAATGTTCGGGTTAACTCTTTGTCCGACGGGTCCTGCCCTCGCAGTTTCCCCCATGTCGTCTAAGGACTCCATGGGGGACCCCCCAGCTCGGTCACCCGTCGGTGTAAAAAAACCCGAACAAGTGGCTATTTTCCAGGAAATTCCGCTTAACCCCGCGCAAAAAAAGGCCCTAGAAGGCCTAGAAAAGGGCCTAGAAGGCACGAAACTGCTTTATGGCGTTACTGGTAGCGGTAAAACAAATATATACCTCAAAATGGCTCTAAATGCGTTTAAACGCGAAAAATCCACGATCGTTCTAGTGCCGGAAATTGCTTTAACCAGCCAACTTGTTCGGGTTTTTCAAGAAGTTTTCGGAGATAATATTGTTCTTATTCATTCAAAACAGACTGAAGCGGAGCGACACATTATCTTTAATTCTCTATTAAATACAGAGACACCGAAGATTGTGATTGGGCCACGCTCGGCACTGTTCGCACCTTTAAATAATTTAGGCCTAATTATTATAGATGAGGAACACGACGGGGCTTATCATCAGGACAACCCGCCGAGGTATTCGGCGATTAGAGTAGCGAGTTTTATGGCAAAAACGGTCGGGTGTTCCCTTGTTTTAGGCTCGGCAACACCAACAGTAGAAGATTTTTACATCGCCTCTAGACAAGAGGCGTTAGTAGAGTTAGTCGAGAAGGCAAAAAAAGAGGCAGAGCGGCCCGAAATTCAGATAATTGATTTTAAAAACAGAGAGAATTTTACGAAAAACCGTTATTTTTCAGATTCTTTACTTAAGGTGATGGCGGAAAATCTAGAGAGCAGACGACAGACTTTAATTTTCCATAACCGACGGGGCTCTTCACCCCTGACGATCTGCGAAAGTTGCGGGGAGGAGATTTTATGCCCGAATTGTTATTTACCACTGACATTACACGCGGATGAATATGTATTACAATGTCATACCTGCGGTTTTTCGGAGAAAGTGCCGACAAAGTGTCCGAAATGCGGAGCTTTAGGGATCATCCATAAGGGGTTCGGGACGAAATTATTAGAGAGCGAGCTAAAAAAGTTATTCCCGAAGGCACGGATACGGCGGTTCGACGCGGATAACAAGAAGGGCGAGAGCATGGATGCGGTATATGAAGCTGTTAGGGATGGGGAGGTAGATATTTTAATCGGGACTCAGACGATCGCGAAGGGGTTAGATTTGCCGAAATTGGCAACCATAGGGGTAGTACAGGCGGACGCGGGGCTGTCACTCCCTGATTATATGGCCGAAGAACGGACCTTTCAGCTTTTAACTCAGGTCATGGGGCGCGTCGGGCGGGGGCATTTAAGGGGAGATAATGTGTTTATCCAGACTTTTCAGCCGGAGCATCCGGTTTTAAGGTATGCCTGTAATGAAGATTATTTAGGGTTTGAAAAGTATTTAATAAAGAAACGAGCGAAAGCAGTTTTTCCGCCGTTTTGTTTTATCGCGAAGGTCGAGCTTTCGTTAAAAACAGAGGGGCTAGTCGTGAAAAAAATACGCGAAGCGGTAGTAGAGCTAAAGAAAAATCAGAGGTTATATGTTTCCCCGCCAAAGCCGGCGTTTCACGAGAGGAATAGTCGGGGATATACTTGGCAGATTATCGTCCGGGGTCGGTCTAGAAAGGCGCTAATAGAGGCGTGTTCGGGATTAGATAAGAATTTCAAGATTACGTTAGATCCGCCGGGACTGCTGTAAACAAAAGTAGCCCCGAAGGGCTACTGCAGGGTCTGTTGTGTATGCTAACGAAGGAGACAGCGCATTGAAAGGCTGGAGGGAATAAACCTAGAAACTAGAATAGACTAACGGAGTGAGCAACGTACAGAGTAGCCGTAGCCACGAGAGTCACCGCCATCGTCACTCGATGGATAGGCATCACCCGATACAAAGAAGAAGGCACTGTACGCTTCGCCAGTACCATACGCAACAGACGACCAAAAACGCCCAGCACCCCCGACATCCCCGAAGTAACCGTTATAGTGGCCGACGGGAGAGAAGTAAAGCGGAGCTCCAGTTAAACCTGTAATATCGCTAAAATAATAGTCATCCCAATCATACTCAGCCCAGAGGTCTACAAAATCTCCCTCAGGTTGGTTTGTATTCTCGTTATAAGTCGTATAAGGCAAAGTCCAACCAGCTGGGCAGATGGATTGATTAGCTTCTAGGTTTTCAAGTTCATCAATAGTTTCATTATATGTTCCATAAATACTAGCATCATTAGAAGCAATGGCTGCAGGCCAGTTATAGTAGTTACCTAAATGATACTGAGCAGTGCCAGTACTTGAAGTATAGGTAGATAGGGGGTTAAGTGATTCGTTACAAGCTGGAGTGCTAGTAGAATAGTCACAGGAATTATAGTAGGCGTCCCAGTCGATCCAGTCGCTAGTCGTAGTATTCCAATAGAGATTGCCTGGATCATAAGATTCTGGGGTATTATTACCGTAACAATAGCCACCCGAGCTCCACGTTCCACCATTGCACCATTCGTGGATGTTATTAGTAGCTGTTGCATAGGTAGAGCGAGATGGGCTCCAACTAGCAGTATCATAACTATTAGTAGTCGTATTCCAGCCTAAGTCTGTGTCTAAGTTGGTGTAAGTTATTGAGCTATCTAAGTCTAAGTCTAAGTTTTTGGTCATCCAAACCTTGCCATCTGCGAGTTTAGCAATAGTGTATTCTTTGCCATCACGTTTGTCTTTTATGGTGTACTGAGTTCCAGTTGTCATGGAGTTTAGTATAGCAGTTCGGTTAGTACTAGTTACACTAGCAAAGTCTTGCATACATTTAACTTCTGAAATGGTAGTAGCGTTACTATTACATGCTACTGGTGCATTAGCACCAGATGGATGAACTAAGGTATAGATGACTTGTCCTTGATAACTACCAGCAGCTTGAGTTTTGGATATATAAGCAGCATAAGTTGTAGTAAGAGTTGCTCCGCCGGTAGTTTCGTCTAAACTTGTAGCTGAGTTCTTATGCGCAACTTTAGTATATTCATTTGGTACTATGTGATAACTTGCAAAGCTAGCAGCACTTCCTCCTGAAGTATTAGGAGCAGAATCTATAGTTAGGGCATTAGTGCCAGATGTATCACCAGAGTCTCCTGTAGCAGTGAGTTTCATGGCCCAGTTAGAGACATCTGGATTACCAGCTGTGGTAGCTAGTCCTGTAACAATAGGTTCTGAACCTGATGTAGTACCTACTAGTTTATTACTATCTGTTTCACCAATAG
>JAZLES010000015.1:0-29235 GCA_045615385.1 Candidatus Nanosyncoccus sp. | reverse complement strand
TGACGGTGCTTGATAGATTTACTGACATAGATAGTTGGGCGGTAATAAAAGCTACCAAAAACAAGACTCCGTAAAAGGCAGGCGTTCCAAAAAATGCTGTTTCCAAATGGCTTGCACTTCGATATCTAGGAGAAAATTTTTGGAACGGACGATTTAAGCCCACTCTTCTCCGTTATTTACAACAAAAAAGAGCCTATTTCTGGCTCTGACTCTGGTGTGGTGATCTCGGCGAGAGTCGAACTCGCATTGACGGGATGAAAACCCGTTGTACTAACCGTTATACTACGAGACCGTAGTATTATTATAAACAAAAAACCTAGAAATTGCAAGAGTAGGTGTAGTCGATATGGTAGGAGGTTCTAGAATATGGCGGTTCGGGATAGAATTTAATATAAGTGTTTTCTTCGTCACAGTATTTCTTTAAGTATGGGGCGAATTCGGCATTTTTTTGGTTATCATAAAGGAGAAGCTGGCGAAGGTTAAGCGTTGCGAGACCATTATCTTTGTATCTTCCTAGAATATCATCTAAATCTTTAGATTCGGTGTATTTTTCAGAAGTGATTAATTTTTCATAGAAGTAATTTTCATAGTAGTCTGAGGCAATAGTATCGATTTTTGATTTGACAATTTTTTCGGGTTTTAGGAAAAAAGCACAGAGAAGGGCAATAAAAACGATGAAAAATGCTATAAAAATTATGAGAAGGATAGTTTTTTGAGCAGGAGAATATCTGCGCCTTCTTGAATTAGCTTGAGTTTTTTTATTTTTACTTTTTGCCATATTTATATATTATCACAAAAATAAAACTTATGGTAAGATATTAGTATGAGCAAGTTTTTTAAACGGACAAAAATTTTGGCAACGATTGGGCCGGCGACAAATTCGGCGGAAAAAATTGAAGAAATTATTATGGCGGGGGTGAATGGCTGTAGATTGAATTGTTCGCATGGATCAAATGAGGAACGCGACCAACAAATTAGGTGGATTCGTGAGGCGGCGGAAAAGAAGGGGAAATCGGTCGCGATTTTACAAGATTTACAAGGTCCGAAGATTAGGCTAGGTTTTTTGAAAGATAATCATCTTGATTTAAAGGCGGGGGATGAGGTGATTTTAGAATCAGAAGAATTTGAACATGATGGTGGACTAACAGTACCAGTTCAATATAATTTGGCAAAAAAGGTCAAAGTGGGGGAACCATTATCGATGTTTGATGGGAAAGTGAAGGGAACGGTAGCGGAGATAATCTCGGAGACGGCGATTAAAGTAAAAATTTTAAATGATGGTTTTATTATGTCAAAGAAGGGGTTGAATTTACCGGATACGGATTTTGGTGGAGATATTTTGACAGATAAGGATTTGGCGGATATTGAGTATGGTGCAAATTGTGATTATGATTATGTTTCGTTATCATTTGTGCAATCAGCGGATGATATTTTGAAGTTAAAACAGATTTTATTATCCTTAGGATCGAATGCAAAGGTAATTGCAAAGATTGAAACTAAAAAAGCGATTGAGGATGAAGAAAAGCTAGAGGAGATTGTAAAAGCGTCGGATGGCATTATGGTAGCGAGGGGTGACATGGCCGTAGAAGCGGGAGCGGAAGTGGTGCCAATTGTACAGCGTAAATTAATTACGCTTTGTCGAGCGAATGCGAAACTTTGTATTGTGGCGACACAAATGCTTGGTTCGATGGTAGAAAACCCAGAACCGACAAGAGCGGAAGTTTCGGATGTGGCGACAGCAGTAATCCAAGGAGCTGATGCGGTGATGTTGTCGGATGAAACGGCAAATGGAAAATATCCGTTAGAAACGGTGATGGAGATGAAGAAGGTGATATTGTATGCGCAAAACCATTCGAAGATTGCATCGATTACGAAAATGCCGGTTGGGGAAAAGTCGGAAATATATGATGCGATTTCGAGCGCTGCGGCGAGGTTGGCGGAAAGAATTGAGGCGGATATAATAATTTGTCAAACGGCTTCAGGGGCAACAGCAACGACAATGGCGGCACAGAGACCTAATTTACCAATTGTGTCGGTAACAGCAAATCCAAGAGTTGCGAATCAGTTAGCTTTAATTTATGCAAATTCAGCTTTTGTTAGACCATATTCGGAAGATTTTGGAGTTGATTTAGTAAAAGAACTAAAAGAATCAGAATATTTAAGGACAAAAGAAGGTAAAAAAGATTTATTAACAGTAATTGTTTCTGGCGATAAAGAAAAAGTTGGAACGGATACGATTAAAGTTCGAAAAATTTAAAGCAATTATGATTTAATGTTTTCTAAACCTGGAAGCTTTTTTTCGAGCAAAAATTCAAGGGCAGCTCCACCACCAGTTGAGACGAGAGAATAATTTAAGTTGGGGTGAGTTTTTAGTAGAGTCTCAACGAAACCGGTAGTATCGCCTCCGCAGATAATAGTTTCGGCGTCTGTTTTTTCGCCGATAGCTTCTGCGACAATGGTAGAGGCAGTGGAATAAGCGGGATCTTCGGCTTTACCGAGGAGACCGTTCCAGATAATGGTTTTTGCGTCTTTAATAAAATCGGTAATTTTTGCAGCAGCAAAAGGTCCAACATCAAGTTTGGCGCCGGACGAATCTTCGTCAAAATCTTCAGCAACATAAATTTTTGGGCTACGAGATTTATAACCGTCTGCGGCAATTTTTCCGCCAACAACGATTTGGTCGGCGATTTTGGAAAACTTTTCAATTAGAGGTTCTTTATCTTCGACTTTTGAGCCACCAATAATAAATAATAGAGGTTTTTCAGGATGAGCAAGAACTTTTTCGAGATTATTGACTTCTTTTTCTACAAGTAGGCCGGCATAGATTGGTAGATATTTTGCGACGGCGTCGGTAGAGGCATGAGCGCGATGAACAACGGCGAAACCGTCTTGGACATAGGCGTCAGCCTTAACTGAATCAATGATATTTTTGATAAATTCGGGAGAGTTTTCTTCTTCACCAGGGTCGAAACGGAGATTTTCGAGAAGAATAATTTTTAAATCAGAGTGGGGATAATAATCGAGAATGGATTGGCCTTTTTTAGGCAAATCGTAAAAACCGATGTGTTTTTGGTTTGGGAATAATTTGCGGAGACTACTAGCGGCTGGGCCAAGAGAGAATTCGGGGTTTGTTTTTCCTTCGGGGCGACCAAGGTGAGAAATCAAAATAATTTTTTTGGCACCATGATCGAGAAGATATTGGATAGTTGGAAGGCTGGCGCGAATGCGCAAGTCATCGGTAATTTTGCCGTCTTTCATAGGGACGTTATAGTCTACTCTGACTAGAATGTTTTTATCTTTGATATCTAAATCACGAATCGTTTTCATACCTTTTATTATAACACATGGGGCGAGGACTATTTCTATTTACAAATATTCGTTTTGTGATATAATTCTCGTATGAAAAAAGCAAGAACTTATCAACAAGTGATTGGTGAGACAATTGAACATATGCGGTTAGAAAAAGATTGGACGCAAGGCGATTTGGCAAGGGCAGTGGGCTCGAGTCAGTCGGCGATTCATAGAATAGAAAAAGGCGGGCAGAATATTTCGTTAGAGATGATTAAAAAGCTTTCAGAGGCGTTAGGTAATCAAATTCTCTCTATTAATGACTCAGTTTCGCAAAGTTTTAGAATTAGAGGGGGAAAAGAATTATCAGGTGAAATCACGATTAATACGTCGAAAAATGCGGCAGTGGCTTTGCTTTGTGCGGCTCTACTGAATACGGGAAAAACAGTTTTACATAGGGTTGCGAGGATTGAAGAGGTTTTTCGGATTATTGAAGTTTTAGAGTCAATAGGGGTAAAATGTCATTGGCAAAATCGGCACAGAGATTTGGAAATTATATCACCACGCGAATTGAAACTGGAAGAAATGAATATAGAGGCCGCGCGAAAAACACGTTCAATCATTATGTTTTTAGGCCCACTATTACATCGTTATAAGAAGTTTCAAATTCCGTATGCTGGTGGCTGTTCGCTGGGGACGAGAACGATTGAACCGCATCTGAAGGCTTTAGAGAGTTTCGGTCTGAAGGTTGATGCGGAAAGAAATAGTGGGTTTTATGAAGTCGAAGTTGATCAAGAAGTATTAAAGAATAATGCCAATAGATATATTGTTTTAACTGAGCGTGGAGATACGGTGACAGAGAATGTCTTAATGGCGGCGGCGATGACGGCTGGTAAAACGACGATTGTGGGAGCTTCGCCGAATTATATGGTACAGGATGTTTGTTTCTTTTTGGAGAAGTTGGGAGTAAAAATAACTGGGATTGGAACTACCAAATTAGTAGTGAGTGGAAAACAGAGATTTAATCTTGATGTAGATTACAATCTTTCGGAAGATCCGATTGAGGCAATGAGTTTTATCGCAGCGGCGCTGACGACGAATTCAGAAATTACTTTGATGAGAGCACCAATCGAGTTTTTGGAAATAGAACTTGAAATTTTGAAAAATATGAATGCTAAATTTGAAAAATCGGAAGAATATCTTGCTGCAAATGGCAAGACACGATTAGTGGATTTGACGATTAAAAAATCTAAGTTAGTAGCACCAGTTGATAAAATTCATCCGATGCCATTTCCTGGTCTTAATATCGATAATTTGCCATTCTTTGCGGTGATTGCGGCGGTAAGTGAAGGACGAACTTTGATTCATGACTGGGTGTTTGAAAATCGGGCAGTTTATACGACGGAGTTAGCTAATTTAAATGTTAAGGTTGAACTTTTAGATGCACATCGGATTTATGTAGAGGGACCGACGAATTGGCGACCGGCAGAGCTAGTGGCGCCACAGGCGCTAAGGCCGGCGGTAGTAATTTTGATTGGTATGTTAGCGGCACCAGGAACATCAATTCTAAGAAATGTTTATCCGATTAACCGTGGGTATCAAGATTTTGCGGCTAGACTACGACATTTGGGGGCTGACATTGTGCCATTAACTGGTATATAATGGTAAAATGAATTCGATTTTAGATGGATTAAACGCGCGACAAAAAGAGGCGGTGGAAATTTTAGAGGGGCCGCTTTTGATTTTGGCAGGAGCGGGTTCTGGAAAAACGAAGACTTTAACACATCGAATTGCAAATTTGATTCAACATGGAATAAACCCTAATAATATTCTTGCGGTAACTTTTACGAATAAAGCTGCAAAGGAAATGAGGGCGAGATTATTTAGTTTATTACAGAATACTTCAGAAGAACCGCCGCGTTTTTTTATGCCATATATGGGAACATTTCACGGAATTGCGGTAAAGATATTAAGAATGGAAGCTGAAACGTTAGGTTTAGACCGTAATTTTGTGATTTATGATACGGATGATCAAATTTCGCTAATTCGAAGGATAATGAGAGAATTAAAACTATCGGATAATAAGAATTTGAAGCCAAAATCAATTCAAGCAATTATTTCGAGTGAAAAAAATCAAGGTAATGGACCGGAAGAGTATTTAGAAAGAGCATTTTATCCAAATCAGAAAAGTATCGCAAGAATTTTTAGAAGATATGAAGAGGAAAAAGCTAAGGCGGGGGCATTAGATTTTGATGATTTACTATTAAAAGAGTTAGAACTCTTTAATCATTATCCGGAAGTTCGAGAGAAATGGCAGAAAAAGTTTCATCATATTTTGATTGACGAGTATCAGGATACTAATTTGGTTCAATATCAGATTATAAGATTATTAGTAAATGAAAAAAGGAATATTTGTGTAGTGGGAGACGATTGGCAGTCAATTTATTCTTGGCGAGGAGCGGATTTTCGAAACATTTTACATTTTGAACGAGATTTTCCAGGTGCAAAGGTAATTAAGTTGGAACAGAATTATCGTTCGACTGGTAATATATTGGAGGCTTCGCAGAAGGTAATTAATAAAAATAAGACTAGGACTGAAAAGACTTTATTTACGGAGGCGGAAAAAGGTGAGCCGGTCGATATTGAATCGCTGAGAAATGAAGAGGAAGAGGCTAATTTTGTAGCACTAAAAATAATTAATATGAGTAAAGAATATCCAGATTTTAGTGATTTTGTAGTTTTATATCGGACTAATGCACAGTCTTATAATTTTGAAAAAGCATTAATGAATAATCATATTCCTTATAAGATTATTGGTGGGGTGAGATTTTATGATCGAAAAGAAGTAAAAGATGTTTTAGCGATTTTGAAGTTAATTGTAAATCAAAGAGATAAAGTAAGTTTGGCGCGGGTAGTACAGAATGTTTTGTCAGGAATTGGAGAGGCGTCGTTGATACGGATTTTCGAGGCAATGGATCAGATTCCTGGTAATAATCCGTTAGTCGATTTAGAAGTAATGGAGATTTTAAAAACAGCGAAGGCGAGAAATAGTTTAGTAAGATTAATTAATTTTATTAAGAAGATAAAATCAGAAGATAAGCCGGATGAAATTATTAAAAAAATAATAGAATATTTTGATTTTAGGACTTTAACGGATGACGGGACACCAAGCGCAGAAGAAAGAATGCGGAATCTAGAGGTTTTAGTGGGAAATGCTTTGTCTTATGAAAATTTGGAGGATTTTTTGGCGGATGCGAGTTTAATGTCGAGTGTGGATGAGAGTTTTTCAAATAATTCGGTGACATTAATGACTTTACATGCGGCTAAGGGACTAGAATTTCCAGTAGTATTTATGGTGGGAATGGAAGATGGGCTTTTTCCGAATAGTAGAGTAGCGGAAGACGAGTCAGAATTAGAGGAAGAGCGGCGACTGGCTTATGTCGGGATGACGCGAGCGATGAAAAGATTGATTTTAACTTATGCGGCGTCGCGATATACTTTTGGTAATCGGAATATGAATATGCCATCGAGATTTTTAATTGAACTGGGTTATAATCCGTATGGTTCTTTAGGTTATAGAGATGAAGATGGGGATGGGTTTAGCGATTTTAGTCCTGATTTTGATTTTGATGATTTTCCGGAAGATTTGCCGGTATTTGAGTAAATTTAATTTTTATTCTATATATTATTATCGTGGGATTCTAGATAATAGCAGTAATAGTACTCCTGGTTCTGGTGGTGATAGTGCTTATTATCAAAATTATGTAAGAATGGGTGAAACTTGTTGGAGAATTGTGAGAACGACTGGTTCTGGGACCGTTACGGACCCATGGATAATTTTGGAGCCTTAAATAAAAAAATGGTCGGGGGTACCAGGATTGAACTGGCGACCTCACGCCCCCCAGACGTGCGCGCTACCACTGCGCCAACCCCCGATTCAAAAAATGGTCTGGGTAACTGGATTTGAACCAGCGACCTCAGCGTCCCGAACGCTGCGCGCTACCAGACTGCGCCATACCCAGAAAAAATAAGACTTGATTCTGGTCTGGGTGACAGGACTTGAACCTGCGACCTCGACTTCCCAAAAGTCGCGCGCTACCAACTGTGCTACACCCAGACGCAACTTTATTATATCACAATTGTGATTATTATGATAGAATAGATATCAGTAAGGAGATAAAAAAGTGGCGGAAAAAGGACCAAAAAAACCAGTGGGACGCCCACTAGAAACGAATAAATCTAACACGGTTCGTAGTATTTTATTTACGGCGATTTTGATTTGTTTTGGTATATATATTATAGCTAATATGAACAATACCAATGTACAAAAAACTGAGGTGCCGATTTCTGAAGTGATTCAACGTGCAAATGATCCGAAAGGCAATATTGCGAAAATTACGGTGACGGGGAATACTTTAGATATAACTTTGAGGGGCGAAGAACAACCAACTGAGATGTCGAGAAAAGATGGATCGGGAACTTTATACGAACAGGGTTTGATTAATTATTGCTATGGAATGGAAGAAGATGACCTATTAAAATGTCGGGAAACTTATCCGATAGTTGAGTATAAAGAAGCTGTTGATGGTTGGGGAATTGTTTTTGACATTATGTTAACGATTTTACCGATTATTGCGATTGTAATTTTCTTTAGTTGGATGATGCGTCAGGCGAATGCGGCGAATAATCAGTCTTTGGCGTTTGGTAAATCCAGGGCAAGACTTTATGGTCCAGATAAAAAGAAAGTAACTTTTAAAGATGTAGCAGGAAATGAAGCAGCAAAACAAGATTTAACAGAAATTGTAGATTTCTTGAAAAATCCGAAGAAGTATGAAAAACTGGGAGCGAAAATCCCGCGAGGGGTATTACTAGCTGGTGATCCGGGAACGGGTAAAACTTTGATGGCGAGAGCAGTAGCAGGAGAAGCGGATGTGCCATTCTTCTCGATTTCAGGTTCAGAATTTGCGGAAATGTTTGTCGGGGTGGGGGCATCAAGGGTTCGAGATCTGTTTTCAAAAGCGAAGAAAAATGCTCCGTCGATTATCTTTATTGATGAGATTGATGCGGTAGCGCATAAACGCGATGCTAGAGGGGGAGCGGGACGTGAGGATGAGCAAACTTTGAATCAGATTTTGGTTGAGATGGATGGGTTTGATAATGATTCGGGAGTGATTGTGATGGCGGCGACAAACCGAGTAGATATGCTTGATAAGGCGTTACTGCGGCCAGGACGATTTGACCGACACGTTAACGTGACTTTGCCGGAAAGAAAAGATCGTTTAGAAATATTGAAAGTACATTTCAAAGGTAAACCGGTAGAAGAAGACGTTGATTTAGAAGCTTTGGCAAAAAAGACGGCGGGTTCGTCGGGAGCGGATCTTTCAAACATTGCTAATGAGGCGGCAATTACGGCGGCACGTGAAGGGCATAAGGCGATTTCAAATAAAGACGTAACCGAAGCATTTGAACGAGTGGCAATTGGGCCGGAAAGAAAATCGAAAGTTTTGAATGAAAAAGAACGTAAAATTACGGCTTATCATGAAGCGGGGCATGCGGTAGTTGGGCATGTGTTACCAGATTCAGATCCGGTACATAAAGTAACGATTATTCCGCGTGGTTCAACTGGAGGAGTGACTTGGTTCTTGCCGCCGGAAGATCGCAGTTATAAAAATATCTTTGAATTAAAGGATATCTTAGCACGGGCAATGGGTGGGCGCGTTGCGGAAAAGTTGGTTTTTGGGAAAGATGCAATTACGACTGGAGCTTCATCGGATCTTAAAAATGTAGCGGAGTTGGCTAAGTCGATGATTATTGAAGAAGGTATGGGTGAAGAAACACGCAATCTAGTTTTTCCAGATGAGGCAACGGGGTATTATACGATTACAACTGGAAAACCTTATTCAGAAAAGACATCGGAGTTGATTGATTTAGAAATTAAGAAACTTGCGGATGAAGCAGCAAAAAGAGCAGAAGCGGTTTTGAGAACTAACAAAGTAGTCTTAGACAAATTGGCTGAAGAGTTGCTTCAACATGAAACACTTGAGGAAGCTGAGTTAGGACCAATTTTAGCATCGGCAAAATTACCGGAATCAGCTAAGCTATATTAGGGGGTTAGATGGAAAGATTTTTGGAGTATTTTAAGCCAGAGCGGTATGTTTTAAATATCTCGATAGACAAATATGAAAAGACGATTGGTGGAAGCGTAGTTATATGTGGTGAGGTTTTGAATGAAGTAGTGAAATTTCATGCGGTAGGGTTAAAGATTTCGGATGTTTTAGTTAATGACGAAAAACATGAGTTTAAAGCGGATGGGGAAGTTTTAGAGATTTTTGATGTAGAGACTAGCGAAGCGGAAATTAAAATTTATTATCATGGTCAATTAAATGAAAATATGCAAGGAGCATATCTTTCAACCTACGATTATAAAGGCCAGAAGGAAATTATTGTAGCGACGCAGTTTGAAAGTCATTATGCGAGAGAAGCGTTTCCGTGTATCGATGAGCCGGCGGCAAAGGCAGTGTTTGAGGTCTCTATTTCGGTACCAGAAAAATCAGAAGATTTGATTTTAGGAAATATGCCTGTAAAAACTGTTGTCAAAAATACAACAGTGTTTGAACCAACACCGAAGATGTCGACATATTTATTAGCTTGGGTGATTGGTAAGTTTCACGGAAAAACTATTAAAAATCAACACGGAGTAGAGATTACGACTTATTGCTCATTAGCGCAAGATTTAGAAGCAGTTGATTTTGCAAATGAGATTGCAGCGAAGAGTTTAGAATTCTATGACGATAATTTTGGTATACCTTATCCTTTAAAAAAATTAGATCAGGTGGCTTTGCCGGATTTTGAAGCGGGAGCGATGGAGAACTGGGGGTTAGTGACTTATCGGGAGTCGATGCTATTGGTCGGGAAAGTGGCGACGCTTGGTGATAAGAAGGGTGTTGCGTTAACGGTAGCGCATGAACTTTCGCACCAATGGTTTGGAGATTTAGTAACGATGGAATGGTGGGATGATTTGTGGCTAAATGAATCGTTTGCGAGCGTGATGGAATACTATGCCGTAGATTTTATTCACCCAGAATATAAGGCTTTTGAAGGATTTTTCACGCGAGATTGTTATGCGGCTTTATTAAGAGATGCTTATACTGGAGTACAATCGGTACACCAAACCGTAAAAGACCCGGCAGAAATTGCGACATTGTTTGATTCAGCGATTGTATATGCGAAGGGTGCGAGATTGATGTTAATGGTAATTAGGTTAATGGGTTGGGAAGATTTTTGTAAAGGTATTAAAGGCTATTTTGAAAAGTTCCAATATCAGAATACAGTTGGAGATGATTTATGGCTGAGTTTAGAACCCTATGCGGATTTTCGACCAAAAGAACTAATGCATGCATTTATCGATAAACCAGGCTATCCAGTAATAAAAAATGAAGGAGAGAATTTTAAGAAGTTTTCGCAGAAGAGATTTTTACTTGATGCTGAGCCGACTAAAGAAGAGTGGCCACTGATGGAAATTACAGAAGATATGTCGGGGCATTATATTTTAAATTTGAGTGAGGAAGAGTTTAATCAGCGATTAGAGAATTTTGATAAATTAGGGTTAGAAGAAAAAATTAGATTATTAATTGATCGAGATTTGGTGACGAAATCTGGGTTGCAAAGTGCAACTTCTTTAATTCCGTTAGCTTTAGAATTCAAAAAAGACGATTCGGCTTCGGTATGGAATAAAATCGCAGGGCTGATAGCTAATTTAGGGATTTATTTTGATGATGAATCAGAAGAAGAAAAACTATTTAAAAAATATGTTTTGAAATTGGTAGATGAAAAATTAGGAGAGATTGGTTTAGTAACGAGAGATGAGGATGATGAGAACTTAATTCGATTAAGAGCGAATTTAATGTCTCTAGATTACTTTGCGGAAGATAAATCGAGGTTCGAAGAATTGGCAAAAATGTATAATGATGATTATCGAAAAATGGATGCTGAAATTAGGAGCGATATTTTGAGCGCGAAGATTTATTTAGAACCGGAAATGGTAGATAAGTATTTAGAAAAATATCGTTCAATAGCGGATCCGGATGTGAAGTTTGATTATTTAGCTGCAGCTTGTTTGGTGAGAGACGAAAAACAACTTGAGAAAATTTTGGAATTACTTGGCAATATTGAAGTGGTAAAACCGCAAGATCAGCTACATTTGTTTATTTATCTTTATCGAAATCCAAAATCGAGAAGAAAAGCATTTGAATGGTTGAAAAAAAATTGGAATTTAGTGAAAGAAATGGGAGGAGAAAAGACGCTTAGTGATTATCCGATGTTGATTGCAAGACTAGCACGGACAAAAGAAGAATTAGAAAGATTTGAAGAATTTTTTGAGCCAATGCGAGATGATTTTGCCTTAAAAAGAGCAATTGAAATTGGTGAGAATGAAATTCGGGCGAGGCTGAAATTAATTGAAGAGAATAAAGACGCTGTATATCAAGAATTGAAAAAATATAGTGCTGTATGACAATGTAATACAAAAATAGCACTATATATTATATATAGTGCGAGGGAAGCTCGTGATGGTGCGGTTTTACAATTCCGCTAGAACTTATTTTAGCATAAAAGGAGAAAAGAGTAGGACTTTTTACGGGCTTCCCCGCCTTTAAGCCCGTGAAAAGTCCTGTAAGCGACCAAAGGTCTCTCCCGGCGGGGGTGCGGGGACGCCCCGCCGGGAAAAGCAAAAAATTATTGAGATTATTTGTTGCCTATAAAAACTAATTGACCATCGACTATTTCATAGTCATCATCATAAGATTTATAAAACTTTATTTTTTTTAAAGCCTCTTTGTCGCAGAGCTCTAAAGGATATTCAGGGTATAAATCATGGTCAGATTCTGTAGCCAAATACCCATTCCAAGCATAATATTCCTCATCTTCTCTAAAACCAGATGCCTTCGTCGGATCATATCCTCCTAAGTCAAAATTTTTTTCCATATCTTTTAAAATTGTTTCTATATTATTTTTGCACTCATTTGGTATTTTATTTAAAATATCTTCGTAGGAATAATCTTTACAAATTCCTTTATCATTAATTAATCGTTTGCAATAATAATATCGTTCATATCTAGGAAGCACGAACCACTCAGGAGTCCTACTAGGTCCTTCCCAAACTTCAGAGTATTTTGCAGCACATTTTTTCACAAAATCGACAAATTTTTCCGGATTTTGTAGCATATCTTTCGCCATAAAATCTACTCTATTAGCAATAAGGTCGTAAGCCAACTTACCTTCCTGCTCATGAGACAGCCCAAGTTTTTCAAACAACTCTGGATGATCGTCGTGCTCGCTAAGTATATCTAATAATCTTTCTTTACAAAGACCCATCAACCCAAAAGAATTCCATCCAAATTTTTTATATGTCTCCAAGTAACAACGATTGAGATCATCGTCTTCGAAATCAATAAGATGAACATCATTCTCTGTTTTCCAAGTATCTACTTTTTCCCAAAAATGCTCGTCTTTTACCGGAAAAATATCATCTAGAGATATCTGATTTTCATCGTCTTTTTCCGTTTTGTCGTTTTTCAGATTATCACGAATTAATCTTGCGGTCGCAGTTGTCATTCTGATTGGTTCATTTTTGTCATTCAGAAAATCTGCAGTATATGTTGTATTTTCAGGGCCGTTAAGGGCATATTGGACATAGAATGTGGTAAAGCCTTCAGCCATAGGGTAAGCAAAATCTCTATCTTGACTTAAAGAGCCAGAATTAAGCGCCTCTAAGACTTTTTTATATCGCGCTTCGGCAAGATTGTCCTCATCCTCATCCTCGTCGTCATCATAATTAGGTTCATCTGCTCCAACAAAACCATACAACATATCGTCGTATTTTGTTCCTATAGTTTCGAAATCATAGTCGATAGCGGATTTATCTAAGTTTTTAAGAATTGCGCTTGCGGCTAGACCCATATCGGGAGAAATTTGGTATTCAACTTCTGGTTTGTAGTCGTCAGAACTTTCAATATCAGTGATAAATTTATCTAATGAGGCTATTGCTCTTTCTTTTTCTGCGGCTTCTGGATTAAAGTTTCGTATTTCGGCTGGTGTTTCTGATTGATTTAATTGCAAAATGTCTTCATTATTTGCACTATTTATTTCGTGATTGAGCATAGACTCCTCCTTTAGTTAGTGAATCGGGATCCTAAATAAAAATAGGGCACCGTAGGTGTCTTAATCCTAAGTTCACAACAAAATGATGTACTCTATTGCTTAGCGGTGCCCTATAAGTAGTGCATCCACTAAGACTTTGCTATAAATTTTAAGGATTGAGACTCTTTAATTATAGCATATTTCTTTTGAAATTTTTTGTGTCAAAAATCTGTTGCTTTTCTATACAATGTATGCTATCATTGAATTAGAGGAATTCAGCCCGAAAAGTATCCGTATGGATGCCTGCTCGTAAGAGATAGGGCTGATTTCGTTTTATCTTTGATTTATGCGTTTTATTTTAGCAATTTTCTTTTTAATAATTTTAATATAGGTATTCGAATCGGTTTTGTCACTATTTAATGAGCGATTAATGGAACCGGCGATTAAATCGGTGAGCTGGATTAAGTTATCTTTTGTAGAGTCCTCAAATTTAATTTCGATCCTCTTACTATTATCGCTATTTATTTCTCGTCTTAAATATGTCGTGGTGCGTTTCATATTTTGCTTACTAGAACGACCATCAATTTCAATTTTTGCTTCATTTATTGGTATCATTAATAATAGTTCTTTAATAGTCCAATCGTAAAGTTTTTCTTTGTCTATGATTGGAGCCGTTTGTCTAAAAATTGTTTTATCAACATAGGTAGCATAAATTTCAAAATCATATTCTGTAACAATTTTTAATAATTCTATAATGATATCTTTGCGGATTTTTGCAAACTTGAATTCATAATCCTCTCGCCAACCTAATTTTTTGCGATAATCGTTGATTTTTCGTGATAAATCTGAAGCATTACCTTAATTTTAACTATACTTTTAGGGAAGCTCGTGATGGTGCAAAAAATCCGGAAAAAAGTTGTGATCTGGTACCCCGAACAGGGGTTGAACCTGCACGTCTTAAAAGACACTAGCACCTGAAGCTAGCGCGTCTGCCAATTCCGCCATCGGGGCACATCTAAATTATAACATAAAAAATCCCCCGGCGAAAAGATGCCGGGGGTAAACTAGAAGAGGCCCCGATTTAAGGAGAACTTTGAAGGAGGAAGAAACTGGGTGTGCTCTGATTCTGGCTGCAGGTTTTTTGGGTTGTCTAGCTTAGCGCTAAGCGAATTATGTCTTTTTCCCAGAGGCTGGCACTTTTAGTCGAAACGGAGGACTACATCATGAGCAAGCAGAGGGGGACTCTTCTAATTTTTTAAGTTACGACTACTAGTGGAATTTGAATAGTTCCATCACTATTTTTTAAAATTTCCACACCTTCTAAGTAGTACTAAGGTCATTATATTATAATATTTTTGAAAAGACAAGACTAGAAAATCATATGTTATAATGTTAGTGTAAGTGGAGACGAAAAATGATTACAGTTAATTTTAATCCTGGAATTGATCAGAAGCGAACGGATGAGATTTTGAAGGAAATTGCGAAGGATAAGATGGGGGGATGGATGGAGCTTCCGAAAAAATATGACATGGGAGAGTTTGCGAAGATTAAAGAAGCGGCGAAAAAAATACAGGAAGAATCAGAATATTTGGTTTGTATTGGAATAGGGGGTTCTTATTTAGGTCATCGAGCGTTGATTGAGGCATTAAGGCCGAAGTCTGGGACAAAAATTATTTATGCTGGCAATTCTTTATCAAGAAAAGAATTAGATTATGCTTTAGAAAAAGTGGGCGATCATGATTTTTCAGTTAATGTGATTTCGAAATCTGGGACGACTTTAGAACCTGCGATTGCTTTTGCAGAGTTTAAGAAGAAACTAATTGAAAAATATGGCGAAGAAGAAGCGTTCCAAAGAATTTATGCGACTACGGATGCGAAAATGGGAGCTTTACATGATGAAGCTGTGGCAAATAAATACATGCGGTTTGTTGTGCCGGATGATATTGGGGGGCGTTATTCAGTTTTAACGGCAGTGGGACTTTTGCCTTTAGCAGTAGCTGGAGTTGATGTAGATAAGTTATTAGAAGGAGCGGCGAGCGCAGTTGAAGAAGCGGTTGAGCCGGCAGTAAAATATGCTTTTATGCGATATGGATTAGGTAAAAAAGGCTATGATACGGAAGTATTTGCGAGCTTTGAGCCGGCGACGATGTATTTTAATGAATGGTTAAAACAGCTGTTCGGTGAATCGGAAGGTAAAGGTAAGCAAGGAATTTTCCCAGCAGCGGTGATTTATTCGACTGATTTACATTCGCTCGGACAATTTATGCAAGATGGAAGACGGAATTTATTTGAAACGATTATTGATTATCCGACGGATGAGACAAACATGAAAGTGGTTCAGGCGGTCAGGGTAGCGCATACGGAAGGTGGGATTCCAGTTTTGAATATTGGAGTTTCTAGTTATGATGAAAAGGGCTTTGGCGAGTTGGTTTATTTCTTTGAGCTTTCTTGTGCGGTTTCAGCAAAATTATTTGGAGTGAATCCGTTTGATCAACCAGGCGTAGAGGCCTATAAAGCAGAATTGAAGAAATTACTTTGAAATAATAGTTCCAGCTTTTTCGGACAAGGCGTCTTTTAAGTGGTCGATGTCGGTAATAATGCCGACACCGCCTTTTTCAGCGAATTTAATTGTAGCTTCGACTTTCGGGAGCATGGAGCCGGGTTTAAAGTAACCGTATTTAATGAGATTTTTAAGCTCTTTAGCGGATATTTTATGAAGAGCTTCTTGGTCGGGTAGGCCGAAATTAATATAAACGTTAGGAACAGCAGTAACGGAAACGAAAATGTCGGCTTTAACGACTTCGGCTAGTTTTTCAGCGGCATAATCTTTATCGATGACAGCGTCAATTCCTTTAAGTTTTTTGAGAATTTTTGTACGATAAACTGGTATACCGCCTCCACCAGCAGCGATAACAATGACGTCATTTTTAACTAGCTCTAAAATAGATTTTTTTTCAACGATGTCAATTGGGCGAGGACTGGCAACGACGCGGCGCCAACCACGTCCAGCATCTTCTTTGACTTCCCAATGATTTTTCTTTCCGAGCGCTTTAGCATCTTTTTCGTTATAGAATTGGCCAATTGGTTTAGTCGGATTTTTAAAAGCTGGATCGTTACGGTCAACTACGACTTGAGAAATAATTGTAGCGACTTTTTTGGTCTTATTTTGTTTTGCAAAAGCATTATTAATGGCTTGGGTAAGCCAATAACCAATTTGTCCTTGACTCATGGCTACAGCAGTTTCGAGAGGCATGGCGGGAGCTTTCTCGGTTGAAGCAGATTCTTCGTGAATTAGAATATTCCCGACTTGAGGGCCATTACCATGAGCAACAATAATTTCATATTTATTAGCAAGAGTTGCGACTGTTTCGCCAACTTCATTAGCAATCTTTTTTTGGGCTTCAGCAGTAGCTTCGCCATTTTTTTGGAGTGCGTTACCGCCTAAAGCTAGAACTATACGCTTTTTCATAAGCTTATTATATCATTAAAAACTTCTTGTGTTTAAAATAAACTTAATATATAATATATATTAAGTAAAAAGGGTGAAATATGGATTTTTACGGAAGAGATTTCTTAAGAATTCTAGACTTTAACGAAGAAGAACTTCGTTATATGCTAGCAACAGCTAAAAAATTTAAGGAGATGAAGCGGGAGGGGCGGAGTCATAAGGTTTTTCCAAACAAGAACATTGCGATTCTATTCGAAAAGACTTCAACTCGAACGCGGTGTTCGTTTGAGGTGGCTGGTTATGACCTCGGGATGGGGGTGACCTATCTTGATCCGACTGGTTCGCAAATGGGACATAAAGAGTCGATTGCGGATACGGCGAGAGTTCTGTCGAGATTTTATGATGGAATTGAGTATCGTGGTTTTGACCAGAAGATTGTAGATGATTTGGCTAAGTATGCGACCGTACCGGTTTGGAATGGATTAACTGATGATTGTCATCCGACGCAGGTTTTAGCAGATTTTATGACCATAGAAGAACATTTTGGAGAATTAAAAGGATTAACGTTGGCATTTGTCGGTGACGCTAGAAATAATGTAGCAAACTCTTTGATGGCGATGAGCGCGAAAATGGGTGTAAATTACATTGCTTGTGGTCCAGAAGAGTTAAGGCCATCAGATGAAATTGTGGAAAAGTGTAAACCAATTGCTGAGAAAAATGGTTGTACGATTACAGTAACTAGTGACTTAGCTGCGCTAGATGGAAAAGCAGATGCGATTTACGCGGATGTATGGTTATCGATGGGTGAAGATAAAGAAAAGTGGGGTGAGAGAATTGAACAATTGAAACCATATCAAGTCAATGCGGAGATGATGAATCGTGCAAAGCCGACAACAGTATTCTTGCATGCTTTGCCATCATTCCATGATTTAAATACGTCAGTGGCGCGAGATGTAAATGAAAAATTTGGCTTAACTGAAATGGAAGTGACAAATGAAGTATTCGAGTCAGAGCGGTCAATTGTATTTGATGAAGCAGAAAATCGCATGCATACAATTAAAGCGGTAATGTTCTTAACATTATATAAAAAGGAGGAAAAATAATGCGAAACGCAATTTGCAATTTCAGTGAAATTGCGCCACTTAAAAAGGTCTTATTACATCGACCGGGCGATGAGTTTTTGAATTTGACGCCAAATTCTTTGAATCGTTTATTATTCGATGAAATTCCGTATTTAAAGGTAGCAAAACAAGAACATGATGCGTTTTCGAATGCTTTAAGGGCAGAAGGTGTAGAGGTAGTTTATGTGACAGATTTAGTAGCGGAAGCTTTGGATGCAGGTGGTCGCACGGTAAGGAAGAAATTCATTGAACAATTTATTGAGGAAGCGGGCGTTACCTCAGCAAAAATAGCTAAACATTGTTTTGACTTTTTAAATAGTATTAAGGACAATCGCGATTTAGTGAAAAAATGTATTGCTGGTACGGATATTACGGAACTAAATAAATTAAAAAATGTTTCAGGATTTTATGCGACACGAGATGTTGGTAAAATGATTCTAGATCCAATCCCGAATATTTACTGTCCAAGAGATCCGTTATCAACGATTGGTAGAGGAGCGACTTTGCATAGAATGTGGGCGCCAACTAGAAATCGTGAATCGATGTTTATTGACTATGTATTTAAATATCATCCATTTTATGATGATGTGAAATTATACTATGATCGCACGGAACCATATTCAATTGAGGGTGGTGACATTCAAGTTTTGTCGAAGGAAGTGATTGCAATTGGTATTTCGCAGAGAACAGAACCAGATGCGATTGCAACATTTGCGAAGAATTTGTTTAAGGATAAGAATAATACATTTAAGTACGTCTTAGCGATTGATATTCCGGATGAAAGAAGCTTCATGCACCTTGATACAGTAATGACGCGAGTAGATGTGGATAAATTTGCGGTACAAGATGCGATTATGGACATTTCGACGATTTATGAAATTACGAAAGGTGCGGGCGGAGAGCTTGATATTGTGGAAATTCATCAGAATTTACAAAAAGTTTTGGAGAAATATTTGCATTTGAATAAAGTTGAACTAATTAAGTGTGGCGGTGGTCGTCGAATTGATGCAGAAAGAGAGCAATGGAGTGATGGTGTGAATTTACTTTGTGTAAAGCCAGGTGTGGTGACTGCTTATGACCGAAACTTTGTGACAAATGAGACGTTAAGGAAGCATGGCGTGAGAGTAATTGAGATTCCAAGCTCAGAGCTTTCACGTGGGCGAGGCGGAACGCACTGTATGAGTATGGCGTTAGTCAGAGAGGAGGCGTAGCGGAGAAGGAGAAATTTTTGTGGAGGGGGATAATATTAACCTAAAAAGGATGAAAAATGTTTAGAAAGAAAAATCGAAGTAAGCGTAGTCGAGCAATGCTTTCGGCATACTCGATTATCATGATTTTGATTATTTTGCTTGGCATTTTGTCGCATGTCTTACCGAAAGCGCAATATACTTTGGCGACTCCAGAAGAAGAGGCGTCGAGCGTAGAAGTCGGCCCAGGTGAATGGGAAGGCGAGGGAGAAGTAACTACTTCTGGCGAAGAAGGTATAGAAGATTTGTCGGGAGATGAATCATTTACTCCAGTAGTCAGCGATGAAGTGACGGGTGAAAATTTGCCAGAAAGCCGAATGGCTACTGATGAAGAGATTTCGGATGATGAAATGTCTAATCGTAGTGCTGACGAAGAAGTCATGGTGATTTCTGAAGCTGAGGAGACCGTTGGCGTAGCTGAAGCTGAAGTTTTTGACTCACTTGAAGCTTGTGAAGAGGTTTATGGTGAAGAATCTTGTGCAATAGTCGATGGTTCTGGTGTAGTTGGAGCGGAACTTTATCAGATTTTGATGGCGCCTATCCTAGGCTTTGGGGATGCAATTGATGTTTGTATCTTCGTCATGGTACTTGGTGGGTTCCTAGCGATTATGGCTAAGACCAAGGCACTTGAAACTGGAATTAAAATTCTAGTTAAAAAGATGCATGGCAAAGAGTATATCTTAATACTAATGCTCATGTTTATTTTCTCGATTCTAGGTACTACTTATGGGTTCCTCGAGGAAAGCGTTGGGTTCTATGTCTTAATTGCGGCAACGATGTTTGCGGCGGGCATGGATCCGCTAGTGGGTGTGGCAACTATCCTACTTGGTGCTGGTTCGGGTGTTTTAGGTTCGACTATTAACCCATTTGCGACTGGCGTAGCGGTTTCGGCGATGAAAGACGCAGGAATTGAATTTAACCAGGGTACGGTAATCCTAATCGCAACAGTATTATGGTTAACGACTTTGGCAATTTCAGCGTTCTTCGTAGTCAAATACGCAAAGAAAGTTCAACGTGATAAGGGTTCGACATTCTTAAGCCTACGTGAACAAGCTTTGGCTGAGAAGAAGTATTCGAAGTTCTTAGATGTAAAAGAAGACGAAATGAAGTTGTCTGGTACGCAGATTGCTTCGTTGATTGTGTTTGGTCTAACATTCTTAGTCATGATTGTTGGGTTTATTCCGTGGGGTGATTTCGGAATTACCTTCTTCGACGATTGGACGGGATGGTTAACGGGTGAACCACTAGGAGCTTGGTGGTTCTATGAGGCCGCACTTTGGTTCTTGCTCATGTCGATCTTACTGGCGATTATCAATCGTCAAGGTGAACATGGCTTTGTTGATACCTTTATCGATGGTGCAGACGATATGATTGGGGTAGTCTTAGTAATTGCGGTAGCACGTGGTGCTTCGGTTTTGATGGCTCAGACTAGCCTTGATAACTTTATCGTCTATAATGCGTCGAATTTCTTGGCAACCTTGCCAGAAATGGCGTTCGTACCACTTAACTATTTGTTACACGTAGTCTTGTCGGTATTAGTGCCGTCATCTTCAGGTCTCGCAACGCTTTCGACGCCAATTATCGCGCCGGTGGCAGCAAATCTTGGTTACAGCACCAACGTAGCGGCGATGACAATCGTAGCAGCGAATGGTTTAGTCAACTTAATCACACCAACTTGTGGTGCGATTATGGCTGGTCTTGCGCTTGCCAAAGTTGATTATTCAACTTGGTTTAAGTGGGGAATTAGAGTAGTAGCTTGTATTGCGATAATTAATATCGTAGTACTTTGTCTATTCTCGTTATAAAACAAACAATTTAAAAAATAGCCCTTTTTAGGGCTATTTTTTATGCTATAATGAGCTTATGGAAAAACTACAGTTTGATGGGCCTGTGGTCCTTGCAATTTTGGATGGAGTGGGGCTAGCGCCGGACTCGCCGGGGAATGCAGTTTCGAAAGCTAGAACACCATTTTTAGGTAAGATAGCACGGGAATATCCGCATGTTGCGTTGAATGCTTCGGGAGAAGCGGTAGGACTTTTGCCTGGGCAAATGGGTAATTCGGAAGTTGGGCACAATACGATGGGAGCAGGGCGTGCGATTAAACAAGGTATAGCGAGAATAGAGGAAGCGTTCAATACTGGTGAGGTATTTAATTCTGATGCTTGGAAGGGGGCAATTTTAAGGGTATTAGAGAAGACAAAAGCCCCTGAAGTTGACAATTATAGAGATATGTGGTATAATGAAGAGATAGACCAGCGAACTTTGCATTTCGCGGGAATCTTTTCGGATGGTGGGGTACACAGCCATATTAGTCATTTGGAACAGATGATTGAGCAGGCTTACAAAGAAGGTGTTAGGAGAATGCGCGTACATGCGATTTTCGATGGACGAGATGTTTTGCCACAATCGGAGCCTAAATATATTAAACGCTTCGAAGAGTTTGCGAGACGATTTCCGGATGCGGATATTCGGATAGCTTCGGGTGGTGGACGAATGACGACGGTAGCGGATCGATATGAAAATGATTGGTCGGTAGTAGCGAGAGGTTGGGACATGATGGTAAATGGCGAAGCTGATTATTATTTCAGGTCAGCGGGAGAGGCGATTATGATGCTTCGAAGAATAAATCCAGCAGTGCAAGATCAGGATTTATCAGCATTTGTAATAGTTGACGAGAGCGATAAGCCGGTTGGAAAAATTGAGAAAGGTGACGCTTTAATTTACTTTGATTTTCGAGCGGATCGGGCGATTGAGATAGCGATGGCATTTACTTATTATGATTTTCCATATTTTAATCGGGGAGATTATTCGCCAAATGATGTATATTTTGTCGGGATGACGGAGTATAATTCGGATACACATGTGCCAGAGCATCGGTTAGTTGAACCTGTGAAAATTAGTGAAACTTTGAATCAATTTTTGGATTCGAAGGGAGTTTCGGAATTAGCCATTTCGGAAACGGTGAAGTTTGGGCACATAACATATTATTTTAATGGCAATAGCTATGAAAAGGCGGAGCACGAGGAGTTTTACAAGATTGATTCTTACACGGAGCCGTTTGAAACGAGACCATGGATGCGGTCAGCAGAGATTACGGATATGGTATTGGAGAAGATGCCGGATTATAGGTTTGTGAGAATAAATTATCCGGGTGGAGATATGGTTGGACATACAGCGGACATGGAAGCGACGATTGTGGCAATGGAAGCGATTGATATTAGTTTGGCGAGAATTGCGGAAGAAGTTGATAGGTTAGGAGGGGCGTTGATAATTATAGCGGATCATGGCAATGCGGAAGAATTATTAGATGAAAATGGTGAAAAAAAGACTTCGCATACGACTAATCAAGTGCCATTTATTATATATGACAATACGACAAATCGGGATAAATATAAACTTTCAGATTTGGAACATCCAAGCATTGCGAGTATTGCGGCGACAGCGGCGACGATGTTAGGTCAAAGTGATTATCCGGAATTATGGGATAAATCATTAGTGACTGTGTTATAATCGGGATATTATGATAACAAAGGCGATTATTCCAGTCGCCGGCTGGGGGACGAGGCGGCTGCCGATTACAAAAATCATTGAAAAATCGATGCTTCCAGTTGGGAATCGGCCACTGGTTGATTATTCGGTTCAAGAACTAATTAAGGCAGGGGTAAAAGACATCTATATGGTTATCTCGAACGTTGAGCCTTGCCAAGTTCAGGAGTTTTATAAAGATAATTTAGCTTTGAATCAGTATTTAGTTGAACGGGGAAAAGAAGATAGATTGGCGCTTGCGAAAACTTTGCCGGATGATGTAACGATACATTATACAGTTCAGGATCCATCGGGTAAATACGGGACGGCAGTGCCGATTGCGATGGTGGTTCAGGAATATAGTATAGATGAGCCAGTATTGGTTTTTATGGGAGACGATTTTATTTGGAATCCGGATGGCGAGTCGGCGGCAGAAGCTTTAATGAAAGCAGCGAAAAATGAAAATGAATCGGCGATTTTAGGAGTCGAGATTGATAAGAAGAATGTAGAGAAATATGGGGTACTTTCAGCTAAGGATGGGAAGTTGGTTGGCGTAGTTGAGAAACCGAAGCCAGAGGAAGCGCCGTCGAATTTAATCAATGTTTCGAAATATATTATGGCGCCAGAATTGTTAAGGAGGATTGTGAAGTATGTGGAGGATAATGATTTTGGGCCGAAAGACCAGGAATACATGGTCACAGATCCGATTGATGAGTATATTAAAGATGGTGGAGTGATGAGAGTAGCACCAACGAGTGGTGAATACTTAGATGGGGGATCGGTTGAGGGATGGCTACATGCAAATAATGTAGTTTGTGGTAAAAAAGCTAAATAGAAATTCTTATTTAGCTTTTTCTTCGCCAGTTAAGTCTTTAGCCATTTTTTCGAGTTTCCTAAAGTCGGTTTTGTTCGCGCGAGTGAGGGGGAGTTCATCTAGGAAAACGACCCTCCTCGGAATTTCGTATTCTTTTAATGCGATACGGCGTTTACCGATATAGAACGGTTCGGTAGATTCTTTGGCGATTTTGCGACGGATTTCGTTGTTTTTACCAATGCCGTCTTTAACGACCACAAAGGCGCAGGAAGCCCAGCCGAGCTTTTTATCTGGCATTTTAACAACATAGCAGCTTTTTACGATTTCATTTCGAGCAATAGAGGCGCGGACGACTTCGTAATAGACTTTTGCGGGAACAGTGTTGATAAAGAAGGTAGCGCGTCCGACGAGGGTAATAAATCCGGTTTCGGAAACGGTGGCGAGGTCGCCAGTGTTAATGAATGTACGATGGCGGACTCGCATAGTTTTTTCTTCGGTGAGTTCAGGACGATTAAAATAGCGTTTTAAGATATGTTTTCCGGTTACGTAAAGGAGACCGGTTTTTCCGAAATCAAGTTCCTCGCCGGTTTCGGGATCTATAATCATCACATGACAGCCAGGGACGACTTTTCCGACAGTATCAGGATGATAAGTTGAACCGACAGCGACGGTGATGGAACCGAGACATTCGCCGACACCGTAGCCGTTGCACATTTTTACTTCTGCGCCATGTTTGCTAAAGTATTCAGCGATGTCGAGAGAAGCCTGTTTTTCGAGACGCTCGCCGCCGGAGATACACATTTTAACCGAGGATAAATCTTGGTCTTCGGGGAGGACTTTCGGTAGGATTTCGTAGAAGAGCGGAACGGTCTGGAGGACGCTAATATCTTTACTTAAATAATATGGAAAATTTTCATCGTTAAGATCAGGGGTAAGAACAACCGAGCTACCGCCGATGATTGGGGTTAAGACCGAAGTCCAAAAGCCGTATGGACAATCAAACTTAACGAACGAGAACCAAGTCTTAACGACTTTATCCCACATTTTAATGCCGGAGGCGGCTTTAGAAAAGAGAGCGGCAGCAATGAGAGCTTTATTTGTAAAGACCATTGGTTTCGGACCGGAAGTTGAGCCGGAAGTAAAGGTAATGATTGCTTCGTTGTTGCCGCCGAAGATATTTTTCGGGACATGACCTTTATGTTTTTTTGCGACTTCGCGGATAGTTTGGTGACCGACCCACATATGGTCTAAGACGGACATTTCGATGTCTTCTTCTTGAGCCTCGTCAATATCGCCTTCGTCAATTAATTTACCATCTAAGTTAATAACTGTTTTAATACTTTTGGCGTCGTGTTTTAATTCTTTAATGCGTTTATCGTTGTATTTATAAGTTACGACGACTTTTGAATTAAAATCTTCGATATAATGAAGTAAAGTTTCACGCGGAGTTTTTTCGTCTAGAAAACTCACGATAGCGCCGATTTTATTCGCAGCTAGAAAAATGAGGACATTATCGTACATGCTGCGACCGGTTGCGACGGTGATGATATCACCTTTTTTAATACCAAGAGAAAGGAGCGCTTTTGCGACGATTTTGCGGTCGGACTTTAGTTCGCGACGGGTGAAGTCGAATTCCTTTTGGTTGACGACGATTTGGTTCCAATGACGGAAGCTTGAGAGATTATAGAGCGCCGAGATACTGAGCGGCGGAACAATAGGATCTTTTTTCTGACCTTTAATTATTAACATATTACCTCGCTTTAATAAAGTCTATTATAGCATAGAAAGTATAAGTTTAAAATAGGACAAAAATAACAAATTAGCACTCTTGACAGTAGAGTGCTAATTTTATATAATAGGGGTATGCAAGCTGAATTTAGTGAAATTATGAATAAATTGTCCGAGAATGCAAGGTTTGCCTTACAGAAAGCGGATTTTTATAGTAAGAGATACAATAATGGCTATATGGGGACAGAACATCTCCTACTTGGAATTATGTCGATCGATACTTCGACGGGCGCGAAAATGATTCGTGAAGAAGGAGCGACGCTTGAAGAAGTTGAGAAAGCTTTAAACAAGGTTGCGGTGGAGGTTCCGGGTTCTGATATGGCAATGATGTCATTATCAGAAGCGGTCATTTTAACGCTAAGAATGGCGCAGAATTATACAAAGGAACAGGGTTTAATGGTTATTGGAACGGAACATATATTATATGCTCTACTTAGCCAGCCGAATTCGCGAGCCTCGTTGATTTTAACGGGCCTAAAAGTTGATAATGAAAAGATTTTGGATGAAATTGAAAAATTAGTAGAAGAACAAACAAAAGATGAGAGGTTAAAAGCTGAAAAAGCTAAATATCTCAAAAAAACGCCATTAAAATTCTTAAATCGTTACGGTAAAGATTTAACTGAAGAAGCAAGAGCGGGGAAACTTGATACTGTAATTGGACGTGAAAATGAAATTGAGAGAGTCGTAACGGTTTTGTCGCGTCGAACGAAATCTAATCCGGTTTTAATTGGTGAGGCTGGGGTAGGTAAAACGGCGATTGTTGAGGGTCTAGCGACGAGGATTGCGAAAAACGAAGTGCCGGGGAACTTAATTGGTAAACATATTTATCAGGTTGATTTATCATCAGTAGTTGCAGGAACGAAATTTAGGGGTGAATTCGAAGAGAGAATTAAAGGAATAATTGATGAGGCGATGGGGGATGATGCGGTTCTACTGTTTATCGATGAGATTCATCTACTTTGTGGGGCGGGTTCTTCCGAAGGCTCGATGGATGCGGCGAATATTTTAAAGCCGGCGTTAGCGCGCAACTCTTTGAATTTAATTGGTGCGACGACTTTAGACGAATATCGGAAGACAATTGAAAAAGATAAAGCGTTAAGTCGAAGATTTCAGACAGTGATGGTTGAGGAACCGAGTGCGGTAGTAACGTTGAGAATTCTAAAAGGGATAAAGAGTCATTATGAAAATCATCATGGAGTAGTGATTCCGGATGAGATTTTAGAAACGGCGATTACTATGAGCCAAAGATACATTAATGATCGGTTTATGCCAGATAAGGTGATTGACATAATTGATGAGGCGTCGGCGATTGCGAAAGTGGCGGCGGACAAAAAAGGTGGTGGGAAATATAAGAAGTTAAAGATTGAGAAATCGACGCTTGAAAACAAAATTGCGGAAGCGGCAGAAAAAGAAGATTATGAAAAGGCGGCGAATTATAAAACAGAACTTGCGAAACTAGAGCAAGAAATTAAGAAGTTGGAAAAAGCGGGAGTGAAAAAGACGGTAAAGCCGAAGCTCTCAGAAGAGAATTTAGCAACGGCGGTATCCTTAAAGACGGGAATTCCAGTTTCTAAGGTTCATGGAAGTGAAATGAAGATGCTCATTAATTTAGAAGACGAACTAAAAAAGTCGGTAGTGGGGCAGGACGAGGCAATTAAGGCGGTCGCGAAAGCGATTCGAAGAGGACGCAGTGGAATTGCGGATCCGCGAAGACCGATCGGCTCATTTATCTTTATGGGACCGACGGGTGTCGGGAAAACGGAGTTGGCGCGAGTAATTGCGAGAGAAGTTTTTGGCGGAGAAAATGCATTAGTAAAAATTGATATGAGCGAATTTGGCGAGAAACATAATGTCTCGAGATTAGTGGGGGCACCGGCGGGATATATTGGTTATGATGACGGTGGTAAACTAACTGAAGCGGTGAGACGAAAGCCTTATTCGGTAGTTTTGTTTGATGAAATCGAAAAAGCACATCCGGAAGTTTTCAACATTTTATTGCAAATTCTAGAAGACGGAGTATTGACGGATGGTCAAGGAAATAAAATTAAATTTAATAATACAATTGTGATTTTAACTTCGAACCTTGGTTCTCAGGATATGTATCGTGAGGCGGAGTTTGGTTTTACGGCAAAGACAGCGAAGGATAAGAAAGCTTTAGAGCAGGAGTATGAAGAGAATAAAGAATATGCGATGAAGGCGTTAAAAAAAACGATGCGTCCGGAATTGATTAATCGACTGGATAATGTATTAGTATTCCATGCTTTAACGAAGAAGGATGTAGAAAAAATCTTTGATAATTTGATTGATGAGTTAAGAAAGCGATTAGCGACGAAGGGGATTGGCATAAAGATTGAAGCGAAGGCGAAAGAATATTTAATTAAGGAAGGTTATGATCCGAAGAATGGGGCGAGACCTTTAAGACGGAAAATTGAAGACGAGGTCGAATCGTTGTTGTCTGAAAAAATCATTGCGGGAGAGTTAAAGAAAGGAGATATCCCGACACTGAAATTAGTAAATAAGAATCTTAAATTAGTAAAGGAGTAAGATGAAAAATTATTTAGTACCAACAGTGGTAGAAGAAACTAATAAAGGCGAGAGAGCTTACGATATTTATTCGCGGCTTCTAAATGACCGGATTGTGTTTTTGGGTGAAGATGTAAATGCACATACGGCGAATTTAATTATTGCGCAACTTTTATACCTTGCGCATGAAGATTCTAAAAAACCAATTAAACTCTATATTAATTCGCCTGGTGGGTCGGTTTATGATGGTTTAGCAATCATCGATACAATGAATTATATTGAGCCAGATGTGGAAACGATTGGGATTGGGCTGCAGGCGTCGATGGGGGCGATGTTGCTTTCTTCAGGTGCGAAGGGGAAGAGATATTGTTTACCGAATGCGAGAATTATGATTCATCAACCATCTTCAGGAACAGAAGGAAAAATTACTGATCAGGAAATTATGTTGCGTGAGGGAGTGTTTTTAAAGAAACGTTTGGCAGAAATTTTTGCGAAGAATACTGGAAAAGATTTGAAACAAGTTGAAAAAGATATGGACCGTGATCATTGGATGAGTGCGGAAGACGCGAAAGAATACGGCATTATTGATAAAATCATCAAATAAGCTCATATATTATATATATGGTGGTATAATTTTCTTATGAAGGTATTGTGGACTGATGGGAGTGCGAGTCCGAACCCGGGACCGGGGGGATTTGCGGTGATTGAAGTAAAAAATGGGGTTTCTAATCCAGTCGTTTTAGGACGAGAAAAAATGACGACGAACATTCGGATGGAAGGATTGGCGATGGTTGCGGCAATTAAATATGCAGGAGAGGAAGGATGCGAAATTCATTCGGATTCGGAATTTTGGCTGAATGTTTTGAAAAAATGGGCGGCAGGCTGGCGGGCAAATGGTTGGAAGAAGAAGACAGGCGAAATTAAAAATTTAGATTTAGTAAAAGAACTATATGAACTATATTGTCAGTATCCAGTAGAGCTAGTTTGGGAAAAGGGGCATGACGGGATCGAGCTGAATGAGATGGCGGATGAGTTTGCGAATAAGGCGCGGCTAGGACTAGAGATTTAGTAGATTTTTGATTTTTATGGTATAATGAGCTTATGCTAAGGTCACATAGTAATGTTCTGTATGCGCCAGTAGTTTTATTTACTCTAACTGTTTTTTCATTTCTCTTTCTCACCTCTACTTTCGTATCAGCTGAAGATTCAGTAGTAGATCAAATCAACATTACAGTCCCAACCTCTTGTTCTCTTTCTGGTACTGGTATGTCTTCCCATAATGCTACGATATCTAATGGGACTTACCAAAGTGATATAGGAACTACTACACTTAAAGTCTTCTGT
>JAZLES010000014.1:0-6456 GCA_045615385.1 Candidatus Nanosyncoccus sp. | reverse complement strand
AGCGAAAAACATTCATGCCGGGCGTCGTCTCGGAAAATCCCAAATGAATTTGGGATTTTCTCTCGTCTCCTACGGCATCCGAACCCTACGGGTTCTCCCCCCCCCTAACAGTCTATCAGAATAAAAATTAAACCCTTTCAGGGTTTACTTTTTATTCTGGTGGGTTGTGAGGGGCTCGAACCCCCGACCTTCTCGGTGTAAACGAGACGCTCTAGCCAACTGAGCTAACAACCCGCCTCTTAATTATATCACATTCTCTCTTATTTTTTGACAATTTTCTTGGTAACATCGAACTTTTCCATGTATTTTCCAAGCATAAGTCGAGTTTGGGCATAGAACGCAGCTAAAGACTGGTAAAGAATTGAGGTAACTGGAATAAGCACCCATTGGATGATCATGAAAAGCTTCTTCCCTTTGCGGTATTTGGCGGGGCGACGAGGTAGCATTCTCAAAGAAACTAGAACTGTAATTAATAAACCGATAGAGGCAATAGTTTCAATAATACTGACGATGTTTGGAAGATTATAGGCTACCATAGCATGAGAAGAGACGTTCATAATCATTGGAACCCAGGCGCCGAAAGTAATGAGTGGGGCCATAATAGCGAGCGTAACGTGGCCGTCTAAGAGGCGCCAGAATTTAGGAAATAGTTGCCAGAACGGAACAAGACGTTTATCTCTTGGCACAAAGAGTTTCGAACCAACGTAGGCGACGTCACTAGCGCCGTAATACCAACGACGAACTTGAACAAACTGAGCTTTAATCGTTTTCCAAAGAGTTTCGTCGATAACGGCATCCTGATAAATTGGAATACGGATAGGTAAAACAGAATAATCTCCACCGAAGAAGAAAAGGCTGCGCCAGTATTGGTGGCCATCCTCAACAATGGTACGTTTAGACCAAAAATCCATGGCTTCGAGAGCTTGAAGAGGTTGAGAATGAGAAGCGAAATTACGTAAAGCGTGCGGACGCATAGTAGTAATGACGTTAAAAAATGAATTGGAAACGGCAATAATACGAGTCGGTGCCGGCGCATCCCAGATATTATTCATAAATAGCGAAACTGGCTGATAGCTAAGGCGTTGGCGATTAGGGTGAACGATGAATTCATAGGCAACGGAGTCGAGATATTTTTCGGCCATGCGATTATCACTATCTAGAGAAGTAACAATGATATTTTCAATTGGCAATTTCTGCTTCTTAACATAATCTGCAACAAATTCTCCGGCGTAAACTAAATTCGGACCTTTACCAATAATTTCTCCAGGTAAATTATCTGGATGCTTGACTAAAAGAAAGGTTTTAAAGGTTTTTTGATATTTTTTGAAGAGTTTTTGAGCAGTTTTTTCCATCGCTTCCCCACCCCGCTCTTCATAAGCTAAAGCAAAAATGATATGGTCAAGAGGAAAAGTGGAATTTTTAACTGCTTCGATTGAAGGTCCAAGTGTTTCTTCGCCTTCATCATAAGCAGTCATAATAACTACATGATAAATATCCTTAGGGTTGGGGTATTCTTTTTCCATGGCTGACATCATCTTCAGATTATTTAAGTGCTGTTCGAAATGGTAGCTTTTAGAGTCATCATCGTGGAGACGCTCGAAGGACTTGTGGGGATTCTCTAAATCTAAAACTCGTTTACGCCAGTCGATACGTTCGGCGCGTTTAATTACTTCGTAACCTTGGACTGTGCGATAAGCTACGCTGATGGCTTTAACTAAAGTAGAAGCGATGACGATAAAGAGATAAATTGAACCAATAACGGGGTCGAGCCAAGATAAAACAAAAAGTAAAATAATTGCGCTATAGGAAATAGCGCCTGGTAAAATTTCTAGAAAGCGATAAAGTTTAGTGCGTTTTCCTTGCGGAATTTCCAAATTTTTGCGCATTATCCTTCTCCGAGCAAACGAGTTAGGACTAGAAAAGTACCGAGGATAAGAGTAGTTGTAATCAAGAGAAAGAATTTAGCCATGCCACTACCTCGTTTATGGAAAATTCTCAGAGCAAGTAAATTATGTAAAATACCAAAAATGAGGGCTAAAGTTGGAAAGGCTAACATATCCAGCCAAGTACCGTCACGATAGCCGCCGATATCGCCGTAGCCAACTTTGACTACTGAGGCGTTAGGGCTAAGATGGATAATCGAAAAAACAAATAAAATAATAGCGATGACGAAGTTAAGAATCATGAGAAGCATAATTCCCCGCTCGTTTTGATAGATTTTAATGAAATCCTCTTTAAATGTTTTCATTTATCACTCAGTTTTAATTTTTTTATTTAACGTTTCGACGATATTATTAACATGTTGAATAAACATTACGTCTCCAAGGATGCCGATGAGACCGGCCAGAATCATCATCCAGCCAATTAGAGTAAGCACAGCGCCGTTGTAGAACGTGACGAAGACGCCAAGAACTAGCATCATAAGGGCGAAAATAAGAGTGTATTTCCAGACTGAGACATTGGCAGCATAAAGTTTAATTGAAGTATTAATACGAACAAGAGATTCATAAATCATCCAAATGCCGATAACAATACGGAAGACACTGGCGATTTCTTCACCAATTAAAAGCAGGGTAAGCCCAATTAAAACAGAGATAACGCCGGCAAGAAGATTATTATTAAAGAAATCATTTTGGCCCTTAACGAGAAAATAATTGATAATTTGGTAGGCGCCTTTGACAATAAAGAAAATACCCACTACATAGGTAGCAACTTTAATGACGACATCAGGCCAAGTGATAAGCAAAATACCTAAGACAATAGTGATGAGCGATTCGAGAATCGCCGACCAGGCGGATTTTTTAAGATCACCGCTAATATTTTCTATGGGTCGTTTGATAATTTCTGATTTAACCATCTTCTCTCCTTGTTTAAATTATATCATAAACATGGTATAATGGAACAAGTGCCGATGTAGCTCAGTTGGTAGAGCAGCTCATTCGTAACGAGCAGGTCACAGGTTCGATCCCTGCCATCGGCTCCATTTTTATTTATGCTTTTTAGGTTTAATAGTAGGTTCTGAATGATTGGAAAGTCTAAGGGCGCGCATAAGCTTCTCGCGAGCGTGGGGAGTAAAAATTTTATCGAGCCAGGAGGATTTTGGGGTCTGGTTTTTAGAAGTGAGGATCTCAACCACATCGCCCTGTTCTAGTTTTTTATTCAAGTTAGACATCTTCCCGTTAATTTTTACACCGACAACGTGATCACCAATCTCGGAGTGAAGTTTATAAGCGAAATCAAGAGGTAAGGCGCCCTTCGGGAGGTCGATAATATCTCCTTTTGGGGTATAGACAAAGATTTTATCAGCAAAAAGATTAATTTTAAGTTTTTTCAGATCGACTTTCTTCCCTTCGCGAAGTTTTGCGGCAGTCATTTGAAGTTCGGTAATCCAGAGCAAATTAGTCGGGAGGTGTTCAATCTTCCCCTTTTTATAATTTTCAGTTAGTTTTTGCTCATTATAGTAGAAGCTAGCGGCAAGCCCTCTCTCGGCGTATTCGTGCATTTCTTTAGTGCGAATCTGAAATTCAATAATACGTTTGTCTTTAGTGATGACAGTAGTATGGAGTGACTGGTAGCCGTTTTGTTTTGGCATAGCAATATAGTCTTTAATGCGACCATTCATCGGAGTATAGAGTGAATGAATGATACCGAGGACGAGATAGCAGCTGGTAATATCCTCAACGATAATGCGAAGAGCAATTAAATCATAGATTTCACCCATGTTTTGATTATGTTTGGCGAGTTTTTTGTGAAGTGAGTAAACCGACTTCACGCGACCAGATATTTCAAAAGTAATTTTTTCTTTTTTGAGAGCAGCAGAAATCTCTTCTTCGATTTTTTGAAGGGATTTGGCGGCAGATTTATTGTATTTTTCAATTAAATTCTTTAATTCTTCGTAGCGGCGAGGGTCAACATATTTGAAAGAAAGGTCCGCAAGCTCGACGCGAAGAAGCCCCATATTAAGACGATCGGCAAGCGGTGCGAAAACTTCGAGAGTTTCCTTTGCTACTTTCTTTTGTTTATCAGGAGGTAGAGCACTTAAAGTGCGCAAATTATGGAGGCGGTCAGCAAGTTTAATGATTAGAACTCGAATATCGTCGCCGAGTGCAATCATAAGCCTTAAGAAATTATCTCTAGTTGCCGGCAGATAAGTGTCGATATCACGCATGCCGTTGCGAGCAGTAGAGAGTTTAGTGACACCATCAACTAAAAAGGCAACGGATTCGCCAAACTCTTTTTTAATTTCATCTAGAGTTAGGGGAGTATCCTCGACGGTATCATGAAGAATACCGGCGATAATTGTATCTTCATCCATGCCCCACTCTTCGAGAATTTTTTTAACCGCAAGAGGGTGAACGATGTAGGGTTCACCAGTTTTCCTGAATTGGCCTTCATGAGCTTTTTTGGCAAGCTCAATCGCATGCTCAATGCGAGCAGTGGTTTGGGCTTTTTGAGGATGAGTTGGGGACATATATATATTATATAATAGAATTCGGTTTATGTGGTGCGTACGCAACGGATATAATATCCACGATAGCGATCATTATCTAAATTCGTATTAGTAGTAGAAAGCGAACTTCCATCATATAACAAACTATGTCGACGGGTATTAGCACTTGATGAAGCCGACCACCAACGAGCAAGCGAAGTATCAGTAGTTCGTCCGCCTCCCGCAAAATAGCCACCACCAACCGGAGAGAATTCTGTTTTATAAGACGTCACATTCTTAAATGAATCTGCCGGAGTAGAGAATAAGGCGTATGTAGGTAACTTCCAACCCGCCGGACAGAGATTATAAGTTGCCGTAGTAGTATTTGAGCTACCCGTAATCGTCCCAGCCGAAGCTCCCGCATAGTTATACCACACCCCGATTTCTTCCGCAGTAAAGCCACCTGGATTTGCATCAGCACCAACTGGTTCACGTTTGCAAGGATAAGTATAACCATTTGTGCTATCACAATAACCACCGCTCGCCCCATCCGTTCTTAAATCATACCAATTTATCGTTAATGGATTCGATTCAGTATAAGTAGAAGCCACATTAGACGTAGTCGAATTTAACGTATTTCCCGTAAACCTTAAGTTTTGCGTCATCCAGCAACCTCCATTAATGAATCTTACCGTATAATCATTATCATCGCGTTTATCATAAACTTTAATATTACCAGATGAGGCTAGTGATGAGCACATTGAACTTGTGAAGTCTTGAATATAATAGCCCCACTGCGCGTAAAGCGTCATTGTTTCGCCAGCTGAAAGAATATCAGTAATAGATTGTTCATTGACATATTTAACTCCACTACCATCAGCAGCAGTATTCCAACTCATAAAGGATTGGCCAGTTGGAGCAGTAAAGGAATTTGGAGATAGAGTGACGGTGTCGCCCATTATAACCATTTGATCATCCATTGTTCCAGAGCCACCGTTGGCGTTAAAGGAAATTGTATATGAATTTGATACGCATACGCCATATAATGTATAGTTTTTGTCTGGTGTTAAGCTAGCTCCAGATTCATAAGTAATAGTAGTAGCGCCAGTAGCAGTTTCTGTCCAACCACAAATATAACCTAGCCTCGTGATAGTAGGCAAAGTTTTAGTTTGTGCAGTCCAACCAGCATATAAAGTAATAGTTCCAGCTGTAGTATAGGTCCACTGGCTAGAAGAGTTAGTATATGTAGTGCTGGCTTGGAGAGCTGGAGTAGTAGTATTTCCTGCGATCTTATTAGTTGCTCCAGATTCTTGGTACCAACCATTAAAAGTATAGGTAGAAGTTAGAGTGCTGGTAGATGAAACAGTAGCACCATCAGCATTATTCCCTGCTGGTTTAGTAAAGCCAGAGATAGTATATTTTCTTTGTGGCAAAGTAATAGTAGATAGGCTAGTAGCATTATAGTTTACTGTAGCAGAAGTGGAGCCAGCAGTAGTAGCGCCATTACCGTTAAGTGTAATATTATTTCTACAAACACCATAAAGCGTTAAGTTAGAAGATGGAGTAACTGAAGCACCAGAATCATAAGTCCAAGTAGTAGCTGTGCTTGAAGTAGCCCAACCACAAGTACTACCCGTTCTAGTAATAGTAGGTAGAGTGACGGAATTATAATTACTAGTACTACTATCCCAACCAGCATAGAGTGTGATATTACCAGCTGTAGTATAAGTCCATTGGCTAGAAGCGTTAGTATAAGTAGTGCTGGCTTGTAGGGCTGGTGTAGTAGAGTTACTAGCGATCTTATTAGTGGTTCCGGATTCTTGATACCAACCATTGAAAGTATAAGTTGTAGTACTGGTGCTATTTAGAGTAGTAGTAGAAGAAACTGTAGAATTAGTAGCACTGGCGGTCTTAGTGAAGCCGGAAACAGTGCGAGTGCTACTAGTGCTAGATCTAGTTGGGTTAGTAATAGTGCCAAGAGTAGTTGCATTATAGTTAACTGTAGTAGATGATGAACCTAGAGTGCC
>JAZLES010000013.1:0-15729 GCA_045615385.1 Candidatus Nanosyncoccus sp. | reverse complement strand
ATTAGTTAAGACTCTAACTTCTATGATATTACTGTCTGAAGTCGTGCCAGGAGCAAGATTATTAATGAAAAGATCTGAGGAAACAATTACTCTTAGCATTGGGCCAAAAGTAAAGCTAACCCCAACGTCCTGAGAATAAGTTAAAGCGAACACCGAACCAACTGATATAAAAGTAGCGAGGACAAAAAAACTGAAAGAAGCCACCACAAACTTTCTCAAAAACCTCGTCATATTTCTATTTTAACAATTATTTTAGAAAAACACAAACATTTTCCATAAAAAATTCCCCCCGATTTAAATCGAGGGGATTAAGGCTTACGCCTTTTAGTAGCGAAATGATTTCGCCGCCTTCCGGATGGTCCAAACCATCCGTTGGCCTTTTACCTTAGAAACCTGTTTAGTAAAAACTTCTACAAACGCCGCGAAGACAATCGCAACAAACGCAATCATCAACGCAGTAAAGAAAATCGCCGCAGCTCCATCAGAGCCACAAAGAGACAATAAGCCGCCAAAACCTTCAGCGATAACCATGCCTCCGAAGAGGACACCAGACATAATCGCCTGGAACCGAATCCAATGATCCGGAAACCTCTTGCTGATTTTACCAGTTTTTTCGTCCACATAAGGCTGATCCAGTCCAATGAACAAAGCAACCACCAGTAAAACGATGGTGGTCATAATAGACCACTTGCAGGCAGCAATCAAAGTAATGATGGACATTTAGTCCACCTCCTTCTTCTTTTTTAAGGTAGTATAGATTACATTGATGCAACCTATACATCCTAATTATACCACAAGCGCCATAAAATGTCAATACTTTTTCAATAAAACAGCCAAAAAGGCAATCTCTAACCCTTGTTATTCGGTTTCAGGTTCAACTTCGGCCTCTGATTCCTCCTCTTCCGCCGCCGCACTCATCATCTCATCGTAATCAATCCCATATTGCGCATACTGATATCGCATCGATGCCTCATCTAGCTCACTCGCCAAAGTCTTCATCTTCCCTTCATTTTCTACCGTCATAACCAAGAATCTAAGCGGTTTATTATATCCGCCACAGATTTCCATCGATTCTCCATAGGCTAACTCACCTGGAATAGTAATTCGCCTAATTCCTCCAATCTTCATACCATCAACCCCTAGACTCCACCCCTCAATCATACCTAGAGAAGCATCCAAAATTCCCTTAAAGGCCGTCGGATTATCATTATCATTAAATGATGAATCAAAAATTGATTCATCCGCACACCAACCAACATAATAAGCTAGATAATCGCTATCATCCGCCGTCAACTTTCTCCCTGTTCCAGTTACTAAATCTTTCGTCTGGACTCCGTCTTCATTCGCCGAAGTCTCGTTATAAGCCTTTATTTCAGACTTATATTCGATAAATTTATCGAAATCATCCTTCGTCGCCTCAGAAAACTCCGCCATCTTCTGATTATAGGCTTCCTCGTATTCTGCTTTTTTTTCTTCACTAATCCCCTCTCCAGAGGAATCAGTCGTTGAAGTCCCACCATTCAAGACGATCGCCGCATAGCTCGCCACGATTGACCCTAACATCAAAACCGCGATAAAACTGATAAAAATACGCTGTTTTGGACTAGTTTTTAACTCCTTTTGATCCATTTGGTACTCCACTATTAATTATAGATACATTATACCACAAGATATCTTAAAATAACCTAAAATACCTCTAAAATGACCAAAAATTCAAAAACTTATTTTCCAGCTTTTTTCGGTTTTTGTAAAATCGCAACTTTTTTAAACGAACCACCTGCTTTTTTGATGGCTTCTACCGCTGATTTCGAAGCGAATTGCGTCTCGAGTTCAATTTTCGCCTTCAATTCACCCCGAGAAATTACCTTAACCTTTACAAATGGCGAAGAGATTAAAGCCGCATCCGCTAGAGCGTAATTATCAACCTTACCCTTCAAATCATTTAATCTATCCGTATAGACTACCTCAGCCTTAGGATGAAAACTCTTAAAACCTTTGAGTTTTGGCACTGCTTGCATGATCGCACGCTGACCACCCATGAAGCCAGCCGGCATCTTATTATGACCAGCTCGCGCCTTTTGACCCTTCGTACCACGACCAGCAGTTTTACCTTGGCCCGCCGCAATTCCGCGTCCTTTACGTGATGGACGAGTGTTTTTCTCTACTTTTAAATCATTGTATTTCATTATTTCGTCTCCTTTTTAGCCGCCGGTTTCTTCTCAGGAGCAGCCTTTTTCTCAGAAACAGTCTTCTTCTCTGGAGCATCTTTCTTCTCAGGAACAGCTTTTATCTCTGTCGTGGTCCATTCTTTTCGCGGCGTCTGTTGGCGTAAACCTTCAATCACCGCATAAGCGATATTGACCTTATTAGTCGAACCGAGAGACTTCGAAATTAAATTCTTTACCCCAGTAAGACCCATGATTGAACGAACAGTTCCGCCTGCGATAATCCCGGTACCTGGCGCTGCTGGCTTCATTAAAACATCCGCTCCAGTTACTTTCGTTCGAGTTTCATGACAAATTGTTTCGCCGTCCATATTAAAGGTAATCATTGCTTTCTTCGCTTTCGAAGTTGCCTTAGCTACCGCCGTTGTTACATCATTACCCTTAGCAACGCCAACCCCAACCTTATTTTTATGGTTGCCGACCGCCACTAAAGCTTTAAATCTCATCCTTCTACCACCAGCTACTGTTCTCGATACCCGATCAACACCAATCGTAATTTCATCAAATTCCTTCGGACCCGCATCAGCCTTCACCCGATCGCGTCGGTTTCTGCGTTCCATTTTCTTTCCAGAAATATCTCGAATTTCTTTCTTCGCCGCCGTTTCGTCCGTCATCTTTAAGGTGCCGGACTTATTAATTACTTTCGGGGCTTTCTTCTCTATCTCAGCCATATTAGAACTCCAATCCTTCCTTCCGGGCCGCTTCAGCTAACGCTGACATCCGCCCAGCATATAATTTAGACCCCCGATCAAAAACTACCTTAGAAATCTTTGCAGTTTTCGCTTTTTTGGCAATCTCTGTACCAATTTTTTCTGCTTTTTCCGTCTTTGTTCCGGTCATTTTCTTGCCAACCGTCGTCGCATAAACTAATGTGGCTCTCTTATCATCATCAATAATTTGCGCAGTAATATGTTGGTTTGAAAAATATACTGAAAGACGTGGTCTTTCACTCGTCCCATGAATCTTAGCACGAGTTCTTTTTGCTCTAAAATCACTTTTCATTATTTCTTACCCGCCTTTCCTGCCTTACGAAGAATTACTTCGTCAACATACTTAATACCTTTACCCTTATAAGGTTCCGGTTTCTTCAAAGCCCGAATTTCTGCCGCTACTTGACCGACTTTTTGTTTATCGATCCCCGAAACGGTAATTTCCATCTTATTCGTAGTCAATTGAACACCTTCTGGAGCTTGGTATTTCACTGGATGCGAAAATCCGAGCGCCATCTCAATCGATTGGCCGCCACCAGAAAGTCTAAAACCGACTCCATTAATTTCAAGTTTTTTCTCATAACCCTTCGTGACTCCAATAACTGCGTTATTTAAAAGCGCGCGTTGTAAGCCATGCCAGGCTCGAGATTTCGGCTCATCGTCATCACGCGTGACGGTAGCCGTTGTGCCCTCAACCTTAACCTTAGTCTTCGGTTGCACCGGGACGATGAGTTGACCCTTCGGGCCTGCGACAGTAATTTCTTTGTCGCCGACCGTGATTGTCACTCCCGCCGGAATTTCGATGGGCTGTTTTCCGATACGACTCATATCTTTTCCCTTTTATGTTAATATCCGTATTATTATACCACAGATTATTTAAAAAGTAAATCCCAATTAACCTATAAAAAACCGTTTTTAAGCCTTAGCTAAAATCTTACGTGGATTTATTACTAATAACTTATTTAACTCGCTCTCACTATAATATTTCAATAGCTTCTTCCGTGCTAAAACCAGAAAATTATTCTTATTTGGATGATGAATATCACTCCCAAACGTAAAAATCATCTTCTCTTTCGCCATCTTTTTTACTAATTTCTGCGCCTCTTTACCATATTTCCCTAGAATACTACCCATATTACATTGGAACAACACACCCATCTCTAGTAAATTCTGTAAAACTTCTTCATCCTTTGCTATGCGATATCTTTCCGGATGCGCCAAAACTACTTTAAACCCATGATTAATCAAATCTCGCAAATAATCCTCATAATTAGGATATTCTTCATCTAACGGCAGTTCCACCAATAAATATTTACTCCCCGCTAACGTCGTAATCTCTCGCTCTTTTATTAATTCCTTAATTCTACTATTAATATATATTTCATTGCCTAGATAAATTTTTGCTTCAATCCCCTCACTGACTAATTCCTTCCTTAATTCTTTTAACAACTCCAAATTTTTTGAGCACGGCGACATAAAAATCGTCTCATCAACATAATGTGGCGTCGCAATAATCTCAGTCACGCCCTGACTAACTAAATCTCGCACAATCTCTACACTACCCGCTAATGTCCTCGCCCCATCGTCGATACCCGGCAAAATATGTGAATGGATATCGATCATCTCACTTCGAATTACCATAATAATAGTAATTATAATACTTCGAGGCTTTTTTATTCACCATATTAAATACTAAGCCCGCAACTCTCGCCCCAACTTTCTCTAACGAATCCTTTGTCGCAATCAAATCATTCTTATTTGTTTCGCCATCTTTAACTACTACCAACGTTTCATCAACGAAGCTAGACAAAATTACGGAATCTGCTAAACCTCCGACCGGCGCCCCATCAAAAATGATAATATCGTAAAAGTCACAAAGTACACTAATTAACCTTTTATTTTTCTTCGAAGCTAAAAGTTCACTCGGATTCGGCGGATAAGTCCCGCAGGTAATCACGTCTAGATTCCTAATTTTAGTATTACGAATATATTTACTAAAAGCTCTTAAATCACCTGCTAAAAGATTTGATAATCCACTCATATTCGGAATATTAAACAATTTGTGTAAACGCCCTCTTCTTAAATCACAATCTACTAGCAATACTCTTTTATCCGCCTGCGCAAATGAAATTGCAAGATTAGACGAGATAAAACTCTTACCCTCACCAGCATTAGTACTCGTCACTAAAATCGTTTTGAGATCCTCATCAACCGCCGTAAATTGTAAATTTGTTCTTAAACTCTTAATATTCTCACTCACAACCGCTTTCGGCGATTTTTCAACTACTAACTCGTTACTCGCTCTTTTTGTCTTTATATCACCTCTTAAAACCCGACCCGTTACCGGCATTCCTACTGTCTTCTCGACATCATCACTATATTTCACGCTATCATCAAGATAAAATCTTAAGAACGCAAAGCCCGTCACCGCTAAAATTGCAATCACCCCTGCTAAGACCAAGTCTCGTGTTAAAGTATTATTCGCTGGAGATTCTGGCGTTACCGCTACACTTAACTGGGTCACGTTTTCAATTTTATATATTTTAGTCACTTCGGCCGAAAAAACATTCGCAATCTCATTCGCAATCGCCGACGATAATCTCGCCGTCGGATCCTTAACCGTAATACTTAAAATCGCTGTATCATCAACCGGCTTAATCGTTAGATTTTTGCTCAAGTCTTTTACCGTCGTATGCAAACCTAAGTTTTCAATTACCTGATTTAAAACTAACTCACTTTTCGCAATTTCGCTATAAGTCGTCGCAAGCTTCTGACTCGCATTAATTTCATTTAAAGTCGCCGCCGTACCTTCCATCTCGTCAGATTTCGCAATCACAACAGTAGTCTTAGCCTGATAAATTGGTTTCTTAAACATCACATCATATATTGCAACACCACTAACCGCCAAAATTAAAACAATAATAAAACCTAAAATATAATGCTTCAAATAACTAAAAAAATCTCTAATATTTATTTCATCCATAATAACTCCTGCTCCCTATTATAACATAAGCCACTTAAATGTAAACGTCGTATTTTATTCATCCACTACCTGTTCTTCATTTTCTAAATATTCATTAATTTTTTCCTTCGCCTTCGAAACTGAATCTTCGCTCGGCAACATGACATAAAGCGGCCTGTTCGCACCCATGCTATAAGTCGGCTCCATTGTCCCAGCTCCATCAATCGCAATTGACTCCACTTTCCAATTAATTGAATTCGTCAATTGTAAACGAATAAACGCAATGATATCGTCCCGTTCTAACGTAGTCTCAAACAAATCCGCCGCCGCATCAAGAATAGCGGGTGCCTTCAATAAATAATCCTTCGAACTAGATAGTTTACTAATAATACTCGTAATGACTTGCTGTTGATTTTCGCCACGGTGGCGATCCCCAGTCTGATAAGATTTACGCTCGCGCGCAAAACGTAAAGCACAATCCCCATCAACATGTTGCTTCCCGACAATATAATCACAAACTTTCGTCCCACCTTCAGTCGAAGCCTTTAATGTCATCGCTTGTTCCGATTCAATATCAATCCCGTCTAGCTCATCAACGACTTTTACGACCGCCTCAAATCCGACTTTTAACGTATGGTCAATCTTAATCTCTAGGAAATCTTCAATCGTCGCTTTACTGACAATAATTCCATAAATCCCAGCGTGAGTCAGTTTATCTTTCAGCCCCGTAGTATTATGTAATTGAACATAAGTATCCCGCGGAATCGAAACTAGTAAAATCTTCCCTTGTTTTGGATTTACTACCGCCACGATGTTTACGTCCGACCGCGCCGTCGTCTTTATCCCGGTTCTCGAATCACTTCCTGATATATATATAATAAATGGTTCCGTCGTCACTTCCTTTTCCGAAATCGCCACCTCTTCATTATCTAATTCAATCTCAAAAGTCCCGATTACTTTTTTATCTTCCATGAAGTTTTCCGCTTCTTCTTCTAATGCACCCAGTCTATTCGTTTCCAGCACTATCCCATCCGTAATCCCACTTTCTAAAACCTCAACCATCGTATCCAAATCATCATAATATCCTACATCTATCTCCACAATACTTTTTAAACTTTGTTCCGCCTTCGCGACATCCTTATCCGTCTTTAAAAACCCTACTCCTTTATTTTTTAATCCCGTCAATGTAGAAATCTCATTATCATTCATCGCTATAACGCTATATTCCTTCGTTTCCGGTCCCCAATCCGTAATTTTTTCTAGAAATCCGTTAAACGCCGTCGTATAACGTAAAACCACCCCTACCGCTATGAAGACAAGTATTGCTAAAATTCCGTAAATAATCTTCTTCATACTAATCCCGCGAGAAAATATCCCTCGTATAGACTTTTTCCTTGACGTCCTCTAGCTCCGGCGTCATCCGGTTAGCTAGAATAATTGAACAGCTTTTCTTAAATTGTTTTAAGTTATTCGTCACTTCCATGCCATTAAATTCATTTTCTTTTAAGGTTGGTTCATAAATTAAGACTGGCCTATTCTTTTTCCTGATATTTTTAATTACATCATGAATCGCCGCATCACGGAAATTATCCGAATCGAATTTCATGGTTAAACGATAGACTCCGACTACTTCCGGCTCACTCGCCAAAACTTCATCCGCAATAAACTGCTTCCTAGTAATATTCGCCTGAACAATCGCTTTAATTAAATCTTGTGGCACATTTTTATAATTCGCCAGTAGCTGCTTCGTATCCTTTGGCAGACAATAACCCCCATAACCAAAAGACGGATTATTATAATGTGTCCCGATTCTCGGGTCTAAAGAAACTCCATCAATAATACTTTTAGCGTTTAAACCTTTCACCTCTGCATAAGTATCTAACTCGTTAAAATAAGCAACTCGAAGCGCTAAATATGTATTTGCAAAAAGTTTCACTGCTTCCGCCTCAGCAGCATTCATCAACAAAATCTGCACATCCTTCGCTAGCGAAGCCTCTTGTAATAATTCAGCGAATTTCTGTGCTTCCTCAGAATATGAACCGACAATAATCCGCGACGGATAAAGATTATCGTAAAGCGCCTTCCCTTCGCGCAAAAATTCTGGCGAAAAGAAAATATTATCGATATTATATTGTCGGCGTATTGTATTCACATACCCAACCGGAATAGTAGATTTAATTACAATAGTAGTCTTTGGATTTCCTATCGCAACTACTTTCTCAATAATGTTTTCAACCGAACTTGTATCAAAAAAATCTTTCTTCGCATCATAATCGGTCGGCGTTGCAATAATGACATAATCCGCATCAGAAAAAGCTTCCTCATAATCTAAGGTCGCCTTTAAATTTAAAGTTCTTTCGCCTTTTTTCGCTTCCTCAAAATATTTTTCAATATACTCATCTCGGATTGGCGAAATAAATTTATTCACCATCCTGACTTTTTCTGGCACCACATCAAGCGCCACCACTTCATTCTTCTCGCTCAACAATACGGCTAAAGATAGCCCAACGTAACCAACCCCCGCCATAGCAATTTTCATTTTTTCTCCACTTTTTATAATTTATCTTTATTGTAAGCCATTCTTCACTTTTCGTCAAACTGGCTAATTTGCATAAAACTCTTTATACCACTCGGCAAATTTCCTTAAGCCTTCTCGAAGCGGAGTGTATGGCTTAAAACCGAAATCTTTTTCAAGCGCCGAAGTATCCGCATAAGTTACCGGCACATCGCCAAGCTGCATCGGCACAAGTTCCTTATGCGCTTCGAAATCATAATCTTCCGGCAAAACCTTCGCCCGAATTAATTCTTCTTGTAAAATCTGGACAAAATCTAGTAAGTTTTCCGGGTTCGAATTCCCGATGTTATAAACTTTATATGGTGCGACCGGCAAACCGTCTTCGCCCTTGCGTTTTTCCGGTGCTTTCTTCATCACTCGAATAATCCCCTCAACAATATCATCAATATAAGTAAAATCTCGTTTACAATTACCAAAATTAAAGATCTGAATCTTCTCGCCTTTTATTAATTTATTAGTAAAACCAAAATATGCCATATCCGGCCGCCCCGCCGGTCCATAAACCGTAAAGAAACGCAGTCCCGTCGACGGTATATTATATAGTTTAGAATACGCATGTGCGAGCAGTTCATTAGATTTTTTCGTCGCCGCGTATAAACTGACCGGGTTGTCGACTTTATCGTCTACTGAAAATGGCACCTTTTTATTCCCGCCATAAACCGACGATGATGATGCATAAACTAAATGCTCCGGCTGGTATTTACGACAAGCTTCTAAAATGTTATAGAATCCAATTAAGTTCGCTTCGATATATTTATCCGGATGGCTGATTGAATATCGAACTCCCGCCTGCGCCGCTAGATTCACAACGATTTCCGGACGGTATTTTTCAAACACTTTATTTACAGCTACCTTATCCGCTAAATTTCCTTTTATAAACGTAAAATTCTTATATTGTTCTAAATCTTTTAACCGATATTCTTTTAACTTTACATCATAATAATTATTCACAGAATCAAACCCAATCACTTTTGCTTTCGGATTTTCCTCACAAACTCGCTTCGCGAGATACCAACCGATAAACCCCGCCGCCCCCGTAATTAAAATCGTTTTTTCACCAAAACTAATCTTCTTACTCATAAATTCATTATAGCATAAAAAAGAGGGCTTGGCCCCGCTCAATTAAGAACGAGGTCGCCCTCAATACTTATTATTATATCTTATCTCTTGACTTTTTCAAGTCTACGCGCTATAATAAAACCACATTCGGGAATACCCGCGGCCCAACTCGCAAGAGTTGGGAATATTTATTTTAAGAAATCTATCAAAGAATTTAGTATTATATTCATATCATGAGCATCTAATTCCCCCATACGACTTGATAATCTAGATACGCTAAAAGTCCTAATTTGAGCCAAAACTGCAGTTTGCCTCCTGCCTTTAAAATTAAACTCCGCATACCACGAACCATGCTTAACCTGCGAGGTTAAAGGAATACCCACAAAACCAAAACGACTAAGTTTTTTATATACGAGAACTGGCCTAGAAAAAAGCTCATTTTTCCCATTAATCTCAACACCAACATTCTCACCGCAACTACACCACCAAATATCACCTTCTTTAATTCGTGGTAAAGAACCACCAAAATGCAGTTTCTTTTTTAATTTTATCCACCCATCAAAGTCTTTTTTATTCATAAAACTCCTATTTATTTTAGAAAACCCTACCACACCCCACCAAAAACTTCAACCCCTGTATCGCCCCTATGTTTTCTAAAATTTTTCATCAAAATCAATATTCAAATTCATTATTTAATTATGTCAAAAATAGATCAATTCCTTATATATTTTTTATTTTTCTAGCGGGAGTCCCAACATATACACCAGATTCATCTACATCACTTATCGCTGTTGCTCCTGCCCCAAGCACTACATCTCCCGTTATTTTTATGTTATTAATTACCAATGCACCAATACAAATCCAAGAATAATCACCAATAGAAACTGTCCCCGCTAGATTCGCTCCTGGAGATAAATGTACATAATCACCTATGACATTATCGTGGTCAATCGAACAAGCAGTATTTAAGATGCAATGTTTACCAATGGTCGTATCCGAGTTAACAATCACGCCAGCCATTACCACAGTCCCATCACCAATTTTTACCGTATCTGCAATTACCGCCCTAGGATGAACAGCCGTATACCACATCAATCTATTATATTTATCAACTATTTTTGCACGAATATGGTTGTCACCAATAGCTACAACAAAATACTTACCCTCATATTTATAAGAATCAGAAGTCTTTCCAATTACTTTATATTTTTTAAAAATCACTTCTCCTTGTTTCGCATCGTCGTCATCAAGAAATCCCATTAAATTATCACCAGAGCTAAGAACAATATCAGCAATTACTTTCGCATGTCCACCGGCTCCAATAATTATTACATCTTTAGACATATTATTTTTTCCTTTCTTGAATTAAATTAGTCATCGTTAAACCCTTTTCATCAGAAATGCCAGAGCGCTTAAATACCATTGGAATCGTACTAATAATAATTTTCAAATCACCTAAAAACGTAATATTTTTAGAATACTCTACGTCCAACTCAAATTTTTTACCCCAGCCAACTAAATTTCTCCCAGACGATTGCGCCAATCCAGTTAATCCAGGCCTAACATCATGTCTATGATGCTCTTTTTTTGTATAATATGGCAAATATTCAACTAACAACGGCCTCGGCCCAATAAAACTCATATCCCCTTTTAATATATTAAATAGTTCTGGTAACTCATCAATCGAAGTAGATCGCAAAAATCTACCGAATTTAGTCAATCGTTTCTCATCAGGCAATAATTTCCCCCTTTTGTCCTTCGCGTTAGTCATAGTGCGAAACTTATATAATTTAAAAATTTTTTCATTTTTACCAGGACGCTCTTGCTTAAAAATCCCCGGAAACCCCAACAGCATAATCACTAAAATATATACGATCAGCAAAACCGGCGACAAGATAATCAGACCAAGTGCAGATAAAACAATATCAAAGAATCTCTTGAAAAAATTCCGATACATTATTTAAACAATCCTTTTATAGTTCTTATCACACGATTCTGATCTTCTATAGTCATATTGGTATCAGACGGTAGGCAAACTCCATTCTTAAACAAATTTTCCGAAACCGGTTTTTTGCCATCATGTGTAAAAAAATCATATTTCGCAAAAACTGGCTGCATATGCATTGGCTTCCAAATCGGACGAGATTCAATATTCTCAGTTTCCAATACCTCCATAATATCAAATGAGTTAACCTCGCTATCGTCGCTCAATTTCATAATCGAAAGCCAATGAGTAGACATCATTCCCTCTGGCTCAATAATCATCTGAATATCATCAATATCACGAAATGCCTCAACATAACGATTAAATATCTCTCGTTTCATTCGAATTTTATCCTCTAGGTTCTCAAATTGACCACATCCAATTGCCGCACACACATTACTCATCCGATAATTATATCCAATCTCTTTATGTTCATAATGACGAGCAGGTTCACGACTTTGCGTAGCCCATTTCAAAGCATGTTTAGCATCCTTAGTATTTTCCGTAAGTAACATTCCTCCACCAGAAGTAGTAATTATTTTATTGCCATTAAAAGAAATAATATTATATTTACCAAAAGTACCTACATGTTTACCGTGGTACGTAGAGCCAAGCGACTCAGCAGCATCTTCAATCACGGTCACACCATGTTTCTTACAAATTGGCATCAGTTTATCAAAATCCGCCGGCATACCATAAAGCGATACAATAATTACTACCTTCGGATTTGGATACTTTTCAAAAGCCTTCTCTAAAGCTCTGGGGCTCATATTATAAGTATTCGGTTCACTATCAATAAACACTGGTACACCACCCTCATATATAATCGGATTAACACTGGCACTAAAAGTTAAGCTGGAACAAAAAACAATATCACCCGATTTAACACCAGCTAATTTAATTGCTAAATGCAAAGCCGACGTCCCAGAAGCAAGCGCCACAGCATTTTTGACCGGCATATATCTTTCAAAATCTTCTTCAAGTTTATCGACAAACGGACCAAGTGGCGCCACCCAATTTGAGTCAAAAACCTCTTTTATATACTCACGTTCTTTACCAAGCATTTGTGGCGAAGCAAGATATATCCTTTTATTTTTCACTTTTTACCTCCTTTTGAAATTTATATGTACTCACAATCTTTGCAGTTTTTTCCTTAATATCCGATCCATTTTTCTTAGCGGCATCAATCAATTTATCAAGATCATCCAAAAAGCTACTACTAATTCTAATCGGCTTACCAATATGAATCAACTTATTCGGCGTTTCTTTCAACCCCTCTTCGTCCATCAGCATCTCTTCATAAAGTTTTTCGCCCGGTCTGAGCCCCGTAATCTCAATCTTGATATCTTGCCCCGGCTTAAATCCTTTGTAACGAATTAACTTTTTAGCCAAATTATAAATCCTGACTGGTTTGCCCATATCGAGCACAAAAATCTCACCACCCTCAGCGTACACTCCAGCCTGCAAAATCAAGCTCACCGCTTCCGGAATTGTCATAAAATAACGCGTGATATCTTTATGCGTCACCGTGACCGGACCACCATTTTCAATTTGTTTCAAAAACAACGGAATCACCGAACCATTACTCCCCAACACATTACCAAATCTCACCGCCACAAAATCAGTCTTGGATTTTTTGTCATAAGTCTGCACAATCATTTCACAAATCCGCTTTGATGCACCCATAATATTGGTTGGACGCACGGCTTTGTCCGTGCTAATCAATACAAACTTCTCTGCACCATATTTGTCAGCCAATTTTACCGTGTTTAATGTGCCCAGACAATTATTTTTGATTGCTTCGTTCGGGCTATATTCCATTAGCGGGACATGTTTATGCGCAGCCGCATGATAAATTTGTTCAGGCTTAAATTCTTTAAATACTTTTTCTAATCGCGAATAATCTCGCACCGAACCAATAATAGTTTTGAGATTAAGTTTCGGATAATCACGATAAAGTTCTTGCTGAATCTCATACGCATTATTTTCATATATATCAAAGACAATCAAAGTCTTAGGTTTCGCTTTTGCAATCTGACGACAAAGCTCAGAACCAATCGAGCCACCACCGCCTGTTACCAAAATCGTCTTATTAGTAAGATTCCCATCAATCTCTTCATTATCAACTACGATTTGGTCGCGCCCTAGAAAATCTTCGTATTTAACTGGACGAATTTGCGCCAATATATTTTCGCTCTTCTGGTCCATCATTAAATAAATTGACGGCAATATCTTGATTTCGCACTTTGTTTTTTGGCATTCGGTCACAATTTTTGAAATTGTTTCCTTATCGGCAGACGGTATAGCAATAATAATCTGTTCAATTCTGTATTTTTCCGCTGCGGTCTGAATAAAGTGACGATCCCCCACGATTGGCACCCCACGCATACGCACGCCCCTTTTACTTCTATCATCATCAATGATACAGCAAACACGCATATCGTTATATTTATTATTCTGGCCCATTTCACTAATCAACATATGAGCAGCTTCACCACCACCCACAATCATCACGTTTTTATAACGCTTCCTACCGGCCAGAATATGCAAAATCGTCCGACCAATCCGATACGAAAAACGCGTACCGCAAGTAAAGAAAATCAAAAAAGCCAAGAAAACAAACCAAAAACTTCGTGGTATCGGCAAAAGCAAGGCATGCTTATAAATAAAGATTATTACGTCGGATACTACACAAGAACCTACAATCATAATCAATTCCGGTACAGAAGCATAACGCCAAATAGAAACGTAAAGCCTAGCGATAGCAAATACTACTACCACAATAAGACAATCAATCGGCAAATAATGCGTCACTGTCTGCAAATACTCAATCGGAATTTGCTGAAAATCAAATCGTATCCAAAGCGTCAAAAGTGAAGCAACTACTACCGAAACAACATCAAGCATCACCAAAAACAAAATTCTAGGAACAATCTTATTTAATAAATTTCTTAATCTTTTTTTCATATAACCAAAAATTCACACAATAGCCATATATATTTTATCATATTTTTCAAATCAAATCACCCTCCTATTGAATATTTTATAATTGTGTGATATAATAACAATACAGGGGATGTATTTCCCACCATCGAGGGCGTATCTTCGGAGCCGCTCTTTTTTCAAAGTTTTATACTATCTTTTATGTCTTCAATATTATTAAGATGATATTACCCCGCCAATTCGCTCCTAAGTTCCTTTAACTTAACAGACAGCGAATTTTTCATTTTATCACGAATCGGCGGCGTTGCCACGACTGTAATTTTAACATCCTTATTCTTCGCCGCAATTTTAATCGCTTCTGCATAATCACCATCGCAAGTAAAAATTAAACCAAATTGACATTCTTACTATTATTTATTATTTCATTATGATACAATAAAGACATGCCTAAAAATTATTCGGAAGGACTCTTGATAGAGAAACTCGAAGAGTGTTCGCAATATCTCGCGGAAACCAATTTACAATTCCAATCACTTTATGACGTAATAAAGAGTGTCAAAAACGCAAAAGATCGTGAGGAACTGATGTACGTGTACAAGCAATCTTATGATGCGTTGGGAAGAAACGTTAAATCATTTAACAATTTAATCCGGGTGGTTGAAGGGCAGTCGCAAAATGTCAAACAGCCAAAAGAAACAAACTGATTATTATTCTAAAACCATCGCATTAAGTGACTTATTGAAATCAAGTTCAGAACTCGCCACTAATCAGAAATTGTTCGAAAACAGTTTAGAAACAGATATCGATTTGCTTAATGCTCGTACAAGAAATAGTAATAGCACGCGAGATAGTCAGTATAGATCAAAAATAGCGCTGATACTCACTTGGGCTTTTATTATAATAATATCCATAATTATAATAGGAGTACCAATATGTAATATTTTTCTAGAAAATGACACGCGCATTGACCAAGGCAGACTACTGGAGTCTTTCAATTCAATTTTTGGGACCATACTGGGATTCGTCTTAGGTTACTACTTCAAAGATAAAGGAGAAGGAGGCAAGTGTTAGTGTCATGGCCACGTAATCTATATACTGGCCCTGGTGGTGGTTTGTATACTGGCCCCGGTGGTGGTTTGTATACTGGCCCTGGTGGTGGTTTGTATACTGGCCCTGGTGGTGGTTTGTATACTGGCCCTGGTGGTGGTTTGTATACTGGCCCTGGTGGTGGTTTGTATACTGGCCCTGGTGGTGGTTTGTATACTGGCCCT
>JAZLES010000012.1:0-12338 GCA_045615385.1 Candidatus Nanosyncoccus sp. | reverse complement strand
GAACGTAAATCTGATATAAAAGTGATAAATGTTTTAGATGAAAAATTAGAGAAGGTGTCATTTTTAGGGAAACCAGATGACTTAGATAATAATTATAAACTAGATCAAATTTTTACTTCGCCAATGCGCGATAACTCTGATATAATATATCTATATACATATACTGAAGAAAAAGGAGAATAATTATGGGTCAAACTATGGATCAGATGAAATTATTAAACCAGCTCAGAAAAGCACAAAAAGAGCTAAAGAACGAAATTGTTGAAGTTGAGGCTGGAGATGGAGCGGTAATTGTCCAGATTAACGGTGAATTAAAAGTTAAGAAAGTTAAACTCGACCCAGAAAAAATTGATTTTGACGATATTCATGAGCTTGAAAAATGGATTGAAAACTGTATGCGTGATGGTTTTGCGAAGGCACAAGAAATTGCAACTGATAAAATGAAACCGTTAATGGGTGGTCTTGGCAATCTCGGAATCGGCGGAATGTAAAAAATGCTACCAAAGGCCCTTGAGAATACGATTGAGGCGCTCGGTCGGTTACCTGGCGTGGGTCCTCGTACGGCGGAGAGGTTTGCTTATTATTTATTTAAGTCAAATCATCAGCTTGCGGAAAATATTGCAGAAACCTTAAATAACCTCCATAGTGGGGTAAAATCTTGTCCCGTGACTTTCGCTTTAATTGATGCGGATGAGGATTATTCGCCTTTTTATACTGAGCCTACGCGCGATAAAACGACGGTTTTAGTCGTAGAGGAGCCTTTAGATATTTATGCAATTGAACAGACGAAAGCCTATAAAGGCACTTACCATGTGCTTGGCGGCGCGATTTCGCCAATCGACGGCATTACACCAGAACAACTACACATCGGAGAATTGATTAAGCGTGTTAATGACGACAATGTAAAAGAAGTCATCATCGCAACTAATCCTTCGGTAGAAGGAGAATCGACGGCGCTTTTGCTCGAAAAAATGCTACATGAGCAGAATCCAAATTTGAAACTAACTCGACTTGCGAGAGGATTGCCGCTCGGTGTCGATTTATCTTATGCTGATCAAATTACTCTAAGTGCGGCTTTAGAGAATAGAACAAAACTATAGTCGCTCTAATGCTTTAAAATCTACTTTAGCGAGTTTAGTTTTTGGAAGTTCGGGAAGGAAGCGGATTTCGCGAGGAATTTCGTATTTAGCAAGGTATTTCTTATAAATTCCACCAAGTTCTTTTCTCGCAGTGCGTTCTGAGGCATCTTTTTCGAGCACCGCAAAGACGACAACTTTTTCTCCCCGAAGTTTGTCTTCACGGCCAACAACGGCGCAACTATTAATCAGTTTACATTTTAAGGTAACGTCTTCAATATTGGCCGGGTAGATATTATAGCCGTTCGAAATAATCATGCGCTTCAAGCGAGAACGGAAATGGACTAGACCACGTTTATCAATGTAACCAATATCGCCAGTGCGGAGATATTTTTTCTTGCCAATCGTAATAAAGGACGCTTCAGTTTCTTTTGGTTTGTTGAGATAACCCTTCATAACAGATAAACCAGATACTAAAATCTCGCCATCACTACCAAAGTCGGCTTCTTTATCAGCATCAAGGTCTTTAATAATCACATCATTATCTGGAATTGGAAAACCAATTGCGTCGGGCTCTTCCGCGACACTGCGAGGTGAAAAGATGAACCCACCAGAAGCCTCAGTTAGGCCATAGCCATTTTCAATAATAGCTTTGGAACCGTGAGCCTTAAGAAAATCGTTAATCTTTTCTTTACTAGACATACTAATCATATCGCCGCCAGAAACTACAAACTTAACATTTTTCAAAGCGTCTTTTTTAAATTTAATCTTCGTTAAATATTCAAAAACGGTTGGCACGCCAACTAGAATATTGACTTTGTATTTAGTAACGTATTGTTTAAATTTTTTCGGGTTAAACTGGGGAATTAAGAATGAACGAGCACCAAAGTAGAGTGGCATGTGGATACAACAGCCAAAGCCAAAAGCATGAAAATTAGGTAAGAAGGCCATGAAGGAATATTCAGTCTTAAAGAGTTCCGGCACAAGATACTTAGCACCGAGCGCCTGTGCATTAAAGTTTAAGTTCGAAAGAATAATACCTTTTGGTTTTCCAGTTGTGCCACCAGAATACATAATAATTGCATCGTCTTCTGAATTAACCCGAGCATGGGGATTACCAACATATTTATTAGCCTTATTAGTAAATTGATCCCAGGTCATGACGTGCTGACTCTTTTTAATATGATTTTTACGTCCTTTTGTGATTTTATAAATTGCGCGCACGATTAATTCCATTGAGCGAGTTGGTGAGACTACGATAACTTGTTCAACTTCAGTATTTTTAATGATAGCTTCGACTTTTGGATATGAGATGTCGACGCAGAGTATAATTTTCGAGCCAGATTGATTGAGATAGTCTTCGATTTCTTTTTCGGAAGAAAGAGGATGAACCATGTTAGCTACGGCGCCAATCTCATTAATGGCGTAAATAGCATAAACTGCTTCAGGTGTATTTGGCATACAAACTGTGATACGATCACCTTTTTCGGCACCAAGGGCCTTCAAGGCAGCGGCAACTTTATTGATCTTTTTAATTAATTCTTTATAAGTTATTTGCGTATTAAAATACTCTAACGCGATATTGTGGGGCCATTTACAAGAAGCTTCGTAAATCGCATCATAAAGCCCCCCCTCAAAATATGAAATATTTTTCGGAAGTTTATCAATATAACCGTACTTGGCACGTTCTAATTTCATGTCAATTTTACGTAAAGTATTTTTAATCTTATTGTATATAAATTCTAAAGGCATGGATTTATTATAACATGTTAGACCTAATTGTGATATAATCGCTTTATGGATAGAAATTTCCGAGTCCGCGTAATCGTTGGCGTCAGTATGTTTATCATTGCTCTGATTGCGCTTTATACGTTTAATGGTGTACCATTTAAGATACTCTTCGGGATTTTCTCGCTAATTGCGATGGTTGAGCTATTTAGCTTCTTTAAGAAAAAAGCTAATTCGCTCAATATTTTTTTAGCAATCCTTGAGGTTGTCTTTCTAATTTGGGGAACGTTTTTTGTAGCTGGGATTGATGCTCATGATTTTTGGTATGTTATCTTAGGCGTGCCAGGGTATGATATTTTTGCGTATTTATTCGGCAAGTTGATAGGCGGAAAAATTTTTAAGAAGTCACGTCCATTCCCCTATGTTTCTAAGAATAAGACTTGGGAGGGAACTATACTTGGGTTAACTATGGCGATTGGGATGGTAGCAATTAAAATGGCCACTACTGGGGATTTTGCTACCGACTGGATTTATTTACTTTGTGGGCCACTAGCATTAATAGGTGATTTGTTTGAGAGCCTATTAAAGCGCAAATTCAAAGTTAAAGATTCGAATGAGATTTTGATTAAAAATAAGTTCTTTGAGAAGTTAGAATTATTAATTGGTGGTTCCGAAGGACATGGCGGTTATTTAGATCGCATTGATTCAAGTGCGTTTACTTGTACTATTTTATTAATCGTTTCCAGCCTTTTATAAGATAATCTGCGCCAGAAAAAATGGTTAACGCAAGGGCGAGATAAAGGGCGATGTTCCCGAGAATAGTAAAGATTTCAAGATTGACAATGAGATTGAGTAACAAAATAATTAGAGCAGTCATTTGGACGGTAGTTTTTAATTTGCCGTAAAAAGAAGCAGCAATAGTAACGCCTTTTTTTGCGATCATCATGCGCATACCGTCAACAGCGAAATCTCGAATTAAAATCACCGCAAAAACCCAGAGCGGAACAACATCAAGATAAACTAGAGCGAGAAATGCTAAATTAACTAGCATTTTATCGGCAAGTGGATCTAGAAAGGCGCCAAAATCAGTAACTTTTTTACTTTGGCGAGCCCATTTGCCATCAATTTTATCGGTAATGGCAGCAATAATAAATATTACTAGTGCTGTGATTTTGGCCCAATCGGAAGGTAGAAGCACAAAAACTAAAAAAACTACCGAAAGAAGCATACGGAGAATAGTTAAATAAGTTGGACCGGTCATACAATATCCCTTCGATGTTCGACTTGCCAAGAACGGATTTTGGCAAATTTTGCCGCAAGAACATCAGTAGACCATTTATCGCCTAGCATCACGGTTTCGCTAGGTTTAAAACCGTATTTTTCCATGGTAGCAGTAAGTTTAATACTTAAAGGTTTTTTTGCCCACCAAACGCATTGTATATTAATCGGTTCGCAAAACCTCTTCATCATCTTTTTTCTACCGTTGTTACTAATCACGACGATTTCAACTTTGGCTTTTTTACAATCTTCAATCCAATCGGCTAACTCGTCGGCCGGTTCTTTTTCGGAATGAAGCCTCAAGGTATTATCAAGATCGCATAAAAGGAGCTTCACGCCTTCCTTTTTTAGAATTTCAGGCGTAACATCTTCGAAACGTTCGAACTTTCTATCCGCACAAAAAATACTCATGCATCTATTTTAACATGATATAATTAATATATGTATAGTAAGTTTGATGAATTTTTGAGGGATAAAAAGAAAATCTGCGTAATTCAGGCGGAAAACCCAGACGGAGATTCGCTTGGTAGTGCAATCGCATTAGACTATCTACTTTCTGATAAGGGAATTTCTTTGTATTGCCCGGTAGATATTCCGAAGTATTTAAGATATTTTGGCGACTGGTCGAGAGTAACAAATGAATTTGATTTTAGAGCAGATGGATACATTATTGTCGATACGGCGGCGGAAGTTTTACTTTCGAAATTATTAGACGATACGGCAATTCGGAACCGATTGTACTCAGCGCCAGTTCTTGTAATCGATCATCATGAGACGGAAGATGATTTGAGCTTCCCACATGAAAGTATCATTGAAGTAAGGTGCGCTTGTGCGGAATTAATTTACTGCTTAGCAAAAGAATTAGAATTAGAGATTAATCAGGAAGCGGCGGAAGCAATTTTCCAAGGTATTTTGTCGGATACATTAGGTTTAACTAGCTCTTCGGTAACGGCAGAAACGTTTGAGATTGTAGCAGATTTAACGAGGCTAGGGGCGGATGTTTCGATTTTAGAAGACCGCCGACGCGAATTCATGAAGAAGTCGCAAAGAATCTTAGACTATAAAGCGGATTTAATTAAACGGATTGAATATTCTTTGGACGGAGAGCTCGCGACGGTACATATTCCTTGGGATGACATTCGTGAGTATTCGGATGAATATAACCCGAATGTGCTGATTTTAGAAGAAATGCGATTGGTTGAGGGCGTAAAAGTCGCTGTGGCGGTAAAAACTTATCCAGATGGAAAAGTAACGGGAAAGATTCGTTGTTCATCGGATGCGCCGATTGCGGAAAAAGTTGCAGGATACTTTGGCGGAGGCGGGCACAAGATGGCCGCCGGGTTTAGAACTTATGATACGACCTATGAAGAGGTGGTTAAGGAACTAGTAAAAATCGTGCCGGAGCTATTACAGGATGCTGAATAGAAAATTGATTCTAAAAAAGACGCATGATTTTTCGGAAAATAAAGAGCCGAGGCTAGCGGTCATATTTATTCATGGTATTGCTTCAGATTCTTCGACTTTTACGAATGCTTTAAAATACTTAGAAGGAACGCGCTCACTTAAAGAAGTGCGCTTTATTACTTTTGATTTATTAGGCTCGGGAAAGTCTTTAAAAAGTGATAAATTAAACTACGATTACAAAGACCAACTTGAAGCGTTACATAATGCAATTTTAAAGTTAGATTTAAAGGTCCCGCTAGTTTTAGTCGGGCATTCGCTCGGGACTTTTATTGTGACGAGATATGCTGATACTTATAAAAAGTCGGTCAAAAAATTAATTCTACTTTCACCGCCGGTTTATACGGAAGCCGATTTAGTTAATCCGGCGTTTGAGGCTGGGATTAAGATGTTTAAGGATGCAGTCAGTTTAAAAAATCGGAAGATTTTGAAAGAAAAGGCGTTTAATAATTCGATGGAAAAAATAGTTTTAGACAGACGGAATTATAAGGTTTTAGCTGAATTAAAGATTCCGGCTGTATTAATATATGGGAAGTTGGACCAATTCATTAGTCCTTATAATATACCAAAAGTTTTAAAGGATAATCCGAAGTATTTAAGTGCGATTAAAACCGATGGTCGGCACGGAGTGTCGCGTGATAAATATAGTAAATTAGTAGGAATTTTAGAGGAGGAACTAAATGCTTAGAATATATAATACAGCTACGCGGAAGGTAGAGGAGTTTAAGCCGTTAAGCGAAGTAGTAAAAATTTATACTTGCGGACCGACGGTTTATTCGGAAGCGCATATCGGGAATTTGACAGCATATATTTATTGGGATCTGTTAGTAAGATGCCTGAAGGCTGATGAGTATAAGGTGCGACGAGTTTTAAATTTGACAGACGTGGGGCATTTAGTTTCGGATGCAGATGAGGGCGAAGATAAATTAGAAAAAGGGGCGGAACGCGAGGGAAAGACAGTTTGGGAAGTAGCGGAAACTTATATTGACAAATTTAAAAAAGATTATGAAGCATTAGAACTGGTCGAGCCGGAGATTTGGGCACGAGCGACGGATTATGTCGAAGAGGATATGTCGGCAGTAGATTTAATGACGGAACGCGGATTTACTTATGAGACGGCCGACGGAGTTTATTATGATACCTCGAAATTCGAACGTTATGCGGATTTTGCGAAATTAGATTTAGAAGGTTTACAAGCTGGAGCGAGAGTCGGATTTTCGGACGAGAAAAAGAATGTTTCGGATTTTGCAGTTTGGAAATTCATTAAGCCGGGCGAAAAACATGCAATGAGATGGGACTATCTCGGGCGGCCGGGTTATCCGGGGTGGCATCTAGAGTGCGCGACGATTATCCATAAAGAACTCGGCGAGCCAATTGATATTCATACTGGCGGGATTGACCATATCCCGATTCATCATACAAACGAGATTGCGGAATGTTATGCGGCGTATGGACACGATTTGTCGCGTTATTGGTTGCATTGTAATTTTATTACGATTGACGGCGAAAAGATTTCGAAATCGCTCGGGAATGTGTATTCTTTGTCAGATTTAGCTGAGCGTGGCTTTTCGGCGCTGGATTACAAGATATGGGTGCTTTCTGGGCATTATCAGGGTACAAGGAATTTTACGTTTGAATCATTAGAAGCAGCGAAGAATCGACGACTGAATTGGCGCAATAGGATTGCTTTACTTTATCAGCAGGTTACATCGGCGGGTGACGGAGCTGGGGGGACCCCCGCCGCGCGCAGACGTACGTCGAGCACGGTGGGGGAAACTGCGACGGCAGGACCCGCCGAGAAAATCTTAGATACAGTTAATAATAACCTTAATTCGGCGGAGGCGTTTGCGATAATTGATAATTCAGAGTTATCTTTTGATGATTGGAAGAAAGTTGATGAGCTGTTTGGGCTAAGATTAATTGAAGATTCGCCGAAGATTTCAGAAGAAACACAGGCGTTGATCACGGAACGGGAAAAGGCCCGCAAAGAAAAAGATTTCGCAAGAGCGGATGAGATGAGAGATAAGCTAGCCGAGCAGGGGATTACAGTAAAAGATACCGCTGACGGTCCGATTTGGCAATATCTAGTATAATTAGAGAATGGGGAAGAGTTATATTGCGATTGATTTGAAGTCGTTTTATGCTTCGGTGGAATGCGTAGAACGTGGGTTGGATCCTTTGACGGCTAGGTTGGTGGTAGCCGACGAATCGCGAACGGACAAGACGATTTGCCTTGCTGTATCGCCCGCTCTCAAAGCGCTAGGGATTCCTGGACGAGCGAGATTATATGAGGTGAAGCAAAAAGCGCGAGATTTTTTGATTGCGCCGCCGAGAATGGCTTTTTACATTAGCTATAGTACAAGGATATATAATATATATCTAAAATTAATTGCGGAAGAAGATATGCACGTTTATTCGATTGATGAGGTTTTTATTGATGCGACGCCGTATCTTAAAAATTATAAATGTACCGCGCGGGAATTGGCACAAAAGATTTTAAAGGCAGTATATGACGAAACGGGGATTACCGCGACGGCGGGGATTGGAACTAATATGTATCTTGCGAAAGTAGCGATGGATATTTTAGCAAAAAAGGCGGAATCGGACGAAAATGGGGCCAGAATTGCCGAGCTAGACGAGATGGGTTATCGACAAAAATTATGGGCTCATCGACCGCTTACGGATTTTTGGCGAGTGGGGCGAGGTTATGCTAAACGTTTAGAAGCGGCAGGACTCTATACGATGGGCGATGTTGCGCTTTGCTCGGAAAAAGATGAAGATTATTTATATAAATTATTCGGCATCAATGCGGAACTTTTAATTGACCACGCTTGGGGATGGGAGCCCTGTGAAATTGCCGAGATTCGAAATTACCGGCCGAGTACGAATTCTTTTTCTTCGGGCCAGGTGTTAAAAGAGCCTTATGATTTCGAGCAGGCAAAAATCGTGGCGCTTGAGATGGCAGAGGAAGTTAGTCTTGAACTGCTTTCTAAGAAGATGGTGACGGATCAAGTGATATTAACAGTCGGATACGATAAGGTAAGTTCGGCGGGATACGATGGCGAGAAAACGAAAGACTTTTATGGACGGGAAGTGCCTAAACACGCGCACGGAACATGCAATTTAGGATGTTATACCGCGTCTTCGAAATTAATTTCTGAAGCCGTGTCAAAATTATTTGATGACAAGGTAAATCCAAAATTAAAAATCCGAAGGATTACGATAGATGTTAATCGGGTTAAGTTAGAAAAAGATATTAGGAAAGAACTAAGGCAATTAGGATTATTTGATAAACCGTTTGATGAATCGTTATTGCAAAAAGAAAAACGAGCCGAGGAGGCGGTGTTATCGATTAAGAGGAAATACGGCAGAAACGCAATACTAAAAGGGATTAATTTTGAAAAGGGAGCGACGGGGCGAGAGCGGAATGCGCAAATTGGAGGACATAGGAAATGAGCGATTCGGAATTATCTAAATACCAAGAGATTATTAATCATCCCCACTATGAACCGAAGCATCATCCGCGGATGAGTAAGGAAATGCGGGCGGCGCAGTTTGCACCATACGCGGCTTTATCGGGTCACGCGAATGCAATACGTCGCACTGCGAAGTTTGCAGAGTTACGCTCTCGTCGCATCATCGAACCAAATAGCGATTGATTGAAATTTTTATGCTTAACTAAATGCTTATGTTAGGATTTGGCGGGATACGGGGTTGATTTGCTATTCTTGGTGTGATAGGGTATTTTCGGGTTGGCTTCGGGGTTTAGTGGAGTTTGGCTGTCCACGGCAAGAACTTTAGTTCGTGCGGGTGTGGAGCTTCAGTAAACCGCTATTCCAGATATGCCAGAAGCTCGGAAAGGAGACAGATGGTTATAAAGCTTTCGCTATGGCGAATTCAAATAACCGTAAAACTCTCACTACGGCGAAGTAGCCGAAGAAAAAAATTAAACCGCAAATAGCGGTTTAATCCCAACTTATAGGTGTAGTTTCTGGAGCTACATCTCCTAGTTTTATTCTAATGCTTATGATATAGTTTGTCAAGTTTTTGATGGGGCGGGAAGTGTGGTATAATTAAATTGTCTATAACAATTTAATAATCCGTACTTAGGCTACGTAAATCCGCACTAGTTTAGCGTGATTGCTTCAAAGGCCTCATCTAATTTAAATTACCAACCAATGGAGGATCTAATTCTTTCGCATCTAAGACCATTTTAGGAACCGTAGTAACGAGCAAGAAATTCTTTTTTATAATCGGCGAAAGTGCCGTTTTCTAACGATTCGCGAATGCGGTCGACAGTATGGACGACGAAGTATTCGTTATGAATACTTGCGAGAACTTTCGCAGTAATTTCGTCAGTTTTGAATAGATGATGTAAATAAGCCTTTGTGTAATTTTTACAACATTCACAGTCGCAGTCAGATTCGAGCGGAGTAAAGTCCTTCGCGTATTTTGCGTTTTTAATGTTAATTCGGCCGTCTTTAGTATAGAGCGAGCCGTTTCGCGCCATCCGCGTAGGGCCGACGCAGTCGAAAGTATCGCAACCAAACTCGGCGCCAACGAACAGATCTATTGGTTCCTGGCCCATACCGAGAAGGTGGCGGGGTTTGTTTTCGGGAAGAATACTGTTCACGGTCTTTAACATTTCGTCCATGCCGTCTGCGGTAAAGACACCGCCGATACCGAAGCCGTCGACAGGCTTAGATGCGCAATATTTCGCAGATTCGGCTCGTAAGTCGTTAAAGGTGCCGCCTTGAACAACAGCATACAGATACTGCTCTCTTCTGGGCGGGTCCTGCCGGACCTTCTCCTCCCCCAAAATTGACGGCAATTTTGGGGGACCCCCTCCAGGTCCGTCACCCGCCCATGATTCATCATTCAACAATCGTTGGTGTTCCTCAACGCAGCGGTCGAGCCAGCAGTGCGTACGGACCATTGCCTCTTTCATATCTTCATAGCTTTCGGATTTTGCGAGGTGGTCGAAGGCCATGTGGATGTCGGCACCGATTTTCCATTGATCCTGCATGCTCGACTCTGGAGTCATTTCGAAGTTCGCGCCGTCAATATGGGATTTAAACTTAACGCCATTCTCACTAATTTTTACGTCTGGTAATGAGAAAATCTGGAAACCGCCGGAATCGGTAAAAGTCGGGCCACCCCAACTAGAAAATTCAGCTAACCCGCCGGCTTCTTTAATTAAATCGGCGCCAGGACGGAGAATTAAATGATAAGTGTTCGCGAGAATGGCCTGGGAACCTAAATCGCGCATTTCTTTCATCGTCAGAGCTTTTACGGTCGCACGCGTCGCAGCGCCGACGAAAGCTGGAGTTTTAATATCGCCGTGTGGCGTATGGATAACACCAACTCGCGCTAAACCATCTTTCTTTTTAATATCGAACTTTAACATATGAACATCGAATCTCCGTAACTTAAGAAATTATATTTTTCGGCAATAGCGTGGTCGTAGGCATTTTTCAAATAATCCCAGCCAGCGAAAGCCGAGGCGAGCATTAAGACTGTCGATTTCGGAGCGTGGAAGTTCGTAACTAGGGCGTCGACGAGCTTAAACTCGTAGCCTGGGTAAATAAAAATGTCGTCTTCGCCGGAAGTTTTTCCGGTCTTTGCATAATATTCTAGAGTCCGAGCGACGGTAGTACCGAGAGCAACAACGCGGTCGGCGTTTTTAATGGCATCAATAGTATCTTCAGGAATATGGAACCACTCGGAATGCATTTTATGGTCTTCGACGTTATCCGTCCGCATCGGAAGGAAAGTGCCGAGACCGACATGAAGAGTCAGATATTTGATAATCACGCCTTTTTTACGGAGTTTTTCTAAAAGTTCTTCTGTCATATTTAAACTCGCAGTCGGGGCGGCGGCAGAACCCATGTTTTTTGCCCAGACAGTTTGATAACGCTTTTTGTCGTCTTCGGTGGCGTCGCGATGAAGATAGGGTGGCAAGGGAACTGTCCCGTATTTTTCGGCAAGCTCAAAAAGTGGAGTTTTACTTTCAACTTCTGCAATACCATTACCTAAAATATTGTTGATAAAAATTTCATTATTATTAATTAACAATTTATCTTTTGCGTGGAGTTTGCCGCGGTACATGACGCGCTGAGGTTCGTTGCCGTGTTTTTCGAGGACGACAAGTTCGCGTTTGCGACCGTCAGATAGCTCACATAATAAACGGGATTGCATTACACGAGTATCGTTCAAAATTAGAACGTCGCCGGGATTTAGAAAATCCGCTAAATCGCGATAATAAGAATCTTTAATTCCGCCGGTTTTACGATTTAAAACTAATAGTCGCGTTGTCCCGCGCTGCTTCGGCGGGAATTTCGCGATGCGCTCGTCAGGCAAATCATAGTTAAAATCAGAAACTAACATGTTTTTATATTATAACATATTTTTATAAAATAACGAGTTGTGGAAAAAAACACAAAAAATTGTGTATAAAGTGCTTGCGCTATAAGATATTAAGCGTTATCATAATAGTGTAAGTGTGTCACCGGTCAAAGTCTTGGTTTTTGATTGTTGATACACTGAAAATAAAGAGAGAATTATAGAGGTGACAAAAACTAATGTCTTAAAATTAGGACGAATTGTAGCAATCGCTTTTGTTGGGTTTTTGTCAGCTCTAATTTTTAAAGTTGATTTTGTCTTTGCCCACACTACTACTCTCTCTACTTCAGGCGTAGTCTCAGTAGATGTTTCTTCCAATGCTGACAAGGCAGCAGTAGGAGAAGATCAAGTAGTAGTTACTTCCACTTGTCCTTTAGGTTATACTCTTTCTAT
>JAZLES010000011.1:0-34283 GCA_045615385.1 Candidatus Nanosyncoccus sp. | reverse complement strand
TAACACTACTTACCTACAGAACTGGCAAGGTTGTGATTCTATGAATACTGGTGATATTACCGCCCTAATTGATCAAAGAGATAGTGATACCTATGCTGTAGCTAAACTTGCTGATGGTAATTGTTGGATGATTGAGAACTTAAGGCTTGATTATGATGCTTCTCATAACTCAGATGGGACTTTAGCACAAGGTTATGGTACTTCAACTACTTATGGCAATTTCTCTGGTCTAGCGCAACCAGAAACAGCAAATTTTAGTGCTTCAACTACTGCTAATAGCCTATATTATTCTGGAACTCAGAGTGGTACTGCAAGTATTAATATTGGCACAGACGACAGCCCAGGCTATCGTATGCCAAGATATAATAACGCCAATACAGCATCCACTATAAGCAGTATGAATGTAATGGGTGCAAATATCTATTCTTACGGTAATTATTATACTTGGGCTGCGGCCATAGCGGATACAGCCTATCATAATACGAATAATCAATCTTTTTCTACTTCTATTTGTCCAACAGGCTGGAGATTACCAAAAGGTGGCGATAAAACTAGAATAGAATCTAATAATGATAACGATTTTTGGAATCTGGTTGTAGATGGCTTGAACGGTGGCATAAAACCAGCTAATTACAATAGCAGTAATAACCCACAATATAGTGGCTCAACAGAAGCTGGCCCAGTAGATGCTCTTATTAGAACATATCCAAATAATTTTCTTCATTCTGGTAATTTAGATGGTTCATCAACTCAAGATAGAGGTATTACAGGTGTTTATTGGACATCCACTGCGAAGGACAATACTTTTTCTTATAGATTTTGGTTTAGCAATTATACTGGTTCTACATATGTTAGACCAGCCACTGATTACTACAACAAGTATCATGGCTTTTCTATTAGGTGTATAGCCAACAACGGCTACACTATTTCCTTTAACGCTAATGGCGGCTCCGGAACGATGAATGACCAAAAGATTAATCCTGGCGAATCTACTTCGCTCTCAGCTAATTCCTTTACAGCTCCAGCGATGGGACAATCCTATCAAAACGCCAGTGGAACAACAATTCCGGGCACAACTTATACTTTATGGAGATTTAACGGTTGGAATACGGCGGCAGATGGTTCAGGAACTAGTTATACTGACGAACAAGTCGTGACGGATATCGCATCTTCAGGTGATACTATTACTCTCTACGCACAGTGGCAGGGGATTGAAACAATGAAAGTCAATTTCCAAGGGAATGATTTGTCATTTAGTGATAGTTCAACTACTAATACTGTGTACTACTATAATAATTGCGGTACAAAGTATGTTTCTACTCCTCAATATTCACATACTGCGAATGTAAGTGATGCTGGTGTGCAAGATGGTAGTTATGCACATAATTTAGCGACGAAAGATGTCGTTACTGTTTCGGGAGCTGATTATCTCCATGTGACTATTACATATGGCACGGAAGCTAACTGGGATTATCTTTATGTATTCCAAGGGGAATATACTGGAAGTGTTTCAAAAAACATGTCCGCTGGACAACTTGCGACATACAATGGAGGTAGTAATACTACTACTACGGTCACTTTAGATATTCCTGGCGATAAGGCTACTTTTGCTTTCTATTCGGATAGCTCAAATGCTTATTATGGTTATTATGCTGTTGTTGAAGGGTATTATGATACTGCTCCTGGAAGCTATGATCATACTACATATGCTTGCAATCGTACACTTGTGGCGGGGGAGTATAAAACACCTACGACGAATAGTCATCAAGCTTTTCGTGGTTGGAGCGAAAGCAGTTCAGCCACAACTGCAACTTATACTTCGGCGGACGACGTTCTAGATAATCTTTCTGGGAATGATAGCGAAACCAAAACTCTTTATGCAGTTTACGATGATTTGTGGATCATGACCTTTGTGAACACTAATGGTGGGGCTACTAAAACAAAAAACGTGGTACAAGGTTCTAGTACCACAGTGGCTCCTACTTCTGCCTTTTCTAGAACTAATTATAAGTTGAAAGGTTGGGATACTAATAGCGCTGGTACAACTGTAGTCTATACTAATGGTCAGTCTATTACTCCTTCTAGCGATATGACGTTCTATACCGTATGGACTCCAACCTACACCATCAATTACAACATTAATACTTCAGATGCTAATGCTAGTGGTGGCATGTCTGTAACACATAGTTCTGTGGGCGAAGGAGAACAAATCACTCTTTTTCCTTCTAACTTTAAACGTTCTAATTATGGCTTTGCCGGTTGGTCATTTGATAGCACCGCACAACCTGGTGGTTCAGCTACAATTTACGGTCCCAATGCAACCATTACGGCTCCAGCCGCAACCACTACTGGTACAACTAAAACTTTATACGCTGTTTGGGTGGCTTCGGCTGGCAATCTACAAGGCTGGGCTGGGTGTTCTTCTATGTCTACAGGCCAAGTCACTGCTCTAAAAGATACCAGAGACAATGATGTCTATGCTGTAGCTAAACTAGCTGATGGTAATTGTTGGATGATTGAGAACTTAAGACTAGATTATAATGCTAATATTACTACTTCTAATACTCAAAGTAATAATGGCGCATTTGGTGGAGTATTCTCAGGGTTAGCAGAGCCAGAGACCGCGAACTTTACTAATTCTACTACTGCCAATAGCCTATATAAATCTGATGGTAGTGGGGATATTAAAGGAGTTAATGGTGCAACCCTTTCTGATATAGGGACTACTAATGATCCAGGTTATAGATTCCCAAGATACCGTAATGATAATACTAATACTGATAGTACAATCAATCCTAACGTAAACGTATCTAATATGACTGGAACTGATCAGAATATTTATAGTTATGGCAACTACTACACCTGGGCCGCCGCTATAGCCGATACAAGCTACTATGGTACTAATAACCAATCCGTCACTACTACTTCACTTTGTCCTACTGGTTGGCGATTACCTAAAGGAGGTGATAAGACTAGAATAGAATCTAATGATGATAATGAATTCTGGAACTTAATAGTAGATGGATTAAACAATGGTACTAACCCAGCTAATTACTCTAGTTCAACTTGGCCATATTACACTGGCTCAGCAGAAGCTGGTCTAGTAGATAAGCTAGTTAGAACTTATCCAAACAACTTCCTTTACTCTGGCCGCACCTATAGCTCGTCGGTGAATAATAGGGGCAGCGGCGGGAGCTATTGGTCGTCTACTGCGTACTACAGCAGCAATTCGTACCACCTGAGTCTATATAATACGAATGTTTATCCAGGTACGACATACAGCAATAAGTACTACGGCTACTCTATTAGGTGTTTAGCTAGCAACGAATATGACATTAATCTTAATGGTAATGGCGCTACTACATCAGGTTCTTCTTCAACTAAAGCAACTTATGGTCAGGGGACTCTTTCTACTATTACTAATCCTTCTCGTTCTTATACTATCTCAGGCTTTACTGGACCAGCAGGGAATAATGCTGATGGAGCTACTATATCATCTAATACTACATTAACTTCTAACTATACCTTTAATGGTTGGTATAAAGAATCTGGAGCAACTAACCTAATTGCTTCTAATGCTACTACTCCAGTCTTACAAGCTAATACAGATTATACTGATAGTAATGGTAATTGGAACTATAATAGTGGAGTTACTTTATATGCTGGTTGGACTGGTCAGTCTAAGACTCTACCTACTATTACTAGAAATGGTTATAGTTGTGGTTGGACGGAAACTGCTACCGGTGCTACTTCAATCCAATATGCTTCTGGTAGCAGTCTAACGCCATCATCTAATAAGACTCTTTATGGTGTCTGTATCTGCCCAGCTGGAAGTATTTGTTATGATGATAATGGTGCTAATAGTTCTACTACTATGGATCTCCAAGCAGTATCTTCTTCTGCAACTGAAGTTGACTTATGGCCATCTAACTTTAAACGTTCTAATTATGGTTTTGCGGGATGGAATACTGCCACTGATGGAAGCGGAACTAATTATGGCCCAATGGAAACCATTGATAATACTACCACATTAAATACTATAAAGAACAGTGGCTTAAGACTCTATGCTAAATGGATTGCTTCTGCTGGTAATCTACAAGGTTGGACTGGATGTTCTTCTATGTCTACAGGCCAAATTACTGCCCTAAAAGATACTAGAGACAATGACGTTTACGCTGTAGCTAAACTTGCTGATGGTAATTGTTGGATGATTGAGAACTTAAGGCTAGATTATGATGCGAATATTACTACTTCTAATACCCAAAGTAAAAATAACGCCTTTGGTGGAGTTTTCTCAGGGTTAGCTGAGCCAGAGACAGCGAACTTCTCTTCTGATTCTACTACCGCTAATAGCCTATATAAATCTGATGGTAGTGGGGATATTAAAGGAGTTAATGGTGCAACCCTTTCTGATATAGGCACTACTAATGATCCAAGTTATCGTTTCCCAAGATATCGTAATGATAATACTAATACTGATAGCACAATCAATGCTAATGTAAACGTAGCTAATATGACCGGAACCGGGCAGAATGTCTATGGGTATGGTAATTACTACACTTGGGCCGCAGCTATGGCTAACACCAACTATTACAATACTACTACAGTTGATGCTAATGGCTTTACCCCATCTGAAGTAGCCGGAACTTCACTATGCCCTACTGGTTGGAAATTACCATATGGTAGGGATACTGGTAAAGGTGCTACTACTGGTGGATTCTCCTATTTAGATATCCAACTTGGTGGCACAGGAACAACTTCAAATTCTAGCTCTACTCCTACTGGTGCAGATATGTCTAAGATTTATAGGTCTTATCCTAATAACTTCCTCTACTCTGGCTACGCCGATGGGTCATCAGTGTATAATAGGGGCAGCTACGGGCGCTATTTGTCATCTACTGCGTATTATAGCAACTTTAGCTACTACCTGAATCTGCTTAGCACGAATGTCTACCCAGGTACGTATAACTACACTAAGTACTTCGGCTCCTCTATTAGGTGTTTAGCCAGTACTGAATACACTATTTCTTATAATGCCAACGGTGGTTCGGGAACAATGAGTGATCAGGCTGTTACGGTAGGGGATACGGTAAATCTAACTTCAAATTCCTTTACCCGAGCAAATTATGTCTTTGCAGGCTGGAACACGGCAGCGAATGGCAGTGGGACAAGTTATACTGATGGGCAATCCGTCAGTAATCTTGCAGCAGTAGGAGGCACTATTACTCTCTATGCTCAATGGAAACAGCTACTTTATGATAAGGTCGCTTCTATGACTAAAGGTACTCAAACTGCAGCCAATCTCCAAACCACTATTTCCAGTTCTAATTCAGGCGTCTATACTTATAATAGTTCAGCCTTCGGTGCAGCCACTGATGCTAGTAGTGATTATAATATTTATTATTATCGTGGTATTCTAGATAATACTACTGGAACTTATGGTTCTAATGGTGATGGAGCAGCTTATCCAAACTATGTGAGACTTGATAATAACACTTGCTGGAGAATTGTGAGAACGACTGGCTCGGGCGGGGTAAAGATGATTTATAACGGAACCTGGGGAAGCAGCACTTGTGCCAAAGCAACTACTGCAGCACAGATTAGTTCACCAGTTTCAACCAGTACCTTTAACGGGACGGCTAGCACAGCTACAATAGCTCGTCAGATAGTAAGAGTAGGATATACTCATAATAGTACTTATGCGAGCACTAGTACAACTAGTAGCACTGCATTTGATACTGTGATGGGCAGTAATACTAATTTAGTTAATACTACTAACTCTACAATCAAGGATAATGTGGAGAGTTGGTATAACTCCAATATGACAGATTATACAAGTATGCTAGAATCTAACGCTGGTTATTGTAATGATCGTTATTCATATACTACGGCTACGGGGTCTACAGCTACTTCTAATATTCGTCCGTATACGACGTCTACTAATACAGGCGCTACTTATGTAGCTTACTTTGCGGGACATCAGAGAAATGCACAAACTACAAGAACTCCAAGCTTAGGTTGTCCTAGTTCTAGAAACATTGTAGATATATATAGTACTGATACTTCAGCTGGCGGTAACGGGCAACTCTCTTATCCAGTAGGATTATTGACTGCTGATGAAGCAAGTTTTGCGGGCTCTGGTAGTAGTACTGCTAACCAAGGTTCTTCTTATAACGCTAATTCCTTCCTTAGAACTGGTTCTAATTTCTGGACGATGACACCGTCTTATCGTTCTTCTGGATATGCCTATAATTTCTATTTGGCTACTGGTGGAGCTCTAACTAATAATGGACGTATTGATACCGCATATGGTATTCGTCCAGTCATCTCCTTAAAGCACGGTGCAACGATTGGCGGAGGGGATGGGACTGCTACGAGTCCTTGGACATTAGCAAAATATACGATTTCATTTAATGCTAATGGTGGAAGTGGGACGATGAGTAATCAGATTGCTTATAGCGGGATTGAAATGAAAATTAAAGCTAATACTTTCACGGCGCCAACTGACAAAGGATTTGCTGGTTGGAATACTAAAGCAGATGGGAGTGGGATAAGTTATAGTAGCGGACAATTAGTAACCGATCTCGTAGCGACTAATGGTACCATTATGCTTTATGCGCAATGGAGTGATCCGCTTTACGATTTAGTTGCCGCTATGAGTAAAGGCACTCAAACTGTTTCAGATATCAGAACTGCTTTTGTTGTTCCTACCGAATCTGCGACTGTTTCTAGCAATTCTGGTGTTTATGAATACGATAGTTCGGTGTTCGGTACTTCTAGTGATACAAATAATAATTATGCTATCTACTATTATCGTGGTATTTTAGATACTTACAATAATATGGGTTCTGCTGGAGGTAATGGTCTTGCTGACGCTTATCCAAACTATGTAAAATTAGCTAATAATACCTGTTGGAGAATTGTGAGAACGACTGGCTCTGGTGGTGTAAAAATTATTTACAGTGGAATATGGAGTAATAATACATGTGCTAAAACAGGCACGGACTCGGAAGTAGCCTCTAACGTTTATTATAATCGTGGAATTTCAGATAGTTCTTGTACTTCTTCGAATGCATATTGCGGAACGTCTGGTTTTGTCACTTATGTGGGCTACAATTACAATAGCACCTATGCATATAATAACACTAGTTACACTTCAGCTGTGGCCAACAGTACTTTGTTTAATAATGGCACAGCCTCTAATATAAAAACTCAATTAGAGAGTTGGTATGCTAATAATATGACAGCTTATTCTTCTATTTTAGAGTCTAGTGCCGGGTATTGTAATGATAGAACTACTTATTCTAGTACTACAACTAGCTCACTTACTACTTCTACTATTCCATATAAAGTTTCGTCTGCTTCAGTTTATTTTGGTCCTTACATTCGCAATAAGACTACTAATTCTCAGCCTTCGCTTAATTGTCCTAATACTACTGGGTATGACCTTCTTACTACCTCTAATGGTCTGACTTATCCATCTGCCCTTCTTACTGCTGATGAGGCTACATTGGCCGGTTCTGGTTGGAGTAATACTAATGCGGATAGCTACTATTCGTATTTGACATCAGGTTCTAATTATTGGATTCTTTCTCCAGAAAGACGTCTTTCGTCGACCGGTGTTATTTATCAGACTCAAATAAGCGGAGCTGGAGGTTTGTCATATATTGTTGTGGATGAGGCTCAAGGCTTACGGCCAGTCATTTCCTTAAATCATTCTGTTGTTCCAGTATCTGGTTCCGGCACTGCTGTTGATCCTTGGATCATCAATGCTCCTTAAAATTGAAAGTTCAAGTGTTTTCCGTTGAAGCCTTGCCAACCCCTTTCATCTATGCTATAATTATTCTAATATTAGCTCAGCAAACGAGTAAATTTCGTCCGACCGACGAAAAACTGCGTTTGCTTTAACCAAAGGAGTTTTATGAAAAACTACGAACTCACGGTCCTCTTTCATCCCGATCTTGAGATGAATTTAGACCCTGCTATCGACAGAGTGAAAAAAATTATCGATAGCGCCGGTGGCAAAATTGAAAAGGAAGAGAACGATGGAAAGAAGCGTCTCGCCTATAAAATCGGTAACCAAGATTTTGCCGTTTATTACTATTTTGATGTTTCTTTGCCTAGCGAAGCTCCGGCGAAGATCTCATCCACCTTAAATATTACTGATGAAGTTTTGCGCTACTTACTTGTTCGCACTGACGAACGTAGAGCGAAAATTTTAGCTAGTAAAAAGGCCGACGAAGAAGAGAAATCTAATGAAGATAAAGGAGAATAATCATGCGTGGATTTAGTAAAGCCATCATTACTGGTAATTTAACTAGAGACCCGGAGCTTAGAACTACTCCGAACGGTGCTAGCGTTTGTAGCTTCTCGGTCGCCGTTAACCGCGTTTATCGTGATGCCAGTGGGGAACAAAAAGAAGATGTTTCCTTTATTGACTGCTCCGCTTGGGGTAAACTTGGCGAAATGATTAACCAATACGCGAAAAAAGGTTCAGGCGTTCTCGTTTCTGGTCGTCTTGACCAACGTAGCTGGGAAGACAAAACCGATGGCAAAAAGCGTTCTCGCGTAGAAATCGTGGTTGAAGATTTTAACTTTACTGGTAGCGCTCGCGACAATGGTGGCTCTTCCTCGAGTAGCTTTAATGCTGGCGACTCTGCTGACGCCCCAGCTGCCGATCTTCCTGACGATATTCCGGACGAAGAAATTGATTTAAGTGATGTTCCATTCTAACATCTTAAAAAGCGAAGGAGAATTTATATGAAAAGGATAAAAAGTGATCCAAATCTCTATTTCGATTACCGTGATACGAAAACTCTTCAACGGTATATCGATAGTTATGGCCGCATTGAGCCAATTGCTAAAACTGGTTTATCTGCTAAACAACAACGCGAACTTGCCGTTGCCGTTAAGCGCGCTCGCCATTTAGCACTTTTGCCATTTGTTGCTAACTAAAAGGAGACATATATGTACGGACCAACAGATCTAAAGAAAAATACCCTCATTACTTTGGACGGCCAGCCGTATAAAGTGGTGGAATACTCCCAGAAAGTCATGGGACGTGGTGGCTCAATCGTCAACGTAAAAGTTAAAAATCTTATTACGGGCGCTTTATTGCCAAAGACTTTTAAAGGCCAAGAAAAAATTGAACCTGCCGAAGTTACGACTAAAAAAGTTCAATATCTCTATCGTGATGACGAAAAGTTCTATTTTATGGATCCAGAAACTTTTGAACAATACGAACTTAATACCGACATGGTTGGCGATTCGAAAGATTTCATGAGAGACGGTGATGAAATGGAAATCCAATTCTACAATGGCACTCCAATTAATCTCCAACTCCCTAAAAATCTCTGGCTTAAAGTCACTTATACCGAAAATGCTGTGAAGGGCGATACCTCGACTTCCGTCATGAAAGACGCAACTCTCGAAACCGGCATCGTCATTAAAGTCCCCGCCTTTATCAAAGAAGGCGACGTCATCTCAGTTGATACGGAAACCTATGACTACCGAGAAAGAAAAAAATAGAGGCTATTTTAAAATTAAAGGCGCAGCAGACGCCTTTAATTTTGACTTCCGAGATAAAATTGTCCTCGACATTGGTTCCTCAACCGGCGGTTTTACCGAATACGCTTTAGAAAAAGGCGCCAAAAAAGTCATCGCCGTTGAAAAGGGCACTAATCAAATGAAATCGCCCCTTCGCTACAACCCTAAAATTGACCTTCACGAAAAAACCGACATTTTCAATTTTGTTTGCACTCCAAATGTCATTGTAGCTGATGTTTCATTTTTGTCTCTCACGAAAATCTTATCATATGCCAAACATCATCTCTCGCACGACCACCCCGACTTTCTAGTCATGCTAAAACCCCAATTCGAAGCTACCCCAGACCAACTTATAAACGGCATTGTTAAAAACGAAACTATCCGTCGAGATATTATTAAATATTTTGAGTTCTGGCTTAAACAAAATGATTTTGTCATCATTAAAAAACGCGATAATCTTTTAAAAGGGAAGACTGGCAATATCGAAAGATTTTATTGGTTGAAACTTAGTAAGAACCGTTAATCTTTTTCTATATTTTTCTTGATTTTTATTTTGATTACGCTTATAATATATGGTATGAACTTATTGCATGGCGTGGGCGATTTCTTCTCCCTAGATATAGGAACGAACTCGATGCGAATTGTTCAACTTTCTGGTAGTAGCCAGCACGGTTGGACCCTCCAAAAATACGCATATGTCCCCATTGACCAAAAACTAACTCAAGACTCTTCCGATCTCGGGAAAAAACGGCTCGGTGAGGCTATTTTGGGCGCTGTTAATCAGGCTGGTATTAAAACTAAAAATATCGCACTTGGACTTCCCGCCGGTAAAACCTTTACTTCTATTGTTGAAACTGAAACTTTGCCTGAAAAAGAGCTCAAAAAATCTTTCAAATACGAAATTGATAAATATGTCCCGATGGCCATGAGCGACGCTAAAGCCGATTATGTCATCCTTGGTCTTAGCCCCAATGATCCCGCTAAAACCGAAGTTCTAGTTTCTTCCGTTGCAAAAGACTATGCTGAGTCTACCATGGAAATGATTGAAAAAACTGGATTAAATATTGTTGCAATGGAACCTGAACCACTTGCTATGGCCCGTGCTTTGAATATCCCAGGTGCTATTGATGCCACCATGATTGTAGACTTTGGTGAGAAATCTACCGATCTAGTAATCTACTTTAAAGGTCAGCCTCGCTTAGTTCGTTCAATTCCAGGTGGTTTTAGCGTCTTGACTAAAGCCGTCTCTAGTGGACTTAACGTACGCGAAGACCAAGCCTATCAGTTTATCTTAAAATTCGGTCTCGACGAAAACCAAATCGAAGGTCAAGTCTTTAAGATATTGAATAGCCATCTCGATAATTTTGCTTCCGAGCTTGCTAAGTCTGTCCGCTTCTTCCAGACGAAATATATTAATGGTAAAATTGGCGGCATTGTTCTTTCTGGCTATGCCAGCATGATTCCTCTTTTCGCTGAGTATATTGAAGCTAAAACCAATATCCCAACCATGAAAGGGAATCCTTGGCAATTCGTTCGCACTACCGCAGATCAACAACAAGCTCTTATGAATGTCGCTAGTGAATTTGCAGTAGCTATTGGCTTATCGGAAAGGAGTAACGACTGATGTCACGTGAAATTAACCTAGTCCCGGATATTAAAGATGAGATGATTAGAACCTTGAAGCTGAGGAACTTTATCTTTTTCCTCTGTATTGTGATTGCATCTGCTAGTGCTGGTCTTACTTTTCTTGTCGGCCTCGTTATGGGTGGTCAACAACTTGCGCTTACTAGTAAACAAAATACTATTAAAAACCTTTCCGCTAAGCTTAACTCTTATAGTGACCTCAATGATTTCCTTACCATTAAGGACCAACTCAGTAGTCTTTCAACTCTTGCCAGTAACAAAAAAGTTTTATCACGTACTTTTAATACTTTATCCGCTCTTCTCCCTACAGGCGCTGATACAATTACTATTTCTGAATTAAACGTTAATCTTTCTGGTGAACAACCTACTTTCACTTTTGATGCTCAGGCTAATGCCGGCAAGGAACCATTCATTGACTATAATGTCCTCGATGCCTTTAAGAAAAGTATGATATATATGCGTTATGACTATGGTAAATATGTTGATCGTACTGGTGCGACTATTCCTGCTTATTGTATTATTGAATCTGATTCTAATGGTGACCTCTTTTCCGATTCCTCAAAAGGCCTTTACGCCTTTTGGACTATTAATGTCGAGGGTTGTTATCCTTCTAGCGATGCTAACGTTAGCTATACTACTGAGGATTATGATGGTGCCCAAGTTGTCCGCATTTGGCGCACCCCTCAGTTCAATGATTGGTACAGCTCATCTAATATGACACTAGATGGTACTATTTCAAATGTCGAACATTTCCAAAGTGCTTGTATTACCTATAAAGGGGATGTCGATCAAGGCGGTATTAATCCAAAATGGACTGAAACAAACGAGAGTTGTAAGCTCGTGCCAGCCGGTACCGAAGGCATTAAGATTTCTGATTCCTCTAACGGCCGTGGTGCTTCTGACGAACTAGTCTTACGTTTTTCCGCAACTATTACTCTCTCACCCGAAGTATATAAATTCTCTAATACTCATATGCTTGCTATTGCTCCATCTGGACGTCGCAACGTCACAGATTCCTATGTCCAAATCCAAGCTATGTTCGGAGAACGTGCCGCAGATTGTGAAGAAGGCGATACCGCTTGCAAGACGAATGGAGGAGAATAGAAATGGCAAAAGAAATCGCAATTGGAAAAAGAGCAAAAATTTCCGAAGCCCAACAATATATGTTGCTCTCGGTCCTTGGTGCCGCCGTTGTTCTAGGCATCGCCATCTCTCTCATCTCACATTTTGTCCAACAAATTTCCTTCAATACTAAAGTTATTATGGAAGAGGAAAAATCAATCGTCGCCTATTCCGATGTTATTAAATCTACCGGTATTTGTAAAAGCCCCCGCGGTAGCATCTACTCAGATGATGAACTTGAAAAATGCAATCCAGATGCCGTAGAAGTTTCCGAAATTCCTGGGACTTTACGCGCTAACATTTTAGAAAAACTAGCTTCTAACGAAGCTTTGAATTCAGTTCCTAAAGAAGATGATTCTAATTGTATTAACCCGGATACCGAGAAAAACTTTACTTATCAGGAACTTAATAAGATTTATCAAGACGCTAGTACTGCTAGCGAACTTAAAAGTGCTAGCCAGCTCATCAAAAGTTGTTCAGCCCTTCGTGTCATCCCCGATGCTTTACCATCCTTTAAAAACGAAGAAGCCTTGCTTGCTAGCTTAAATAAATTATTCCTCGTTTCCGGCTGGGAACCTGAATCGCTTAGTCCAAGTGGGGCTTCTTCATCTTCCTCAAAAATTAAGAATTTAAATAATATTTCCGTTCGAGTTTCTGTCGAAGCTGATAGCGCTACAACCATGACCGTCTTAAATAATATCGAACGTTCCATCCGTGAATTTAATATCGAACGCGCCAGTATTGAATGGGGGGGAGATAATAGCCTCATTCTTCAAGCCCAAGCTACTGCCTATTATATTAATGAAGCCTCTATTACCGAAACGGATAAAACTATAATGCCGGAGAAACAATAAACTATGAAAACTGATCTTGCTAGCTCAATCGCTGCCGCCATCGTAGGCGTGCTTCTGGCCTACTTCATCTGTAACCTTTTCCTTGGCGAAATCGAACCAGTTACCATTAAGACCGTAGATTCCTCCGTTACCGCTGATCTTGTCGAGCCAAACGCCGAAATCTTTAATTATAAAGCGCTTAATCCTACTGTTGAAGTCTATGTTGGTGATTGTAACGAATATAACTCTTACGGTGAATGCGTTGATAATAATACCGTTCAAGAGCAGGAGAGTGACTAATGGCTCTTCTTACTAAAGATGCTGAAGAGAAAATTATTAACCTTCTTATAGGTGAAGGTCTCGCTGATAGCAATCTTGTTTATGCCATTAAACAAGAAGCCGAAAGGGAAAACAAACCCGTTCTTTCAGAACTCGTTAATCGTAAAATCATTAGTGATGATATGGTCGCTCACGCTACTGCTGTCATTATTGGTGTACCCTATGTTGAATTAAAGAATATTACCATTGACCAAGACATCTTAGCTAAGATTCCTGGTGATGCCTCGTCGCGCGTACTTGCCGTTCCACTTGGCGAAAAAGACGGCATGCTAAATATTGCCATGGTTGATGTTACTAACGTTCAGTCTACGGACTATTTGTCCAATCTCGTCAACCAACCGATTCGCGTCTGGATGTCTTCTGAACGCGGTATCCGTGAGATGCTGGAACAATATCACGGCGATTTCTCCGGAGTTAAAGAAGCTGTTAAAGAAACTGATGAAGAAACTGCTGAGAAGGAAAAATCTAACGTTAAAACCATTGTCCAAGATTCTCCTATTTCTAAAGCTCTCACTACGATTTTAAGCTACGCCGCCAAAACTAAAGCCTCAGATATTCATATCGAACCGCTTGAAAATTCTCTCATTATTCGTTGCCGCATCGACGGTGTTTTGAGAAGAATCATGGAATTACCTAAAGCCGTCGCTCCTGCCTTAGTTTCCCGCGTTAAGATTCTCTCAAATCTTAAGATTGACGAACACCGTATTCCCCAAGACGGCCAATTTACCGTTTTAGTTGACGATCAAGAGATTGACCTTCGTATTGCTATCTCGCCTGTTACTTGGGGCGAACAAGTCGTTATTCGTCTTCTTGATAAAACCGGTGTTTCGATGGAAATTGAAAAAATGGGTATGAGCGGCCGCGCTTTGCGTGATGTTCTTGACGGTATTAAGAAACCAAATGGCATGATTCTTACTTCTGGTCCTACTGGTTCAGGTAAATCAACTACTCTTTATGCCCTTATCCAACAAATTAAATCTGAAGCTATTAATATTGTCACGCTCGAAGACCCAGTCGAATACAAAATGAACGGTATTAACCAAATCCAAGTCAATGTTGATGCTGGTTTAACCTTTTCCTCTGGTCTTCGTTCCATTCTCCGTCAAGATCCTGATGTCGTCATGGTCGGGGAGATTCGTGATTCCGAAACCGCTGGTCTTGCCGTTCAGGCAGCTCTAACCGGCCACCTCGTTTTCTCTACGCTCCACACTAACTCTGCCGCCGGTATCTTACCGCGTCTTCTTGATATGGGCGTTGAACCCTTCCTCCTTGCTTCTACTCTAAACGTTGTCATTGGTCAGCGTCTCGTCCGTCGTATTACCGAAAAAAGGGAAATGTATAAATCTTCTGAGCTAGAAACTGAAGGTATTAATTCCATCATTGGTGATATCCTGCCACAAGATAAAGAATCCGTCGCCAAAGTCAGCGAAGATTTAGGCTATCCTGGCCTGCCAGTTAAAAACGATAATTTCTACATGCTCGCTCGCGGTGTTGACTCTAAAGAAACCCCAGGCGGTTATTCCGGTCGTGCTGGCCTTTATGAAACTATCGTAGTTGATGAAGATATTCAAAAATTAATCATTTCCCATTCAACTGCGAACGAAATTATGAGACTTGCTAAAACAAAGGGAACCGTGACCATGCGTCAAGACGGCTTCCTCAAAGCTTTATCGGGCGTAACATCATTAGAGGAGGTAAACCGCGTAGCCAGCGATCTATCGTAATGCTTGTGGTATAATAAATACTATGGAAAACAGTGGGCAGCCTAATTCACTAAGAATTGAAACATTACTTGAAGAGTGTATTCGTCGCAATGCTTCAGATTTGCATCTTCAATATGGTCTTCCGCCTATTCTCCGTGTCGATGGAGCTTTGACTCCAGTCGCTGGATCTAGTGTTTTAAACGAAGAAACTGTCAGAAATCTAGTTTTTGCCACTCTCGATGACGACCAACAAAAAATTCTTTTGAAAGACAAAGAATTCGATTATTCCTTTGCTTTCGGTGACATTGCTCGTTTCCGTGTTAACGCTTTCCATGAACGTGGCAAACTCGCTGCTGCTTTTCGTCTTATCCCTAATCAAATTAGAGGTATTAATGATCTCGGTATGCCTGCTATCGTTGAAACTTTTGCCGATTTTCCGCGTGGCCTAGTTCTCGTTACTGGTCCAACCGGCTCTGGTAAATCAACTACCCTTGCTGCTTTAATCGATAAAATCAACCGCGAAAAATCTACTCATATTATTACAATTGAGGATCCGATTGAATTTACTCATCGTTCCCAGCGTTCGGTTATTGCTCAGCGTGAAGTCCATTATGATACGTTCTCCTTTGCTGCTGCCTTAAGATCGGTTCTACGTGAAGATCCTGATGTCGTTCTCATCGGTGAAATGCGCGATCTTGAAACTATTCAAGCCGCTATTACTATCGCTGAAACTGGTCACCTTGTCTTTGCTACGCTCCATACTAATTCTGCTGCTCAGTCCATTGACCGTATGATTGATGTCTTCCCATCTCACCAACAGCCCCAAGTTCGTTCTCAGCTTTCCAATATGCTCATGGCAGTCTGTGCTCAGCGTCTCGTTCCTGCCATCGGTGGTGGCCGTGTCGTTGCTGCTGAAATTATGATTGCTAATTCTGCCATCCGCTCCCTTATTCGTGATGGCAAAACTCATCAGATTGATACTGCTATCCAGACAGGTGCCGATCAAGGCATGCAAACTATGGATCGTACTCTTGCCAAACTTGTCCAAACTGGTGTTATTACTTATGATTCTGCCCGCGAATTTGCCGTCGATATTACAGAATTAAACCGGTTGGTAAAAGGCTAAAATGAAAAGATTTAACTATAAAGCTAAAGAAAAAGAGACTGGCAAGCTCTTAAAAGGCAACATCCAAGCCGAAAATGAGCAAACCGCCGGGCGTCTTTTAATTGAGCAAGGTTATATCCCGCAGTCCATTGTTGAAGAAGGTGTTGGTATTTTCGGCAATAAAGGCCATGTTACTAATAAAGATCGTATCATGTTTACTCGCCAACTTTCGACCCTTATCGGCGCTGGTCTCCCGCTCGCAACTAGCCTTCGTACCGTCGCTGAGCAGACTCAGAGTAAAAACATGAAAGCCGTGGTTGAAGAAATTTTAACCAGTGTTGAATCAGGGAAGAGCCTTTATGATGCCTTTGCTCAACATGAGAATATTTTTAACGGCGTTTATCTTGCTCTTATTAAAGCTGGCGAAACTTCAGGTACCCTTGATATTGCCTTAAGACGCCTTGCCGACCAAGAAGAAAAAGACGCAGCCATGCTCTCTAAGATTAAGGGTGCACTCGTCTATCCTGCCATTATTCTTGCTGTGATTATTGCTGTTCTCGCTTTTATGATGATTATGGTCGTCCCCCAAGTTAAAAGTCTTTACGAGGACATGGGTGAAGAACTACCTGCTTTAACTCAATTCTTAGTCAACTTATCTGATTTCTTTGCTGCTTTTTGGTGGCTAGTTTTATTGGTAGTTGGTGGCATCTGTGGCGGCATCTTCTTCGCTGTCAAAAATACCCCAGTTGGTCGCCACGCTATGGATTCCTTTAAAATTCACGTTCCAGTTTTCGGTACTCTTTTCCGTAAACTTTACGTTTCCCGTTTTGCTCGTACCTGCGAAATGATGCTAGCAACCGGCGTTCCGATGCTCGACGCAGTTAAAATTTCCATCGGTGCCGTTAATAACGTTGTCGTCGAAGAAGAATATTCTAAGTCCCTTGAGATTATTAAAGGTGGTAAACCTCTCTCAGAAGCCCTAAAAGATAGAAACTACATGCTCCCACTCGTCCCCCAAATGTCCTCTATTGGTGAAGAATCCGGTAAAATTGATGAAATGCTCGGTAAGGCTGCCCAAGTTTACGAAAATGAGCTTGATGAACAGATTAACAGTATTTCTACTATGATTGAGCCTATCCTCATGGTTATCATGGCCGGCCTCATCGGCGTTGTGATTGGCGGTACCCTGCTTCCGATTTACTCCCTTGTCAACTCCGTCGCCGCCTAGTTTTAAAAGTGAATTAATTCGTATTCTATAAAAATACTCCCCCGCGGGAGTATTTTTATTATTCTCAGCTAATTCTACTGATCGTCGATACAATAGATACCAGCACCTTCAAGACGATAAAGGACGGCGAAATGACGAGCAGCATTACCACTACTCTCAGCAGTTTCACCTTTACACTGTGCGTTAGTTTGGATATAGACAGTATAATCCATGTCTGTAAGATTTTCACTCCAATCGCCAGTGCCTATAGTAACACTATAATACGTACCATCAGGATCTTTGAAAGTATTAGTATCAGAGTCAGTACCAGAGTTCATATATCTTTGCACGAATTTACAAGCTTCATTACTACCACAACCTTCTCCAAAAGTACCATCCTGAGGAGCTTCCCAAGAGCTATCACCAGGCAAGTCACCATTACCAGTATCCTGGTTGTTGGTTTGATATTGAATGAGCGACGTATCAACACGTGACATATCGTTACGACGAGCGGTATCACGCTGTGACCTTTGGAGCGCTGGGAGCGCCACGAAGACCATGAGGAAGATCAAACCCGCAATCGCAAGTACAAGCACGACCTCGATGATGGTGAAACCTTGTTTAGAGTTAGTATTTGCTTTAGTCATAAATAAATCCTTTCTAGATTTAGCTTTACATCGCAGAACGACTACTCTGCAACATAATCTTTACTTAATCATAACAAAAACTCGTAAAAAAGCAAGAGCTTTTTCGCTAAGTACTGGTACAATATACCCCAGACCCTTCAAGTCTATACAGCACCGCTAGATTACGTGGATTTGAAACTAGTGTGGCCTTGCTCCCAGAACACTTTGCCTTCTTTATTACTAAGATTGTATATTCAGTTTCAGATAATGACTTATCATCTATGCCACCATCATCGCATTCCTCACCTAGCTCGGTAGCCCCCTCGCAGTTTCTTACATCTAACTTATAATAATTTCCGTCCGGATCGATAAAATTATTCAAATAATTATTATAAAAAGCTTGCCAACTATTTGAACCTGACTCCTCCTTATTATATTCTACTATCCCGACTCCAGTTGGTAATGCTCCTCGATTATTTGTCTGATATTTTTTTATCGTTTCAACAAAAGCTAGCATATCATCACGCCTTTGTGCATCACGCTGTGAAGCTCGTAGACCTGGTAATGCAACAAAAACCATCAAAAAAATCAAGCCACCAATTGCAATCACTAGCGAAACTTCAATCACCGTAAAACCTCTCTTTATTTTTGATACACCCTTTTCCATATTTCTCCTTATGGTTAGATTATAAATTATTTTTCGTAAATAAACAAGCATGCTATAATAAAAATATGGAGGCCCTTTTTTTAGCTTTGATGTTCGTCCTCGGTGCCTGTTTCGGTTCATTTTTATGTTGCGAAGCTCGTCGTCTCCATCTAAGAGTGAATAAAAAAGCTAAATCCCTCGGTTCTCGTTCTATCTGCCTTTCCTGTAAAACTCAGCTAAAATGGTTTGACAACATCCCAATTATTTCCTGGCTTATCTTAAAAGGGAAGTGCCGTAAGTGCGGTCAGAAAATTGGTCTTCTCGAAATTTTTTCTGAACTTGGCCTTGCTTTAGCCTTCCTTGCGCTTGGTTTTACTATTAATCTTTCATCTGCTACCCCTCTCGTCTGGGCAATTTTTCTTACCACTTTATTCCTTGTACTCGTCTTAGCTTTCTTAGCAATTTACGATGGCGCCTACGGCGAACTTCCTACTAGGTGTCTTATTCTCGCCATTATTATTGCTCTCATTATCGCTGTTTTAAAAGGAGCTCAAATTTTACTAGAAACTCCTTTTTCTCTAGAATTAATTCTCGAACCTCTTCTTTCCGTCGCCATTCTTGGCGGGCTTTATCTTTTGCTCTATCTCGTTTCAAAAGGGAAATGGGTTGGCGATGGCGATTGGCTTCTTGGCACCGCCATTGGCCTCGCCCTTTCTAGTGCTTTGCTTGCGCTCATTACGCTCTTTCTCGCCAATGTGCTTGCTTCTCTCGTTATGCTTCCGATTATCCGTAAATCGAAAACCAAAAAAATCTATTTCGGTCCCTTCATGGTTATTGCCTTTATTATTACCCTGACTTTTTCTAATTTTTTCATCCATGTGTTATAATTAACTTATGGTAAAAAAGGGTGACACTTTAGTCGAAGTAACCTTAGCGGTCGGTATTTTTTCGATGATTGCTATAGCAGTCGTCGCTGTTATGAGTAGTGGTACCTCAGGCGCCCAAACGGCTCTAGAAGCTACTTTAACGCGTGAGGAAATTGACTCCCAAGCTGAAGCACTTAGGTTTATTCAAAATTCTGCGGTTAATGGCGATGAACGTTATGAAGCTCTTTGGAAGGAAATTACTAGCCCTAGCCATACTTATGAACTAAATACTGCCGAGGATAATGTTAATGCTGCCATTCTCCAATTTGCTCCCAGTACCTGTGATAGTTTATACAATAGTAGCGACTTTTACTATATTGTTTCTCAGAATGCTTTCATTATTAATACTCACGGTCTTGGTAACTTTTCTAATGCAGAAAATTTTGACTCTAATAAAACTAATCTCATTAAATCAGTTTTTGTACCAGCTAAAAAAGACACGCTCGGTAACGAGTTAGACGATAGATTTAGCGAAGCCATTACCTATCCACATCTCATTTTTAAGGAGAATGAAACTTCTGACCTTGATTCTGATTCTGAAACTCTGATTAGTAATGGCGATACCGTCCTTGCTCGAGCTGAAGGCATTTACATTGTTGCTGTAAAAGATAAAGACAAAACAACTATCGGCGAAGACAAAAAATCCGCCTTTTATGATTTCTACATTCGTACTTGCTGGTATGGTTCTAATGACCAAACCCCTTCTACCATTTCTACTGTCATCCGTCTTTATGATCCTAATGTAATGAAATAGTTTATTTAGTCTCAGAATGAAATTTTTCGTGAATCTCTTTTAAATGCGCATCCGTTACGTGCGTATAGATTTGGGTAGTTGAAATATCCGCATGCCCCAGCATCGATTGGACCGACCTTAAATCTGCCCCATTCATCAACAAATCTGTCGCAAAAGAATGCCGAAGCGTATGCGGCGAAACGTGTTTCGTAATTCCTGCTAATCGCGCGTATTTTTCAATAATTCTTTCAACCGATCGCGCCGTGATTCGCCGATAATTTCCTGAAGTATCAACAGCTTGAGTATTACGTGAATTATTCAGAAATAACGCCGGCAGGGAATCGGTCCTTGCATCTAGATAATCTTGTACTCGGTCCGCCGCCGATTTACTGATAAAAATTGGTCGGTCTTTTGAACCTTTGCCCCTTACCATAAATTCGCGCCGTTCTAGATTAATTGAATCTCGATTCAGTCCGATTAGTTCCGAAACTCTTAAGCCCCCCGAGTATAAAAGTTCAATAATCGCTCGGTCCCTTAGTCCCGACTCTGTCGATACGTCAATTTGGTCTAACATGCTTTCAACTTCATCAAAATGTAGAAAATTCACTTGCTTTCTCGCCACCTTTGGTAAATCTACTAGCGATGGATCCAGTGATTTAATCTCTCGCCTCGCTAGATATTTTAAAAAGCCCCTTAGCGCAATTAAATGATAGGTCTGAGTAATTACTTTTAAATCCTCATCACCATTTTCTGAACCATAACGATTTAATTTTAGCCGGTATTTTCTCAACAACTCTTTCGTAATGTCATTCGGCCCCATCTCGTCTTTGTTTAATATATCAAGTGAAATCTCTACAAACCGCTCTAAGTATAACCGATAATTTTCGACCGTCTTCTTGCTTCGCCCTGACTCTACCTCAAGATGCTCCAGAAAATCATTGATCAGATCGTAAATATCCATAATTGAATTATAGCATATCATCGACAGGTGACGGCTGGAGGGGGGAAAAAGCCGGCAGTACCCGTCGAGAATATGATATAATTTTAAAAAAGGAGTTTTAATGGCAAAATCAGAAGATTACATTCAACGTACTTTAGTAGTATTAAAACCGGACACTATCCAACGCGGTATCATTGGTGAAGTTATCCAGCGTTTTGAACGCGTCGGTTTAAAAATCGTCGGTATGAAAATGGTCATGCCGGATGAACATCTCTATCGTCAACATTATGAAGACATTGGTCAAATGATTACTCGCCGGGGTGAACAAGTTTTCCGCTACAATGTTGAATACATGATGACCGGGCCAGTTATCGCCATGGTCCTAGAAGGCGTTGAAGCCCAACCTCTCGTTCGTAAAATTGTCGGTCCTACCGAACCAAAATCTGCAGAAATGGGAACCATTCGTGGCGATTATTCTCACATGAGCTTTGGTTATTCTGACGCAAAGGGAACTGGTGTCCCGAATCTCGTTCACGCCTCCGGTTCTCTCGAAGAAGCAAAAAAAGAAATCGACCTTTGGTTCAACGCTAACGAGCTCTACGACTACAGCGACCTCAACGAAAAGTATACAAGATAATAAAAATAAACTTTCGAGGGAGTAACCTTAGGCTAGCACCCTTGAGCGCTCCCGAGAAAGTTATTTTTATTATCTATAGTACTTTCTTTAAGAACTCCTGTACTCTAGGAGTTTTTGGATTTTCAAAAAATTCTTTTGGCGTTCCTTCCTCGATAATTTTTCCTTTATCTAAGAACACTACTCTCGTCGCAATCTCTTTCGCAAAACTCATCTCGTGCGTTACAATCATAATTGTCATTCCACGGTCAGCCAATTCTCGAATTAAACTTAAGACATCCCCAATCGACTCTGGGTCAAGTGCTGAAGTCGGCTCGTCAAACAGTAGTACTTCTGGTTCCATCATCATCGCCCGCACAATTGCTACCCGTTGTTTCTGTCCGCCGGAAAGCGAAGCCGGATACGCATTTGCTTTATCAAGTAGCCCAATGTGCTTTAAAAGCTCTCGCGCTCGCTTTTCTGCCGCCTCGCGTTTCAATACTTTTAGCTTCACCGGCGCCAACAATAGATTCTCCATTACAGTCATATTAGAGATTAGATTAAAATGCTGGAATACCATTCCAATATTTCGTCGTATCCGGCGAATATTTTTATCTGTAATTAGCTCATTATTAAAATACATCTCTCCCGAAGTCGGCTCCTCCATCCAGTTAATACAACGAAGGAATGTTGACTTACCCGACCCTGATGGCCCGAGCACAACTACTCGTTCGCCTTCTTTTAACTCAAAATCAATTCCATTTAAAACTTTATTCTCTCCGAAAGCTTTCTTCAAATTAACAATTTTTAAATCAGTACTATCTTCCATCTTATTTCTCCGCCCTTAAATCGCTTTTCCGTAAACTCTTTTCTATTCTTTTTACCACAAATGTAATCAGATAGATTGTTGCGAGATAGAATAAAGCTGCTACAAACATCGGCACAATATAACTTGCCATATTCTGACCTGAGCCAATATCCTTCGCCGCCATATTAAGATCATACATCCCAACCATACTGACAATTGCTGTTTCCTTTATTACTGTGATAACTTCATTGCCCATCGCCGGAATAATATTTTTAATTGCCTGTGGTGCTACGATTTTAAAGAAAATTGTTCGTCGCGAAAGCCCTAATGCTAAACCGGCTTCCGTTTGGCCCGCATCTACTGATAGTATTCCACCTCGTATTACTTCCGCTGTATATGCCGCTGAATTCAATCCAAAAGCGATAATTGCCGTGATAATACTTGGAAAACCCTTTATCGCAAATATAATAAAGAACATAATAAATAACTGTAATGCCATCGGTGTACCTCGAATCACCGTCGTATAAATTCGGCAAATCAACTTCGGTATAACCATCCATTTCGATGGTCTTGCCGTATCAACTAACGCAATAATTGTCCCAAAGAAAATTCCAATTAAAATTGCAAAATATGAAACCTGAATAGTTAATAGAAAGCCATGCAAAAGGGAATCAATATATTCTGGTGTACTAAACAGCTCTACTACTTTAGAAAAGAAATCATTCATCGCCGAGCCCCATGTATTTTAATACTAATTTATCAATTTCAGTTTTACCTTCGGAGTCCGCCGTTAGCATTTCAGCTAGAACATCATTGAATGCTTCTAATAGTTCCGTTCGATCTCTATTCACTGCAATTGCGTAGGATTCCTCTACTGGATAATCTTCGTCTCTCGTCGCCCCTGAATAATATAATGGCAATGCCTCGAGCCCTGGATTTTTTTCTACGATAAATTTCGCTGCCAATTCATCCGCAATCGCATAATCAATAATATGTGCATTAATTGCATCCGCCGCTAACTGGTGTGAATCTATACCTTTTATGGTTGTTCCAGTTCCCACTAAAACTCCATTTTCAATCTCGTCATCTACGAATAGATATCCCGTACTTCCAGTCTGCGAGCCAAGTTTATATCCCGCTAATGCTTCCCACACTACATGATCATCTCTTAGTGATGGTGGAAACTCCTGACTGTAAATTACATATTGTACTGAATTATAGTAGGGAATCGTAAAGTTTACTTTTTCTTCCCGCGCTGGCGTAATCGTTAACCCCGCCGCCCCCGCATCTGCGATTTTACCTGCTTCAACATTATCAATTATTACGTCAAACTCCACATTTTTAATCTGTATCGTCTTGTTCATCTTCTCCGCCACCCGGTTGACGATCTCTACATCCACTCCAACAATCTGTCGATTTTCATAAAATTCAAATGGAGCAAACGGCACATTTGTCTCTACTATATAATCTACTTCCGCATTTTCCTGAATCGAAAAAAACACACTCACTCCCATTCCTATCGTTACTAGTATAAATAATATAATAGCAATTGCGTGTTTAACCTTAACCATAATTACATTATAACACAAAAAATGGTGACCCGGGTGCGAGTCGATTCGAAGAACGACTCGCCCAGATACGCCCAACTTGAACCTGGTGACCCGGGTGCGAGTCGAACGCACAACCTCTTCCTTAGGACGGAATTGCTCTATCCATTGAGCTACCGGGCCGCATAATATATGCTATAATTATAACATGACTCTGTTAAAGAAGAAAGACGACAAGAAAACCGAACAAGAAAAGGTTGAAGAACGTCGTGAAGAAGTCCTGGCTGCTGGACGTAAATTTAAATACCCACTCCAATGGACTAAACATCGCATTGTTATTAATACTATTCTAATTGCTTTAGTAGTTTTTGCCATGATTACTATCGGTGGCTGGCTTGCTCTTTATAGGCTTGGCATGACTGACGAACTACTTTTCCGAGTAACTAAAATTCTCCCAGTTCCAGTCGCAACCGTTGATTCAGAAAATGTTCGCTTTTCTGATTATCTTATGTTTTATCGCAGCAGTATTATTTCTATCGAACGCCAATCTGGCAGCCAATTTGACGAAAATTCTTCCGAAGAAATTCGTTCTAAATACAAACGCTCTGCTCTTTCTGAAGCTGAAGAATATACCTATGCCTTGAAACTTGCTAAAGAACTAGATATTACTGTCTCCAATGAGGAAGTTGCTGCTGAGTTTGATCGTCATCTTACCATTGGCGGAATTGACCGGAGCGAAGAAGGCTTTGTTAAAATTATAGAAGATAATTTCGGCCTCACTAAAAATGAATATGAACGCATGCTCTATTTAACTTTAATTAAAGCTAAAGTTGAAACCGCAATCGACCAAGAAGCCAACGAAATAGCTAATAAAGTCGAAACACTCTTAGAAGAGAATAATAATAAATACCAAGCTGTTGCTGAAGAACTTGGTGATAGTATCATCTATGAGGCAACAGGTAGCCTTGTTGATAGTAAGAATATTGATGGCGGTCGTGCCTCTGAAGCTATGCGCCTTGAGCCCGGCGAAAGCAGTGGCAAATTTATCTCCATGAACGGCGACGGCTATTATTTCGTCAAACTCATTAAGAAAACCGAAACTGAAGTCAACTTCGTTTCAATTAAAATTCCTTTCACTAAATTTAGTAAACAATTTGACGCCCTCCGCGAAGAAGGAAAGATTAACGAACTTATCGAAATCAAAATCGAAGAATAAAAAATGGTGCGGGTAGAGGGAGTCGGACCCTCGTCTCATCCTTGGGAAGGATACATAATAGCCGTTATACGATACCCGCGACTTCTTTCATTATATCATATCTCTATAGATATGATATAATTATTTTATGCAAGAGATCGAAGAAACCCTTAGAAAAGCTATTAAAAAATTATACAATCTCGATTTTGATCCCGAAATTAATCCTGCTCCTGAAAATATTGATGCCGACTATTCTTCGAATGCCCCTCTAAAACTTGCCAAAGAACTTCACAAATCCCCGATGGAAATTGCTGAAGCACTAAACCAAGAATTAAATGCTAGCATCTCTAATCCAGGGTTCTTAAATTTTAATCTATCTGACGAATATTTAAGTAACGCAATTAATAGTCAATTTGACGACTTCGAACAAAACATTAAATCCACCGATTTTGCGGGGAAAACCGTCATCTGCGAATTTAGCGATCCTAATCCTTTTAAAGTTCTCCATGTTGGTCATCTATATACAAGTATCGTTGGCGATTCCATTTCTAGACTTTTCGAATATGCCGGCGCGAAAGTTATCCGCGCCAACTTTGGTGGCGACGTCGGTCTTCATGTTGCAAAAACCATGTATATTTTAAAACAGAAAAACCCCGATAATTTAACTATTGAAGATATCGCAAAATGTTATGTTGAAGGTACCGCCGCCTACGAAGATGACGAAAACGCTAAAAATGAAATTACGAAATTGAACAAAGAAATTTATCAAATCAATTCCGCAAATCTCCACGATTCCGATTTAGCGAAACTTTATTGGCGGGGCAGGGAATTGTCTTATGATTATTTTGATAACTTTTATAATTCTATCGGCTTAAAGTTCGATAAATATTATCCCGAATCTACCGTCGCTGAACTTGGCCTTAAAAAAGTTGAAGAAGAATTAGAAAAAGGTGTTTACGAAAAATCTAACGGCGCAGTTATCTTTAACGGCGAAAAATATGGCCTTCACGTTCGTGTCTTCATCAATAAAGAAGGTGTTCCGACCTACGAAGCGAAAGATGTTGGTTTAATCTTTACAAAGTGGAATGACTACCATTTCGATAAATCTGTTGTCATTACCGGAAGCGAACAGCTCGAATACATGAAAGTTGTCTTAAAATCGGTTGAACAATACGCGCCCGAATTGGTCGAAAGAACTAACCACTTAACCCATGGTCTTGTTAAATTACCTGGCAATATCAAAATGTCTTCCCGAAAAGGGAATTTCCTAAAAGCCGTTGATATTCTAGATTTGATTAAAGATGAACTTAAGAATACTTATAACTCTTCCGATAAAAAAGTTTCTCTCGCCGCAACGAAATATGCTTTTCTAAAGTATAAAATGGGCGGCAACATCATTTTCGACCCGAAGGAATCCGTTAAAATGACCGGCAACTCCGGCCCATACCTCCTCTATTCTTGCGTCAGAGCCAAGAAGATCTTAGCATCTGCAAATAATGCTTTTGAGGAGCATATTTCCCGACGGGGGAAATACGGAGCGACCGAAGCCCGTGACGACGGGACTGAGGGAGCGTTCCGAAAAAGCATTATTGCAGATTCTGAGCGTATTCTTATGAAGAAAATTACTGAATACAAATTAGAATTAGAAGAGGCAGTTTCGGAAATGGCTCCGCATAAAGTCGCGAATTACCTATACGAACTCGCTCAATCATTCAGCCGTTTTTACGAAAACTGCCCGGTTGTCGGCTCATCTGAGGAATCTGAACGTCTGAAACTCGTTAAAGTTTATCTAGATACCATGACTCACGGACTTAATATTTTAGGGATTGAAATCCCAGAGGAGATGTAATGAAAGCTAAATTATTGTGGCTCGATTTAGAAATGACTGGTTTAGATCCCAAAAAGGATAAAATTTTAGAAGTTGCCGCAATTGCGACTGATCTGAAACTAGAAAAAATTGCAACTTATGAAGCTGTCGTTAAAGTTGATGATGATTTAATGAAGACTCGCATGGTCGGAGAATTTTGGGAAAAGAATCAAACTTCTCGTGATGCCCTCATAGAACAAAATAAGACTGGTAAACCGATTGAAACTGTCGAAAGGGAACTAATTGAATTCATTAAACAAAATTTTAGTACAGAAGTTTATCTCGCTGGTAATTCAATCCACCAAGACCGCAAATTCATCGAACAAGAAATGCCAGAACTTAACAAATTATTACATTATCGTATGCTTGACGTTTCCGCCTGGAAAATTTATTTCGAGAATGCTTTGGACAAAAAATTTATTAAACCCGAAAATCATCGTGCCTTAGACGATGTTAATGGTTCAATCGAGGAGTTAAAATGGTACCTAACATTTCTAAAATAAGTGGAATTGGAGATTTTTCTATTCAATCAGAAAAAGAACGGGATCTTTACTTAAAAGATGGTCGCACTTTTCTTGTTTTACATCGTAACACGATCGAAATTCGCTGCGACGAAAAACTTAGTACCTATCTCCAAGCTAAATATGAATCCGTTATGGAATCTCGATATTTTGGTAAAGGCGGCATCGAAATCGTCCTTGCAGGCCAATTAAACCAACAAGAAATCGAAGACCTCATTAGATTAAGCTATAATCTTACTTCTTAAATACTAAAATTATTTCTTTTCTTCTTCAGCTTCAGCGTCAGCTTTTTTGTCGCGCTTACGGTTCAATCTATTCATAGCTTTAATAATCATAAAGATTACCCAAGCAATAATTAGAAATTCAATTACATTCTGGATAAAATTACCATAAGCGATTACTGCTTCATCATTCCCGCCAAAGAAATTAGGAATTCTAATCGCAAGGCTAGTAAAGTCAACTCCTCCCGCAATTAAACTCACAATCGGCATTACAATATCATTAACTAAAGAATTCACAATCGCCGTAAAAGCTCCGCCTACTGCCACACCTACTGCCAGATCTACTACTGAGCCACGATTAATAAATTCTATAAATTCTTTCTTGAAACTAGAACCACCGTCCTTCGCTCGTTTTAAGGTTTCCTTCGCCCGCTCTTTTTTTGATGCTTTTTCTGCTTGTTCGGATTTTGCCATAACTTCCTTTCTTTTATTTAGTTTCCGAATAATCATTAAATTTACTATACAAATTTTCTAAACTACCATAAGAACTATTAAAAGCTTCTTTTAAATCATCATTTTTAGTCATATTTATGATTTTTGCTTCCTCAGTCATGATTAAAGAAATCTCATAAGCCATTTTATGAGCATAAATTCTGTCCAAAATTCCGTTGATTTTTGCATTAAATAACTCTGTCGATAAAGCATCTTTTGCTGTCGCCGCTTCACTCAAAATCTTTTTATTCACATTCTTTTCCTTATAATCATATTTTTCTGTAATATAATCAGTTAATTTTTTATCAGCATTAGACAAAACACCATATAAAGACGCACTATTTGACCTTAATATTGATGATTTTACGGACGGCTGGTACTCGGTTATTATACTAGTAGTATTATCAAGATGTAACTTCAACGCAAAAGACAACTCTTTTTCTCCGCCTTTTCCACTGCCTAAAATCGCTCCAAATATAGCAATCAAGAGAAAAATTATTAAACCAATCATTCCTAGCTTAAAAAACTTCGAAGAAAATAACCCACCCTTCGCTTTTGTTGTTGGACGGTTGGTGGCAGAAATCTGGTTCAGATACTCTTGTCCTTCCATATGTTATAATTATATCATATGCAGGACGCGAAGGAGGAAATAAAATCTAGGCTCGCGGTGGAAGATGTAGTGGGACAATATGTAGAGCTAAAACGAGCTGGCCGTAATCTAAAAGGTCATTCACCTTGGGGGGTAGACAAAACGCCATCCTTTATGGTTTCTCCGGAAAAAGGCATTTGGCACGATTTTTCCGCCAATAAAGGCGGTGATATTTTCACTTTCATTATGGAAGTTGAAGGAATTAGTTTTAAAGAAGCTCTTGAAAAACTCGCTGGCCAAGCCGGAGTCGATTTAACCAAATATCGTGGTGGTGATCCCGCTGTTTCTAGGCGTAAAATCCGCGCTCGCGAAGCCCTCGCTCTAGCCACAAAATACTATCAACTCTGTCTAACTCGTAGTAAATCAGTCTGTGAATACGTTTTTTACCAGCGGAATCTCAATCGTAAGACCGTTGCTGAATTTAAAATTGGCTATGCTCCGCCCCAAGGCAAAGCTTTAGTCGAAGCGCTCAAAAAACGTGGATTTACTCTAGAAGAGCTTAACGATGCTGGTCTTCTTAATCGTTTTAAAGGTGATTTATTCCGTGACCGTATGACTGTCCCGTTTATTGATACTTCTGGCAATGTTATTGGTTTCACCGCCCGAATTTTGAAAAAAGCCGAGCCAAAGTATCTTAATACTCCAGAAACTCTTCTTTTTAATAAATCACGTTTTATCTTCGGTCTGTATCAAGCCAAAGAATCCATTTTGCGTAGCGGTTTTGTCGTTATTGTAGAAGGGAATATGGACGTCATTTCTTCGCATCAAGCCGGTGTTAAAGAAGCCGTTGCTACTTCTGGTACTGCCATGACCGAACAACACCTAAAAACTCTGAGCAATTTTACGCATGACATTCGTTTAGCCTACGACGGCGATGAAGCCGGCGTTAAAGCTACCGAACGCGCCATTATGATGGCGGGCGATCTCGGCATTGATTTAACAGTCATCTCCGATTATCATGGTGCTAAAGACCCAGATGAATTAATTCAAAAAGACCCGAAACTTTGGCAAACTGCCGTAGAAAACCGCCTTCCAGCCGTTGACTGGCTTCTTCAAAAATATGAAGAAAATCTCAATTTAAATTTAGCCCAAGATAAACGCAAGTATTCCGATATCGCCTTAAAACTCCTCGGTTATATTAAGGATGAAGTCGAACGTGCTAGCTACGAAGAAAAAATTGCCAAAAAACTAGATCTTGAAGTTGAGATTCTTCGCGAAAAAGGCGAAAGGTTGAACAAAAAATTGTCTCAAAATACAAAGAAGTATCTTAAAAAACCTAAAACTGAAATTAAAAACGATAAATTGAGAAAACTTGAAGATAGCCTTCTCGCTTTAAAAATATTTGGTGGCATAACTAAAACTAAAATCCCCTTTACTGTGCCTGAAGACGAAACTAAACTAGATGAGCTCGAATTAGTTTTTAATCGTGAACATGAAAACATCGGTAGTAATGACCTAGAAAAAGAAGCCGCTGAACTTCTCTCTCGCTATAATAAGGAATTAAACCGACAAAAAATCAGAGAACTAAACGCTAAACTAAAAGACTTAGATGAAAATTCTGAAGACTATACAAAGACTCTCCAAGAAATATACGAGTTGCAAAATAATAAATATTAGATTATAATCTCTACTAATGAGCGTTAAAAAAGACGATATTTTGACTGCAAAAGATTTAGCTCTGGAAATCGACGAACCAGAGACAGATGACTTAGAAAACGAAGAAGAGCTTTCTGATGAAGAGCTTGCAATTACTGCTGAGAATGTTGATGCTTTCGCAGACGACTCAGTTCGCCTCTATCTACGTGAAATCGGTAAAATTCCGCTTCTTACTCCCGAAGAAGAAGCCGACCTTGCTAAGCGAATTGTTAAAGGTGATAAAAAAGCCAAAGATAAAATGGTTGAATCTAACATGCGCCTAGTCGTTTCGATTGCCAAACGCTACGGCGGTCGTGGTCTTGATTTTCTTGATTTGATTCAGGAAGGGAATACTGGTCTGCTCCGCGCAGTTGAAAAATTTGATCCTGACAAAGGTTTTAAATTTTCTACTTACGCGACTTGGTGGGTTAGACAGGCCATTACTCGTGCTATTGCCGATCAAGCTCGTACTATCCGTATTCCAGTCCACATGGTTGAAACCATCAATAAAGTCTTGAGAACGACTAGAAAATTAACTTCTGAACTAAATCGCGAACCGACTAATGAAGAAATTGCCAAAGAACTTGATATGGAACCCGAAAAAGTTGATTATGTTATGCGCATTAAACAAGATATCGCTTCGCTAGACGCTTCTGTCGGTCGCGAAGGTGACGACGAAGATTCCGTACTTGGTGATTTTGTTGAAGATGAGGAGCGTGATTCTCCTGAAGATTCTGCTGCGAACCAAATATTAAAAGAACAACTTTCTGAAATCATTTCTACCTTAACTGATCGTGAACAAAAAATTATTCGTCTGCGTTTTGGTATTGGTGGCGGCCGTCCTCATACTTTGGAAGAAGTCGGCGCTGAATTTGATGTTACTCGTGAACGTATTCGCCAGATTGAAGCGAAAGCCCTTTCTAAACTTCGCAAGAACAAAGACACAAAAAAATTACATGAATATTTAAGATAGGAGGCCCATGAAGAAAAAACTTATATATCTATTTATAGCTTTCTTGGCTTTTTTCGCACTAAGCTTAATTCCAGTAAAACAAACCTTTGCAAATAGCTGCGGCGGTGTCGAGACTTCAATTATTGAATGTGGAGATGATGATGGACAGGGTTCTGGTATTAAACATGTTCTAGAGCTCGTTGTTGATATTATGTCTATTGGTATTGGCATTCTTGGTGTTGTTGGCATTTCTATCGTTGGTACCCAGTATCTAACCGCTGGCGGTAGCGAAGAAAAGACTAGAAAAGCCAAACGCCGGATGTTTGAAATCATTCTCGGCCTTGCCGCCTACGCCTTAATCTACGCTCTTCTCAAATTCCTCTTGCCAGGTTTTGGAAGCTAACATGAAACGCCTCTTTATTGTTTATAATCCCCGTTCTTCTAGGTTTTCTGATGTCAAAAAAGCAGTTCTAGATCGCCAAAAAGAATTCAAAGGTTATCTTATTGGCAAATACGAAGTTGAACCAACTGATGTTGATAAAAATGCCACAAAATTCGCCAAACTATTAAAGGATGGTGATCTTGTTATTTCCGCTGGTGGCGACGCGACCGGTGTCATTTCCGCAAACGCTATTTTAAAATCCGGAAAAGATGTCTGCTTAGCTGTTCTACCTTTCGGTAACTTTAATGACTTTGCTAAAACCCTTGGTACCAAAAGCCTTGACGATATATTTGGCCATCAGCCTAGTAATTATTACCCATTAGAAATTTTTGTTGATGGCGAACTATTTCGTTACGCCACTTGTTACGTCACAATTGGTATGATGGCCGAAGCCGTTAGTATTTATGACAAACCAAAAATGCGCAAAATTTTAAAAACCGCTAATGGTCGCAACGTTGGTTCCTATACTAATCTCGCTAGCTGGTATTTTAAAAACCGTCACAAAAAGGTTTTTCTCCCAGATTTTAAACTCAATGGCGAACTGCAACCGAAAAAAACCTCAGATTATGCGGCGGTTAATGGTAAGCGTATGGCTCGTATTATGAAGGGCGGGGAAGACTATAAAAGCTCGACTCTTTTTCGTTCCGAAACTGACCGCCTCACGAACTTTTGGCGGCTTTCTAAACTAATGTTTAAAAGTATTTTATTCCGTATTCCTGGTTCCGAGACAAAAGGCGACGAAATAGAATTCTTAAATCCAGCAACCGTTGAGATTCAAGCTGAAGGTGAATATAAAACCCTTGAAAGTATTAAAAAAATTGAAATCAGAAAGAGTAAAAAATGCCTGAAAGTCATCAAGAATTAGAAAAAATTATTAATTATATGCGGTCACATTGGCCCTCCAAAGTAAAACCTGAGTGGCGTGTTGATTTAAATGATTATCCTAAAATTTTAAAAACCGTTATCGAAGATTTTACCCTTGCCGCAACTAAAAACCGTCATTTAATTCGTATCGCCGGTATTTCTGGTTCTGGCAAAACTACCCAGATTCTTCCCGCCGTCGAAGCTTACTGTGAAAAGAATAATTTCGAACCCATCCTAATTGCTGCTCGTCGTTTTGTCGAATACCATCCTCATTATCAAGAGATTAAAGAATATTATGGTGATGAAAATTTACGTAAAAACACCGATGAATTTAGTACCATCATGATGTTTTTAACCCTAACTGAGTTAATTAAAGATGGCTACGATATCGTTCTCGATGTCACTCTTCTCGACCCCGAAATGGAAGGCATCCTCTTAAAACTTCTCATGACCGGACATTACAAAACGCTCTTTCTTATGATTGCCGTTTCTGCTACTGTTACCGAAAAATTCTTAAGTGGTCGCGCTTGGCGTCATACCAAAGCTACTGAAGAAGAGTTTATCCGTGCTACTTCTAAAGCCATAGAGTTCTATGCTGAAAATGCGCCAGACTTACATATTATTATCTGGGGTGTTTACGATAAACCGCCAGTTTATGATGGCCCCATGAAAGATTGTTTAAAAATTTTTGAAGATTATTCAAGTAGGGAAGAACTTCCCAAAAACGATGACGATGCTCGCCGCCAAGCCAAAATTGCCTATCTCACAAAATAATTTCCCACAAATTTTCTAACCATGCTATAATGGTTATGTAATTGAAGGCAGAGATATAACCATGAAAAGAAAAACAAAGACGAAAGGTTTTGAGTGGTTTTTTGTGGGCCTGTTTAGCATAATGATGATTGCTGGTTTAGCATTAAATAACCTAGTTTCGGCTGATTCTGTCGTAGATCAAATCAACATCACGGTCCCAGTCTCTTGTTCTCTTTCTGGTACTGGTATGTCTTCCCATAATGCTACGATATCTAATGGGACTTACCAAAGTGATATAGGAACTACTACACTTAAAGTCTTCTGTAATGATACTTCTGGCTTTGCTATTTATGC
>JAZLES010000010.1:0-2473 GCA_045615385.1 Candidatus Nanosyncoccus sp. | reverse complement strand
AGTACCATTCCCATCTCCGGGGCGCGTAGGCGCCCGCAGGGAGAGAATGGTACTTTTCTAGTCTGTTCGTTTACCTGGGATAAGGCTCAAACGGCTAAAACGACTACGAGCCTAGATGAACTGTACCCTTAAAAGTAGACACTTATTTTAAGCTGTACCCCAAAAAGTAGACAGTAGGTTCGGTACGGTGTACCCCAAAAAGTAGACACTTATAAAACGTTTATGTTTGGCAGATTTATCGTCATTAATTATAATGGCGATAAGTTTATTGCAGGAGAATAAAATGACGAAGAAAAAGCCTACAGCCTATCGCGGAATACAGAGTTACCTTACGGAAGAACAAATTAGTGTACTAAGTAAAAACCCAAACATAATCAAGGTCACATCTCGGCAAGTTCACTATACACAGACATTTAAGAATTACTTTTGTCGCGAATATGCCAAAGGACGTTCTTCTACCGATATTCTTCGTGAGCAAGGTATAGACCCAAAAGTTCTTGGCGAAACTAGAGTATCTACGCTTAGAACTTATTATAGCCAAGTAAAGAATGCTTTTCCTGGTCGTGAACAACTATCCCTAGAAGGCAAAAATCCATATCGTGGTAAGAAAGGCAGTGGCCATACTCAGCTTCAAACTAATGCGGATATAATTCATATGATTGGTAAACTGGAACAACAAATACAATACCTAGAAAAAGAGACAGACTTTCTAAAAAAAATTTTCGCGTACAACGAACTCAAGGGAAGCTCCCATACGATCTCAAAAAAGATCAAAAATTTGCCATCATTAAAGAAATCCTAAGCCTTACTAAGAAAACAAATACTAAGTGCCCTAATCTAGTTTGGCTCTGTGACACTGCTGGAGTATCTAGAAGTGGTTATTATAAATGGGTAAAAGAAGAGGAAAACCGCAGAAAGTTAGAAGAACAAGATAGAAGAGATTTTGACCTTATCCTAATTGCATACAAATTACATGGCTATACTAAGGGCGCTAGAGGTATTCAAATGGCATTGCTTCACTTTGAGACACCTGTAATAATGAATTTAAAGAAGATAAGAAGACTCATGAAGAAATATGGGCTGACTTGTCCTATTCGTCGTCCAAACCCATATAGGATAGCACTTAGAGAGAATATGTTGGAGAAAACTCCACCAAATGTCCTGGACCGCAGATTTCGTGAATTTGGACCAAGAAAAGTACTCCTGACCGATATTACTTACTTATTCTATGCTAATCATCAAGTTTGCTATTTATCTACCGTTAAGGACGCCTTTACTAAAGAAATATTAGCATATCAGATAAGCCAGAATCTCAAAGAGCAATTTGTCTTAGACACCTTCAGGCAATTGGTCCTTATCCATGGTAAGACTTTAACTAAGGATACCTTAGTCCATAGTGATCAAGGCATTCATTACAAAGCAAAAAGGTTTAATGAATTAATGGAAGACTCCAATCTTATTCGTTCCATGTCCAGAAAGGCTACTTGCTGGGATAATGCGCCACAGGAAAGCTTCTTCGGTCATATGAAAGATGAAATAGAAGACAGAATCACAAAATGTAAGACTTTCGTGCAAGTGACACAAATGATCATGGAATATATGAACTACTATAACAACTATCGCTGCCAATGGGACTTAGCTAAACTAGCTCCAGCCGAATACTATGATTACTGTACGACTGGAGTATACCCATTGCCAAAAGGCGACAATAAAAACCAGAATAACAACTAAATATGAGACAACTAAACATAATACTAATCGCTACGAAACTGCTTGAGCATAGAGATTTTTATCGCCTCTATTCCTCTAATGGTCCAACTCTACGGAGTGTCTACTACTTGGGGTACAGTTCAAATTCGCTTGACCTGGTTCAGCGTGCATATTGCTTTGTTCAGGTAGTTGCGGCTTATTCGATTTTCTCGCTAACGCAACGATAAGAACTATTATAATTATGACCAAAACACTCGGAACCGATATCAGCAACGCTATTCCGGCAGTGGTATCGAAGAACGACGGTTCACTTTTAGAGAGGTTATTCGTCTCAATAACGGTAGAAATTGAATCTTCGGTGATATCTTCTACATCGGTCGCTTGACTAGCTTGCGTTGAAACGTTTATAAAGTCTTTGCTCATAATCTCCAAAGAAAATGAGGCGGAATTTGGAGATTCAAAAGCGAATGGAGTCGCAGCATCAATTTTCAACGTGCCAGAACCTGTAAAATTCGGAATTATGTTCATGAAAGCAGCATTCTGAGGCACTCCATTTTCCTGAAGATATGGGCTTGAAGATTGAGAGTTAATTACATTATCGCCAATTAACTCGATTTCCATATTCGTAGTGCCAGCACATGTCCCTCGACAAAAATAATATATTGCTCCACCGTTATAATTATTCAACGTTATTTTATTGGTGCTCAAGTCGATAGAAAATCCAGGTATTTGGTTGGCTTCAGGCGCTCCAGAGCAAGCGCTA
>JAZLES010000009.1:0-59317 GCA_045615385.1 Candidatus Nanosyncoccus sp. | reverse complement strand
GGTCCCAGTCTCTTGTTCTCTTTCTGGTACTGGTATGTCTTCCCATAATGCTACGATATCTAATGGGACTTACCAAAGTGATATAGGAACTACTACACTTAAAGTCTTCTGTAATGATACTTCTGGCTTTGCTATTTATGCTACAGGATATACTAATAACACTATTGGTGAAACAGATAGTAATAAACTAGTAGGTACTACATCAGGTTCAGAACCTATTGTTACAGGACTAGCTACCACTGCTGGTAATCCAGATGTCTCTAACTGGGCGATGAAACTTACTCTTGCTGGAGATTCTGGTGACACATCAGGCACTAATGCTCTTACGATAGATTCTGCTCCTAATACTTCAGGAGGAAGTGCTGCTAGCTTTGCTAGTTACCATGTAGTCCCAAATGAATATACTAAAGTAGCCCATAAGAACGCTGCTACTAGTATGGACGAAACTACTGGTGGAGTAACACTTACTACTACTTATGCTGCCTATATTGCTCAAACTCAACCAGCTGGCACTTACCAAGGGCAAGTTATATATACTTTAGTGCATCCGGCTAATGCTGATGAGCCGGTGCGCCCAGATCAAATTGGTATAAATTATAATGGCAATGGTTTGACTTTCCCTGGTGGGGCGACTAAAAATAGGGTAGTATACGGGAATTCTTATACTTCGATGTATATGGGGACTACACCAACAATAGTAAAGAGTTCAAATATAAGTAGTGATGGGACACAAAGTGGTGGGGCTTATGGAGAAGAACAGATTTTGCAGCCAGTGCCTTTTGCTGGCGCTAGCAAAGTAAGAGTGGTTTTAAGATATGGGGTTACTGCGGATACAATGGGGATTGAAGTTGTGGAAGGAAATTGGGATGGTGATTGGGAAAATAGGGGTAATTATAAAGAGATTTATTCGCCAGAAAATAATTTGTCTGGTACTAATATTTATACCTTTGATGGCGATACGGTGACTTTATATTTGGAGAGTTGGGGAACTCCAATATCTGGTTATGATTATGGAATGTATGCACAGGTTTATCCAATTTATACTACCGAACAGCCTGGTACGGAAGAAATTTCCGTTTATTCTTCTTTGGCGGCCCAGACTGGAGCCTATACTGCGACTACTACCTGGAAAGGGAAATGGTACACGGTGGTAAATGAGGAGGTAATAGAATTTGCTGATGAAGCGGCAGTAATAAGTTATCTAGAAAATAATAGTGAATTATTAGGCACGACTATAGAGCTTTATGCTTATAATCCTTATACGATTGTTTATAATGGCAATGGGGCTACGGCAGGCACGATGGATGGGTTTTATACCACTTTAGAATATAATAATGCTTCTAGCACGGCAGACCTCATGGCCTATAACTTCAAAAAGGCGGGCTATGGTTTTGCAGGTTGGAGTGAAGATCAAAATGCGACAGTAAACAGTGATAGCAAGATTTATGGTCCTAATGAAAAGGTGACAGGAGCCGACCTTAACTTTGACACTAATACTCATCAAGCTACGCTTTATGCGGTTTGGGTGCCAGCAGCTGGCACGATGCAAGGCTTTTCTTGCGATATGCTTTCTGATGGACAAATTACTGCGTTGACAGATAGTCGAGACAATAATGTTTATACTGTAGGCAAAATGCAGGACGGATATTGTTGGATGATGGAAAACTTGAGATTAGATGCCGATAATTCGTCTGATAGTTCTAAAGCAGGAGGTTTTGGTGGGGTATTTACAGGATTAGCTAATTCGGAAGATGCGAACTTTAGTAATGTTACTACGGCAAATAGTAAATATAGTACTTCTAATATCACGGGTAGTGACCAGGGCTACAGATTCCCTCGTTATAACAATAATAATACCAATATAGGTGGGGTTAATTCGGCTAGCGTTACTTTGACTGTTTCTCCTGGCGTATGGGACCCCACGCATTGGGATGACAATCAATATAATGAAGGTAATAATGATCACAGTCAATGGTATGGTTATGGCAATTATTACACTTGGGCGGCGGCGATGGCTAATACTACTAGCCTTACTTCGGAATCAGCTTCTCATGCCGTGAGTACTTCGATTTGTCCTACTAATTGGAGATTACCGTATGGTGGTAGCGGTGCTGGTATGGGAAAGTTCTCTAATTTAGATATTCAATTAGGGGGAACGGGAACAGATCAATCTGATGGAGGGGAAGAAGTGGTGTCTAATAGATGGCGTAGCTATCCAAATAACTTTGTTTATTCCGGCGGCTGGAGTGACTCTAGTGCGTACGGTCGCGGTAACGACGGGTACTACTGGTCCCATACTGCGCGCAGTAGTTACAGCGCCTACTATCTGCACATGAATGACAGCAATATCTATCCCGGAGACAGCAGCACTAAGAGCTATGGTAGCGTAGTACGTTGTATTAACTTTGGACTTTTATAACATAACAATTAATTTGCTATGCATTATTATTCTAAAGCGGAAATTCGAATCAAAAATACAAGATAAAAATGTGATATAATTAGGGTATGAAATTATCGGAAGAATTGATTTATCGGGGGTTTATGGCTGAGACGACGGTCGAAAAGCCGGAAGATTTAGATACAAGAGAGGTAAAAAAGTTTTATTGGGGGGCGGATCCGAGTGCGGATTCTCTAACGATTGGGAATTTGGCGGCTTTAATGATGTGCGCGTGTTTTGTTCGGCATGGCTATCAGCCGTATTTATTAGTCGGCGGAGCGACTGGGCAGATTGGAGATCCGAAAGAAAATGGTGAACGCGAATTAAAATCTCTTGAGGAAGTTGAACATAATAAAAGATGCATTAAAACACAAATTGAGCAAGTCGTAAAATCCGATAATGTGACGATGGTAGATAACTATGACTGGTTTAAAGATATGAAATATCTCGATTTCTTAAGAGAAGTTGGGAAAGCGTTTTCGATGACGCAACTTTTAGATCGACAATTCGTGCAGAATCGGATTGGTGATGGTGGTTCGGGAATCAGTTATGCAGAATTTTCTTATACTTTGATTCAGGGATATGATTTTTTGCATCTTTATCGGGAATATGGGATAGATTTACAGCTTTGTGGGGCGGATCAGTATGGAAACTGTACTTCGGGAATTCATTTAATTAAAAGATTAGAAGACGGGAAGGCGGATGTTTGGTCAACGCCGCTAGTGATTGATCCGGTGACGGGAAGAAAATTTGGAAAATCGGAAGGAAATGCGATTTGGTTAGCAGCGACGGATAATGGTAGCGGAAATTATACTTCGATTTTCGATTTCTATCAGTTTTGGCTAAACCAACCGGATGAAGCGGTAGAATATTTAATTAAGATTTATACGCTTTATGATAAGGAAGCGATTGAGGATATTTTAAAGCAACATGCGACGGCGCCGGAAAAGCGAATTGCGCAGAGAGCTTTAGCCAGGGGAGTGACGGAAGTAGTACATGGATTAAATAATGCGGAAGCAATTGAGAATTTGATAAAAGCTTTGTTTGATAAGGAGACTGATTTTACGGAGTTTTCTGGCGATGAGATTTTAGAATTTGCGAAGTTTTTACCAGTAACAAAAAAGGGGGTGATGTTAGTCGATGCGTTAGTAGAAAATGGGTTGGCGGAGTCAAAAAAGAAGGCACGAGAGTTTATTTCCCAAGGTGCGATTACGATAAATGGAGTAAAAGTGACGGAAGACGTAGAATTGAACCAGACGGCAATAGTGAAAAAAGGTAAGAATAAGTTTTTGATTGTGAAATGAAATATTTAGCGGTTTTAGGGCGGCAGCCGGAAATATCAATAACAGAATTAAATATGCAATTCTCGACGGGTCCTGCCGCCACATTTTCCCCCATAGCTCGGGGGCTCGCTGTGGGGGTTCCCCAAGTGACGTCACCCGTCGATATCTCGCGTTTTGGTGGGACTATGAAATTGGCAGTCTTTTTAGAGCAAAAGCCGTTAGAATATTTAAAGGGGTTGCCGGAGGGGAAGTTGACGATTGGAGTGAGTGATTATTCTAAAAAAGCGTCTAGAAAAACGGCAAGTATGGAAGCTTTAAAATTAAAGAAGATTTTAGTAAGGCATGGGCGGTCGGTTAGGGTAGTAGAAAATAAAGAAGCAATTTTGTCAACAGCAACATCTTTGCACAACGGTCTATCAGGAAAAAATGAGCGGAAGGTGGAGTTAATAAAAGTTGAGGATGAGTGGTATCGAGTGATTGGGGTGCAGGACATTGAAGCTTATGCGAAGCGGGATCAGGCACGACCAGCACGGGATGCGAAAGTCGGAATGTTGCCACCGAAATTGGCACAGGTTTTAATCAATCATTGTGGACCATTAAAAGCTGGAGCGGTAGTTTTGGATCCGTTTTGTGGCACCGGAGTAGTTTTACAGGAAGCACTTTTAATGGGATATAAAGCATATGGTACTGATATTAGTGAGAAAATGATTGAGTATAGTGATAAAAACTTGAAGCATTTTGAATTTAAAGATTATCAATTAGCGGTAGGCGATGCGACAAATTTTCAGTGGCAAAAACCAGTAGCGGCGGTGGCGTGTGAGGGATATCTCGGGAAGCCTTTTAACAAAATACCAAGCGAGATGGAACTAAAAGAACAAAAACAAGAGTGTAAGAGTATCATGTTAGGGTTTTTGAAGAATTTGGCATCGCAAGTGAAGACGAAAACGCCAGTCGTAGTAGCAATGCCAGCGTGGTTACGGGAAGATGGGGGTTATGAAAGATTAGAAATTCTTGACGAAATAGATAAACTGGGGTATAATGTTAATAATAAATCGCGCGAGGGGCTTTTTTATCATCGAGAAGGTCAAATCGTAGCGAGAGATATAATAATTTTAAGGAAGAAGTAGATGTCACACGTAAAAGCTGGCGGTACCGCCAAAAATGTTCATAATAATGCTGGTCAGCGCCTAGGCGTAAAGCGTTTTGGTGGCCAAAAAGTGAAGAATGGTGAAGTTTTAGTGCGTCAAACTGGTGCTACGAAGATTGCTGGACCAGGAACTTATATGTCTCGCAATTTTACGATTCATGCGGCTAAAGACGGAGTAGTTACTTTCGTCAAGACAAAAAAGACCCATTTTTCAGGTAAATCTTTGCCACGAATTAGAGTAGAAGTTCGATAATATGCTATAATAATTTTATGGCAAAAAAAAGTCGTAAGTGGTTTTCTTTTCGGACGATTTTGATTATTTTGACGATTGCTTTAGTTTCGTATGTAGTTTATTTAAACTGGTCGGATATCTTAGACACACTTGATCATTTACAGGAAACTAATGTTTTTGTTTTGTTACTGCTAATTCCAGAACAGCTTTTCATGTATTATGCTTGTGGGCAGATTTTCTTTTCTTACCTTCGGAATAAAAAAGTTCAACGTAAGTTTTCTAACCGGGAAATGTTAAGGATTTCGACGGAACTAAATTTTGTTAATCGTGCGGTGCCGGCAGGAGGGATTGGGGGATTAGCTTTTTTGACTTATCGTTTGGTGCCGTTTGATGTTTCGGCGGGTCAGGCGAGTTTTTTGTATGTTTTTAGATATGCTATAACAACAGTAATAAATTATTTACAGGCGTTAGTGGCGATTGCGGTTTTACTGGCTTTAAATTTGATTCCGAGTGGAGCTGAATGGATTGTGCCTTTAGCGTTAATTATGAATATGGGCGTGTTTTTTGTTTTATGGTTTGTGATTTTTATAGCTAGTAGTAAGAAACGGGTAGACTTTTTCTCGAGAGTTGTAGAAAAAGTGTTGGGAGTATTCTCGAGAATTGTGACGTTTGGACGAAAGAAGAGGCTGATTAAAAATAGATCAGTTAATGATTATTTCAATGATATTCATGAAAATGTGAATATTGCGAAGGAGAATAAAAAATATTTGAAAAAGCCTGCTTTATGGGGTATAACTTACAGTATTTTAGAGATTTCAACTTATTGGATTGTGGCGATTGCGTTAGGGCGACCAGAAATTTTGCCATTTATTATGATAGGCGAGGCGATAGGTTCGGTGTTTGATGGAATTGTGCCGTATGGTTTATATGAACTGGGGATGGCGGGTGTAATGATTGCGCTGGGAGTTGATTTCCCGACGGCGACGATTGTGACAGTAATGACGCGTGTAATTACGCTTGTCTTTACGATTATTTCGGGTTCATGGCCATACTATAAAGCAATACGAGGAAAGAATGACTGAGTTAGATAGTTTTTCTCCGACGGAGTTTATTAGTCTTGTAAATCAGACTTTAGAATATGCGTATGACTCCGTATTGATTACTGGTGAGGTAGCAAGTTTTAAAGTCAATCAAAATAAATGGGTGTTTTTTGATATTAAGGATGAAGAGTCGAGCGTTTCGTGTTTTATGCCTTTATGGGAACTAAGAATGCCGATTGAAGATGGTATGAAGATTTTAGTAAGAGGGAAGCCGAAAGTAACGAAATTGGGGAAGTTTTCGTTTACGGTAACAGCAATTAAGCCGGTAGGTGAGGGGAATTTAAAGAAGGCTTTTGAGATGTTGAAGAAAAAGCTAACGGCGGAAGGATTGTTTAATGTAACGAAAAAGCGACCGATTCCGAAAGATTTAACTAAATTGGGAATTATTTCTTCAACTGGTGCAGCGGGTTATGCAGATTTTATAAAGATTATCAATGCGAGGTGGGGTGGAATGAAGGTTCAAGTTGCACATACTTTAGTTCAGGGTTTAGATGCACCGGATCAAATCATTCGAGCTTTGAATTATTTTAACGAAAAAAGCGAAGTGGAGATGATTGCGATTCTAAGAGGAGGTGGTTCGGCAGATGATTTGTCGTGTTTTAATGACGAAAAGTTAGTACGAGCGATTGCAGCGAGTAAGATTCCGATAATTACGGGGATTGGACATGAGATAGACGAAAGTTTGGCAGATTTGGCAGCAGACGTTAGAGCGTCAACACCATCGAATGCGGCAGAAATGTTAACGAAGGATAAAAAGGCAGAAATTTTGCGAATTAGAACTGCAGTGTTTCGGGCGGGTCAGAATTTAGTTCGAAATCTTGAGCCGATTAAGGAGGCTTGTGAGAAGAAAGTAAAGCAGGCATTAGAAAAAATACAAAATGAGTGTTTAGCTTATGAAAAAATGTTGGAACAAAAGATGAAAATTTTAGTAGCGTTAAATCCGGAAAAAGTATTAAGTCGGGGGTATGCGATTTTGAGTGGTAAAATTTCACCTGGTAATGTTGTAAAAATTACAACATATAAACAAGAAATTGAGGCAGAAATTAAAACAGTTAAAGAAAGGTAGAAGATGGGTGAGAAAATTGGTTTAAATCAGAAAATCGAAAAGTTAGATAATGAAGTAGAGTGGTTTTATTCGGATGATTTTAAAATAGAGGAAGCAGTTGAAAAATATAAGGGGGCGGTAGAATTAGCGAAGGAAATCGAGAAGGATTTGGAGAGTTTGAAAAATGAAATTGAGGTTTTGTCGGAAGATTTTAGTAAATAATGTGATATAATAAACTTATGGATAACGGACAGATGCCACCAGTTCAACCGATGCAACCAGTTCAACCTGGTCAGCCAATGCTGGGTGCTCCGATAATGTCACCTGGTGGAATGCCGATGGTTCAGCAAGTCCAAGTTTTGCCAGAAGAAAGAAAGGATGTAAAGGGTTTATTAAAAACAATTGCCATAATTGTCATTTCATTGATTGCGGTGACCTTCATTGGACTATTTATTTGGATGTATTTACAGTATGACGCAATTAGTACGGACGTGGGTGAGCAGATTGAAATTGCAGTGGCACAGGCGAAAGACGAACAAGCTGCAAAAGATGAAGCGGAATTCTTGGAGAGGGAAAAATATCCTTATAAAGTTTTCTCTGGTCCAGTAGATTATGGGCAATTAACTTTTGAATATCCGAAGACTTGGAGTGTTTATGTAGCGGCGGCGGCGGAAAAAGGTGGAGATTTTAATGCCTACTTTAACCCAATTCAAGTTGATGCTGTAGCTAAGGATACAATCAACGCACTTAGGGTGACGATTGTGAATAAGAGCTTTGATGATGTGACGAAAGAATATCAGAAAAATATGGATAAGAAAAATTCTAATTTGACGATGGTTTCGACGACAATTGGGCTAGAAGACAGTATTACGGCGAACCGATATACGGGAACTATACCTGGGACGGAGCTAAATGGATTTATTGTAACGTTTAAAATTCGCGATAAAACAGCGATTTTGCAAACTGATTCAGTTTTGTTTGAGGCAGACTTTGATAAGTTGCTGAGTACAGTCGAATTTAATGACTAGTTTTGTGCTATAATTAGAGTATGGAAAAGGAGGTCGACGGAATTTTGGTGGCGGCTCATGAGCTGAAAGCGCCACTGGCGGTTTTGAGACAATTAGCTCTATCTTTTGGTGATTTAGGTGAAAAAAACGAGCATATCCGCTCTGAGATGGTAAATGTTTCTGAGCGGGCGATTAAACAAGTGAATGATTTAGTGAAGATTAAGAGACTAGAGGACGGATTGTTTGAAATGGAGCCGGTAGCGGTAAGAGCGGTGTGCGATGGGGTATTAAGAGAACTAGGTTATCTGTTTAGTTATAATAAAAGGGATTTATTTATTAAATATTCTAATCGGATGAGATTAGTAACGGCAAATCGTGATTTATTATATAGTGTAGTTTATAATTTTCTTTTGAACGCAATGCATTATTCGGGAGAAGGAACAAGGGCAGAGTTAATCGTTAAAGATACTCGTGAACGAGTAAGAATTATGGTAAGAGATTATGGGCCGGCTTTGCCGATTGATGTTTGGAGAGAATTGAAGAGAGGTTGGATTGAAAAACCGACATCGATTGCGATGAGACCAGGATCTTCAGGATTAGGGCTTTATATTGCTTCAAAATTTTCGCGTTATATGCATGCAGAGGTGGGAGCGGTGAGACATCGTGACGGTACGAGTTTTTATGTCGAATTGCCAATCTCTCGGCAGGCGAGTCTATTTGTATGATTTTTATAATTGATGATGATGAAACAATGGCTGGGTGTATGAGTCGGGCAGCCAATACATCGGTACGAATTTTTAAGGATGCAATTTCAGCAATGTCGGCGATTTCAGAAGGTGATTTACCGAGTTTAATTTTCCTAGATATTTTATTAGACGGTCCGGATGGTTTTACTTTTTTAAATGAATTGATTTCATATCCGGACACGGCGAAAATTCCAGTTGTGATTGTTTCTTCTTTAGATTTCTCTAAGCAAGGAATTGGTTCTTATAAAATAGCAGGAGTTTTAAATAAGGATACAATGAAACCAGCAGATATACGGAGTTACGTAAGAAAATATGCAGAGTAAAGATTTAAGGACATCAGGATACATTTTAAGGCGAACAAATTATGCGGAAGCAGATCGGATTTTAAACATTATTACGCCAAATGGGAAAATTTCTGCTATTGCGAAGGGGGTGAGGCGGGAAAAATCGAAATTAGCGGGCGGGATCGAAATGTTTTCGTTAGTGGATTTAAATATACACCAAGGTAAGTCCGAACTTTTTGTAATAACGGGTGCGAAGATGTTACTATTCCATAGTGGAATTTTAAAAGATTTAAATAAAACGCAGCTAGCTGGAGAAATATTAAATAAAGTAAGTAAAGCATCGGAACATTCTGATAATGCGGATTATTTTAACATAGTTAAACAATGTTTTTTTGGACTGGATAGTAATTTAAATATAGATTTGGTTGAAGCGTGGTTTTTATTTAATCTAGTAAAGGCTTCGGGTGAGGAAATCAATTTGTTTCGTGATACTGTTGGGAAGAAATTAGAAGAAGGGAAAAGATATGAATGGGACTATCATGAAAAAGCGTTAAGAGAACAGGAAAATGGGGAAATTGGGACAGATGAAATTAAAATTATGAGATTAATTCTGACAAGTAATTTATCAGTAGTGAATAAAATCAAAGGAGTTCAGGATAAAATACCTGAACTCCTTAAAATTATTAAAACTTTTTAGCGGTTATCCCAGCGCTTAATAGCGGCGGCAATAACTTTTTTAGCTTCAGCAGCATCGAAGAAGCCTTTAACTTCAGTAGAACCAGGTTTTTTTAGGTCCTTGTAATGGTTAAAATGGAACTCGATTTGCTTCAATAGTTGTTTGGGCAAATCTTCTAATTTATTATAGGCGTCGCCGTTATTGCGGTCATCAGCTGGAACGCAGATGATTTTATCGTCAACTTCGTCACTATCAACGAATTTCATAACACCAAGTACTTTAGCTTTCATCCAAATGCCAGTAGTAAGAGGTTGGTCAGTAATCATGAGGACGTCAAGTTCATCACCGTCCTCGTCAAGAGTTTGAGGAATAAAGCCGTAGTTACAAGGTTTAGCAAAAGCCATTGGTTCGACGCGATCGAGCATGAAGCAGGCGTGCTCACGATCCCATTCGATTTTATGGTTAGAGCCGGTCGGGATTTCAATAACAACATTGAGCTCATTTTTTTGATAATCTCCAGGTGTTAAGATTTTGTTAAAATCTGCCATATTTTTTATTCTCCTTTATTACGATATATTATACCATAAAAAACTAACCCCGTAGGGTTAGTTTTTAAACGTATGAATTATTCTTCTTCAGTTGTTGCGTTGTCTTCTAGATTGGCTTCTTCGACGGCTTCGGCATCTTCGGTGCTTTCGGTGCTTTCAGCGCCTTCTTCGTCGGTTCCATTAAGATTCATTTCATCTAGCATTTTGATAAGTTCGAGTTGTTGTTTAATATCGTTTGCGGTAATTCCTTCATATTCAGCTTCTTTTTCGGTGAAAATGATATATTTGCCACTTAGACTAATATCTTTATATTCGTCGGAAAGATTCTCTTTATAATATTCATAAGCTAATTTAGCGGTTTCTTCATCGTCAAATAGGTAATAGTTCTTAAGGTCGGTAATGGCATCACCAGAATAGTAATAGACTAAATGAGATCTAACAGGTATGTATTCTTCACCTTCCGTGAGCATATCGTCAGCTTCTACTGTGAGAACGTATTTACTGTCATCTGACTCAAAATATGATTCGTCGAGAGGCGCTCCACTACGTGTGGCAAGAATTGCTGCGACTATAACTATGGCAACAACGGCGACAACGGCACAAATCCATGCAATTAAATTTTTACTGTCTTTTTTAGCTTTTTCAGCCATAATATATCTCCTTTTATATTCTTATTATAACATAAGAATAATAATTAATTAAAAATAGATTAGAGTTCGTTGATTTTAACGCGAATTTGGTTAGTAGTATCGCGATCGCGAACGGTTACAGTATCGTCTTCTAGGGTATCAAAGTCAATGACAATGCATTTTGGTGTACCAATTTCATCTTGTTTGCGATAGCGTTTACCGATATTGCCGGAGTCGTCCCAGGTCACGTTGCCATATTTTTTGCGAAGGATATTATAGACTTCTTTCGCTTTTTCAACGAGTTCAGGTTTGTTTTTTAGAAGAGGGGAAACACAAAACTTATAAGGCGCCAAGTTTTCTGGTAACTTTAAGACGACACGTTTTTCGCCGTTAATTTCGTCTTCGTGATAAGCTGTAGATAAAACTGCGAGGAAAAGTCGTTCGACGCCGATAGAAGGCTCAATGACATGCGGGATAAATACTTCGTTAGTAACCTTATCGCGATAATCCATGGACTTTCCAGATTCGCGAGCAATATTAGAGAGGTCGAAATCAGTACGATAGGCTAGGCCCATCAATTCTTCTTCACCGTTCGGGTAGTCAAACATGAAATCAATAGTGCGTTTAGAATAATGTGCGCGGTCCTCGGCGGGGACTTCGAGTTCGTGAATCTTTTCTTTTGGAAGCTTAATGATATCTTCTAGAAATTCGTGTTGAGCTTTGCGCATAGTTTCGAAGTTTTCTTCCCAGGTAGTCGGATTGACAAAGTATTCAATTTCCATTTGGAAACATTCGCGGTCACGAAGAATAAAATCACGCGGACTAATTTCGTTGCGGAAGGCTTTACCTTGTTGAGCAAGGCCAAAAGGTAAATCCGGATAAATTGTGTCAACAACGTTTTTATAGTTAGTGAAGATGCCTTGGGCAGTTTCAGGACGAAGATAGGCGATATTTTTTTCAGCAACTTCTTTATCGTCGTCTGGCAAAACGGCACCGACGTGAGTTAAGAACATCATATTAAATTTGCGGATTGGTCCCCAATTTTCTTTACCGCAGACTGGGCATTTGGTATGAGTATTGAGAAATTCTTCAGTCGTAACAGCTTCTGAGATATTATCCGCGATTTTATCGGCACGAAAACGGCTTTTACATTCTTTACATTCGACCAATGGATCAGCAAAAGTAGCAGTATGGCCGGAGGCTATCCAGGTTTTTGGGTTCATGAGAATAGCAGCGTCAATTCCGTAGATGTCTTCGCGGTTATCAACAAAGTATTCCCACCAAGCTGCCATGATTTTTCTTTTTAAGCTGACACCAAGCGGGCCAAAATCCCATGTTCCCGCCATGCCACCGTAAACGTCGGAGCCTGGAAAAATAAATCCACGACGCTTACATAGACTGACTATATTTTCTAAATTGTTCATAGTTTTTATTATATCATATTAAGGTCGGAGGTTTCACTGGTGAGGAAGTTTTTGACTTTATAGTTTCCAGTTTTGACTTCGTCTTCTCCGATGACGATGCCGTTTTTAGCGATTTTAGCTGCATAGGTAAGTTTATCGCCGAGTTTTTTATCCGTAAGGACAGTCGTAACACGATAATCTTCTTCAGCTAATTTAGTTGCAATTTCAAAGGCGGTTTTGTATTCATTTTTAGACATAGGAATAATGGCATAATCAAGGAATTTAGTTTCTTGATTTTTTAGTAGATTATGTTCATTTAGAACATAAAATAGGCGGGTAAGTCCAATGGAGCCACCGACACCAGGGAAAGATTGTTCGGTAAAGTAGCCGGTTAAGTTTTCATAGCGACCGCCACCACAAACTGAACCGATTTCTTTGTGTTCTGGGAGAATGAATTCAAAAACGGTTCCGGTATAGTAATCAAGACCGCGTACAATTTTCATGTCGGCTTCGATCTGGTCTTTTAATCCCATGTATTCTAGAAGAACTAGAACTTCTCTGAGTTCAGAAATGCCATCGTAGAAAGTGGGGCTGTTAATATTTAGGTCGCGTAAACTGTCGATAATTTTAGCTCGATCGCCATGTAAGTCGATAAAACTTAGAAGTTTAGCAGTTTCCTGGTCAGATAAGCCGATTTCTTGAAAGTCAGCTTTAGTTTTTTCGGGTGGAACTTTTTCAGAGTGATCAATAATGCTATAGATATCCTGAGATTTTTCTTGGAGATTTAAGGCTTCAATTAAGCCAGACAAGATTTTTCGGTTACTAATACGGGCGAGTACGGGAGTTTTAAGCTCAAAAGTCGAGAAAGTAGTCAGTAAAGTCGAAATAACGTCAGCATCATAGGCAATTGGAAGAGAACCGCGTCCAATGACGTCGATATCACATTGGTAAAATTCGCGAAAACGGCCCTTTTGGGCACGTTCGCCACGGAAATTACGTCCGATTTGGGAAACTTTAAAAGGAAAGGTAAGGTTATTTTCGTGTTCGACAATATAACGAGCTAGAGGGACAGTATGGTCGAAGCGTAGAGCTTGGTCAGAGTCTTCGGCTGATTCGGTAGTTTTAATGACTCTATAGATTTGTTTTTCAGTATCACCACCGGCTTTAGCAAAAAGAATTTCGGAACGATCGATCATTGGAGTTTCGATGTTGAAGAAGCCATGTTTAGAATAATTATCAAAGATTTTTGCTTTTAATCCATCGAAAGTCGCTTGACTTTCTGGTAATAATTCTTGCATACCCGAAATGGGAGAAGTATTGATTTTTTTCATGTTTTAATTATATCACAAGTGTGGTATAATATGGAGTATTGTGGTTCTGTAGCTCAGTTGGTAGAGCAGAGGCCTGAAGAGCCTTGTGTCGCTGGTTCAAGTCCAGCCGGAACCACCACATTTAAAAATGGGTCGGTAGCTCAGCTGGTTAGAGCACGGGCCTTTTAAGCCCGGTGTCGAGGGTTCGAGCCCCTCCCGACTCACCAATCCCTGTCGGGATTGCTCAAAAAGCGGGGCGTCGGATCTCGCTTCGCTCGATGCGAGCCCCTCCCGACTCACCATGTTATGGTTCCGGTGAGTTAAATTTCGCGAAGCGAAACTTGTCCTCACTATACACATTTGGGCGGTTAGCTCAGTTGGCTAGAGCGCGTCTTTGACGTAGACGAGGTCACAGGTTCGACTCCTGTATCGCCCACCATCACGGAACAAAATTCTGAATCTTCGCGCTTAGGTTTTTTATCAAGTGAAAACAGTTAATAGCTTATTTCTGTTTCTTCAAGTTGTTTGATTTCGTTTTCAGGGATAATAATAGATGAACGGAAATTTTCGTAGTTTTTTAATATGTCTTCTATTTCACTATTCGTATATTTTCTTCCATCTGCTGAACATAATATAGAATACGAACCGTCAAGTCGCCCAATTGCCGCAAATGGCGTGGCTAGAACTTTTTCAAATTTTTTAACTAGTCTTTCTAATCCAATTATGTAATGTTCTGTATTTTCGACTCCAGTATCGCCTGACGGTTCAAAGCCTCGGTCAACGTTTGGCGAGTTATTGACGTATCTATTATCATATATACATAATGGAATCTGTTTATTGAAAGAGTATTTTGAATTCCATAACGGATATCTATATTTATTGTTTTGATAACAACATGTATTATATTTTTTCAAATATTCATTAATTGTATATATTCTGTTTTCCATCAACAAAAAAGTAGTGTCTTCAATAAACCAATAATATCGCCATTCACCATAATTGTTTTTGTCATAATCAGCGAGTTCGATGGGTTTTCCTTTTAAAACTATTTCTTTTTCTGTTTTGTTTAGACTAAAATGATTGACGTTTCTTTGTATAAAGTTTAAGTATCTATGTGCTTTTGTGGGAGAAAAGAAACAAATATCCTCGCCTAGATAAGCTAAAATATTGTTGTCTTTTGTGACTGCAAATGCGTTATACCAATCGGGAAAACCAAAAGTTTTAATAAAGTATGGAGCATATATAATAAGAAGTTTAGGATCTAATTCTCCAATCATCCATGGCATAATCGCATTGTTATATGTGTGCTCGTATTTTGATATGAAGTCATCATAGTTTTTTCTTAATTTGTTATCGGTAATGATATTTCGGTATTGTTTTATGACAGAAATAAAAGATTCTTTTGAATTGTTTGAAATATAAGTGTTTTGTTCCATTTCGTTACTACTCCCATTATTATTGTATATATAATCTTAAAATGGGACCTCATATAAGTCGGCATCATCTAATGGGTTATCGTCTTTTATGTTAGGAATATTTTGGTATATGAATGGCGATTTTTCAAAATTAGAATCATTAATCTTAAAATTTTGGTTATCTTCTATGGGGAAAATGGCTGCAATAAATTTTGTATAATGATTTTGGAAAATTGGTTCAGACGGAAGACTAGCAACGCAGATAGCTAACGGTATATCTTTGGTTGCTTCTTGAGCTTTGTTTGTATAATGTTCTGGATCTGTCATAGAAATGTTTACAGCGTGGTTATTGCCCATGTCGAAATCAACTTTCTGATATCTATTGCCGGCTCGCTCAAGCCAGTGTATGTGCAGATTTTTGGCAAATAGTATTGTTAATGAGTTTCTAGGCGAAATTACAAAATCATTCATGCTTCCAAAAAAGGAATGGGGCATATTATCAAAGATACTTCTTAATTCATCAAGATTTTTGTGTCCGACTTTTCCATAAACCTGAAAGCAACAATTTTCTATTTGATTGCCGAGTGGGCATGGAAATAATTCGACGTCTATAACGTCTAGTGTTTCATAAGGAAATTGCGAATCTAATAAAGAATCTCCTTCTTTATCGGCGACAAGCCTAATCCATTCATATCGATCTTCCGGTTCGAGAGAAACTCCGGCGATACATTTTCCATACACGCCATCGTGCCGTTTTTTATTTGATTTTGCAAGTATTAGAACTTTTTTTCTCATAAATGTTTAATCTCCACTTCTTTAGAAAATGCTTTTTTGATTAAATCAGCTAGTAAACGTCTATGACAAAATTCAGGAGTGTCTTCACTACATAAAATACACGGATTATTAAAGGTTTCGTAATCTTTTAAGAAATTTCGGTACGTTTTACGTTGTTCTTGTAAAAAGGTATACTGAGTTTCGTATTGGTCCCAAGTGATTTTTTTATCACGCCAATCTTTCAAAAGTTCTTTAGTGGGCGCAAAATCTGGGCGATAAGAATAAATGATGTCAGCAATTTCTTTGAGAAAATATTTCAGGTCGTCTTCTTTGGCAAAGCCAGCAAGTTGGGAATTATTGCTGATACGAGTGTCGATAAGTATGTCAACATGGTTTTCCTTTAGTAATTCAAAAAATTGTTTGGCAGTTTTTTTTGTAAACCCAATAGTATATAGTGTTTTCATATTTTCTCCTTATTTATTCCATCCAGTTATCTGTTCATAGGTCCAACCTATTCTAGAATTAATAATTTTATAATAGTTTTGTATATCGTTCTTGTAGCTTTCATCTAAAGCAAATAACGAATATAGTTCATCTCTCATTTTGGCCTCTAACTTATTAAGTTTTCTTTTGTTTTTTAGTTCAGATTGGATTTTGTTTTTTATTCGTTTTTCAAGCTCTTTTTGGTTTTCGTCTTTTTTATCAATTACAATATGGGTTACTTTAAATCCGTAATTATTAAACAGTGCATTTCCGATCATTATAGCTCTGTGGCAGTCGATTGGGTCTTTCTCGGAACACATGATAACTGGATTATAGCCCATTTTACACATAGTTTTTAATTTCTCCACGCCATCTATAAATTGTTCAGATTTTGTAAAGATGCTATAGTCAATTCTATTTTTCTCGCCATCGAAACGAGAGTAAAATGCTTTATTTTGTTGTTTTGCTCCGAATTGCTTTGCGTAATTTCTATAAATAATACCTTCTTTTTCTAGAGTTTTTGAAAACGGTTCTTTATTAAAATTATTAAACTGCGCAGAATATGGTTCACTTCTAACATCAATCAGTACATTAATTTTGTGTTTTTTTAACTCGTTAATAAGATTGTCGGCATTATTTAAATAACCGGAATATCCTATCGTGAAAACTGCAAAATTATTGCTCATATTTATATCATACCATAAATGGCTTATTTTATCAAATCGAAACGTTGGCCATTTATTTTCTTAGATAAATTAGATAGTAAGTAAAACCAACCATGCCGGCGCCGCCGATGATGTTGCCGATGGTGACTGGCAGTAGGTTGTTAATAAAAAATAGACTGAAGTTAAGGTTCTCTGGCGTGAGGCCATTTTTAAAGGCGACAAAAATACCGGCAGGGCCATAAAACATGTTGGCAACTGAGTGTTCGAAGCCACAGAGGACAAAAAGCATGATGGGGCCAAAAATGGCTAAAATTTTACCGGAAATAGTTTCGGCACCAAAGGCCATCCAGACTGCGATACAGACTAGAAAATTGCAGAAGACACCGCGGATAATGGCTTCAAAAAAGTTAAGATTGGATTTTGTGGTAGCGGTAGCAACTACGGAATCAGCGATATTGTCAAAAACGCCACTATAAGTAACTAAAAGAGCAACTAGTATGGCACCAATAAAATTGCCGAGGAAAACGAGACACCAATTTTTAAGAAGTTTAGTCCAGGTAATTTCATTTTTAAACCAAGAAGTTAGCATGAGATTATTACCAGTGAACAATTCACTACCGGCGATAACAACCATAATCAATCCGACGGGGAAAATGAGTGCGCCGGCGATTTTTCCGCCATAAACATTGCCGAAAGTAGCACCAACTCCAGCTAGGGCAATAAACATACCAGCGAGAATGCTTAAGAGAATCATTTTCCTGGATGAGAGATTAGCTTTAGTTTTTCCCACCTCAATAGTTTTCTTAGCGATTTTATCTGGTGTAAGCATTGACCTCCTTAGGACTTTATTTGTTTTAAATTATATCATATAATGAAAGAGTGAAAATTGGTGTTTTCGATTCAGGAAAAGGCGGAACGGCCATCCTAAAAGAGATCAAGAAACTTCTTCCGGAGGAAGAATATCTTTTTATTGGCGATTCGGAAAACTGTCCTTATGGAGAGAAAACCAATAGTGAATTAATGGAAATAGTAACGGATATTGTTGAGCGTTTGAAAGATTGGGGGGCTGAAATAATTGTAATTGCTTGCAATACGGCAACAACTAAATGCATTAATCGTTTACGTAAACTTTATCCAGAATTAAAATTTGTGGGAACGGAGCCGGCGATACGTCTTGCGGCAAGAACTGGTGCACAGAAGATTTTGGTAATGGCTACGCCGGGGACAATTAAATCGGAACGGATTGAAAAACTTTTGAAAGATAATCGTAAACCTGGGCAGGAAATTACATTATTAGCTTGTGTGGGGCTAGCGGATGCGATTGAAAAAGGACAAGATGTTGAGCTGGTTTTAAAGAATATTTTAAATAATAATTCTGAGAGGTATGACTGTGTAGTATTAGGTTGTACACATTATTCTTTAGTAAAACCTGAGATTCAGAATTTTTTTCCACAAGCAGAGATAGTAGATGGTAATACTGGGGTTGCTAACAGAGTAAAAGAGCTAAAACTACTTGTGGAAAAATGAATAAAAATGTTATACAAAAATCCCCTCAAACAGAGGGGATTTTTATTACTAAGAGGCAGTATTATTTAGCAACTTTGTCCGCGATATCGCGAGTATTGCGCCAGATCATGATGAACATCATGGTCATTTCGTAGAAGATACGAACAATTACTGGTCCAAGGATGAGACTCAAGAAGAACATTAATACTCCGCTTCCGCCAAGTGCGAGATAATTGAACGAGAAGAGAATGACGAAGATAGTGGCAATATAATAAACTACTTTAAGAATTGGTTCAATCCACATGATTTTGAAGGAAAGAAATTCTTTGAGCCATTTAGCAAATTTGCCTTTTGGTTCAGTTTTTGCTTTGACGAAGAGGAAGTAGACTAAAATTCCGCCAACAATTGCAAGAATGGCGGCAATGATAGTCCAGACACCAGCTCCTTCCAGAGCACTATAGCTACTGCCATAGCTACCGCTATCTAAACTATTTAATAGTTGGTATGTCTCATAGTTGGACATAATAAAACTCCTTTAATTATTATTAACTTAATTTTAGCATAAAAAATTAAAAAATGTAAAGAATTTTATTATAATATGTATATGAATAGAGTGCCACTAGCTGAAAGGATGAGGCCGACGAAATTGTCTGAAGTGTTGGGGCAGGACGAAATTATTGGTGATGGAAAAATTTTAACGGAAATTGTCAAAAAAGGTGAACCGGTAAATTTGATTTTTTGGGGACCGCCGGGAACCGGAAAAACGACGATTGCGCGAATTTTGGCACGCGAATTTAAGGCAGATTTTGTGGAAATATCGGCAGTAACGGCGGGTAAAAAAGATGTAGAAGAAGTAGTAGCACGGGCGAAATTGAATTGGAATTTAAAGACACGCACAGTACTATTTGTAGATGAAATTCATCGGTTTAATAAAGCGCAACAAGATGCATTTTTGCCGCATGTAGAATCGGGACTAATTACCTTAATTGGGGCAACGACAGAAAATCCGTCTTTTGAAGTGATTTCACCACTTTTATCTAGGTCGCGAGTAGTAGTGATTGCGCCATTAACTAAAGAAGCGATTTTGGAAGTTCTAGAACGGGCAGTAAAAGCTGAAAAAGCAACGAAGAGAGTTTCAAAAAAAGCGTTGGATTATATCGCGGAGCTTTCGGGTGGTGATGCGAGGAGTGCACTTGGGGATTTAGAGTTGGCTTTATCGCTCGCAAATAAAGTAGATGAGAAAGTTGTTCAAGAAGCGGCGGGCAAGAAAATGCCGGGATATGATAAAAAAGGTGATAAACACTATGATACGATTTCGGCCTTTATAAAATCAATGCGGGGATCGGATACGGATGCGGCGCTTTATTATCTTGCGAGAATGGTGGAAGCGGGAGAAGATCCGAAGTTTATTGCTAGGAGAATGGTTATTTTTGCGAGTGAAGATATTGGACTGGCAGGAAATGGAGCACTTAGTCTCGCTACGGCGTGTTTTCAGGCAGTGGAGCGAGTTGGGATGCCGGAATCTGGGTTGATTCTGGCGCATACTTGTATTGCGTTATCTAAGTCGAAGAAAAATCGGGATTCGGCGGATGCGTGGTACAAGGCTTTAGAAGTGGCAAGAAAAGCGCCGAATGAGCCAGTACCGATTTGGCTGAGAAATGCGCCGACGAAACTGATGAAAGATTTAGGCTACGGAAAAGGTCAAAAATGGGAATCTGGTTTCCATCTTGATAAAAACTATTTACCAGACAGTATTAAAAACGAAAAAATATTTATAGCAAGTAAGGATTCATAATTCTAGCTTTCTAGGCCAGCTTGGAAATACATGAGGACATATTCCCAACCCCAGGAAAGATCAAAACCGGAGCTAGTATAACTATTGAGCTTAAAGTATGGCATACCGTTGGCAAGTTTAGCGGTTTTAGCGGCATTCTGTTCGATTTCGGCGAGAGGTTCCTGTTCTTCTACACATTTTTCAAAATCTTCGCCTAGACCAACTTTTTTACCGATTGCGGTCCAATATTCTTGGCCGTATTGAGCCATTTTTGTGAAAGCGGCTTTACCGGCATCTTTAAAAAAATCATTCCAAACAGTAGTAATAGCTTTGTTATAATAATCCCAGAATTTACCTTCATCTTTAGCGCAGTAAGTTGCAATGGCGGAATAGCGAGAATGTTCTGGTTTAGTTTCGCCGTATTCGTAGAGAAAGTCGGAAAGACGTACTTCGAAGAGGATGTCATTTTCTTCGATGTATTTTTGGAATTGTTCTTCGTTTTCTACGATAGCGTTTTCAAAGGCAATACAATATGGGCAAACTAAATCTGAGTAGACGATAAAATAGTTTTTTGCGTCAGGATTACCGATAGACATTTCAGTATCCCAGACTTTTTCAGAATTTGAAGGTTTACTGCTCATACTGGCGACGATGGCGGCAAGAATGAGGACACAGACAGCGATAATGCCGATGATTCTAAGAACTTTTTTCACGTTGCTCCTTTTTTCGTAAATACTTTTCATTGACTATTATAACATAGGTTTCTTCGCCGAGTCGTTTGAGAGATAAAATTGCGATAATGATAGCAAGCCAAGTGACAATAGTAGAGATAGCACCGGTAACGGCTAAGCCGCCAGTAGAAAAGATGGCGCCAATAAGGGGAGTTAGTAAAGTAGTTCCGCAGGTTGGGCATCCAGCTCCGAGGGCGATTAGTCCAGCTACAATGCCAGCTTTTTCAACGTTTTCAGAATTTTTTGAGTTTTTAGCGGATTCACGTTTTTTATTCCAAAGAAAGACAATGAGTCCGATTAAAAGTCCTTGTAAGACGGCGATGGCGAAAACGGGAAGCCAATCTAGGAAAGGTTGATTGATGCCAAAAATGCCGATGAAACTGTTAAAAAGGATTTTTAAATTACTGGGGAAACCGAGTGCGGACATAAGTTCGAATTTGGAGAAGCCACCGGCGAGAAGATTCATTAAGAAACCGAAGAAGAGGAAAGCGGGAATAAAACCATACCAAAAGCGTTTTTCTTTAGTTGCTAGTAAGATACCCTTGCCAGCTAAAGCGAATTCGTCTAGCCATTTCCTCCAGTTCATGGAGTCTATTTTAACATAAGTTTGTTTTAAGCGGAAGGAAATGTGAGGGAATTAGTAACTGGTCTTGCTACGCATCTTATTGGGTAGCCGGATTTTCGGCTAGTGGATGTATTAATTGCTGGATTTATTCTGGCATTATAGGTAACATCTAAGCTATAAATTGTATTTGAATCACTGGTTACTGCTGTCCAGTAATTACCCCAAAGACCTAGGTAGGAAATACCGTTACCATCATAACCGGCTGAAGTGATAAGATAGAGTGGAGCACCCCATATATATTTATTATTGTTTGGATTGTATGCTTCTTCGGTGAAACCGTATTGGTCCAATAAGTTGTAATACGTGTCTTCTCCGATTCCAGCACGAGGTAAGGTCCAGCCCGCTGGACAAATCGATTGGTTAGCTACAGTTTTTCCTTCAAGATAATCATTGCTGTCATTCATAGCTATAGCTGCAGTCCAGTTATAATAATTACCAATTTGATAGTGTGGAGTAGGTTCGGGAGCAAGTTGCTCGTCGCAATTATTATAATATTCTCCGCATGATTCTAGGTAGGCGTTCCAATCACCGTCTAATTGTTCGAGAAAGCTTTCGTCACAGGAACCACGACGGCAACTCCTAATATATTGATATACAGGATAATATTCTATATTATTATCATTTCCTGGATCATAAGATTCAGGTTCAGTAAGAAGACGTTGCCATGATCTTTCATCAGTAGGATGAGTAGATGAGCTTGGCGTCCAGGTTGCTCCAACAGGAAGGTCGGTGTCAGTCGGAGTATAAGTTTTACTGCTATCGATATCATGATCTAGATTTTGGGTCATCCAACAGTTTTCGTCGGCTAATCTGGCAACATAATATAATTTATTATCACGAATATCAATTAATTGTGCTTCACCTTCGTCCCCAAAGACATTAACTAGATTACAAATTTCTTCGTTCATGTCTTGCATGACATAGTATCCTTGTTGCTTTTGTTTACCAGTAAGACCATAAGCATCGTTTACGGTAATTAAGGGTGTATTTGATGTGGCGACATAGTTGATGGTATTACTATAGGTTCCAGCAATTAGTTCGTCATTAACGTTTACGCCATAGTAAATCTCGATTTTGTTATTGGCTGTGGTAGTTTCATCACTTTCTTTTAAGACTAAAAGATTATCTTTAGTGATTGGCATAGCTTGCCAAATTTTAGCTTCACTATCTTCTGGTTCAGTTGTAGTAACTCCCCAGGTATTTGAACTAAGAGTAGTGGGAGCTTCAGATTCGAGGCCTTTAATAGCGTATTCTTCGTTATCTTCGAGTTTAAGGTCTTTATCGTTGGCATATACACCGAATGTATATCCACCATTAGCGGGTGAAGTGATAGTGACTACATTTTTAGCTGTCAGGAATTGATTTTCGGAATTAAGATTGGCTTCAATGGTTACATCATCTACCTCAATGGAAAGAGCATTGGAAACTTGCGTTTCATCTGCAAAAGCTTTTTCAGTGGTAGAGATTCGGTGATTGACTGTCGATAACCCTAAACTTAAGACTCCAAGCAGTAAGATAAGACCAAAAAAGGTTTTGATACCTTTATGGAGCTTAAAACTACCTTTGTGGTTGGTCAAATATTTATGTTGATGCTTTTTTATCACGACCAAGATGATAAAAGTAATAGCGAGAAGACCTAGTAGCAGGCTAGTAATACCCACGACTTTTAGATGGTCTAGATTACCGCCTGTTAAAATTCCCGTGTTAGGCACGTCAAGATCCGACAGGACCACATTAATTTTACTCATTTTTAAACCTTTCAGTTTTTATGTTTGTGCATAGACCTTTATAAGGGTAATTGTATCATGGTTATGGCTAAATGTCAATAGAGTTTTTGATTTAGAATAGACCATTGTTTTAGAGTTAAATCACTTGGTCTAGCATCAGGATTAATATTGAGCTCTTTGAAGACTTTAAGGAGAGTAGTTTTATCTTTAATGCCAGAAAGGTTACTAATTAGTTTTTTTCTAGGTGACGAAAAACCGGTTTTAATGAGATTGAAAACTTTATCTTCGACTTCGGCGGTTTTTGGAGTCAAGACGATAATTTCGCTATCAACTTTGGGGGGTGGGGTAAATTCGTCTTTTGAAACTACTGGTCCGAGTTGAATATTCGCATGATTTTTGACAAATAAAGACAGAACAGTTTCTTTCTTACTGGCAATTCTTTCTGCTACTTCTTTTTGGATTAATAAAACAATTTTTAGAGGTAGGTTTTTAGTAGTTAGAACTTTTTCAATGATGGGGCTAGTAATGTAATAGGGGATATTGCCAACAACGACGTAGGGTTCTTGAATGAGCGAGAGATCAAATTGTAAAATATCAGCGTTAATGACTTCTAGATTTTTACCAGGGAAGGATTGTGGTAAATTATGGGCTAGTTTTTCATCAAATTCTACTGCTATGACTTTATTAAATCTTTTTAATAAACTACTAGTTAAAGTACCTAAACCAGGGCCAATCTCTAGACATGACTCCTTAGCAGAATCTTTAATAGCTAAATCTGCTATTTCGTCTAAAATGACGCGGTTTTTTAACCAGTGTTGACCTAAAGATTTCTTATTTTTCATTTATTAATACCAACCGTGTGCATACCAATAATTCAGAGCTTGGCTCCAACCGCCATACCGACCATTAACATAACCAATCATCCAGCGGATTTGTGTAACTGGGTTGGTCGCCCAGTCGGAACCTGCTGAAGCCATTTTACTTCCTGGTAAGGCTTGAGGAATACCGTATGCTCCTGAAGGGTTAGCTGCGTCAACTCGGCAGCCACTTTCTCGGTAAATTAAATCAAGCGCTGACGCAAGATCTGCTTCGGAAACTCCAGCTTGTCTGGCCCAATCCGCACAAGTGCTCCATTCTGGAGGAATTGATTTTTTTGCACCTACGGCGACGATGCGGGCGATTGGTTCACGGATAACTTCTTCGTTGATAACTTCTCTTGAGACTTCTTCGTTATCTACATAAAGCACATTGTAATAGACTTTTTTAGTTCCGACTTCTCCAAGTTGGCGGACTTCAGTTTTGCCAGATTCGAGGGCGGCATCTCGGATGGTTTCTTCTGTGAACGGAATTTCTTCCTCTACGGTAATAGTTCTGCCTCCGTTTCTGGTGATATTATAGACATTGGCAATACCGGCTTCGAGGAAGTTTTGATTATAGACCATTTCTATTTCGTCGCCGTCGTAAACAGTTAAGCCGGCTTCTTTCGCGATGATTTTTGTATCATAGCTTGCGGTCATTAAATACTTTTCATTTAAACCGTCCCTAATCATAACTGGACGTGCTCGGTAAATATTAATATGGAAATTGTTTGCATTGATTGTGGTATCAAGCCCAGGTTCGATTTTATCACCTTGGTTTAAGATGATTCCTGCTCGATCTAGAGCTTCTTGAACGGTTTCGGCATCAGTTTTGACAATTAGTTTTTCGCCATTATCATGGAAAGTCACATATTTATCGCCTGTTTCTTGGATAATCTCATCATTATCGCCATTGGCAAAGGTTGAGGCTGAGTTAATTTTCAAAAAACATCCAAAAAACAGAGCTAAAGTAATAACTGTGACTAAAATCAGAGCTTGATCGAATTTTTTCGAAAGCTTCATGCTTATAATTATATCATACTTTTTATAAAAATGATAAAAACCCGTGGTCTAAAGCGGGTTTTTAAAACTAATTCCTAGGTGGTGGCTATACATCTATTCTAGCCAAAATAGCTCTACACTCTCCACCCTGATCTCCCAATGGTTTAGGCTCCTTTCAACGTCGGATTAAGTCCAAACCTAATCATATTTTAGCATAGGCAAAATACATGTCAATATTGTTTTTTAAAAGTATTTGTGTTTTAATATTTTGTTTAAATGTAGGATTATATCAGAGGTGAATAAAAAAAACCGAACAGATTTAGCTTGACAATAACAAAAAATATTAAGTAATAATATATATGTAATAATCAATACACTGAGCTTGTTTTTCTAAATTTCTTTTACTGAAATTATGATATAATGACAATATGTTGGATGTAAGATTTATTCGAGAAAACTTGGCTTTAGTTGAAAAATCAGCAAAAGAAAAAGGCTATGACATAGATGTAAAAGAGGCAATAAGGTTAGATGATGAGCGGAAAAAGGAATTGGCTCAGGTTGAGGAACTAAGGCGCAAGAGAAATGAAATTGCGGCAAAAATGAAGGGTGGAAAGCCGGATCAAAAATTAATTGATGAGGGGAAAAATGTTAAAAACCAGCTAGCTGGTTTAGAAGATAGCTTATTTAAAATTGAGGAAAAGTGTACTTCTGCTTTGAAGAAGATACCGAATATTATTTTTGATGATGTACCGCTAGGAGGCGAGGAAGATAGTAAAGAAGTTAAGCGTTGGGGTGAAAATAAAGCATCTGGGGTAGATCATCTAGATTATGCCATTTCTCGGGATTGGGTGGATTTTGAGCGAGGAGCAAAGGTTGCAGGTGCAAAGTTTTATTATTTGAAGAATGAGTTAGCTTTACTTGAGAATGCCTTAATTCAGTTTGGTATCAAAAAAGTTTTAGAAAAAGGTTTCAATTTTATTACGGTGCCGGATTTAGTCTCAGTGAAGGTTTTAGAAGGGACTGGGTTTAATCCGCGTACTTCAGAACAATCTGATGAATACTTTGTTGAAGGCGAGGATTTAGCCTTGATTGCAACGGCAGAAATTGCGTTGACCGGTTATCATATGGATGAAATCATTGATGAAAAAGATTTACCTCTAAAATATGCAGGACTTTCGGCATGTTTTAGAAAAGAGGCGGGTTCGGCCGGAAAACATACGCGCGGTCTATTTCGGGTACATCAGTTCAATAAATTAGAAATGTATGTATTTTGTTTGCCGGAAAAGTCGCAAGAAGTACATGAAATGATTTTAGGAATTGAGGAAGAAATTTGGCAAGAGCTAGGTATCCCTTACCGAGTAATAAATATTGCGGCGGGGGATCTTGGTGCTCCGGCGGCGAAGAAATATGATATTGAATATTGGTCACCGGTAGACCAGACTTATAGGGAGTTAACTAGTTGTTCAAATTGTACAGATTTTCAGGCGCGTAACTTGAATATAAGGGTGCGAAGAGAAAATGGAAATGTAGAAGTTTTACATACTTTAAATGGTACGGCAGTTTCACTAGCGCGAACGATGGTGGCCGTGATTGAGAATTATGCGACGGCTGGAGGAAAAATGCGAGTGCCAGAAGTTTTAAGACCGTATTTAAATAATAGAGAGGAGATTTAATGATAGAAAAAATTGATGTAAGTGGTAACGGGTATAAGGTCGAGGAACCATTTAAAAAGTACGCGAAAAAAAGGATTGGTAAATTAGACAAATATCTACCACGTAATTCTAAAAAAGATGTGGTGGCAAAAATTGTAGTGACAGAGATTGGTAAAAATAAGGGGGAAAAATATGAGGTTTCGGTGGCGATGGATATTCCGGGCGGGAAGGTGATTGCGGCAAAAGATGAGTGTTCAAATGTGTTTGCGGGGGTAGATTTAGTAGAAGCGAAATTGACTGGACAAATTCGGCGTTATAAATTAGAGATGCAGCCACATCGCCAGAAGAAAAATTGGCGAAAAATCTTTATTAGAAGGAAATAATGTGGTAGAATAGGGGGTAGATTGGAGAATTATGGCTAAAAAAGAGAAGAAACCGACTGATAAGTTGGCAGATAAGACCGCATTGACTAAATTTTTACAGGGGATTTTTGGTGATGCACAGAAGAAAACTTTGAAGCGATTGTGGCGTAGAGCGCAGGAAATTGATAAGTTAGAGCCAAAATACCAGAAAATGAGCGACAAAGAACTCGCGAAACAGACAGAGATTTTCAGAGAAAAAGTTGCGAAAGCGTTAAAGACTGCTAAAGCAGAAGAAGCAAAAAACCAAGCTGAGCAAAAGGGTAGAAAGAAGAAAAAGCGAGCACCAGTTGATGATACTAAGATTCTAAACGAGATTTTGCCGGATGTTTTTGCGGTAGCAAGAGAGGCTTCGAGGCGAATTTTAGGACTTCGACCCTATGATGTTCAGTTAATTGGTGGGATGGTTTTGCATGAAGGTGCAGTAGCTGAGATGAAAACTGGTGAGGGGAAGACTTTGGTGGCGATGTTACCAGCGTATTTAAATGGTTTAACTGGTAGGGGGGTACATGTAGTAACGGTTAATGATTATTTGGCACAACGTGATGCGGGCTGGAATGGTCCGATTTATGATTTTCTCGGTATGAGCGTAGGGGTAATCATTAACGAGGCTTCGTTTATTTATGATGCGGAATATGAGAATGAAGAACATGACGATGAGAGATTTCGTCATCTTAGACCGGCGACACGTAAAGAGGCGTATAATGCGGATATTACTTATGGAACAAATAACGAGTTCGGATTTGATTATCTTAGAGACAATATGACCTCAGAAGTTCAGTTTTTACGTCAGAGAGAATTGAATTTTGCGATTGTGGATGAGGTAGATTCGATTTTGATTGATGAGGCGAGAACGCCTTTAATTATTTCGGCGCCATCAGGAGATAATCCGGAATCTTATTATCAGTTTGCGAAGGTAGCGGCAAGATTAGTGCCGGAAGACTATATTTTTGACGAAAAAAGACGTTCGGTTACTTTGACAGATAAGGGAATTGAAAAAGTTCAAGAGATTTTAGGAGTAGATAATTTATATTCGACTAAAAATACGAGATTGGTTTACCATATTGAGCAAGCGATTCGCGCCGAAATTATCTTTAAACGAGACAAGGATTATGTGGTAACGAATTCAGGTGAAGTAATTATTGTCGACGAACACACAGGTCGGTTGATGCAGGGACGACGCTATAATGAAGGCCTACATCAGGCGATTGAAGCAAAAGAGGGAGTGGCAGTGAAACAAGAGTCGATGACGTTAGCAACTATTTCATTCCAGAATTTCTTTAGATTATATAAGAAATTATCGGGTATGACTGGTACGGCATTTACGGAAGCGGAAGAATTTCAACAGATTTATGCGCTTGATGTAGTACAGATTCCGCCGAATAAACCGATTATCAGGGTAGATAAAGATGATTTGATTTATAAGACGAAGGCAGGAAAATTAAAGGCAATTGCGGAAGAAATAAAGAAGTATCATGAAAAGGGCCAACCGGTTCTAGTTGGTTCTGGTTCAATTGCGAATAATGAGGAAATTGCGAGATATCTTGATGGTTATGGACTGCCTTATGAGATTTTGAACGCTAAGAATAACGAACGTGAGGCGGCAATTATCGCAAAAGCGGGGGAAAAGGGTGCGATTACGCTCGCGACGAACATGGCAGGGCGAGGTACGGATATTAAATTAGGCGAAGGCGTAAGAGAACTAGGCGGATTAGTCGTAATTGGTTCGGAACGACATGATGCAAGGCGGGTAGATAATCAGTTAAGAGGTCGTGGTGGACGTCAGGGTGATCCGGGAACGACGCAATTCTTTGTATCTTGTGAAGATGATTTGATGCGAATTTTCCAGGGGGACAGAGTGAAGATGTTGATGACGAGATTAGGAGTAGATGAGGATGTACCGATTCAGACGCGAGCAATTTCGAAGACGCTAGAGGCGGCGCAGAAGCGAATAGAAGGTTTTAACTTTGATTCGCGAAAGAACGTGGTTCAGTACGATAACGTGATTAACCGACATCGTAAAGTTGTATATATGATGCGTCGGAAGATTTTGGATGGTGAGGAGATTTACCCAGAAATTAAGCGTCTAATGCGAGAAGAAGTGAAGACGTTGACAGAATTTTCTTCGCGAGTCAATAAGAATTTCGATGAAGAATTTAAAGCAGTTTTTGACTTTGATGATGATTTAATTCATGAAATTGGTTTAATGAGAAAAGAAAAAGACCGAGAAAAACTGGCGCTTGAAGCGGTAGAAGAAGCTTATCATGCAAAGGAACTAGAGTTTGGTGAAGAAACGATGCGAAAAGTTGAACGTGAAGTTTATCTAAAGGTTTTGGATGCTTTATGGATGCAGCACCTCGAGAATATGCAACATTTACGTGAGGGAATTCATTGGCGCTCGGTAGGTCAGAGAGATCCACTAGTGGAATATCGTTCAGAGTCGCAAAAATTGTTTGATGGATTACAAAGGAATCTGCGCGAAGAAGTTTTGAAGATTTTGCTTTCGATTACGCCGGTAGAAGCTAGAATGGATAATGTGACGGATGGAGAAGAATATGAATCAGAGTTAACGAAGATGGCTGAAAATCAGACGGAGAGAGGGGTAAATGAAATTTCGGCAGGAGAGAAGAATTTAGATTCGGAATTTAAAAAGAAATCGGGGGGCAAGCCGATTCCTAAACGAGTAAAATCGAAGAAAAAGTCGAATTCGAAGAAAAAGAAGACAAAGGGTAAAAGAAAATAACAATATCTTTATTATAGCATAAGTTTAATGAAATGTCAAGATAATTCTGAGATTGAAGAAAAAAGAGAGGTAAAATGAAACATTCAGTTGAGGAAATAACTTTAAAAAATGGTGCGAAGGGGCTTTTAATTGATATCCCGGGTGCGAGTGTAATGTCAACGAGGATACAGTTTCGGGCGGGGATGCAGTATGCTAAAAATCATGAAGTTTATGAAATTCCGCACATAGTGGAACATTTGGCATTTGGTGCGAATGCGAAATTTAAAGATGAGCAGGCTTTTGAAGCAGAATTTACGAAAAATGGGGCTTATCATAATGCCTGGACGAGTGATATTTCGGTTTGTTACGAAACGGAATGTGCAGACTTTGAGTGGGAACGAATTATGGAATTACAGGAAGTTTCGATTTGCGAGCCAAGATTCAATGAAGAGGAATTGAAATCTGAAAAGTCGAATGTTCGTTCAGAACTAACTGGATACATGAATGATTATTATAGGTTGCTATGGCCAAAGGTACAGCAGGCGGTAGGGGAAGATGTCTTAGATTTATCGGAAAGAATTAAGACAATTTCAAATATTGAATTAAAAGATATTCGTGAACACTATCGGCGGACACATACGGCGAAGAATATGTTGTTTATTATTGCTGGGAAAATTCGAGGACGTAAGCATAAAATTATCAAAATGCTTGAGGAATGGGATTTAAGAGAGGGGGAAAAGTTTGAAATACCGCAAGTAGAGCTTCACTCGTCGGAGGCGATATCAATTAGAAGGAAAGATGCCTCGAATATTACGTTTGGTTTTTCTTTAGTAACGCCGCGACATTTAGATCCGGAAGAAACATTTGCGATGAATTGTTTAAATCATATCTTAAATGGAACGACAAATTCGAAGATTTTTGGAGCAGCTAGAAAGCGGGGTTTAGTTTATGGGATGGGTAGCTCGATTGCTAGCAATGCGACGAGTTCGTATTGGGATTTTGATGGAGAGGTGAATATTGAGAATGCGGAAGCGTTATTCGAGCTAGTTCAGACGGAGCTAATGAAGACTTTAAACGGGGAAATTTTAGATATGGACTTTTTGGCGGCCAAGTCGTATGCTTTAGGACGGTTCCAGATGGGGGCACAGACGGTGGGGCAGATTGCGGATTATTATGCGGAGAATTATTTTGTTAGTGAGACTGTTGAAAAATATGATAATATGCCGGATTTGATTAAGTCGATTGACAAATATAGAATGGTAGAGTTGGCGAGAGAGTTCGCAGGTTCAGGAATTAAGGGATTTGCAGCAGTTTCTTCGACAGAAAAAGCGCTGATTTCTGAATTAGAAACAAGGCTAAACTTTTAGTTAACCAGGTTTTATAAATTAGCAATTATAGATTTAAATTGGTCGCCACGATCGTAAACATTTTTAAACATGTCGAAAGAGGCGGCGGAGGGGGACATGACGACGACAGAAGGGGTAAGATTTTCGGCTGCGGTTTTAGCAGTTTCGACGGCTTCTTTTAGGGATTCAGTGAGGATGAAGCGGTCGTCTTTGTATATTTTAGCGAGTTCGTGGCCAGATTCACCCATGAGGATAATTTTTTTGATTTGGGGAGATTGTAAAATTTCGTATATTTCGGGGAGATCTTCATTATCGGTTTTGTCGCGACCACCGATAATTACAACGAGATTGCTATTTGGGAAGGCGTTGATTGCGACGCGGGTTGAGGAAGGATTAGTGGAAAAATTATCATCATAGTATTTTACATTATTTAATTCACGGAGAAATTCGAGACGATGCGGGAGACCCTTAAATGCCTCAAGGCCTTTAATAATTTCAGTTTGATAATTGGTTAAGAATTTGTCTGGTGAGATATTTTTATAGCTCGCGACTGCGGCGATAGCAGCTAGAGCATTTTCTAAGTTATGTTTTCCGGGAAGTTTTATGGCATTTTTAACTTCTTCAGGAATTTCGAATGGGTAGGGGATTTTTTTTGCTTTCGAAGTTTCAGCAATTTTTACGGTTTCAGGGTTGCTTTGATAATAAACTAAGTAATCGTTTCCGGTTTGATATTTAGTAATATTGGCTTTAGCAGCGAGATAATCTGCATAATCTTTATGGACGTTAAGATGATCGGGCTCTAGTTGGCCAAGTATGGCAATTTTTGGAGATTTTTTGAGGTCCCAAAGTTGGAAACTAGACATTTCGTAAACGACGACGGAGTTTTCGTCGAGGTCATCGAGGATGTCGATAGCCGGGACACCAATATTACCGATAAGATAGGCTTTTTCTGCTAAAGTATCTAACAATGATTTAATGAAGGAGCAGGTAGTGCCTTTACCTTTAGTTGCGGTAACGCCGATAATTGGACAGGGGCAGTGGTCGAAAAAGTATTTAGTGACACTAGATTCATTTTCTAGATTTAGGGGAGGAACAGAAGGAGAGCGGAAGATTATATCATAAGATGAATAATCCTTCTGTTTAATTTCGTCGTAGGTAAAGTTTTCAAAAATGTCAATTTCGGGATTATCAAAATGAGTTTTTAAATAATTTTCGGTTGATTTGCCTTCTTTGCCGTAGCCTAATAATGCGATTTTCATGATTCTATTATAGCACGAGCTTCGGGGATAGAGTGAGTTTCCATTAATCTAGTCCGGAGGTCTTTAGCGCCAGGGAAATTATTGATGTAAATCTTGAAATAGTGTTTTAAATTTTCGTATGGAATATGAGAATAGTGTTTCTCGGAATGCTCGCTTACGCCCATCGAAACACTATTTTCATATTCCTCGTATAATCTAAGATGTAAATTCAAGAGTTTCATTAATTCTTCTCGAGTAGGGGTGTGGTTGGTGAAGCAGTAGGGGTTTTCGAAAACGCCACGGCCAATCATGAAACCGTCGATTTCAGGATATTCTTTATGAAGCTTAAGGGCGTGTTTGCGATTTTTGACGTCGCCGTTAATAACTAGCTTAGTTTCTGGGCTAATTTCGTTACGTAGCTGAATAATTTCGGGGATAAGTTCATAATGAGCAGGAACTTTTGACATTTCTTTTTTAGTGCGAAAATGAACGGTAAGAGCGGTAGGATGTTCACGGAGAAGAGTTGGGAGCCAAGTCTTAAATTCATCGACTCCAGCCCAGCCGAGGCGAGTTTTGACTGAAACTGGTAAATTAGTAGATTTTTTGGCGTTTTTTAGACATTCGATAGCGAGTTCAGGAGTTTTAATCATGGCGGCACCGCCGCCGGTTTTATTAACATGCTTATCAGGGCAGCCAAAATTAAGGTCGACACCAGAAAAACCTAAAGATTCAAGCGCCTCGGCACATTCCGAAAAGTGGTCAGGGTTTTTACCCCATATTTGAGCAATAATTGGGGAGTCGGTTGGGGCTATTTTGAGACGTTCAAGGGCGTTTGCACGACCTTTCTCAGAGGCGTAAGAGGAAACATTGGTAAATTCCGTAAAGAATAAATCTGGACGACCGGCGTTAGCAATAACCTGACGAAAAATTATATCCGTAACGCCCTCCATGGGGGCGAGGATAAGAAATGGTTTTGGTAAATTATCCCAAATATTCATCAGAAAATTATAACATTTTTTGTGCTATAATAAAATTACTCATGCTAAACTTCGGTCCCTGGCATTGAGAAAAGTTTAGGGTCCCCGGTATCGTCATTTATGCCTCGGACTATGAGCCAATAAAAAAGAGGCTCACATAGATGACTTCTATCAATTAACTTAGGAGTCTTTTATGAAAAACTTTAACAAAAACCAAAAAGAGCGTGTCGAAGTAATGGCACTTTTCGGTTACGAGATGACACCTTGTCAGCCTCTTTCTTTTAGGCGACGAGGGGAAAACGAAACCGAGGTAACGGAACTGCTTCGAACCCAGATTCGGTTCGTGGGTGGAGTGGCGTTACATATCTTCGACGTGCTCGTTGGCCGGGAAATAAAACGACTCGAGTTCGACTCGGGCAACCTTTCCTGGTTCCTCACACAATAGGGAGTAGCCCCATAAGGGGCTATTTTCTAATTTAGATTTTTATGTTATAATTATTGTCACGAGTTTCTAATTTAGTAGAAAAGTTCATTAACTTGGAAAGAATATTTGGGAGGTATAGATATGGTTAGGCGAGCGTGTACACTGAAATCTATAGAAGAGCTTGATTTAAGTGATAGGACTTATAGTTATGTAAAGGATGTGGCGCCAGAAGAATTGGTTTTTCTGGCTAGGACTAGTCCTCCTGAGGTAAGAGGTAAATGTGTTGCTAGCTATAAGGAATTAATGGATGCGATGAACAAAGCTGGGTTTATCAGGCATGATTTTAGCCCACTTTCTTTCGCATTGGGAAGATTCTATAAAGATATCTATCCGTACTCTAGTGAGAATGAAGTATGTGGACTGTTTAGTTTCAGAAGTAATAAGCAGTATGAAGAGTACGTAAATTATACCGAAGAACAGATTGATAAGGTATGTTATGCGCTTGATCGAGTATTGTCTGAGAGAGAAGCAGAAGTGATTAGATTAAGGTACGGTCTTTATGGCAAAGGTGAAGCTATGAGCTTAGATGCTATTGGCGATTATTATGGTTTTACGAAAGAGCACGTGCGTAGAATTCTCAATAAGGCTTTACGGAAACTGCGTTACCGGAATAGTTTACCTTCTAATTGTTGGTGATATCCTTCCAAGATCCTCGATTTAGGTCGGGGATTTTTTATGGTATAATTTTTTTGTATGCAAGAACTAATGAAACGGATAGATGAACTTGAAGCGGAGTTTTTGAAGCTTTACGAAAAATTAGAAATTACGAAAAAATTAGATCAGATTAAGCAGCTTGAGGAAGAAGTAGCAGAGCCAGACATTTGGAAAAATGTCGAACAGGCGACGGCTAAAAACCAAGAATTAGCTAAATTACAAGAAGAAATTCAGCCTTATGAACTCTTAAAAGAACAAATTAAGGATTTAAGAGAGTTAGTAGGGCTTTCGGATGAGAGTTTGGGGGAGGAAATTGACGGCCAAATTACGGCAATGGAGTCGGAGATGGCGAATTTGAAGAAAAACTTGAGATTTAAGGGCCCCTACGATAAAAAAGATGCGATTATGCGGATTACGGCGGGAGTTGGTGGGACTGAAGCAATGGATTGGGCTTCAATGCTTGAGAGAATGTATCTAAGGTTTTTCGAGAAAAAAGGTTTTAAAGCCACTTGTTTAGAGCGAGTAGAAGGTGAGGAAGCGGGAATTAAAACTGTAGTTTATGAGGTTTCGGGTGTGAATGTTTACGGGTGGTTAAAATCGGAACATGGTGTACATCGGTTGGTTCGGTTGTCGCCTTTTAATGCGAATAATTTAAGACAAACTTCTTTTGCCCTAGTTGAGATTTTACCAGTAATTAAAGCAGATACGGAAGTGCAGATTGACGATAAGGATTTAAGAATCGACGTTTATCATGCGGGAGGACATGGGGGACAGAGCGTAAATACGACAAATTCAGCAGTACGAATTACGTATCTTCCGACGAATACGGTAGTAGCAATCCAAAATGAACGCTCGCAGTTACAGAATAAAGAAAAGGCGATGGAAATTTTAAGGGGGAAACTGGTACAAATGCAGTTAGAGCAGCATGCCGAAACGATTTCGGAATTAAGAGCGGGAGAATCGGCGGGCTGGGGGCAACAAATTAGGAATTATGTTTTACAGCCATATAAATTAGTGAAAGATACTAGAACTGGATATGAAGAAACTGACCCGGAAGCAGTTTTGGATGGAAAAATTGAAGGTTTGATTGAGGCTTATTTAGAAAATTAGAAACTAGGCGGTTGATTATTCTTATTTTTTGTGTTATAATAAAGATATAGGTGTTTTAAAAAACAAGTTCTTTACCAACTAGAGAATTTTGGGTAAAGGGGGACTACTCATGGAAAAGAAACTAAGAAATTGGGTTTTACTGTTTTTAAAGGAAGACGGTTTTGATAATCGGTTGAAAATTATGACCGAGTTCAACCAGTTTTTGGAATCTGAAGATCAACAGGTTTATGAAGTATCTGGTAGGATGCTGATTAGCGGAAAGATTTTTGGTTGGGAAGACTCGCGTTTAATAGGATCGACAACAATCCCGTCTTTAGTTGAGAAAATGGAAAAAGATAAGCATGGAATTAGAGTATATTCAGGCTCTAATCATTATTTTATCTACATGAGAGATGCTGATTATGGTGTGAAGATAATGTTGAAGGACATCACGAGAGGCCAGCTGTGCGAACAAGTTGGCTTCTATCTGCCTAGAGCATATACTGGAAAAATGTATATTTAGGCTGGGGGTGGTCAAATGGTTAAAATCTTTCAAATTATCTCTATTGTCGCTCTGAGCTTGGTCTTTCTGGCCATGTGTATGGTAGGTGAGAGTAAGAGTATGGCTTTCATATTCGGAGTACTCTTAGTCGTTTTAATTATTCTTTCCTTTTTCAGGAAGGAGTAGTGAAGATGAAAAAACCAAAATTCTAAGATCCCCCGACGCTCGAATTGGGGGATTTTTTATTGAAATTTGAAATTTTTTATATATAATATAAGAAATGAAGTTAGTCAAGTTTAAGTTTGGTGCGTTGGTTTATAGCATTGCGGTTTTGATGCTAATTTTACTTTCGACGGAAGCGTCCGCTATGACTTCCTCGCAACTTGAAAACTTCTCTCAAAACAATATTCTTTTTTATGATCCGAACGATAATTGTGCCGAATCTTATCAATCTGCATACGTCGAAGAAGCTGATTCATATGGGGCGTTAAGCTCTCTTCAGGTAAGATTTATTGAAGAATATCATGATATTGCAGTAGTAAATAGTATTAATTATGGAATTCCTTGGGAGGCGGTAATGGCGCAGGGAATTTTAGAATCTACAGCGGGGACTTCGGATTTTGCGATTGAAAGGAACAACTTTTTTGGAATAGGGGCTTTTGATAGTGATCCGAACGGGGCTTATTATTATGATACGCCGGCAGAGGGTTGGGAAGGTTATTATAAAAACATTCAAGTTACTGAGACTTATAGGAATAATGGGGTGTTTGCGGGTGATACAGTGACGGATCCGTACGCTTATCTTCAGGCGATAAAGAAAGCTGGATATGCAAGTGATCCGGATTATGTCAAGAATGTCGGAGCGGTGGTAGATGAGATAATTGCATATGCGAAGGAAAAAGGTTGGCCATCATCGGCGGAATTGGCCGAGGAGCATCCGGAGTGGTATGAAAATGCGGAAAATAACCGACAGGGAGCGGAAACTAGTGGTAATTCGTCGGTAACGGCGGTAGGAGTTTGTACGAGTAATGGTAGTGGGGCGGGATCTGGCGAATTAGTATCAGGTGGTATGACTCTAGAAGAGGCGGAGGCGTTTATGGCGGCTTATAGAGAAAGAGCGATGACTCGGGGCGATTGGGGGGATGTGTATTTTCAAGATGCTTTGATTTCGGTGCCAAGTGATGGCGCGTGTGTGAATGGGACGATGAATAACTGTTCAGCCTTTACACAGTGGTTTTTGAATAAATATACGACATTAGGGCCAAATGGAGTGGGTTTAAGACAAGGTTCTCAGGCGGTTTCGCGATACCTGAGTGAATACTCTGGACTGATTGATGGTGGGAAAGTGCCAAGAGTATATGCTGTAATGAGTGAGGGTCCATTTTCAGGGACCAGTGGGGATGGTTGGTATAACCATACTGCGATAGTATTGGGTATTGATGAGGCAAATGATCAGATTATCTTTGGTGAAGCAAGTTGTGGAGGATACTATTATCCGCAGGCAAAAGCATATAGCCTTTCGGAATATACGAATAGTTCTAGTTCTTATGGTCCAACTTATGCGTATACGGATAATGTTTTAAAGGGGTTATAGGATGGAAAATAGTATTTTTTCTCTAAAGGGTAAAAAATGGATAATGGGAGTAGGGATAGCAGTAATTTTGATACTGTTAATTTCTTTAGGGGCACTTTTATGGCGAGATTATTTGCGGGGAACCGAGACGGTAGGAATTAATAATCTTCCGGCGGGAATACCGAGCGAACTAAGTGATAGTTTGGAAGAAAAAATGAGGGGATTGTTAGAAAATAATTTTGAAGTGCCCGATAACGCGATGATTTCGGCGAGCGTAAGGGATGGTTCTTATAATAAAGATGAGAGTGACGGAGTCATTTCGGTAAGTTTTTTGGTAGATATCGATGATTATCAACAAACTTACGAGGTGATGTTGGGTTGGTCAGATACGAAAGTGGTACCAGATCCGATTTTAATATCATGTCCTAGTCAGAAATTAATGAAATATCCAGAGGCTAATTGTGTTGCTATGTATAACGATTCTCAAGACGTAAAGAACGTGGAAGGTAACCCAATTTATCAGGAATTACCGATAATAGTAGATTATTTTGATTATTATAGTAGAAAGGGGATACGTTACGAAGTCAGGGGTTATTTTAATGAAGAAAATGAGCTGGTTTTGACAGTAGTAGATTATAGTGGAGAGAATTTGGAAAATGCGAAGCAAAAAGTGCGAGATTTAGGCTATAACCCAGATGATTATAAGATAAAGTATGTTGATCAATCGGGGGATTTTTAACTTAAGCTCTATTGACATTTTTAAGATAGTGTGGTATAATTAGGGTATGAAGCTAGTTTAAGACTTCGAAAATAACCGGCGGGTTTACGCAAGGGAGGGAGTACCTTATGAGTAAAATGGAAAAAGAAGATGTTATCACGTTAACTTTGGCTGGTAAAGCCGTGGAAATTAAAATAAAGTCTGGGGACGAGATTTATACGATTAACTTCGAAAAAGAAGAAGACGATAATCTACATTTTCAGTCTGAGACTTGATTTCAGTTAGTGGTAACCGCGCCCGATTAATCGGGCGCATTTTTTATTAAAAAACCTCTTGCGAAAAGAGAAAAGGTGTGATAAAATGGGGTTGTTATCTAGACATAAGGAAGAGGTCCGTTAATTTTAGAGGCGGAAACCGACCTAAAAGTCTAGTTTTAATAATGTTAAAAAATATAAGGAAGTTTTATCTGTTGTACAGAGATAAAACTAAAAAAGAAAGGAATGGGATGCAAGTCATTCTCGGCACCAAAATTGGTATGACCCAGATCATCGGCGATGATGGTGTTGTGACACCAGTTACAATACTACAAGCCGGCCCACCCACAGTGACTCAGATTAAAACTGTCGAAACCGACGGTTATGACGCTGTGCAAGTGGGTTATGGTCAGGGTAAGAATCTGAGCAAGTCGGTTACTGGCCACGTCAAAAAGGCCGGTGAAAATATCAGTCCTAAGATCCTGAAAGAATTTCGCGTAGAAGAAATTCCGGAAGGCTTAAAGGTTGGCGACAAAATCACCGTCGAAAGTTTTAAGATTGGTGATAAGGTTGCGGTAACTGGGACATCAAAAGGTAAAGGTTATGCAGGTACGGTAAAGCGTTGGAACTTTAACGAATCTCGTAATACACACGGTTTTAAGGGTAACATTCGTCGAGTCGGCTCGATCGGTTCGATGTATCCGCAGAAGGTTTTTAAGGGCAAGAAAATGCCAGGTCGCATGGGACACGAACAAGTGACTGTGAAAAACCTTGTAGTCGCTTATATTGATGTAGAAAATAATTTGATTGGATTAAAGGGCGCAGTGCCGGGTCCACGCAAAGGTATCATTAGCGTGGAGGGAAAGGAGTAATATGGCGACTTTAAATAAAGATATTTTCGGTTTGACTGTAGACAATCATGAATTAGTCAAGCTCGCTTATGATACATATCTTGCTAATTCCCGTTCTTCACACGCTAAGACTTTAAAGCGAGGTGAGGTTTCTGGTGGTGGTAAGAAGCCATGGAGACAAAAAGGTACTGGTCGAGCACGTTTTGGTTCGACGAGAAACCCGATTTGGCGACATGGTGGTGTTGCGTTTGGGCGAACTGGAAATGAAAACTTTACGAAGAAACTTTCTAGAAGTGCTAAACAGCTAGCGGTGCGACAGGCTTTATCGATGAAAAATGCTGAGAAAGCAGTTTTTGTTTTAGATCCAACGGTGGAATTAAAGGGTAAGACAAAAGAAGCTGTGAAAGTCTTAAAAGACATGAAGCTTGAGGGTAAGAACGTATTGGCAGTGGCGAATGAAAAGACGCCGGAAGTTTTACGTTCGACGAATAATTTACCAAATGTGAAATTAGTGCGAGCGACCTATCTTAATGTATTTGACATTATGAATGCTGATGCGATTGTCTTTTCGGAAGCAGCTTTAAAGACCGTTGAAAAATGGTTATTAGGAGAGGAGAAGTAAGATGGTAAAAAATGATAAGACCAATATTGAGCTCCATCTTTTAGAACCAAGAGCGACGGAAAAAAGCTATTTGGAGCAAACCAATCGGATTTATGTCTTCCCAGTTAAGAGGACGATGAGTAAGCAAGCAATTGCGAAGATGGTAGAAAAAGAGTTTAATGTGACGGTAACGGATGTTCGGACTTTGATTCGAAATGGAAAAAAGACAAAATTCAGTAAAGGTAAGCACGCTTATCCTGGCATTACACATCGCCAAGATAAGAAATTTGCATACGTTCGATTAAAGAAAGGTGATTCGATTAAAGTTTTTGAAGAACAAAGCGAAGAGCCGAAGAAAGATAATAAAACCAGCGCAAAGGAAGCTAAAAAAGCTGACAAGAATGCAGGGAAGGAGAATAAATAATGGCAATTAAAGCATATCGCCCGATTACGCCGGCGCAGCGTCAGAAAACGACCGAGGATTACGATCAGATTACGACGAAGAAGCCGATGAAATCGCTTTTAAAGGCGAAGAAACAACAGGCCGGTAAGAACAATCAAGGTCGCATTACAGTACGTCATCGTGGTGGCGGAGTTAAACGCCATTACCGATTAGTAACGCATAATTTGCCAAAGGATTTGACTTTTACGGTTGAAGAAATCGAATATGATCCAAATCGTTCAGCGCGTATCGCGAGAGTCAAAGATGAAAAAGGCGTATATTATTATGTGATTGCGGATACGAAGATGACGAAAGGAACGACTTTTAAGACTGGTAAGGAAGTTGAAGTAGAAGATTCTTCGAGAATGCCACTTGAGAATATTCCAGTAGGTACTTTCGTTTACGCGATTGAGCTAGCTCCTGGTAAGGGCGCACAGATGGTGCGAGCAGCTGGAACTAGTGCACAGTTGATGGCGAAGGAAGATGGTTATGCAACTTTGAAGATGCCTTCAGGAGAAGTGAGAAAAGTTTTGACGACTTGTGAAGCTTCGATTGGTACGGTATCGAATGTTCAACATCAGAACGTAAAGGTTGGGGCGGCAGGTCGACGTCGCCGTAAAGGGATTCGTCCGACGGTCCGAGGTGTTGTGATGAACGCAACCGACCACCCACATGGTGGTGGTGATGGTGGCCGTCATGGTTCGGGTAAGGCACCAAGAACTCCATGGGGTCAACTCACGCTTGGATATCGAACTCGTCATAATAAGAAAACTAATAAAATGATCGTGCGCAGTCGCCACGAAGGAAAGAGGAAATAATGTCTCGGAGTCTTAAGAAGGGTTTATTTGTAGATTATAAACTCGCAAAGAAAGTTGCCGCATTATCCAGCGAAGACCGCACTGTGATAAAGACTTGGGCACGTCAATCGACAATTTCACCTGAGATGGTCGGGCGGACGATTGCGGTACATAATGGCAAGGTCCACGTGCCAGTATTTATTTCAGAAAATATGGTTGGTCATAAATTGGGTGAATTTGCACCGACTCGTAAATTTAAACGCCATGGTGGGAAGAAAGCAGCTGAAGCAGCGGCGGCGAAAGGAAAGGCATAATTATGGCGGAAACACATTTTGCACACGCATATGAAAAGGGTATCGATTCGATGCCACGTAAGACTAGCATCGTAGCAGCACTTGTCCGTGATCGTTATGTGGCTGATGCGGTAGTTATTTTAGAGCATACTCCACGTCGAGCGGCGAGAGCGGTTCTAAAAGCAGTTGAATCAGCTAATGCGAATTTGTTAAATAACTCAAAGGTAACGATTGATCCAAAGACGGTGCGTATCGCACGGATTTTTGTGACCAGTGGCACGAGAATGCGAAGGTATAAACCAGCTTCGCGTGGTCGTGCGTTGCCATATGAGAAAATTAGTAGCAATATATTCGTCGAGGTCGCCGGCGAAGAGAAAGTTAAAAAAGTAGCTGCCGAGAAGGCAGAGACAAAGAAGGAGAAAAAGTAATATGGGTCAAAAAGTTAATCCCATCTCTTACCGTCTCCAGGTCAATAAAGATTGGTCTTCGAAGTGGTTTACTAAAAAGGCTGATTTCAAGCGTTGGCTGGTTGAAGATGTAAAGATTCGCGAATTAATTGAGGAACGCTTTAAGAGCAGACCAACTATTGCGCGAATTGGTATTGAACGTTCAGCTAACCTAACAACTATTACGATTTTGACCGCAAAGGCGGGGGCGGTAATTGGTAAACAAGGAGCTGGCATCAACGAATTAAAGAAAGATTTAGAAAAAATTGTTGATGGTCCAATTCGTATTAATGTAGAAGAAGTGAAGAAACCAGAATTAAATGCAAAACTAGTAGCAGAAAATATTGGTTTCCAACTAGGTAAGCGGATGAATTTCCGTCGCGCAGTAAAGATGGCGTTACAGTCTTCGATGAATGCGGGAGCGAAAGGTGTCCGAATTGAGGTCGCTGGACGTTTGAATGGCGCAGAAATGAGCCGTCGGGAGAAGTTTATTGAAGGTTCAGTGCCGCTACATACACTTCGCGCAGACATTGACTTTTATTGTCATCATGCGCCGACTATTGCCGGAATCGTAGGAGTTAAAGTTTGGATTTATAAGGGGGAGAAATAAAATGGCGATTTTACTTCCGAGAAAGACTGCGCACCGTAAGGTACGTAAAGGTAAAAACGAAGGTGTCGCGACGCGTTGTAATACAGTTGCGTTTGGCGACTATGGTTTAATGTCACTCGATAATGAGCGGATTAACAGCCGCCAAATCGAGGCTGCACGTCAGGCGATCACACGTTACATTAAGCGTGGTGGTAAGATTTGGATTCGAATTTTCCCACATACGCCAGTAACGAAGAAACCGCTTGATGTAAAAATGGGTTCTGGTAAAGGTGAGCCACAGTTCTTTGTAGCAAAAGTTAAAGCTGGGACCGTGATGTTCGAAATTGCTGATGTAACCGATGAGCAAGCGCGTGAAGCTTTGAGACTGGCTTCACACAAATTGCCGGTGAAATGTAAAATAATTAAGAAAGAGGAGTTCTAAGATGGCACACACACTCATAGGGACAGTGACCTCCGACAAGCGTGATAAGACCATTACCGTCTCCATCACGAGCCGTGAGACTCACCCACTATATCGCAAACAGTATACGAAAACTCGTAAATATACTGCACACGATGAAAAGAATGAAGCTAAGGTTGGCGATCGGGTAGAGATTATGATGTCGCGCCCGCTATCAAAAACGAAGGCTTATACTTTAGTCAAGATTATTGAAAAATCACGTGGTACGGTTGAATTAAAGGATGACGTGATTGCAATGAAAGAGGAAAAGAAGGTTGGCGCTGATGCAGAAGCGAAGGCGAAACGAGCAGCTGCTGAAGAGACAGAAGGGGAGGAAGCATAATGATACAGCAAGAAACTAGATTAAAAGTTGCGGATAATTCCGGCGCGAAGGAACTCGGAGTGATTCGGGTGCTTGGCGGAACACGAGCAAGGTATGCTCGGGTTGGCGATATCGTGACTTGCTCAGTTAAGGATGCTTCTCCGACTGGTGGCGTGAAGAAGAAGGCAGTGGTCAAAGCTGTCATCGTTCGCACGGTAGCGCCGATTCGTCGTCCAGATGGTTCAACTATTCGGTTTGATGAGAACGCAGCAGTATTAGTCAACGAAGATAAAACCCCGCGCGGAACTCGTGTTTTCGGTCCGATTCCGAGAGAGTTACGTGACGCTGGCTTTACGAAGATTATTAGCTTAGCTCCGGAGGTACTCTAAATGAAACAGAATTTGAAAGTAAATGATAAAGTCAAGATTATTTCTGGTGACGAGAAGGGCAAGGAGGCAAAGATTGTAAAGATCGATAAAAGAAGCGGCAGAGCTTTTCTAGAGGGGATTGGTTTAGTTGAGCGACACATGCGAAAGTCTTATCTTAACCCAGCTGGTGGTAAGAAAACTGTTCACCTAGGAATTGATTTATCGAATTTGAAATTAGTTGAAGCAGCGAAATCTGAGAAGAAAGCAAAAGATACTAAGGCAAAGAAAGGAGCTAAATAATGGCGGAAAAGAAAACGGCTGCTAAAAAAGCACAACCACGTCTTAAAGAGCTCTATGATAAGGAGTTGAAGGCAAAATTAAAGAAGGAACTGGGATTAAAGAATATTAATCAAGTTCCGGAATTAAAGAAAGTAGTGGTTTCGTGTGGAGTCGGTAAGAAGCGTGAAGATAAGAAATTTACCGAAACGGTAGCTTTAACACTTGCGAAGATTACTGGTCAGGCGGCAACTTCGAGACTCGCGAAGAAATCAATCGCGACCTTTAAAATTCGTAAAGGAATGGGTGCGCCCGTAGGATACCTAACGACTTTACGTAATGATAAGATGTATGAATTCGTAGATCGTTTAATTAATATTGCTTTACCACACGTGCGAGATTTCCATGGTGTTTCGCGTAACGCTTTTGATAAGCAAGGTAATTATAATTTAGGTCTAAAGGAACAGACTGTTTTCCCAGAAATTACGTTTGAGGATGCAGCGGTTCTACACGGGCTTGAAGTGACGTTTATTATTAAAAATGGTTCAAAGGAAGGAAGTCTAAAATTGTTAGAACTCTTTGGGATGCCGTTTGAGAAGGAGGTGAAGTAAGATGGCTAAGAAATCTGCAGTCCTCCGTGACGAAAAACGACGAAAAATGTATGAAAAATATAAAGCCAAGCGAGCAGAATTAAAGGCGGCTGGTGATTTAGAAGGTTTACAGAAATTACCGCGTAATTCATCGCCGACGCGATTAAAGAATCGTGATATGCTAGATGGTCGTCCGCGAGGCTACATGCGTCAATTTGGACTTTCAAGAATTAACTTCCGGGAAAAAGCAAGTAAAGGTGAAATTCCTGGTGTAACCAAGAGTAGCTGGTAGGAGAAAGGAGAAGAATATGTCATTACAATCAACAGATCAAATTGCAGACCTTATTACGCGCATTCGTAACGCTGTAAGAGTTTCTAAGAATGAAATTCTCGTCCCGACTTCTAGATTAAAAGCTGGAATAGTAGAAGTTTTAGCAAAGAACGGTTATATCGCGGGCTTTGAGGTAATCGAAGGAACTCCTCGCGGGATGCTTAAGATTACCATTAATGAATCTGGGACAAATGCTAAAATTAACGAAATTGATAAGGTTTCGAAGCCAGGACGAAGAGTTTATTCTTCGGCGGATGATTTGCCAACGGTGAAGTCTGGGCGAGGAATGATTATCGTATCGACTTCTAAAGGTCTAATGACTGGACGAGAAGCGAAGAAAAATCGTTTGGGTGGTGAAATCTTAGTCAAGGTTTGGTAATAATTAATAACAAAAAAGGCCCAGTAGGGTCTTTTTTGCTACCTATCTAATGTGCTTAAGGTTGACCTCTGTTACCCCGTGTGATAAAATGAGGCAAAACTATATATAGAGCGAAGGAGTTAAAAAAATGAGCTTAAAGCGCAAAATATTTAATATTTTCGCAGCGGTCGTAATGATCTTTGGCACGATGCCAATGTCGTTTTTGAGCGCCTATGCGGAAGATGAGACAGGAATACAACCAGCGGAGGAAAATATTCCTAAAAGTCTAAAATCAGTTAAAGCTAATGGTGATGGGACATACGACATCACACTTGAAATCGAGGGTGTTTCAAGTCAAAAGAATGAGGCTACGAAAGCGAATGTCGTAGTCGTATTAGATACTTCTGGTAGTATGGATTTGCCAACTGTTATGACCCAAAACTCTACCGGACGCTATGGGATTGTTAATGGCGATTATTCAAATTTATATAGAGCATCTGGGGGTCGTTGTGTTTCTATTAACAACGATACGACCAATACAGCATATTCCGATAGTGGTTGTGATACGCGCTATGATGGTACGCGTTATGCTGGTAGCGGATCGACGCGCCTTGAAGTGGCTAAAGATGCCGTGAATGATTTGGCTGATAAGCTTCTTTCGCAAAATGATGCTTCCGATGACACTTTTAAAGATGTGGTCGAGATGGCTTTCGTTGATTTTTCTACAAACATAAAAAACAGCACAACTCATACAGACCATACTACTAGTCTTAGTACTTTCCAGGGGTGGGTGAATGCCGTTTCGGCTACTGGTGGAACAAACTGGGAAACGGCTCTAACTAAGGCAGATAGTATTTCATTTAGTGATAATGATAAGACTTATATTATCTTCGTTTCAGATGGTAATCCGACATATCGTGATAGCCAATACGGTGCTGGGTATTACGATACGGATGGCTGTAGGAGCGATCATAGAGAGAACTTTGATACTCAATGTTCAGTTTGGGGAAGCGGCGTTAGTGATCCTAGCCCGTATAGAAATTTTAACACAGCAAAGAACGCGGCAAACTTGATTATAAACAATGCAAACAAGGAATTGGACGATGTGGGAGCGTTCGGTAATGTTGATAATATGGTGAATCTCGGTGGCACTTATCATGATGCTTCCGATAAAACTGCATTAGTGGCAGCATTTAATGATATTGTAGATAAAATCACAAAGGGGCTTTCGGTGGCGGATTTACAAATTATTGATGGCGTAACATCGGCAACTTCGACTGAAGTTGATGGTACAGCGGGGAACTTCCGATATGATGTACCTGATTCTTGGAAGGATGAGGAAAATCCATTTAATCCAGCGACCTTTACGAATGGTTCTGTAGTTTGGAATCCGGGAGAACATAAGACTCTTTCAAATGGTGAAAAGGCTTCGGTGACATTTACGGTTTGGCCAAGCCAAGAGGCGATGGATTGTATTGCATCGCTCAGAAATGATGGTACTTGCGATGAATCTGATTTAACTAAATTCGGTTTGGGTGTACATGATGATGGTAGTTTCTATTTAATTACTAATAGCATCGCTACCTTTAGATTTAGGACTGCTACTAAAAATGAAGATACTGGTGAAACAACTTATTCTGAAATTTCGGTGCCAATTGACTTTGAAGAAGAGCGAGACCCGACTAATTTACCAGAAACGACACTAAATGTGGTAAAAACTTGGCTAGATTCAATGGATGCAGGCCAACGTGGTGATATTAGTGAAGTGTCTGTCGATTTATTCGTAGACAGAGAAAGCGGAACTGATCCAGAAAGACACTATGCCTTCACTAAGGATAACGAAAGTGGTAATGAATGGGTTGGTGAAGATGAGTATGGTGCAACCGACTATACAGTAGCGCCTGGCGTTATGAAAAAATTGACCGCAGAGACCGAAGAATTAAGAAGTCTTGGACCAGTGGTACAAGTTGGCTCTGATGAATACGTGATTCTAGAATCAGGTCATGATTATGAGTTCGATAATGAAAATGTGACTTTAAGTGAAGGCGGTTCAGATCACTACCACATTACGAAGTATAAATATCATCCGATGATTATCGGAGAAGGTGGGAATATTCATAATGTTGTATTTAGTGAGGATGGTAAGACGGCAGTAATTGAAGATGGTGTACTAACGAAGCTTTCGCTAGAGAATACTCTAAATGGTGGTATCTTGGTTGGCAAAACTGTAATTAATAATGGCAGTGAAGATACCACGATTGAAGATGAGTACGAAATCACTATTACATTAAGCGAAGAGACTGGTATTTATCGTATTTATACTTACAACCCTGACGGTACAGTAAAAGAAAGATCGGATAAGAAAACCTATACTGGTGGCGTGATTAATGAAAAAATAACGGTTAACCAAAAGATTAGGGTACAAGATGTGCCTACCGGTACTACTTACGAGGTAACCGAGGTATTACCGGATGGTTATACTAGAAATAAAGTTGATTATACGGTCGTAATGTATGATGGCACAGAAGATAAGGATGGCGTACAAGAAGTATTTGGTAACGCTAGTGCGCAAGCAACTGTTACTAACTACCTCGAGTCTGGTGATTTGATTATTTCAAAGAAAGTAACGGCGACGAGCGGCGATTTGGACCAAGCTCGAAATCAAGAATTTAGCTTTACGATTAATTTCTATAAGGCGCAAGGAGATGAGGAACCAGTACGAACTGACACGGAAACCTGTAAGGCAGTAAAGCATAATGGAACTTGCACGATTAAAAACATTCCGAAGGGTTGGTACTATGAAATCGTAGAGGCGGCGAAAGCTGGATTTAACAGTGGCGCCGAAACTACGAAAACCGGCACTATCGTAAAAGGCGACAATAAAGCGGAATTCACAAACGATTATGCTGTTACTCCAGTTGATGCAGAAATTGTAGCACATAAAGCCTTTGCACAGGGTTATCAGCAGTTCTGGATTGGTAGCGATAGCTTTGAATTGCAGCTTATTGGTGATAATGAAATTATTGATAGCCAGAATGCAACTTTGTCTGGTAGCGAAGTGAAATTTAAACGTAAATATACGAATCCAGGTACATATAATTATGTCATTACTGAAAAAACACAAAATGCAGATGGTAGTAGTGCCTTCCGTCAGGGCGTACACAGAGTAGCCGATGACGCGGATATTGAAGTAACGGTGGTGGTTGAAGATAACGGCGAAGGTGCTTTGGTAATTAAGTCTATTACTTATAAGAAGACGGATCAGACTATATATAATATATATGAAGATACTAAGACTTATGGCGCCAATAAAGAGCTAGAGTTTACGAAGGTACTTGAAGGCCGCGATTGGAGAAGTACAGATGAGTTTACGTTTAAGATCACTGGTAGCGATGGTGCACCAATGCCAAAAACGAAGGAATATACCGTAAAGAATAGTACTACTGGGCATAAGATTGACTTCGGTAAGATTGCGTTTACTGAACAAGATGCAGGCAACACATATGTTTACACAGTGTCGGAAGAGTTCGACGTGCCAAGTGTTGAAGCGAAAGATGGTAAAGATTCAATTACCTTTACAGTTGAAGTGGTATTTGATGAGGAAGAGGGAACCTTGAATTTGGTGGTTTCAGACTACGATAATACGTTTACGAATGTTTACAAAACAGTTAATTTGACAGCTACGAAGGTTTGGGATGATGACGAAAACCGCGATGGTCTACGTGAAGAGGTATTTGAAGATTTCTATGTAGCGGTCAAGAATGATGAGGGTGAATTTGTAGATTATCAAGCGTTAGATTTGATGCTCGAAGATCATGCAGACAAATACTATGAATTTGCAGATTTGCCAGAGAAGAATGCTGAAGGCGAAACAATTCAATACGAAATCGTAGAAGCATATGGCTGTAGCGGTAAAGAAGATGGTGCAATTGAATGTACGGAATATGAACCCGAGGAAGACGATCCTTACACTGTAACTATTGAAGATGGTGTAATTACTAACTCCCACGAACCAGAATTATATAATATAACTGGTGATCTTACTGTAAAGAAGATTTGGGTTGGTGATGGGACTCCAGCTACGGTATTGGTGGATTTGTTGGCAGATGGCGAAGTGATTGATACCGCGAGTATCGTAAAGGGCCAGAATAATGAGTGGACTTGGACCTTCAGGAACTTGTATAAGTATGACGATGGTGAGGAAATCGTATATTCGGTACAAGAGTCGGCAATTGGTGAGAATGCGTTTGGCGATAATGAAAGTGTAATTGTCATATTAAATGATGAAGGCGCGATAGAAGGAAGCTGGACCAAGAGCGAAGATAATGAAAAGTTTGAAGTGACCAACACTTGGAAAGAAGCTGAAGACAAGGTTGTATATGAAGGCGATACGCAATTTACAATTAAGAAAGTTGATGAGGATTATAAACCACTTTCAGATGTAGTGTTTGCGGTGGAAGGTCATAGCGATAAAACTACTAATAAGAATGGTGAAATTATTATCACTGTGCCGATTTCAAAAGACGGGAAAGAAGAGAGTTTTGAATATATAATTAGCGAGAAAGAAGCTAAGGAAGGTTATGATTTAGTAGATGGTTCGGCAACAGTAACAATTAGTTGTACTAGTGAGCTTACTGATAGAGATACTGATAATCTAATTAATACTTATACAAAGATTTGTACATTTAGCGAAGAAGGAGATAATGGATTTAATTGGGATGAAGAAGATTTAACGTTGACGGTGATTGATAAGCGCAGTATGGCGAAGTCGTTAGTAATTCGTAAGACCTTCTCGGGTGTAAATGTAGAAATATTAAAGGATGTCACCTTTACGATTACGGGGCCGGAAGACTTTGGCGAAGACGGCGAGATGACTTTAACGGTAGGCGAAGATTGTACGTTGTCTGATAGCGAGATAGTCTGTAAAGTGAACGGAAAGATTCCGACTGGCGAATATACAGTAGAAGAGGATAATGCGGAAATTGAGAACTTTACTTTAGAGGTGAGTGGTGATAATGGAAAGACAAAGGATGTAGAAAAGGATGCTAGGGTAGAGTTTAAGATAAATAATGAATATACGGCGTACGAAACTATGTATTCGGTCGTTAAGGTTTGGGACGATGAACATGATTATGACGGTAAGCGACCTGGTAGTTTGACCGTTAAATTATCGGCAGATGGCGAAGTAATTGATACGATTGAAATGACGATGGATGACGCAGTAATTATAGGTGAGGAAGAGGAAGATTATACGACTGGAGATGTCTGGGTTTATACGTGGGAAGAATTGCCATATGTAGACGAGTATGCAAAGGTGATTAACTATTCGGCAGAAGAATTCTTAGAGTCGGATGACTACGAACAGACGGATACGGAAGGTGACGAGTATTATGTATTGTTCGTTAATACACACGAGTTAGACGATCCATGCGCGAGTGGCGAAGGATGTGGTGGGGGCGGTCCAGTAGAGGCGCCGGAGACGGGTGAGTTAACAAACGTTAGCCGGGACGGCGGAGTATATGATGCTGGCGTGAATAGTATGATTGGCGGATTCATGATAATCGTCATGAGCGGAATGATGGTCATATTTTCGGCGATAAGACGAAAGAGCGAAGAGAAGAAATAAAAACTATAATAAAAATTAGGGCAGTTGGCGGCGTTTAGTTGCCAGCTGCTTTTTTGTTCTTTGGTGGGAGATGTTATATATGATTAAAACAATAGCGGGATACATGGGTTGAAGTTTTTGGTGGGATGTGGTGTGATTTAGGAGTTGGGAGGAAAAAATGAGAGGTTGGTTTTGAAAGCATAAGTTTCATTGTTTTTTGAGTGGTTGTGTGGTAGAATATATCGAGAACAAATTATTTTGTAGTGTGGAAATATTTGTGCAATGAAAGAAAATATTGCGAAGAAAAAAAAAGTATTGTTTGTGGCGACAGTTGATTTACATATCGAGACTTTCCATGTGCCTTTTTTGAAGATGTTTCATGATAAGGGTTGGGAGGTGCATGTGGCTACCGACACCGATAAGAAGATTCCATACTGTGATAAAAAGATTGAATTACCGATTAAACGGAGCCCATTTAGATTAGTGTCGAATTGGAGAGCCGTAAAAAAACTTCGTAAAGTGATGGAGCGAGAAAAATACAGCATAGTGCATTGTCATACACCTGTTGGTGGTGTGGTGGCGAGATTAGCTGGAAAGAAGCTTCGTCGTAAGGGTATGAGAATGATTTATACGGCACATGGATTTCATTTTTATACAGGTGCGCCAATATACTATTGGTTGATGTTTTATCCGGTAGAATGGTATTTAGCTAAGTATACAGATACTTTGATTACGATTAATAATGAAGACTATGAACGAGCTAAGAGGAAATTTGGAAAAAGGTGCTGCGACGTGCAATATGTGCCTGGTGTCGGCGTAGATCCGAAGAAGTTTGAAAAGAAACTAAGTATTAAAGAGAAGAGTGAGCTGAGAGCGAAGTTAGGGTTTAGTGATAGAGACAAAGTGTTGATTTGTGTAGGAAGATTGGACAAAAACAAAAATCAGGGTTTTTTGATTAAAGCGATGGGTGAGTTGGTCGCAGAAGATTCCAATTACCAATTATTACTAGTGGGGCCAGATGAATATAACGGAAAGTATCAGAAATTAGCGGAGAAAATGAATATTTTAGATCATGTGAAATTCTTGGGGTTTCGTGAAGATATTTCAGAATTGATGCAAATATCGGATATAGCGGTGTCCGCAAGTAAAAGAGAAGGGTTGCCGGTAAATTTAATTGAAGCGACGAAGTCGGGACTTCCAATAGTTGCGACAAATTGTAGAGGGAATGTGGATGTGTGCAGGGTGGGTGATGGAATAATTGTGGGTATTAATAATGTGGAAGATTTTGTAAATAGTATTAATAATGTTCAAAAATTTGATAGTCCTCGAAGTGGTGATTTTTCTGATATGGTGTGTGATAATGTACGAAATAGAATTGAAAAAATATACGAAGAAAAAGAGCTTAAATGGGCTTTGAAGCGAAACAAAAATTACGAGGCAAGAAGAGTAGAGGGATGAAAGGATGAAAATTGCTTTTGTTTGTTTAAATATGGAGAAGGGTGGCGCTGAGCGAGTGATTGCGACGTTGGCTAATGAATTGTCGAATAGTAATGATGTTTTTATTATGACGTTGATGAACGGTGAAAGTTCTTATGAATTGGATTCGAAAGTAAGAAAAATCAGCATAGATGGTTCCAATTGTAAATACGATAATAGAATTAAGATTAATCTTAAGAAGGTTTCTCTTATGCGGTCGCGAAGATTGAGGAAAGAATTAGAAAGAGAGAACCCTGATGTTATTATTGCTTTTCTGCCTGAGCCTTCATTGCGAGTAATGCTAGTGTCAAAGTTTTCTCGTAAAATAAGAAAAATTCCAATCATAGTTTCAGTGCGTAATGACCCGAGGCAGGAATATAAAAATACTTTGATTAGGCGATTGGCGAAAGTGTTGTATAAAGATGTAGATGGAATGGTATATCAAACAGAGGAGGCTAAGAATTATTTCAAAAATATTATTAAGACGACGAGTCAAGTAGTTATTTCAAATCCAATTAGTAATAGTATTTTGCTAAAGCCAAAGGCTGATGGACGAAGAAAAAATGTTATTGTAACGGTTGGTAGATTGGAGGAGCAAAAGAATCAGGAATTATTGATAAGTGCTTTTAATGATATACCAAAAAATAAAAGACGAGGTTATATATTAGAGATATATGGCGAAGGGGCACGACGGCGGACTTTACAGGATATGATAAATAGGTTAGGTCTAAATAAGAATGTGTTTTTGAGGGGAAAAACCGATGATGTTGCAAGAGTATTAAATAATTCGAGAATATTTGTGTTGAGTTCACTTTATGAAGGATTACCGAACGCTTTATTAGAGGCGATGGCGTTAGGATTGCCATGTATTTCGACTGATTGTCCGTGTGGAGGTCCGAGAAGTTTAATAAAAGATAATGAAAATGGTTTGTTGGTCGAGAATAAGAATGAGGGTGCTCTGAGTGAAGCTATATGTAAACTGATAAATAATGATGGGCTGCGTAAGAAGATTGCCAAAAATGCTCTACTGATTAGGGAAAGTAATGATATAATTGTTATAGTAAAAAAGTGGGAGAAGATAATTGAAAGTTCAATAAATAATAAGGTTAAAAATTATGAGAGATAAACCGATGGACAGTGACAATCGGAATAGGATCACTCTTTTAATAGGTAGTCTTTCTAGTGGTGGAGCTGAGCGAGTTGTTTGTAATTTAGCAAACTATTTATATGATAAGGGTTTCAGAGTTGATGTCCTGACATTAACAAATAAGAATGATAATTACAGCCTTAATAAGGGAATTAATAGGGTTTGTTTGTTAGATGCGACTGATGACTCAAATAAGATAGTTAATCTTTTTAGGAGATGGGCACGGCTGAAACGTTATGTTAGAGAAAATTCAGATATTGAATGTTATATTACGATGTTGCCGCTTACTATTTTTATGCTTACTAGTTTGAGAAAAAGAATTAATGGTAAAATAATAGTTTCTGATAGAAATAACCCGGCTTCTTATAAGCATATCTATCGTTTTATGGTGAATTATGGCGTGAGAAGATGTGATGGCCTTGTTGTCCAAACTAAGGAAATCAGTGAGTGGTATAAAAACGTAAATAATAAAATAGTCATTCCTAATGCGATTAATAAGGATATAAATATTTCGAAACGTAGCGCTATTGAGCACAGAGTGGTTGCAGTGGGAAGATTGGAAAAACAAAAGAATTACCCAATGATTATAAAGGCTTTTAATAGATTTAATGTGAAGCATCCCGATTATTTATTAGAGATATATGGAGTAGGGAGTGAGGAAAAAAAATTGAAAAAACTTATTGGCGAGGAAGGATTAGATAATAAAGTGAGGTTTATAGGTTATGTAAAAGATGTTTCTGAACGAATATCGAATGCGGCATGTTTCTTAATGGCTTCTAATTATGAAGGAATGCCTAATGCATTAATTGAATCAATGTGTATTGGTATTCCGTGCATTGCAACGGATTGCGATGGTGGTGGCGCAAGGGAATTAATAATAAACATGGAGAATGGTATTTTGATAAAAAAGGACGCGATTGATGAAATGGCTTTAAGTATGAATAAAATTGTTGAGGATGAGGCATTTTGCAAAAAGATATCAAAGAATGCTAGGATGCTAAAGAAAAAATTGGATCCTGAAATTATATATGAAAAATGGTTGACTTTTATTAAGGAAAGAGGAGCTTTTAGTGTGGAGGGTGAAAAGTAGTGAGTAGGGGATTACTTATCAATAAATACTTGTTTTTATCTTTGTTATTCTTTTGCATTTCGGTTGCTATTGGATTGTTTGGTTTGATTGATGTATCCATAGTACTCTTGATTATCGCCTGTTTTTTTGAAATATTATTCATAAAATGTCAACCACTTGGCTATGCTAGCGTATCTTCAATATTCATTATTTTTTCCATTATATATGGTTTATCGGGCCCGATTTCTCAACGTTGGTTAGGTGGTATTAGCGAAATATTCGGAAATGTATTTGACCTCCCTTCTTATATAATAGCTTTTTCTTTATCTGAAATTGGCTTAATATTGGGGTATGCGATTTATCTATTTAGGCATGAGACAACTGACATTGTTCAGGATAGAGTAAAAAACTATGATGTAGGTGCGATTGAGTTTTTGAGGAGAATTTCAACAGTCTTAATAATAATAGGCGTTGTTTTTCAACTAATTAATACTATTAGAATAGGCGGGTTTGATACCATTTTTATGGATAAGGCATACTATCAGGCCGCTGAAGCTGCATTAACGATGACTTTACCCGCAAATGCGTTTATTGAAATAGCTTTTGCCTGTTTGGGATTATATGTTGGTTTGTGTCGATATTATAAGGTGAAAATAAAAGTTCGAACTATTGTATTAGATATCGTTTTATCTGTGCCGTACTTTATGATTCTTCTACTGTTGGGGCAAAGAGGTAGGATACTAACAGTGTTAGTGATAGTCCTTCTTAGTCTAACAATGGTGCAGCCAATAAGGAAGATTAGTAAAAAAGCGTTGTTGCTGATTGCTTTAGTTTATTTTAGTTTTGCTTTTATGTTTACTAACCGAGGCATAGTTCAGTTGTTAAAAACAGATAGCGATGATTTTTTTTCAAAAATAACCAATGTGGAACGGTATGAAGATGGTTTGAACCCAGGAAAAAGTGAGTTGTCTTGTACGTTTGGTAATTTTAATAAATTAATCATAGAAGATGATTATGAATATAAATATGGGAAAACATATTTGGATGGCTTGGCGCTTTCAATTCCTTCTTTCTTGTATGTAGGCGAAAAACCAAAACAAATAACTTATGAATTTCGTGATAGATATTTTTATGAAGAATCAAAGAGATCTGATATCGCCGGCACTGCTTTTTCGTCTATTCTTGAAGCATATTGGAATTTTGGATATATTGGAATATTGGTAATGTTTACTTTTTATGGTTATTTCGTGGTTTATTTAGATTACTCGTTGTCTAAAAAAAGTATAATGAAGGCTTTGTTTGTTATAGTATGTTCTGGGGCATTGATAACTTTTCCGAGAACACAATTGGGTAGTGTGATTGCAAAAATGATTTACGATGCTTTATATATAGTTATACTTGTGTATATACCTTATGTTTTTTACAGAAGAAAATTGAAGAAATTAGAAAAGATAAGCGTGGTAGAAGGGAATCGCGATAGTGTTTAATAAGATAAAAAGAATTATAAAAGATCCAGAAATACGATTTAGTTATTTTTCGATGCTTGGACTATATAATTTTATAAATGATGAAAAATTTTTAAAAAAGAAGTATTATTTGAGAACTGGTAAAGAATTAGATTTGGATAGTCCGCGGACTTTTAATGAAAAATTGCAATGGTTAAAGTTGTATGATAGGAAAGATATTTACACTACTATGGTTGATAAGTGTGAGGCAAAAAAGTATGTAGCAAATATTATTGGTGAAGAATATATCATTCCAACTATTGGAATATATAACAAATTTGATGAGATTGATTTCAACAAATTGCCAAATCAATTTGTAATTAAATGTACTCACGATTCTGGTGGCTTGGTGATATGTAAAGACAGAACGAAACTTGATATCGATGAGGTAAAAAAGAAAATTAATAAGTGTTTGAAAAAAAATTATTACTATTCTGGACGTGAGTGGCCATATAAGAATGTAAAACCCAGAATAATTATTGAAAAGTACATAGAAGATAAAAATAGTAAAACAATGCGTGACTATAAGTTTTTTTGTTTTAATGGCAAACCGGAAATTATGTATTTATCAGAAGGGTTGGAAGACCATAAAACTGCGAGAATGAGTTTTTATGATATGAATATGAAACTGTCTGATTGTAGGAGGAGTGATTATGAGCCATTAGATTATGTGCCAAAAAAACCAAAGAATTTTGAAAAAATGAAAAAATTTAGTGCAATTCTTTCAAAGAATATTCCACATCTTCGCGTAGATTGGTATGAAATAAATGGAAAACTGTATTTTGGAGAACTTACTTTTACTACTTGTGCTGGTATGATACCATTTGCCGACGACAAATGGGATAAGAAGTTGGGCGATATGATAGATTTAGGATTAGTAAAAACATGAGATCAAAGAGAGCCGTTTACAATGTGATAACAAATTTATTAGTACAGGCTACGGCTATTGTTTACGGTTTTATTGTTCCGAAGATAATTATTGATTATTTTGGTTCTGATGTTAATGGTTTGGTGGCTTCAATCACGCAGTTTTTGGCTTATATAGTTTTGTTTGAAGCTGGTTTTGGCCCAGTGGTCAAGGCTATGCTTTATAAACCTATTGCAAAAAAAGACAAGACTACGATTGCTGGAATTCTTAAAACTTCAGAAAAATTTTTCCGTAAAATAGCACTAATTTTTGTGCTATATATTATTGTACTTTGCTTTATATTCCCATTAATTGCAAGAGCGGATTTTGATGCGATTTTTACGATATCGTTAGTAGTAATAATAGGAATTAGCACGTTTGCTGAATATTATTTTGGGATGACATATAGATTGTTTTTACAGGCTGAACAAAAAACATATATCATTTCGTTGATTCAGATTGTAGTGTATATTCTTGGTGCTATCGCAGTAGTTTTATTGGCAATTTTGGGCTGCGATATTTTAATTATAAAACTTGTTACTGGATTCATTTTTGTGATTAGACCATTAGCTCAGAATTTTTATGTGAAACGAAAATATAATATTAATTTATCTTCTGCGACTAGTAATTATCCGATAAAACAGAAGTGGGACGGGCTAGCTCAACACATAGCGGCAGTAATTCATGGTAGTACCGACATAACTGTTTTAACGATTTTTACAACTTTGGCGGAGGTTTCGGTTTATTCGGTTTATTATTTGGTGGTAGCCGGGGTAAAAAGAATTGTGCAATCGTTTAATAATGGTTTGGACGCATCGTTTGGAGATATGATCGCGAGAAAAGAGGACGATAATTTAAGGAAAAAATTTTCAGCATATGAATTATTGTATTTAATGATAGCGACAATTATATTTGTGACTACGATGTTGATGATTACGCCATTTATCACGGTTTATACAGATGGCGTGACTGATGCGAATTATTATAGGCCCATATTCGGATATTTGCTTGTAATAAGTGAATTTTTGTGGGCGATTAGATTGCCTTATAGCTCTATAACATTGGCTGCGGGACATTTCAAAGAGACTAGAAAAGGCGCTTGGGTCGAGGCAATAGTTAATATTGTTTTATCGGTGATATTAGTGTTTAATTTTGGATTGATTGGCGCAGCGATTGGCACCATTGTGGCTATGTTGATTCGAACTATAGAGTTTGTGTACCACGCTAATAAATATATTTTGAAGAGAAGCGTTTTGGTAAGCGTAGGGAAAATTGTAATTGCAACTATTGCAACTATTATCACGGTTGTTATTATGCATTTTATTAATTTGTCGATGCCGGATGGATATATAGCGTGGATTCTGGATGCATCTATTGTGTTTTTAATCGCTGTGGTGGTGTCGTTTATTTTGTTTTTTGTGTGTTATAAGAAAGAGTTTGCGATGGTTTTGAATAGAGTAAAGAATGTGATGAGTCGGAAGTAACGATTGTGTTCTGTGTGTGTTAGATGGATGTTTAGGTTGTAAGATGAGATGCAATAGTTTGGCTATAAACTAATACTGATTATGAGCACATTTTGCGTAATCTATCGTAAAGTGTTGTCCCTAAATATGATTTAAGTAAGTTGGTATATTGGTTATAGCCGTGTTCTTCCAGGATTTTTAATAAAACTGGCCAAGGAGTATTGGAAATGTATGGTTTTAGTTCGGGGCCAGTATATAAACCACCACCGGGGCCAGTATACAAACCACCACCGGGGCCAGTATACAAACCACCACCAGGGCCAGTATACAAACCACCACCAGGGCCAGTATACAAACCACCACCAGGGCCAGTATACAAACCACCAC
>JAZLES010000008.1:0-70921 GCA_045615385.1 Candidatus Nanosyncoccus sp. | reverse complement strand
AATCCACGATCACCGTAAATGGTTGGCCTTCATCTATGATATTCATGCGGCCTTCTACTGATTTGAGAGATAAAATCCCTGAAGTTATTTCTTCTTTGGAAAGGCCTAGAGCCTCACCGGCTAGAGCGGCAGCTAGGGAATTATAGACATTAAACTCGCCTGGAATTTTAGTTTCAATTTTTATATCACCACACGAATAATTTACTCCGGAAACGTTAAGCTTAAGGTTTTTTGCGCGCTTTTCACCATTCTTTATGCCATATGTGATATATTTTTTAGCGATTTTTTTGAAATACTTTGTAGCCGCGTCATCGGCATTGAGAATGGAAAATTCGGCTTTTTGGAAAAGTTTTCCTTTAGCGGCACGGTATTTTTCGAGAGTTTTATGATAATCAAGATGATCGTGAGTTAAATTGGTAAAAACGGCAATCTCTATAGGAATACCGAGAGTCCTAAATTCGGCGAGTGCATGAGAAGTTATTTCAAGAACGAGAAATTCGGCACCTTGTTTTTGGATTTCGGAGATGCGTTGGTTTAAGGTGAGAGCATCGACAGTGGTCATATGGCCGAGTTCGGGTTTGAGATTTTTGATACCCCAAGCAACGGTAGTCATAAGACCAGTTTTATGGCCCGCAAGATTAAGCATGTTCCAAATCATAAAACAGGTAGTAGTTTTACCGTTGGTCCCAGTAACACCAATAACACGAAGTTTTTTTCCAGGGAAATGATATTTTAAGCCAGCCGTAACGGCTTGGGCATAATGATAAGGAAGGGTAAGGGAATTATAAAATGGTAGTTTTTCAAGTAATTGTTTCATAATATATATTATAGCATTAGCGATAGTGTTTAAGCGAATCAATAGGATTCTTAGAGGCAGCTTTAAGCGCAGGATAGATACCGAAGACGATTCCTACGATAAGGGTAGTGAGGAAAGTAATTAAGATAATTTCTAAACTAATGTATGGGGCAAATGGGGTAATGATAGATAGAAGGAAGGCGAGGATGTACCCTAAAACAAGACCAAAGAAACCGCCGAGCACGGATAAAATTAGAGCCTCGAAGAGAAATTGCATGAGGATGTTGCGGGAAGATGCGCCTACAGCTTTACGGATGCCGATTTCATGAGTGCGTTCAGAAACAGAAACGAGCATAATGTTCATAACACCAATACCGCCCACGACGAGCGAGATGGCGGCGACGATGGTAAGCATGCCAGAAACGACCGCGAAAAGAGAGCTAGCTGGGTGAGTAATTTCATTACCGTAAAGAACGGCGAAATTTTGATCACCAAGTTTTTTGTCAGTAAGAGTTTTTTGAATGTTTTCGGAAATAACAGCAAGACTATCAGTATTAGCAGCTTTAATGTTAATTTGTTGGATTTGAGTGGAGCCGGTAATTTTATCAAGACTTTTAACATCCATGATCAAGGCATTATCAAAATCGACATTGTCGAAATTAATGGATTGTTCAATCTCATCAAGAACACCCACTACCATAAATTTTTCGCCCATAATGGTAACTGTTTTACCAACGGTACTATTAATCGTATTGAACAAAGCTAAAGAAAGGTTATAGCCCAGGACGACGGCATTTTCTTTATTGTCGTCATTAAAGAAAGAGCCATATTTTAGGGCGAAAGGCTCAATGGCAATGAAATCTTGGTTGGTGCCGAGAATTGAAATGGAAGAAAAAGTATTTTTTTCGGAAGCGACGGTATTAACTGATACTGAAATAGGAGCAGCAGCAGAAACATTTTCAATTTCTTTAATAGTAGAAACATCGGCAATCGTAAGGTTGCTTTTTTGGAAAGAGTTAGAAGAGGTCAATTCTTCGACAATACTAGTAACAGAATCTTTAGTAGAACTAGGCCTAACAACGATGAGATCAGAACCAATTTCGTTAATTTCGCTTTTAACTAAGTTCGAAATACTGCCCATTAGAGAAAGGATAAGGATAATACTGGCAACACCAATAGCAATACCAAGACAAGTCAAAAAGGAACGGGTGCGATTTTCTTTAATAGAAGTACGCGCAAGTTTAAGATGGGTTTGAAAAAGTGAAGCCATTTAATGTTTTCTCCGATTCTTTTTACGTTTTTGAGTTTTTTCGGGTTGGATAATAGAAGCATTCGCTTTCTTCTTTTTAATTTTGACGCTGATTGGTTGAGGAAGATTTGCATCGGCAACGGTTTTAACATCGGTATCGATTTGACCATCTAACATATTAATGACACGTGTAGCATAAACGGTCAGGGCAGGATTGTGTGTTACCATAATAATAGTATTACCTTCTTCGTGGATGGCTTTTAATTCTTCCATGACAATATGGGAAGAACGCGAGTCTAAATTACCAGTCGGTTCATCAGCAAGAATAATTTCAGGATCGGAAACGATAGCGCGAGCAATTGCGACACGTTGTTGTTGGCCACCGGAAAGTTGGTAGGGGAAATAATATTCACGTTCTTGGAGGTGAAATCTTTTCAAAGCGGAGGAAGCATTTTTAAGGCGAGAGGTTTTAGAATGTCCGGTATAAATCAAGGGGAGGGCAACATTTTCAAGAATAGGAAGATCTTCAATTAAATTAAAGTTTTGGAACACAAAACCAATTTTTTTCGCTCTTAAACGAGCTTGGCGACGAGTGGAAATACCTGCGACATTTTCACCATTTAGTAGATATTCACCGCGTGTAGCGCGATCAAGAAGGCCAATGATGTTGAGTAAAGTAGTTTTACCGCAACCGCTGGGACCCATGATCATAATGAATTCACCACGTTTAATGGTCAAATCAAAGTCTTTAAGGGCAAAAGATTCGGTATCGCCATAGCCGTATCTTTTAGTTAGACCTTTTAATTCTATAATGATATTTTCACTCACCTCTTTCTCCGTGTTTATTTGGCGGAAAGGACAAGATTCGAACTTGCGGTACGATTGCTCGCACACACGCTTTCCAAGCGTGCGCCTTCAACCACTCGGCCACCTTTCCGTCTTAAAGGTATTTTATCATATTTGTCCTAAAAAATAGTAGATTTTTCAGCGGATTTAATAGAATTATTGTTTTAATACAACTAAATTTTCAATGTGGGGGGTGTGGGGAAAGAAATTATATGTTTTGACCAGTTTAATTTGGTATTTTTCTAGTAAAAATTTAATATCTCGAGCCTGGGTAGCGGGATTACAAGAAAGATAAATGATAGTTTTGGGCTTGACTTCGTTTAGTTTATCAATTAGTTTTTTGTCGCAGCCGGCACGAGGGGGATCAAGAATCACCGTCGAATCGGGCTGAAGATAGTTTAAAACATTTTCCGATTTATCTAAAATAGTGGTAGCATTTTGTATATTATTGACATTATTTAATAATTCTTGGTAGGCAGATTTGTCGACCTCAACGAGTGTAAGAAATTTATCGCGGGCGACGGAAAGACCAATAGTACCTACACCAGCATAAAGGTCGAGAACATCTTCTGTGTCAATATGTTTTTGGATTTCTTGAAGGGCTAATTCATAGATTGGCAAATTGATTTGGAAGAAGCCATTAGGAGAATAAGAGTATTTTTTACCCAGGAGTTCGTCGGTCAAGTTTTGAAAAACTGGATGAGGTTGGTTATTTTTGAAAAGCCCGCCAGAGACCTGACCATTTTGGTCACACCTTAAAAGTAGTGACTGATACTCGCGCGCTTCTTTTTTAAGATTGTTAAGATGATTAATAATTTCTTGAGCGGCAGCAAAAAGTTCTGGACGTTCAATTGACGAAGTTTGAATAGGGATTTTTTGGTGGGAACCGCGTTTATGAAAGGCTAGTTGGATTTTTTGAGTTTGATGATTCCAATAAAGGGAATATTCCATCTTATTACGGTAGAAATAGTCATGATGGTCAGAAATAAGCTCCGGAATTTCAATACTAATTTTATGTTCATTAAAAATTTCACTGACTAATTCGGCTTTAAGACGGTTTTCATAGTCAAAATCAAAGATTTGCCAGGGCGAAGTAGCTAAAAAACAGTCGTCTTTTGGTTTTCTGCGGTATCTTGAAGGATTATCAATCTCAAGGGCAATAGCTTCATAATAATGACTTTTCTGTTTGATGATTTCATATTCTTTAACTATTTCTCCCGGTAAGGCATTCCAAAAGAAAATTTTACGACCGTCTGCGTGGGTGCCGAGTGCTTGTCCGCCAGGAATAATTTTCTCGATGGTGATCATAGAATAATTATACCATAAACCTTTACTTTTCGGAAAAGTGTGATATAATAATAAGAGTTATGTCCGCTGAGGAAATTTTAAGGTCAAGTGAAAGTTCAGCTCTAGATAATAACCAGGTTATTTCGCACGTGACCGGGAAAAATGTGATTCAGAAAAAATCTTTTGGATTATTAAAGTCTTTGGGGGCAGCAGGCTTTATTACTTTGATGATTATAGTTTTTTTGGTGCTTTTTGGAACGGGGAATATTGTGCCTTCGGCGATTTCTGAGAGATTGATAGAGGAAACTGACGTACAATATGGTGATGCGGTAAGAAGTAAAGAGTTAGTTTTCCAGCAAGCATTAAAAGATGGGGACGTGCCAGAGGACACTGCAAGAATATTGGAACAGAATGGGGTGCTCGTGGGTTATTTAAATGGAGGCGAATTTGTCACGACGAATAAACATGAAGGTGGATTAGCTTTACAAATGGAGGATAAAACTATTACAGCGGAAGATTTTATTACAGAAGTAAATAATAACATTAAATTATATGAAGCTTTTAATAATGCGACTTATGGGAGAGCGGCGTATTATTATGATGAAGCGGCTAAAGAAGTATTTCAAGAAATTGGTACGGATAGAGATAATTATACGAGCAAATCGGATTTCGGTGAAGTAATGTCGTTGGTGATGGGTGAGGGAAGCGACATAAGTGTAAATAGTGTATCCTTGGTGGAAAAGACTAAGGAAAATGAGAAAACTGGCGAAGTAGAAGTTTATTATGAATATGAAGAAAATGGGGAAGAGGCTAATTCTAGCAACGGTAATGCTGAAGGATTTATTGATGCGGTCAGGACTAAAAATCCAGCAATAAATGAAAATAGGTCAGCCTTAAATACAGCTGACGCACTGAAGGTTGCTGATACAATTTCGAAAGAACAGCGATCGAGTTTATTCTTTCTAACTTTTATGGAAAATATTAGCAAAATGAAAGCGGGGGAGGGAAGTGACTCAAAGATAAATGAAGCTATGAATTATTTATATGAAGATAGCGAAGTGGAAGTAATAGATGTAAAAACTGGTGAGCCTAAAAAAGTCAGTGGAACACCGCTAGAGTCTCCAAGCCTCTATGCGGTATTATCTGGTAGTAAAGTGAAGGCAGAAGAAGTAGAAAATTATTCTTCAGATCGTATATTAAAAATAATTGAAAATAAGGTCGGTCAAAAGGGAGGGATTGAAACAATTTCGGGTACAATTACTTCTACTGAAAAAAAGACAAAGGGGAGAATTGGGCGTTTTATTAGTGATGGAATAGCATTAGCATCTCAAGCATTATTAAAACTATTAAGCCCGATTGTTGCTAGTTCATTAATGGATAATTCATATGAAACAATAAAAGGTATTAATGCAGGAGAATATTTAGTTGAAGGCGCCGTAAATGTAGGGAAAGAATTAGCAAAGAAGAGTGGAGCAACAGCAGGAGATGAAGTGGCAGTAATTAGTTATAATAGGCTGAATACAAAAATCTTAGCAATGGATGCAGAAATTGATAGGAAAAATCGAAGTCCGTTTGATATCACTTCTAAAAATACTTTCCTAGGTTCAATTATTTATAATTTTGCGATTGTTAGTATGAAGTTTTCAGGTTCGGGATTAGCAGGAATAAAGTCTTTTGCTAATTTGACAAATTCGTCAGCAATCTCATTATTACCAGCTTCTTATGCAGAAGAAACAGCAGGATACTTATCGACTTTTGGTGATTGTGAGACTTATGCAACCATAGGAGCCGCAGGCTCAGCGCATTGTTCTGAAATTGCGACTTTTGATACTTCGACTCTTGACAATACTTTTAATAATAGTGAATTTATTAAGTTTGTGGAAGAAAATACAGATTTGAGCTCAACAGGAACAAGGACAGTGAAGAAAAATTCAGTTTTAGCTAAATTTATTCTATATAATAATGAAAGAAAAACACCATTAGGGGTAGTTGATGGAGGAATTTTAGATTCTCTAGATAAAGAATCTTCTTCCATTCCTTTCTTAAAGAATATTTTAGAAATGATTAAAACTTTCTTAGACTCTTCCAATACGAAGAAAAGGATTGCTTCGGGGGCAGCATTTGTTAATTCAACAAATAACCCTGAATGGCAAACATATAAATATGCGCAGAGATATGTCTCACTAGCAAGGGCGACCGCAACCTTAAGACAATATGCCGGTGATTCTTCGGCTTACAATAATATAAAATTCTTTGAGGGAAGCGAAAACCCAGTAGTGGCTTTCTTAAAAGATTATTACGCACTCAAAGATTAAGGCTTTTTGAAATTTTCTACACTAGTAATAATAACTTGGTTATTTTTGAAGTTTTTAACTAGACATTTACGATGAGTTTCATCGAGCTCTGAGAAAACATCATCTAATAGGATGATTGGTTTTAAGTTGGTTTTTTGATAAATAAGATTGGCTTCAATAAATTTTAAGGCTAAAATAACAGAGCGAGCTTCTCCCCTTGAAGCTGAGCCGTCAGCTTCTTGATGATTAAATTGAAAAACAAAATCGTCTCGATGAATACCAAAACTAGTATAACCAAGATAGGAATCTTTCTGAAAATTCGCTTCTAATTGATGAAGATAATCATTATCTAATGGACTTTTTACTTCGGTTTGATAAATAATTTCAACTTCATCATGGTTTTTAGCGATTGATTGATAAGTCTTAGTGAGTGAATAATTAATATCTTGAATAAAGTTTTTGCGATAATTGTATAAATCTATTCCATATTTCGCGAGAAGGATATTCCAGGAAAAAACTGCTTCATTATTAATGTTTTCTTGTTTTAGTAATTCATTACGTTGTTTTAAGGCTTTTTCATATTTTAAGAGGCTATGATTATAATTTTCATCAAATTCATTAAAAATATGGTCAAAATAATCACGCCGACGGCTCGGTGAGGAACTGATAAGATGGAGATCAGATGGAAGAAAGAGAACGATAGGATATTGGTTCTTTTTAGGGAGTCGTCTACTTTTTTTATCGAGAATTATAAAGGTTTTATGGTTGCCATCATAAGTTGCAATATTTTTTTCACCATTCATATATTCAAGTTCAATTCGATAAAAATCAGTACCGCGTTTAATAATTTCTGGGTCGGTAGCCCGAAAACTTTTACCACGCGTTAAAATATAGATAGCTTCAAGGACAGAAGTTTTACCACTACCATTTTTACCTAAAATGAGCGAGGTTTCCTGATCACATTCTAAAAAATAGTCAGTGTGATTACGAAAATTAGTAAGTTTAATAGATTTAATAATCATGAATTTAATGGCATTATAATATGAGTATATTTCTTATCCTTCTTGTTTTTGAGAAGAATTGGAGCTATGCGATCGGAGAAATTAAAGCTAATCTCTTTTTCTTCAAGAGCATTAAGAGCATCAAGGAGAAAACGAGAATTAAGATTAATTTTACCAGGCTTACTAACAGTTGCTTCAATATTAGAATCATTTTCACCAAATTCATTAGCAATAGATTTAACCGAGAAAGTATCTGGGGTTTTAGCTTCACAAATAATGGAGCCACCTACCGATCTAGCAAAGAGGGCAGCAAGTTTAGTAATCCGAACCAATTCTTCACGATTAAGGACAGTTTTAATGGAGCACTCTTTAGGAATTAATTTTTGGTAATCTGGAAAACTATCGTCAATTAATTTAGAAATTATTTCAATTTCTCCCAGCCTAAATCTAACTAGGTCATCATTAAATGATATCTCGATTTCTTCTATATCATCACTAATTGAACGAAGAACTTCCTGAAGAGAACTAGCTGGAACAATTGCGCTAACATCACTTTCTACTTTATTAATTAGTTGTTTCTCCGCTAAACGATAACCATCCGTAGCAGCAATAGCTAAAATATTATCATACGTATTAAAATAAACACCAGTTAAAGCTGGCCTAGTTAAATCGTTAGAACTAGCAATAATAACTTGGCTTAAACTGTGTTTAAACTCCTCTATACCTATCTTGAAAGTGACGGCTTCTTTTTCAACTATTTCTGGAAGTTCTGGAAAATCATCAGCGAGACTACCATTAATAACTGAGGAATATTTGCCAGCAGAAATGGTAACTTTAGTATCGGTTGAGGAGATTTCGATGGTTTCACCTTTAGGTAGGTTGGATACAAATTCAGCAAGGAGTTTAGCGGGTACTGTAACAACACCATCTTCGGAATTAGAGACTGGAAGAAAATCAACCATAGCCATTTCTAGATTAGTGGTAATTAAGGAGACCTTTTTATGATTCACTCTAATGAGGACATTATTAAGGATAGGAAGAGTGACTTTTCCGATTGCAATACGACTAATATTATTTAAGGCTTTACTTAGTTTTTCTTGTGTAACTTTTATTTTCATTAAAAAGCTCCTTTTATATTATTTAATTTAATAGTAGTTATAGTAAGCTTTGTGGAATAGTGGAAAAGATTGATAAAAAATAGGGGTAAAATTAATGTGGGAAAAATAGTGGAATGATTAGTAAAAGTGGAGGAAAAAGTAGGGTTATACACAGCTTTTTGAAAGAAGAAATTTTTTGCACTAAAATGAACACATTTTTTAAACCAAGATTTCCAAGGGTTTTTACACGGGTTTTTCACAATTTGGTTCAATAGGTTAGCCATAGAGTTTTTCCTTAATAGCTTCAATTTGATCACGAAGAGTGAAATTTAGTTTAAGATCTTTTTCAATCTTTTTAATTCCATGCATAACAGTAGTATGATCCTTGACACCAACCTCGGAAGCGATTTTATTAGTACTAAGGTTAAGTTCTTTGGATAAAAGGAACATGGCGATTTGGCGGGCGGTTTTAATATTGGCTACACGTGTCTTACTACACATTTCCTTAGTAGTTAGGCTGTAATATTTTGCAACTTTTTCTAAGATTTGTTTAGGGGAAACCGGGCGAAGTTTAGAAGTTTTATTAACATTAACTGAGCCATTATGGATTAATTCTAAGGGGGTAAGTCCACGTACCTCGGACATAAGGAGAATGGTAGAAAATTCTCCTTCAAGGTCACGAATATTAGTATTCACGTTTTCGGCAATATATTCAATAGCTTCAGGTTCAATTTCGGCTCCCATGAGTTCGGCCTTAGCGCGGAGAATAGCGCATTTATCTTCAAATTTAGGGAGTTGGATATCAAAGGCTCCACCCATAGTAAGACGAGAAGCAAGGCGTTCATCTACAGACTTAATTTGGGAGGGGAGACGGTCGCTGGTAATAATGATTTGTTTATTGAGTTGATAAAGATCATTGAATATATTAAAGAATTCTTCTTGGGATTTTTCCTTACCAACGATAAATTGAAAATCATCGATGATGAGACAATCTAGTTTTTCGAACTTACGATTAAATTCTTTACCTTTACCACTGCGAATAGCTTCAACAAAATCAGAATAGAAGTGGGAAATAGGAGTATAGAGAATTTTATAATTTGGATTATTTTTAAGAAGTTCATTACCAATAGCTTGGACGAGGTGAGTTTTGCCTAGACCGGGGCCACCATAAAGAAAGAAAGGATTATAACGAGTACCAGGAGCAGCGATGATGCTTTTAGCGGCAGATACAGCTAAATCGTTATTGGAGCCAATGACGAAATTGTCCAAAGTGTATTTATCATTGAGTCCATTATTAATTGGATTCTTTTTGGGTGTAAGATGAATAGTTTTAAGACGGTCTTTAAGAGTTTCTGGGCTTTTAGTAACTTCACGAGGTTCAACTTTAGTTTTAGGGGTAGATTTGATTTCGAAATCAATTTCAGCAACTTCAACATTATTGTTTTTTAAGGCAGTAATAATCAGCTCGAGATAACGAGTACGAAGTTGTTTAATATAGAAGGAATTTTTAACACCGATTTTAATATTACCATTTTCAGTAGAGAGGAGGGAAGTGTCTTGGAACCAGGTAGAAAAATTTGCGGCAGGGACTTGTTGCTCAATCTCAGCAAGTGCGTTCTTCCAAACGTCGTACATATTTTATTAAACCTCCTTTTTTATAGTATAGCACAGAAAATTGAGTTTTCCACAGGAAAATATGGGATTAAATTATGTTTTAATATGTTGGAAATGAAACAGGGAAAAAAGTTTCCACAGCAAGAAAAGAATCTCTAAAAATGGTGTGGAAAACTTCTTGAAAATTGTGGAAAAATGAGGTATACTATATAAAGAATTTGAAATTAATAAAAGTTTAAGGAATAATATTTTATGCCAAAACGAACATACCAGCCACATAAGAGGCAACGCAAGGTTGAGCATGGCTTTATGAAGAGAAATGCTACTAAAAATGGCCGCAAAGTATTAGCGCGTCGTCGCTTGAAAGGTCGTGCAAGACTCGCAGCGTAAAAACATAAACTTAATGTGTTATGATTAGGTTGTATGTTGGAAAAGAAATATCGGTTTCATTCACGAGGGGGAGTGAGATATGTCTATCAAAAAGGGAAGACGATTCGGTTGCCGAAGATGTCGTTAGTTTTTGCCGATAATACGCGAGGATTTACGAGATTTGCGGTGGTGATTTCAAAAAAGATTGAAAAGTCGGCGGTAAAGAGAAACCGAATTAGGCGAAGAGTTTATGAGGCGCTAAGATTAAACATAGATAGTATTCCGAAAGAGAAGGATTATATATTTATTATATATACGAAGGATTTGATAGAGACGCCTTTTAATGAATTGGAGAAGATGCTGAAGAAATTAGTAGAAGAAAGTAAGATGTGATATAATAAGAGGAATGGATAAAAAGAGTGTGAAGAAGAAGATTTATTGGGGGCTCTTTATTGCTTTTATAGTGGGCTCAATTATGACGGGTGGTCCTTTTAATTTTATTGATATGATTTTAGTGCGCCCAATCGTAAACATTTTGTTTGTAATTTTTAATCTAGTACACGACTTTGGTTTAGCTATTATTATCTTTACAATTTTAGTGAAGCTTTTAATGTGGCCGCTAACAAAAAAGCAGTTCGATCAGACTAAATTGATGAGAAAACTACAGCCAGAGCTGACGCAAATTAAGAAAAATTGTAAGGGTAATAAACAGCTAGAATCGTTACAGACGATGGATCTTTATAAGAGATATAATGTCAAACCGTTTGCTTCGATTTTAACTTTATGTATTCAATTACCAATTTTTATCGCCATTTTTTCGGCGATTAGGGTGATTGCGACGCCGATGCCGATAGATAACTTAATGAATCGGGCATATGATATTGTGGCGTATGAGGGATCAGAAATAGGTGTGCTGGAAGAAAAGCAAGAAATCTATTTAGATGATTTAAAGAATGACGAAATTCTAGCTGAGGAAAAAGTGGAATATGATTTTCATCCACAACTATTTGGAAAGATTAGATTAGACGTAAAAGCTAGCGATGTTTTAATGGGAAACTTTAGTTTTAGTGCATTATTTATTTTGATTTGTGCGGTGATGGCTTCGGTAATTCAATATTGGGCAGTAAAACAACAGATGCCTTCAGGAAAATCAGAGAAGAAAAAGAAATTCCGTGATTTACTTGATGACGCTAAGAATGGTAAGGATTTGGAAACTTCAGATGTGAATAGTTTTGCAACGGGACAGATGTCGGCGATGATGCCAATTATGATGTTCATTATTATGTTCAATTTAAATGGGGCGTTAGCCTTTTATTATTTCTTAAGTAACGTGATAACCATTATTCAACAGAGGATGGTGCTGAAAAGAGTTGATAATGAGATTGACGACATGACGGATAAGGCCGTCTTAAAAGAACTTAGAAATATACAAGAAGCCCAGGTGGTAGAAAATAAAAAGACAGGAACAAAAATCACAAGAATCTCCGCGAAAGATAATAAAAAGAAAAGGAGATGAATATGAATAAAGATGAATCCATAAGGTTCGCAGCACGATATTTGGAGGATTTGCTGAGCTTTTTTGGCATCAATGTAGCAGTTTCTTCAACGATTGACGATGAGGTGATTCAATTATCGGTACCTTCAACGTCATTAAACTCGCTTTTAATTGGGCGAAATGCGGATAATTTGAGGGCGCTTCAACATATTGTATCGATGGCTTTAGTTTCAAAGGAAGCGGAGATTGTTAGGGTGAATGTTGATGTGGCAAATTACAAGAGACAGAGAGCGGATAGGATTACAGAAAAAGCAGAAGGATGGATTAAAAAAGTTAGAGAAACGGGAAAGCCGATGGAGATTAATCTAAATGCGGCGGACCGAAGGGTGGTACATAAGTTAGCGGGGGATTATTCGGATATTGAAACACACTCGGAAGGGGAAGGGCGTGAGCGAAAACTAATTATAAGCAAGATAGAAGAAAACTAATTATAGTCTGTTTTGTTAATAATAATGACGAAATCATAGTCTGTGGTGATACCTTCGGGTAATTCTTCGAGGGTTTTAGCAGTTTGTTCATATTTTTCTTCAAGGAGTTTTTGGGTGCCAGGAGCAGAATTGGTGAGGGCGTAAAGAGTATAACCTTCAGAATATTCACCTTCTGGAGCATCGTCAACATAAATACTGGTATAGCCAGCCTCCTCAAGACGTTCTTTTTCGGTAGAAGCAACACCTGCTAAGTCACCGCCATTTAAGACTAAGATAGTTGAGTCTTCATAGGAACGAGGATCGTTAGAAAACATTGTGGCAACATAATCTTGAATTTTGAGATAATAATTAGCGCCACCAGAAGGTAAGACATAAGAAATACCATTAATATCGCCAGTAGTCATGAGACGATTTGGCTCGATGAGAGAAACTTGGCGGATGGTGTCAAAGTCAAAATCAAAGGTTAAGTGGGCCAGAGTTTTCATTTCTTCGAGAGAGAAATTGGTACGAAGATTATCGCCTAGTGTAGATGCGAGACTCATGATATCAGAAAGGGAAAGATTTTTTTCAAAAATCTTATCTTTAATTCCGATGAGGATTTTTTGTTGGCTGGCGCCACGGGTAAAATCTCCGCTCGTGGTACCGTGTCTCGCGCGAGCAAGGCCGAGAGCTTGTTCGCCGTCGATAGTATATTCGACTCCGGCGTTAAAAACGGCGCCGGTATAATAATAGTCGGCGATATCTTCATCTAGAGTAACATTGATTCCATCTAAAGTATTAACGATTTGGACGAGTGAGCCCCAGTTAAGGTGGGCGTAATATTGAAAATCAAGACCGAGGATGGTACCAACTTCGTTCATAAGTGCCTCGGCGCCGGCTTGTTCATCATTGTTATCCATGTTATTACACCAATAGATTTCGTTAATTTTACCGGTTGCCGTACAAGTAGAAGAGACTTTTAAGTCGCGTGGAAGAGATAACATGGCGACATCGCCAGTTTCTTGATTGAGGCTAATGACCATAATAGAGTCGGTTAGTTGGGCGCCATCGTGAACTCCATTACCTTCTTCGCCATCCATGTTATAGCCACTAGTACCGAAGGCGAGGATATTAGTGCGTCCATTTTCGTCAGTTTTTAGGGGTTCATAGGTTTCGCTGGTGAGATTAAGTAGACTAAGAACGTTGCCTTGTCCACCGGTGATTTTAGCAATAATGTCGTTGCCCCAGAGGATGAGCCAGATAACTGCGCCAATTAGTAATAGGACGATGAATAAAATGATACTAGTGATAATCTTACGTTTTTTAGAAATCTTCTTTTTCTCCTTTTTGAGTTTTGGTGATTCTTCTACAGGTGTTTGAGCTGCTTTAAGCTCACCGGTTTCTTCATCAAAGTCAAAGGCTTGGACAGGTTGGAGAAAATCTTCAGTAACGTTAGGAGTTTTTTGTATTGATGGAGTTTCTGGAGTGGGAGAAGGATTAAGTTCATTAGTAAGGGATTCGAGAGAGGCTTTAGGGGTAGTTTTTTTAGGACGAGGAGTTTTAGATTTAGAAGATTTTGGGGTGGGCTTTTTAGGTGTAGTTTGAGAAACCGTCTTTTTTGAGTGACGAGATACAAGCCCATCAATTGATTTATTTTTTTCCATTGTTTATAATTATAACATATGGCGGTAAAGTTAACAAAGAAACAATTAGCGGTTTTAGATTTTCTACAGGATTTTACGGAGGAAAATGGTTATTCGCCTTCTTATAGGGAAATTCAGGCAGGGTTGGGGCTTTCTTCAGTCTCAGCAGTAGCAGAACATATTGATAATTTAGTTTCAAAAGGAGTATTGAGAAAAGTACCGGGGGCGGCGAGATCGCTAGAAGTTTTAAACTATAAACATGAAGAGACGGTAGTATTATTTAAAATGAAGATAACTACTGCTACGGAAGAAGAAAAGAAGGTTTTAGAAAAAGCGGCAGAGATTTTAGGTTTGGACTTGGAAGACGAATAGACTTTTTATCGGTCAAAGACATTACCGGTTTCTATGATGGTAGTTTCGTCCCAGGCTTTACCGGTCTGAATTTCTTCTACCATATGATCTTCTTTGTTCCAGACATAATATATTATTGTGCGGTCTCTAGGTAAAGAAATATCGCTAAATAATTCTGTACTAGGCTTGCCTTCGTATAGTTCTTGGAAAGCATCTCCTAAATCTTCAAAGGAGATTGGTTTATCAGATCGATGCATTTTAGAATGGGTTTCTTCTAGGCCTTTAATGTATAGTATAGGGTTAAAGCGATTATTAATGTAATCATATTCCCATACCCCGTCTTTATAACCGTGGTCGGACATAATTACTATGGAGGCGTTATCATAAGCATCGGATGATTTAAGACGATCAAGATAGGCCTGGATGACTTTAAAGGTGGCAATTTGTTTTTGAGAATAGGTGCCAACAGTTCTATCTATAGGATTGAGGTCTTCGTCAAGGTTAAACCAAATATGAGCTCCTTCGAGATGGATAAAATGAAAGACTTTTTCGTCTACAATTTCGAGAGACTCATTTTTGTATATGTCATAATTTGTTCTATCGCGCCAATCAAAATCAGCTCTGCCTTCTTCTAGTTCGGAAATCCAAAAACTGAGGTTTTCAATATGGGCTTTACCTTTGAGAGGATAAGGAAGATATTTATAAAGGTCATAGCGCATGATTTCAAAAAAGAAGTTTTCACGATTAATTTTGGTTTTGTTAGAGATATTTTTGAGTTTAGAAGCAGTATCACGGTCTATGATAATGTCATTATCGTAAAAAAATAAATTATAATGATCATCATTTAAAGTATTAAGGATTTTGGAATCTCTAAAGGCCATTTTTGAATAGTCACTAAAATCAGTTTCATTGTGATTGGGGATTTGGGAAAAAATGTAAGGTATTGAATCCCTTGTGTAGGGATAGTAAGATACGGTGTCTTGATAATAAGTAAAATCTTTAAGGGTGTCTTGGTATTCGGGATTATCTTTAAGGAGATTGTCAAATGATCTAGAATCGATTGCGTCAACTAGGAAGATGAAGAAATTGCGATTGTTAGATACCTGATTATAGTAATCAAAGGTGGCTTTTGCGGTAAATTTATCTTCTAAGGCATTGGTAGTAAGAAGCGATGAGGTAAGAGAAACTAAAAGCATGACAAGAATTGTTCCTGTGATTGGCGCAATATATGAAACAAATTTTGAGAATTTGATTTTTTTAATAATAAAGAAAGCAGCTATAAAGATGGCCAACCATAAAATGATTGATATGATTGATTCTGTTTTGTAGTCGCGCCAATTAAAGACTTCACCGTTGACGCCTGGTAGTGAACCGGCAAGGAAATTGCCTTGGATATAAGTTATTAAGAAAATACAAAAAATAATGGATAGCAAGACATGATAGATATTATTTTTTTTGAACAGTTTTACAGAAATATAATAACAGATTGATAGAACTACAAAAAATATTAAAAAGAATAAGATAAATGCTGATATAAGTAAAGGAAGCATATCATATAAATCAAACCAGAAATCATTGATGTTGTTTGCATAGAGAGAAATGGGCTCAAAAATTAGGAACATAAAACTGATAGCTAATGATAACACCATAGCTGGTAGAAGCATTTTAAAATGTGATACACCTTTTTTCATTGCTATTATTATAGCACAGAGTTGATGTAATTTGCTGTCTTTACTTAAGATAAAAAAATGTTACAATGTAATTGGGAAACGATTATGCCTAAACGAAAACGAAATAAAAAATGGATACATCGGTTAATCTTTTTGGTGCTTTTGATTGCGGCGGGTGTAATTTGTTTTTTGGTGTGGGATAATTATTTTAATGATCAGAAGGATGATGAAAGGACGGAGACGGAAACTTCAGAGCAAGTTGAGGATGAAGTTATAGTGGAGGATGATGGGGTAATTAAAGGGGATGATAAGAAGGTTGAGCAATATGATGGTGAAGACCCAAATGAAGCAGAAGAGCTTTCTGGTGTGGTGACATATGCTGGAGTAGTCGATAATAAGGTGATGATTAGGGTAAATATTGATCAATATTTAAGTGGGGGAAGCTGTAAATTAGATTTAATGTCTGGTGGGACGGTTGTTTATCAAGATGTGGCTAATATAGTAAATTCTGCTTCAACGGCTACTTGTGAAGGCTTTGATTTTTCTCTGAGCGAACTTAGCAGTGGTACTTATGAAATAATTATAAAGGTTGAAACAAGTGATAAGATGGGAACGATAAGGGGGAATCTAGAAATATGATGGCCGTTAGACAAAAACAAGCGCGTCGAACAGATAAGAGAATTTGGTATCTTTTAGGTGGTATTTTTGTGGCGATGTTTTTATTCAGTTTTATGACACAAAAGTTCAAAGATAATGAGGGGGTAGAAGCAGCAAGTTTGGCTAGTTTTGATCCTGGATATATTATTTCGGATTATCAGATGGGGAATTATAAATCCATGGATGAAGCAGAGATACAGGCATTTTTGTTGGCAAAAGGAAACTGTCGGGATACGAGAACTTATTTAGCGGATCAATATACGAGTTATTCATATCATATAAAAGATGGGCATTTTGTTTGTCTCGCGGAGGAGACTTTCGGAGAAGGGACAAGTTATGGCGATGATGCTCCTGATGGGAATTCAGCGGCACATATTATTTATCGTGCGGCGCAGGATTATAAAATTAACCCACAAGTTTTAATAGTTTTGTTACAAAAAGAGCAGAGCCTGATTACAGATTCTTGGCCGAATGATCGTCAGTTCCGTTCGGCAACGGGATATGGTTGTCCGGATACGGCGCCATGTAATGCAGAATATTACGGGTTTAAGAACCAAGTAAGAAAAGCAGCGGCTTTGTTCAGAACAGTATTAGATGGTGGTTGGACAAATTATCCGTTAGGGAATAATTATATTCAATATAATCCGAATGCAGGATGTGGGGGGTCGGTGGTAAATATAAAGAGTTTGGCAACTTCGGCTTTATATAGATATACGCCATACCAACCGAATGATGGAGCGCTTGCGGCTGGATATGGTACTGCATATTGTGGGGCATATGGAAATAGGAATTTTTATTTGTATTTTGAAGATTGGTTTGGGGGGATTATTGATGATGCATCTTATAGCGATGTTGTGACGCCACGATATATGATAGTCATTAAGGATACTTATTATATTAATCCAAATTCTGGCATGAATGATGTTTCTGTTAAGAAAGGAACAATTTTAAAATTTTCTACGAAAATAGTTGATAAAGAGGATAAATGGTGTATAAGAACCGCAGAGGACACAAATAATAATAGGAATCGTTGTATTAAGAGGGAGGATTTGGATGAAGTAAAAATAACTTTTGAAAGTATTTCGGAATCGGAGCAGGAAAAGGTGATAAAACCTGGAGCTATAAAGATTAACATTAGAACTGGTGAAAAGATTACTTCTTACGATAAAAAATTGATTAAAAGGTTTTTGAAGAAGGCGACGTTTAATGATGATGTTTATTATATTACTGAATATGATGCAAATAATGGTTCAGAAATAGGTATTTCAGCAAAGAGTATTGATGAAATAATATATGAAAAAGTGGTAACGTCGAGATACATGAGAGTAACAGAAGATACAAATTATATTATTCCACAGATTATGGAAAAAGGTGGGCAAGTAAAGAAAGATACAGTGCTATTATTTGTGACTAAAATTAAAGATGCCGACGGGAATTGGTGTATCAGAACAAAGAGTGATACGGATAATAACAATAATGTATGTATAGAACGTAGTAGTTTGGATGAAGCCGATAAATACTTACCTGTGCTTTCACCGCGTAAAATGCAGGTTGTGAGGGATGTGTATTATACGATACCGTATACTAGGGAAAAGGGCGAATTAGTGCGAAAAAATAAAATTTTAAGTTTTGATACTAAAGTCGTTAATTCAAACGGAAATTGGTGTATTAGAACGGAGAGCGATACGAAAAGTGATAATAATAAGTGTATAGAGCGTGCTGATTTAAAAGAGGTGGAGGCCTATATACCAGCATCAGCGCCACGTAAAATGCGAATTATAAGAGATACATATTATGTAAATCCTCAAACTTTAGAAAAAGGTGATTATGTAAAAAAAGGAACAATTCTAAATTTTGTTACAAAGGTAGAAGATGATAATGGAAATTGGTGTATTAGAACAGAAGAAGATACAAGTAGTGATTATAATCTGTGTATTGTTAGAAAAGATTTAGAAGAAGTGTTATAATTGTATTTATGAGTAGTAGAGTGAAAGTGTCGGTGTTGGTGCCGATATATAATGTGGAAGAATTTTTGCCGGAATGTTTAGATAGTCTGGTGAATCAGACTCTGAAGGAGATTGAAATAATATGTATTAATGACGGTTCTAAGGATGATTCGCTGAATATCATAAAAAGGTATGCGGATAAAGATAAACGTATCGTGATTATTAATAAAAAGAATTCTGGTTATGGAGATTCGATGAATCGGGGGCTTGAAAAAGCTACGGGTGAGTATGTTGGGATTGTTGAATCGGATGATTTTATTGATTTGGATGCATTCGAGAAGCTCTACAAAATAGCAAAAACTGAAAATGTGGAAGTAGTGAAAAGCAATTTTTATGAATACTTTGGTGATACAAAAACTGACAGAGGAGTAAGTAATTTGTTCCCAGTGAGTGAAATTGGTAGGGTGATTGATCCGAGGGAGGAGCATCAGATTTTTTATCAGCCACCTTGTATTTGGGCAGCGATTTATAGGCGTGAGTTTTTGAACTCGAATGAGATAAGGTTTTTGCCGACTCCAGGAGCATCGTATCAAGATACCGGTTTTAATTTCAAGATTTGGGCGATGGCGAGGAGAGTGTTTTTTGTACAGAGAGCATTTCTACATTATCGCCAAGATAATTCCAATTCTTCTGTGAAGGATGCAGGAAAGATTTATTGTGTAAAGGAAGAATACGATGAAATTGAAAGATATTTGGGTGAGCGCGGATTGATGGAAGAGTTGGGACCGTTAGTTTTCACATGTAGATTTGGTGGTTATATTTGGAATATGCATAGGTTGAAGTTTAAGCCTGCAATGGCTTTTACGAAAGTTGTGAAGAGCGATTATGGGCGGGCAAAGGCTGGCGGGTATTTGGACGTTAAGAAGTTAGATGAGGTAGGCAAATATAATAGTAAGTTAATTGCGATTCGTCATCCTAAAATGTATGTTTTTTTGAGGCCATTACATGATTTGAGAAATTCTGTCAAACCGGCAGCCTCGAAAGCGTTAAGGGTAATCTCTCCTAGGTATAAGCAGAGGTTAGAAACAATAAAGACAATTGAAAAGCTAAACGAAGTTCAAGGTGAGTTGTCGGTGAAAATTTCGGAAATTGAAGCTAAATTAGAGGAAGAAAATGAAAAAAAGTAAAGTAAGTGTGATTGTGCCAGTTTACAATGTTGAGAAATACGTTGGTATATGTCTGGATAGTTTACTCAAACAGACGTTGAAAGATATTGAGATAATTTGTGTAAATGACGGTTCGACGGATGGTTCACTGGAAATTTTGGAAGAATATAGAAAGAAAGATAGTCGTATTATAGTAGTGAATCAGCAAAATGGCGGACGCTCTATAGCTAGGAATAAGGGATTAAAAAAGGTCTCTTCTCCTTATGTGATGTTTTGTGATTCGGATGATAAATATGATTTAACGATGTGCGAGAAGATGGTGAAGGCACTGGAAGAATATGAGACAGATCTTGCCGTGTGTGGAATTACGACAGAATATGAGGCGCATTCGGAAATTAAAAATAGTGATGAGGCATATTACAGGCTGAAGTTTTATGGGAAAAATTATATTGATGAAAATATAATTAGAAAAACGGATGCTTCGGTATGTAATAAGATTTTTAGGATGGATTTAATCCAAAAATTTAAGATTGATTTTCCTGAAAAATTAAACAACGAAGATTATTATTTTTACAATGCATATATGAGTGTGGCAAAAACTTGTTATTATTTGAACCGTAAATTATATAAGTATATTCGTCATGAAGGTTCAATTATGTCGGAGTTTTTTGATAAAGATTTGTATTCTCCGGATCATTTACTAATTGCGGAGAAATTGTTTAAGTTTTACAAGGAAAATGGTTTTTTGGAGAGGCATAAGGATTTGGCCTGGGCGCAATTTGTGGAGAGTTTTTGGTTTTCGTATAATCATTCAGCGAGAAAGTATCATAAGAAGATTATGGTGCTAGGAAAAGATTTTATCAATCAGTATTACGATAAGTATAAACCGTTGAACCGAAAAGTAGAAAATTCAGTACGGGAAATTGCATACTATAATTTGTTCTATAAGATTAAGAAAAGGACTAAGTTATTGTTGAAGAATTTTTATTTGAAGGTTAATTATGGTTATCGGCAACAAAACTATATTAATGTATTCTTAGATGATGCTTACGAGAAATTTGTTGATTTGTCGGATAGGTTGGATGGTTTAAAAAAGGAGAAATAGCATGGAAACTAAATATGACTATTTGGTAGTGGGGGCGGGGATTTTTGGTGCAACGGTAGCGGAAAGGTTGGCGAGCTTAGGTAAAAAAGTGTTGGTGATTGAAAGGCGACCGCATCTAGCTGGAAACATTTATTCTTATACTGATGAAGAGACGGGAATTGAAGTACATAAATATGGCTCACATATTTTTCATACGGAAATGGATGAAGTTTGGGGTTATATTACGAAATTCACGGAGTTTAATGATTATATACACACGGTAGATACGCGGCATGATGGGAAATTGTATCCGATGCCAATTAATCTTGACACGATTAATTTGTTATATGGGATGGATATGGATGCGGAGGAGGCAGAGAAGTATGTGGCGAAGGAAGCAAAACGGGACAGTGAGAAGTATGGCATTACTAGGCCAAAGAATTTTGAGGAAAAAGGAATTAGTTTGGTAGGAGAAAAACTCTATACGGCATTTTTGAAAAATTATACGGAAAAACAGTGGAATACTTCTGCGAAAAATTTGTCAGCAGAAATACTAAGTCGGATACCAGTGAGATTTTCACATGATAATCGCTATTTTATGACGGCAAAATATCAAGGTATTCCAAAAGATGGCTACACAAAGATAGTCGAAAGGATGCTTGATTCAAAAAATATTGAAGTAAAATTGAATACGGATTTTAGGAATATTGAAAAAAAATTGCTTAAAAATGTAAAAATAATTTATTGTGGGCAAATTGATGAACTTTGTGATTACGAATTAGGTGTGTTGCCTTGGAGATCGTTAAAATTTGAAGAAGAAAGAACAGAAAGTGGTCTTGGTGAAGCGGTGATAAATGAGGCCGATAAGGATGTACCATATACGAGAGCACATGATTATAAATATTATCAAGTGCATCAGCTAGAAATAATTAGACAAAAGATATCTTATGTCGCGCGAGAGTATCCGGCGGATTTTGAGAAAGGCGGAGAAGCTTATTATCCGGTGAATAATGAAGAGTCGGCAAAATTGTATGAAGAATATGTGGAACTAGCGAAAAAGAAATACCCAAATTTAACCTTAGGTGGACGACTTGGAGCATATCAATATTGGGATATGGACAAAGCAATTAAGAATGCTTTAGACCTAGTTGAAGAATTGATTTAGAAATAAATTAAAGTTTATTTTCCGGCGAGAATGGGCGCATACTTTTTGATTAAATATGAGAACAGCATGCAGGTTGGCATTGTGAATAGTAGACAATACGGAACGATGAACCAGTTCGAAATATAAGATGTTGTAATAAGAGCGAGAAGATTGATGGACCATTGAAGCGGATATTTATGTAGAATAAATGTTAGTAAAGTATCTGAACCGATTTTTTGCATGAGATTTGCTAGATGTTTGGTATATTTTTCGATAATGAATGATATTAAAATGCTGGCAATTATTCCAGCAAAGGCTGCAATGAAAAAGAACAAATAATTGCCATAACGGTTTTCTGCCATGAGGACATAGCTGATATTGTTATTTAAGCCAAAATAAAGAGTTAGCAAGAATGAAATAATGATAATTGGAATTGAAATATATATTTTGAGTGGTTTTTTGGGAGTTTTTTGATGGGTTTGATACAGATAGCCAAGTAGTAGAAACACTATTGTCATTGGAGCGATATCAATGCCAAATGGTAGATTATGTCCGCCTAGGATATTCTGAATTGTTGGTTGTGATGGTACAATTAATGCTAAAAGTAAGAAAATAATTAAGATAAGGGGAAGTTTCGAAAGAGACTTTTTCTTGGCTAATATAATTAAAACAAAATCAGCTGTGATTATACTGACAAAAAGTACGGGTAAAAACCACAAAGAGCTATTCGTGACGGAGGCTAGTGATTGGTGAGTACCATAAAGAATTTTTGGGACTGTCCATAGACTAAAGCTAGGAATTGCTAGAAGAATCCCCCATATTAAAAATGGTAAATAAATCCTATGAAATCGTTTTAAAAAAAGTTGTTTAAAACTTATTTTTGAATAATCGATAAAAGAAAGTGAGATACCGGAAATAAAAAAGAATAGTGGGATGTGAAAAGCATAAATCCATTTGTGGAGATCTGCGTTGAAGTTGACATAGGGTATATGTCCAGCAACGACTAAAATGATTGCGATTGCCCTTAGAATATCAACATATTTGATGCGATATTTTTCATTCTTATTCATGAGGTAAAAGCTTTTTGATTAATGATGCTAATTCGGTGCTAGATATACCATCAGTATGTGGAAGGTAGACAATTTCTACACCATGAGGGTTTAGTTCTTCTTCGTATTTTTTCCATTGAGGGGTATTTTGCCAATCTGAACCGACGAACATTTTATCGAATTTATATTTTTGCCAAGCACCTAATTTGTTTTTGTCGGTTTGGGGCACAACTTCATCTACATACTTTATGGCGGCGACAATTTCTTTGCGCTCTTCAAATGGGATGACTGGGGTTTTGTTTTTTTCTTTTTTTACTAATTCATCAGTGCTAACTGCTACGATTAAATAATCACATTGGGCTTTTGCGTTGCGAATGACATTAAGATGCCCAATATGAAACATATCATAAACGCCGGCAGTGTAGCCGATAATTGGTTTTTTGTTATTAGATTCTTTTGTCATGGTTTTTTACCTCTATCTTGCCGATACTTTATTTTTTGATATGGTTTAATAAATTGGTTAAATAAACGATATGCTCGAGATGAGAAGACGGCTTCGGCAGATTTTTTATAATGAGAAAGAGTTGTATTGGATATGCGGAGTTTGTTGACCTCTTTGAGTAAATGGTTAATATTTGCATCGCGTTCATATAAGAGGCTAACTGCTTCAAAACGATTAAATGCAAACAATTGAGAAGCGATAACAGATTCGGTATATGATTTAGGAAAGGGTGTAATATTTCTTTGTTGGACGGATTGAAAAATGTTAGGAATAACTTGTTCTAGAGAAAAATCTTGGATAAATTCTTCGTGTTGTGATGTTTGAAAAAGCAAAGCGTCTTTATAACCATTGATAATTTCTTGTGAAATTTGTTCAGGTTTTTTAAAGGAAAAACATTTGCCTTCATAATTAGGGAAAAGGTGGTTTTGATAGCCAGAAAAATTACGATATTTGGCTTGGTTATAATTATTTTTATTAAGCCAACCTGGACCGCCACCAAAGGCATCATATATATATACCGGTTTGTTAGCGAGTAAACAATAAGGGACGGTTTTAGCAATTGTGAGTACGGCATCATATTGGTTGAGGATTGATGGGCTCATGAGGGTATATTTGTCTTGGCTTTCGCCAAGAATAGAAACGTTGAGATGGTATTTTTCGATAAGTATTTTTTTGGCTTCTAAAACTTCTTTGGGTGGATGATTGGAAACGATGAGAAGTTTTTGTAGGTTCGGAGAAGGGGTTGATCCGATTTGGAGATATTCTTTTGGAGCTGGATTACGGAAGAATGCAGTAGGGATTGAAGAATCAAGAAATGGTTTATTAACTTCTAATACTTCTTCAGAAATAAAGAGTGATAAGCCAGAGAGTTGATTTTCTAAATTATAAATCCAAGGTTTTTCATCGGGGATCCAATCCATACCAGACATATGCAAAAAGATAAATGAAGGTATTTTAGAATGTTTATAGGATAAATCCTTAATAATGCTAGTCGGTAAGATTTGTGAATGAATCCAGATATAGTCAAAATCTGATAATTTGTAATCTGGATTATCTTGAAGTGTATCGACGTGGAGATTGGCTTTTTGAAAAAAAGTGGAAGCTGGTTTTGTATAGTTGCAGGTATATAGAGTAACTTTGGCTCCGATTTTTTGAAGAGCGTCGGCTAGCTCTAGTGTTAAGAGAGTAGAGCCATTAAAACCCCGAATAATTGGTTGTGTAATAAGAATACGTTTATTTTTTAACATGATTTTTACTCCGTATTTTGATAGTCCTTAAGGGTTTTGTAATCTTCCAACTATTTGAATTATAGAGATTATTGATAGTGGCAGTTAGTTCTTCAATTTTAGTTTTTTGATCTAAAATTGTTTGTTTATCATGATACCATTCTTTAACCATGGCATCATGTAAGACTTTATGAAAATCTTTGGTTTCGTCTAAGGTTAGATAGTATTTGATAATTTTAATAAAATTTTTATATGGATTGTTTGATATCTGTAAAAACAATTGTTTTTTAAGAGTTTGCTGTTTTTTATAAAAAGGTTGAATCGATAGAAGCATTGGTAGAACCTGTTCAGCTTGGTTGGTGTGGGGTAAGATGCCTTGATGAGCATAAATATATTGAGGAGTGTCGATTGTGTGGAATTTTCTGGCATTGAGATTGTCGGCGAATAAAGCAACAGGAGTGTCGGCACAAATTGCTTCGAAAATTGCTCCTGAATTGTCGGACAGGACTAGATCGGCTTTTTTTAATAATTGATCAATCGGGATGTCTGAATCATAATACTCGTCTGCTATTTTTTTGAGATTATTGATGGTTTGATCTCCGTCATAACCGAAATGAATAGCATGGTGAGCTTTAACTATGACAAAAAAATGTTTTTTGATTTCATCGATAGCTGAATCAGTAAACTTATTGGCGCAGCTGGTATCTGCTCCAAAAGTAGGAAGGATAAGGAGGACCGGTTTTGAATGAGTCTTGGCATCTTTTTTAAAATTATGATAACGCCAATATGGTACAGGGTAGACTGTAGCTCCGTAGGCATTAAGAAAAGTCTGATCAAAAGTATTAAAAGATATGATAGCATCATAATCTATTCTAGTACTGGGTAAATAAGTGGGGTTAGGTTTGGTAGAGACGGCTCCATAGGGATAACGTATGTGATAAATATATTTTAGTCGTTTTACTACATCTAAACCCGGATATGGCGTGAGGAGTATTTTATATAATTTGTCTTTAGGAGCATTATCTAAAGGAGAATAACCTAATTCTTTGATTTTTGTAATAGTATGATTAGCTAAATTATTATATCCACTGTCTGAAGGAACGATGATGTCAACTGGAATATCTAATTTATTTAGTCTATCAATAATACTTTTGATGACGAAAAATTCGGTTAAATCATCACAGACAACTGCAATATTATTGTTGACTGGATTTTTTCTCATGGTTTTCGTACTCTCCACGATTAAATAATATAGCATTTGTAGTTTTATTCTTAGAATCTGGGTAATCTGAACGTCGGAAGATAAAAGTGGGTGATTCGTTTTCTTGGCTATAGGCTAAAATATCACCGTCTTGATTGCGAATCGAAACGTAAGCTCGGATATTGGTGTCGTTTAATTCGTCGAGATTTGCTTCAAAAGAAATAGTGTGGTGTTTCTTACCAATAGTTGGGTATTTTTTCGAATTACTATTTATTAATGATTGGCTACGAATGATATCCCATAAAGTTATTGCAACGTGAGTAGCGATATCTTCGTTGGTGTCATATGCAATATTAATTTTAATTTTATCCTTTTGGCTGATGATGTCTGGCGATTCGAGAGTGACTTTGAGGTTTTCAATAACGGATTCTTTTTGATTGAGTCTGTTAAAATTACTGGAATAACGTTCGGTGTTTTCAAGACTATAATTATTTGCCACATCTTCTGGGCTACCATCTATTGTAATAATGCCATCACGTATGAGAATTGCATGATCACAATACTTACGGACGTTTTCCATTGAATGCGTGACAAGAACGACAGTTTTAGTTTTATCTTTTTTTATTTTATTAAAGAATTGGTTGCATTTGTTTTGGAAAGCTTCGTCACCGACGGCAAGAACTTCGTCGAGTACTAGGATATCTCCTTGGGCCTTAATAGCAATTGAAAAAGCGAGACGGACTTGCATGCCAGAGGAAAAGTTTTTAAGTTTTTGGTCCATAAATTCTTCTAGTTCAGCAAACTTAACAATTTCATCATACATGTTGTCGATTTCGTGATTAGAAAAGCCAAGCAATGCACCATTTAAGTAAACGTTTTCTCGACCGGTTAAATCTGGGTTGAAGCCGACGCCTAGCTCAATGAAGGGAATAAGATTACCGTTAATTGTGATTTTGCCTTTTTCTGGATAATAGATACCGGCAAGAATTTTTAGAAGGGTAGATTTTCCGGAACCATTGCGACCAACAATACCAAGAAATTCGCCACGTTTGATTTCTAAATCGATATTTTTAAGAACTTGCTGTTTTTTATAACCTTTATTGCCACGTATTAAATTAAAAATTGAGCTTTTTAGATTATTTGAGCGATTAATGGGTAGTTTAAAACTCTTAGAAAGGTTTTCTACTTTTATAGCGGTATTATCGTTTGGATTATTTATTTCAGTACGTGTGCCAAGATTTTTTTTCATTAAATTTCCTCCGCAAAGTATTTAGATTTTTTACGGAAAAAGAGAACGGCAAAAATTAAAATGACAATAATGAAAATAATTGGTAAGAATTGGAAGAAGTGGTTATTGATAAAATTCCAAGTAGTAATAGTTTCGGGCGTGATAAGGTTATGACGAATATCTTGAATGGCTTGGGCAATTGGATTTAAGAGGATAACTTTGGCGGCGAGGGTGCTACTTTCTACAACCATAGAAATTGGATAAATGATTGGAACGGCATAGAAAAGAGCTTGAATACAAACGTCCCAAATAGAAGTGACGTCGCGATACTTTACATTAATGGCTCCAAGTAGGAAAGAGATACCAAGGGCTAGAATATATAGTTCAGCGAGGGAAAGCGGAACGAGTAACCAGGTCCAGCTAATTGTCACGCCGTTAATTAAAGCAAAAATAATAACGACGACTAAATTAATGAGCATATTAATGACGGCGGTTAGAGTAGCAGAAACTACAACAATATATTTAGGAAAGCTGATTTTTCGAATAAGATCACCACGGACAACCATTGCTTGGATGCCTTGAGAAGTACATTCTGTAAAGAAGCTCCACATAGTAGTTCCGGCTAAGAGGTATACTGGGTAATGAGGAATATCTCCACCGAATTTTAAAAGTTTTGCAAAAACAATATACAAAATAGCAAACATCATGAGTGGGCGTAGTAAAGCCCATAGGTAACCGAGGACCGAGCCTTGGTATCTGAGTTTGAAATCGGTCTTAGTCAGCTCAGCTAGAAGAACGCGATTTTTTTTATTTAATATACGGGGTATATTCATATCTATAATTTTACCACAAAATTGGGAGATTCTATTTGGCTAAATTTTGATTAAATCTTTTTGTGCTTTAAAATCTTGCATAACTTTGCAAATTGCAAGAGTAGTATTGTAATCTATGCGAGGAACATCTTTACCATCTTTCATAGATTGAAGGAATTCAACTAGCTCATAACGGATTCCTTCGCCGTCTAACTGGTAAAAGTATCGACGATTATAAGCTGGGTCTTCGTAGCGTAGTTCAAAATACTCAGTTTTCCACCAAGGAGCGGGGACATAAATATAGGCTTTATCTCCAGATATAACGAGGTCACCTTCTGATTTAGCTCCTTCTGCTACAGTAATACTGGCAGTAGCATGTTCATAGATAAAATTAATTTTGGTGAAAGCATCACCTTGTGCTAACTTTAGATTTTTATGTGTGATAATTGTTTTGGTCTGATAGTTTGTACCAAGGATTTGGAAAACAGGAAGTAGAGCATTAGGTCCCCATTCATAGAGGCTTGCGAAGTGATCAGGGTCATTTCTCCGCATACTTGTACAAGTGGCTTCAATTGATAATACGTTTCCGATTTTTCCTATTTCGGACAAAAGAGCGAGGCGTTTATAAGCGGTCGTATATGCTGTACGTATGGCTTCCATTAAGACACATTTGTTTTTCTTAGCGAGCTTAAAAAGTTCTTGGCATTTGTTTTCGTCAAGACAAATTGGCGATTCGCAAAGTACATTTTTGCCATTTTTGAGAGCGTTTTTAATATAATCGAAACGTTTAGAATAATCAGTTTTTATATAAACAGCATCAACATTTTTTAACATGTTGTCATAAGATTCATAAACTTTAAGATTGAGCTTTTGTATTGCTTGATCTGTAGACTTGAGTTTTTCTGGATAAACACTAACGATTTCTAAACCATTGACAAATTTACTTTCTTTTAGGAATTTTTCAAAAAATGCACAAGAATCACCTACTAGACCAAGTTTAGTAGCGCGTTTTTCTGAACGGATTTTTGAACTCGAAATGCCTTTGGTTCGGTCAAGGTAAACTACTTTACAATAATTGCCTAAATAATCGAATTTGCCTTTCCAGTCAGAGCCAATAGCAAAGACATCAACGTTATATTTTTTGATGTCATCAATTTTTTGGCCGTCGTATTCTTCTATTATGATCATATCAGCAAGACCGGTGGCTTTTACTGATGCTATGCGTTCACCTAACGATTGGGCTACGTTGATTTTTCCGCGGACACGATCATAATCGTCACTAGTAACTCCGACTATGAGATAATCGCCAAGTTTTTTGGCGCGTTCTAATAGTCGTTGGTGTCCGTAATGGAATAAATCGAACGAGCCGTAGGTTATAACTTTTTTCATATAGCGAACTCCTATTTATCAATTTCTGACAATGCTTTTGTGAAGATTTTCATGTATTTTTTACTACCGATAGATACACGCAGGCAGTCGCCCAGACTACCTACATTTGGGTAGCTTTTGATAAGAATTTTCTTTTCTTTTTTCATACGATCAACGACGGTATTAGCATCGGTTTTTGGTTTTATAAAGATGAAGTTACCAGCTTTACCTTGATGTTGATAGTGGTGTTTGTTTAACCATTCAATAAAATAGCTTCTACCTTCGTTAAAATCATTGATTAAATTGTCTAGAGCGCCTGGTGTCTTAAAGATTGTTTCGGCAATTTTTAAAGCAAATACGTTAGTATTGTGCGGCGTACATAGTTTTTGCACCATCTTGATACCTTGTGGCCAACCGACGACATAGCCAAGTCTACATCCGGCCATAGAGAATAATTTAGAAAAAGTTCGCGTAATAAAAATATGTTCGTTGTTTAGGGCATATTTAATAAAAGTTTTTGGGTAGAAATAATGATAAGCTTCATCAACGAGAACTGTAATTTGTTTAGCCCTAGCGACACTGAGGATTTTTTGGAATTCTTCTTCGCTATAAGTATTCCCCATGGGATTATTTGGGTTTAATAGGATTAAGAGTTGGGTATCATCGGTAAGTTTAGAAATGATATGATCAATATTCATAGTCAGGTCATCATTGTATGGGACCTTGATAAAGTTTCTACCATACATTTCTGAATAGATTTGGAACATAAGATAGGATGGCACAACTCCGACGATGCGCCCTCCTTCGCTAGTGAAAGCTTCAATAATATAACGTATACCTTCTGCGGAGCCGTTAACTAGGCAAATATTTTCGGGGTTTGCGCCTAGATGATCGGCTAGTATTTCTTGAAAATGTCTAGTTTCTGGATATTCAGCAACCAACTCTGGTGTAATTTCGTTTAGGGCTTTTTCAATTAAATCTTTTGGTAATCCTCCAGGATTTTCGTTCAGGTCTAGGCGCAAATAATTACTTCTGTCGTTTTGGTCGAAGATTCGGTTTAAATCTTTAAGTTTAGGATTTAAGTAATACATAACATGTTCCTATTTTTGAAATTTGACTAGTTACTTTTGTCAGACTTTTTGGTTTTCTTGACTTCAATTTCGTCCGATTCGACTTCTTTATTTTTGTTCTCGTCGATGCCGAGTTTTTTATTAACTTTTTTCTTGGCTTTTCGGAAATATAAACCGACAAAGGCTCCGATTGCAATAACGATACCGGCACCAGCTTGGATGGCATAAGTCATAACCGAGGGGTCGATATAGCCAAATATAATAGCTCCATTCATTGTTTTTTCCTTTCTTTAATTTTTTCTTGAACACATTTAATAATATATTCAGCGCCTACCTCCGCGCTATTACCTAAATTATACATCGAATCTTTCTTAAGAGTAGAAATTTTCTTTTGGTATTTTTTAGGATCTTTTAGAATTTTCTTGACAACGGAATTAATATTCTTAACGTCTTTGACTTTAACCACTTCGCCAATTTTTTCACGAGCCCAAATATTGATTGGTTCAACTTTGATTTTCTTATATTCTGGGTTCATTATCTTCATGGGTGTATCAATTGATATAACTGGTTTTTCAGTGGTAAAGGCGTATTCATAACCAATACTAGACCAGTCGGTGATTAATAAATCGGAGTTAAAGACGGAATCAGTGGATGAAAAATCAGTTTGGATAATAATATTGGTTCCTGCATATTTTTCTTTCATTTTTTCAAAAGCATCTTTCATGTGGCGAACCTGTTGAGGATGAGGGCGCACAATAACTTGGTAATCTTCACCTTTAAGAGCTTTGAGGAGATTATCTAAGCACAAGTCAATAATATTGTCTTTTTGCCAAGATGGAGCAATCATGATAGTTTTAGTTTTGCTAGGTTTCTTTTTGGACTTTTTATAATCAAAAATCATGTCATCCAGAAGCGGATAACCTAAATTGATAATTTTACGTTCTTTAATATTGTAAACTTGATTAGTCTTTTCACATTCTTCACGTTGATATTTCCCAGTCACAAAAACTGAATCATAATGGTCCATTGAACCTTTGCGCATCGTAAGATTTGGGCTATCAATACCATGTGGTAAATAAATGTATTCAATATCTTTTCGGACATAACTACGTTTAATATGATAATTATTGATGTCTGGCATTGTCATTACAACAACATCTGCATCCATTTTCATCATTAACGTAATGAGTTTCTTTTCTTCAATGTAATACGGTTTGATATGTTTTTCAGTTTTAGCGAGCTCGAAAATATTATCATGATAATCACTTGTAATATAATGAATTGTTAAATTTGTATTTTCTAATATATATTCAATGATTCCTTTATAATATTTATAGAAACCATTGCTTTCGGAGTAAAATACAAGTTTTTTATTTGCAACTGAGAAAAACTTTTTATAGTCTTCTTTTTCTTTTTTGATTTGTTCTTTCGTTCTTTTGACCGTTTTATTAAGATCTCGTAACTCCTTTAATTCGGCGCGCGATTTTTCAAGCGCTTTGTAATCAACGTGTTTTTTCGGATTAATGAAAATATTGAGGAGCCATTGCTGGATAATGGCCATTAAATTACTGGCGGTCCAGTAAAGCGCCACACCAGCGGTAACGAAAGTACCAAGATATAAGGAAAGCCCAACTGAAAGAATCAGCATCCCCCATTGATTCCATTTAGATTGTTCAGCTTGGAGTACATTCATAATGTTTTGACCAATACATAATGCTAGAGCTGATAAGCCGGCGATAATTGGAATCCAAATTGCCATACCACCATTTTCAATTGCGATCCATCTAAGATCAAAACCAAAGAAATTATAATTAATATTTTCAAGGCCAATATAGAGTTCTGGATTTTTAACAATCTCAACTACGCCTAAAAGTAGGACAATTTGAATAATTAAAGGTACGAGCGAAGCAAATGGGTTATATTTATATTTCTTATAAATTTTTGATTCTTCTTCGGCAATTGCATCTTTGTCACCAAAATATTTGACTTTTAATTGGTTAATTTCAGGTTGCATTTTGACCATTTTAATAGAATTTTTTTGTACCCAGATTGAAATCGGCAACAAGATGATTTTGCTGACGAGAGTAAACAAAACGATAGCCCAACCAAAATCATTTACCATTTGGTAACACAATTTCATAATCCAGCCAAGAAAATCGACAAAAAACATAAAATATATTCCAGATTACTTCTGTATATTTTATCACAAAATGTTATAATTGTCATATGGAGAAGATTTTAGTTACTGGAGGGACCGGATATATCGGTTCACATACAATTATTGAACTTTTAAATAAGGGTTATGAAATTGATATTGTGGACAATCTTTATAATTCGAAAATTACAGTGTTGGATAAAATAGAACAAATATGTGGGAAACGACCAGGGTTTTATCAGGTTGATCTTCGTGATAAAGAAGAGTTAAATGATGTTTTTAAGAGAAAAAAATATGATTTAGTAATGCACTTTGCAGGATTGAAGGCAGTGGGGGAATCAGTTGAGAATCCGCTAAAATATTATGAAAATAATGTGGGTGGAACAGTAAACTTGCTTGAGAGTATGGAAGAAAATGGTGTAAAGAAAATAGTATTTTCGTCTTCTGCAACGGTATATGGTGAACAGGATACGCCGAGGTATGATGAATCAATGCCAACAGGGATGGGAATTACAAACCCTTATGGTGAGACGAAACATATCATTGAAGAAATGTTGAAAGATGTGGCAGAATCTGATTCGGAATTCCAGGCAGTGATTTTGAGATATTTTAATCCAGTTGGGAATCATCCGTCTGGTTTAATCGGTGAAGATCCAAATGATATTCCAAATAATTTGATGCCGATTATTATGAAAGTGTCTCGTGGAGAAATAAAAGAGCTAAGTGTTTATGGAGACGATTATCCGACGCCAGATGGAAGTGGAATTCGGGACTATATTCATGTTGTAGATTTGGCAAAGGGACATGTAGCAGCGATTGATAGGATGAAACCAGGAATTTTGATTTATAATTTAGGCACAGGAAAAGGGACATCGGTATTTGAGATGATTGAAGCTTTTAATAAAGCGAGTGGGAAGAAATTGCCTTATAAGGTAGTAGGAAGAAGAGCGGGGGATTTAGCAGAAATGTATGCTGATCCGTCTAAAGCAGAAAAAGAATTGGGTTGGAAAACGGAATTGACCGTAGAAGATGCAATGCGCGATACAATGAGTTATTTAAATAATTTATAAGATAGTTGAAAAAGTTTGAGGTTAGTTAGGGCGAGTTTAAGGGCGATTTTGTCGGTTTTGCTGGCTTCGGGGTTTTTCGTAATGAAATTTTGGTGTGTTTTGAGGTAATTTAAGAGAACTTTGGTTTCTGGATAGTGAATAGGGATTTGACGTAAGATGGAAAATCTAGCACGCATGCGGCGTTCATTAGTAACATTTTTAAGGCTTGGATATTTTTGATCAATAGCATCACACATTTTGTCGGTAAAAGAGATGAGATCAAGTTTGCGACGGTCGAACTTACTTTCGATAATTGAGTCGTCGTGATGATGATATATATAATATGCGTCTGGTAAAAAGATAATTCTATCGGCTTTGAGGATTAGTTTATAAGTAGTATCAACATCTTCGTGAAGTTTATCTATTGGGAATTGAATATCTTTGAAGTATTTTTTAGGAAATAATTTCATAGTAGATGAGAGCATAAAACCTCTTTCTAGTAACATGGCACGGAGGGCTGCTTCGGTATCATAGATTTTTTGAGGGTAATCGTGATTAAAATATAGGACTTTGCCGTTAGGATAGATTTCTTTAAATGAGCAAACTGCAACATCTGCTTTTGAAGACGAAAGTGCTTCCACCATTTTTTTAATCATTTTTATATCGATTTCGTCGTCAGAATCAATAAAAGTAACGTAATCTCCGGTAGCGGTTTTGAGCCCGGTGTTACGAGTAGAGGAGAGGCCGGCGTTTTTTTGATGAAGGGATTTAATACGTCGATCTTTTTTAGTATATTCTTCAATGATTTGACTTGAATTGTCAGTAGAACCATCGTCTATAAGGATGATTTCGAGATTTTGGTAGGTTTGGTTCAAAATTGAGTCTAAACAGGTTGGGAGGTATTTTGCGGTATTATAAATGGGGACGATAATTGAGATTTTTGGATTCATATACATATTATACCATAGACAAAACTTGATTTTTTTGGTATAATATACGCGCTTATGAAAGATGATTATATACGAGTTAGAGGAGCAAGACAGAATAACTTGAAGGATTTAGATGTAGATATTCCGCGGGATAAGTTAGTAATTATCACAGGATTATCGGGGTCGGGAAAATCAAGTTTGGCTTTTGATACGATTTATGCGGAGGGACAGAGACGATATGTAGAATCATTATCATCTTATGCGAGAATGTTTCTTGGAGTGATGGATAAACCGGATGTGGATTCAATTACAGGGCTTTCGCCAGCGATTTCAATTGACCAAAAATCTACTTCGAGGAATCCGCGTTCAACGGTAGCGACGGTGACAGAAGTTTATGATTATTTACGTTTGTTATTCGCAAGGGTAGGGATACCACATTGTCCGATTTGTCACAAGGAAGTTTCTAGACGAACGGTTGAGGATATCGTAAACGAAGTAATGAAGCTACCTTTGGGGGCGAAATTGATGTTACTAGCACCGATTGTGTCTTCTAAAAAAGGTGAGTTTTTGCACATTCCGGAACAATATTCGGCTAAAGGTTTTTCGAGAGTGCGAGTTGATGGAATTATTTATGCATTAGATGAATTTCCGGAATTAAATAAAAATGAACGGCATGATATTGAGATTGTGGTAGATCGGTTTGTTTTAAATCCAGAGCTGAGAACACGAATTGCTGGTTCGATTGAGCAGGCATTAGATTTAGGGCAGGGGATTATACAACTGCTAAAGATTAATGATACTTCAACGGCGATAGGAGAAAATCGGATTTCGAAGGAAAACACAGAAGTTTTAACTTATTCACAAAGGTATGCTTGTCCAGACCATCCAGATGAATTAATTCCAGAATTAACGCCGAGACTCTTTTCTTTTAATGCGCCAGAGGGAGCCTGTCCGGTTTGTATGGGGTTAGGTTCGAGGATGGAGATTGATCCGAGTTTGATTTTTAATAATAATTTGACAATAGCGGAAGGGGGAATTCGGCCATTTAATCGAGTAGGACAGGATTCTTGGTGGTTGAAGAGATTAATTCAAGTAGGTCAGGCGCATAATTTTTCAATTCATGTGCCGATTGGAGAGTTAACGGAAGAAGCAAGACAGATTATTATGTACGGGACTGGGAGCGAGAGATATAAAATGAAGATTACTGGTTCGGGAAGGTTTGCGGATGGAACGGTTTACGAAACTACTTACGAGGGGGTAATTCCGACTTTGGAGCGAAGATATAATGATCCAAAGATTTCGGAGTTCATGAAACATGATATTGAAAGATTTATGAGAGTAAGAGAATGTCAGGAATGCCATGGGGCGAGATTAAAACCAGCGGTTTTGGCGGTAACGGTACATGATTTAAATATTGTGGATATTTGTAATTTAGATGTGGATGCGGCACTTGAGGTTTTAGGACAAGATTTAGGCTTTAATGAAGCTGAGGAAATGATTGCGAAACCAATTTTAAAAGAGATTCGGGAACGGGTGCAATTTATGAAGGATGTAGGTTTAGGCTATTTGGAGTTAGGACGAGCGGCAAATACTTTGTCTGGGGGTGAAGCACAACGAATCCGGTTAGCGACGCAAATTGGTTCAGGGCTTCAGGGAGTTTTATACGTTTTAGATGAACCTTCAATTGGCTTACACCAAAGAGATAATAATAAGCTAATTAATACTTTGAAGCATTTAAGAGATTTAAAAAATACAGTTTTAGTAGTTGAACATGATGAAGATACGATGAGAGAGTCGGATTATATTATCGATATTGGGCCGGGGGCAGGAAATCAAGGTGGGCTTTTAGTAGCAGCGGGGGCACCAGAAGAGATTGAAAATAATCCTAATTCGATTACAGGAAAGTATTTATCAGGGAAAATGACAATTCCAGTGCCAAAGAAACGAAGAAAAATTAAAAAGGGACATGAGCTAGTTGTTGTAGGAGCGCGAGAAAATAATTTAAAAAATATTGATGTACATTTTCCACTTGGGGTGATGACAGTTGTTTCAGGTGTTTCGGGATCAGGAAAATCGACTTTAGTTAATTCGATTCTAGCAAATGAATTATCGGCAAGATTAAATCGAGCACAGACGGTTTCGGGCACGCATGAAAGAATTGATGGGGTCGAGAAATTAAATAAGATTATAGTAATAGACCAAAGTCCAATCGGAAGAACGCCACGTTCGAATCCGGCGACTTATACGGGAGTGTTTACGCCAATTCGGGAATTATTCGCGATGCAACCGGAAGCAGAAGTAAGAGGTTACAAGGCGGGAAGATTTTCGTTCAATGTAAAAGGTGGGCGATGTGAGCATTGTCAAGGGGATGGGGTGAATAAAATTGAAATGCATTTTTTGCCAGATGTTTATGTGACTTGTCCAGCTTGCCATGGGCGACGATATAATCGTGAAGCGTTGGAAATAAAATATAAAGGCAAAGATATCTCTCAAGTTTTAGATATGACGATTGATGAGGCGGTAGAATTTTTCAAAAATATTCCGTCGATTGCGCCAAAATTAAAAACAATTCAGGAAGTTGGTTTAGGATATATTCGATTAGGGCAACCAGCGACAACATTTTCGGGGGGTGAGGCGCAGAGAATTAAACTAGCGGCGGAGCTTTCAAGACGATCGACGGGTAGGACTTTATATATATTAGATGAGCCGACTACGGGATTACATACGGATGACGTGAAAAGATTATTGACAATTCTGAATCGGCTAGTGGATGGGGGGAATTCGATGATTATTATTGAACATAATTTACATGTGATAAAGTCGGCAGACTGGGTGATTGATATGGGACCAGAAGGAGGATTAAAGGGAGGGAAGGTGATTGCGGAAGGAACGCCGGAAATGTTGGCGAAGTCTGCCAAAACTCCTACAGGTGAATATTTGAAAAAAATGTTATAATGGTCGAAAGGAGAAGAAATGACAAATATTACAAAAATTTTTTTAGTTTTAAATTCAGGATCGAGTAGTGAGAAATTTTCGCTTTATGAAGGCGAAGATGAAGTATGTTCACTGTATTTTGAGGGAATTGAAGAAAACGGTAAGAAGAAATTTATTTGTACAGTGACACGAGCTGATGGTTCAGAAGAATTGTTGGATAAAAAGTGGGATACTTTAGACGAAGCCTTTGCGGAAGCGAAAAAGATTTTTGAAAAGGAAGGTTTTATTAACGAGGCACATCCTTTAGATGGGATTTTAGTTAGAACGCCGGCGGCAGGAAAATATTTCACGAAGCATCATGTTGCGGATGAAGAAACGTTTAAAGAACTTGAAAAGGCAAAACTGACTTATCCGTTACACGTTCCGGGAGCGATTAGAGGTTTGAGAAATGCTCAAAAAGCTTTTCCAGGTATACCGGTCTTAACACTATCCGATTCAGAGGCTTTGACGAGAGATTCACGTAAAGATGTTGAATATGCTTTGCCAAAAGATATTATTAAAGAATTTGATTTAGGCAGATATGGTGCGCATGGTTCTTCGTACGGATATATTATAGGGAAGGTAAAAGAATTAGGAATCCTGGAAAAGAAGATGATTGTTTGTCATTTAGGTTCAGGTTGTTCAGTGACTGGATTTATTGATGGAGAACCGGCTTATACTTCTATGGGCGAGACGCCGCTTGAGGGTTTAATGTCTTCGACGAGAGCTGGCTCGATCGATCCGACAATTGGAGCGCTTCTTGGTGAAAAATTAGGAGCGGAGGCAGCGATTAAAATCATGATTAAAGAATCAGGTTTGCTAGCGGTAGCAGGTTCTAATGATATGAGAGAGATTATTGCGGGAGCGGAGGACGGAAATGAAAATGCGGTAGCAGCTTATAACATGTTTGTAGACGGGGTGGCAGGAAAGATTGGTGAATTTGCGGCGAAGATGGGGGGAGTTGATGCGATCATCTTTACAGCAACGATTGGAGAACGTTCAATTCCGGTGAGAAGTTCGGTAATGAGTAAATTGGAATTTATGGGCTTTAAGATTAAGAATGATGCGATTTTGGATAAGACAAAGGGCTATGTAAATATTGCTGAAGAAGGTTCGAAGCCGGTTTATATTATCCCAACGAATGAGGCGGCTTATATGATTAAAAAGGCAGGAGAACTGCTGGATGGTTTGGCGAAATGATCAGGTTTCGGAAGCAGAAACTAGAAAAATAATTGAAATTGCGAGAGAATGTTTATTAAAAGAGGGAGATTTTGTAGAACTAGGGTGTTATAAAGGGGACACTTCGCTTTTGCTTGCGGAAGTTTTAAAAGGAACAAATAAAAAATTATGGCTTTATGATTCGTTTGAGGGATTGCCGAAAAAAAGTAAGGAAGATGATTCGGAGATAGGGAAGGATTTTCAGGAAGGAGTTTTAACGGTTTCAAAAAGAGAAGTGAAACAAAGGTTTTTAAGGGCAGGATTTAAGCTGCCAATAATCAAAAAGGCTTGGTTTTCTGAATTAGGGCAGGAAGATTTGCCAGAGAAAATTGCGTTGGCATTTTTAGATGGAGATTTATATCAATCAATAAAAGATTCGCTGAGGTTAGTAGCAGATAAAATGGTTAAAGGTGGAGTAATCATGATTCATGATTATAATAATTCGGCTTTGCCAGGAGTGAGTCAGGCAGTAAATGAGTGGAGAGAAGAGAAAGGAGTAGATTTAGAAGTATATAAGAGTTTAGCGAAAATTTCAGTAAAATAAAAAGAAAAATTAGCACTCGGGTGTTTACAGTGCTAATTTTTGTGCTATAATGAGGGAAGAAAAGGAGATAATAATCATGGCGTTAAAACCATTAAAAGACCGGGTGGTAGCTAGGATTGAAAAACCACTGGAAAAAACGAAAGCGGGAATCTTATTAGGAGAGGCGAAGGAAAAACCGGCTTATGCGGTGGTTGAGTCGGTAGGTCCGGAAGTAACCAGTGTGAAAAAAGGTGACAAGATTGTTTATAAGGAATATTCAACAACAGAAATAAAAGTAGAGGAAGTAGATTATATCATCTTGAAGGAAGAAGATATATTAGCTACTTTATAAATAAGGAGAAAATATGGCTAAAAAAATTTATTACGAAGGGGAAGCAAGAGAAAAAGTATTAAAGGGTGCGAAACAATTATATGATGCGGTAAAAGTTACTTTTGGACCAAAAGGTAAAAACGTGATTATTGAAAAAGAATATGGTGCGCCGGTTATTACGCATGATGGAGTAACGGTTGCGGAAGCGGTAGAATTGCCGAATAAGGATGAATCGTTAGGTGAGGCGGTAGGAGCTAAACTAATTAAAACAGCAGCGCAAAAATTAAATAAGGTAGCAGGAGATGGTACGACGACGGTTACGGTACTAACTTATAATATTTTGAATGAAGCAAATAAGTTGATTGCGGCGGGAATAAACCCGATGGAATTAAGACATGGAATTGAAAAGGCAGGGGCGGAGATTGTAGCGAAGATTGATAAAGTGGCGGAGAAAATTGAGGGTGATTCAAAGAAAGTGGCGGAAGTAGCGACGATTTCGGCTGGAGATGAAAAAATTGGCGCATTGATTGCGGAAGTGATTTCAAAAATTGGCAAGGATGGCGTAGTTACAGTTGAAGCGGGTCAAGGTCTAGAAATGGAACAGGAAATTGTCGAAGGCTTTAGCTATGATAAAGGTTATTCATCACCGTTTTTTGTCACAGACGTAAACCGGCAAGAAGCGATTTTTGAAAAACCATTAGTTTTGATTACGGATCGAAAAATTTCAGCAGCGAATGATATATTATCATTACTAGAGAAATGCGCACAGGCGGGAAAGAAAGATTTAGTAATTATTGCGGAAGAAGTAGAAGGCGAGGCTTTGTCGCTTCTAGTCTTAAATAAGTTGAAAGGTGTATTTAATTCATTAGTGTTAAAGGCGCCGGCGTTTGGAGAGAGACGTAAAGAAATCATGGAAGACATTGCTATCTTAACGGATGCGACAGTAATTTCTGCGGACAAAGGGTTGAAACTTGAGGAAGTTGGATTAGAAGTGTTAGGTTCGGCGGCAAAAGTGATTGCCACGAAGGATGAGACGACAATTATTAAAGGTGCGGGTGATGCTAAAGCGGTTAAAGCAAGAATTGAATTGATTAACTCTTTGGCGTCGATGGCGAAATCGGATTATGAGAGAGAGGAATTTGGAAAGCGAGCGGCGGCTTTGTCTGGGAAAGTGGCAGTGATAAAAGTCGGAGGGGCGACGGAAACTGAAATTGATGAGAAAAAATTTAGAGTTGATGATGCGGTAGCGGCGACGAAGGCGGCACTGGCGGAGGGAATTGTTGCGGGTGGAGGTGTAACGTTAGTAAATCTCGCAGCCTCATTATCGGATAGTGAAGATGGGGAAAGAATTGTCAAAAATGCTTTGAAAGCTCCGTTCGTACATATTATGGAAAATGCGGGATTAAATGCGCAGGCATTATTGTATGAAGTTGAGAAATCAACTAAAACAGGTTATGGGATTAATGTGATGACGCCAGAAAAAGGGTTGGTGGATATGAAAAAAGCGGGAGTGATTGATCCGGCAAAAGTTGCGAAAGAGGCGGTGAAGAATGCGACTAGTATTGCGGCAACGGCGATTACGATGGGGGCTTTGATTTGTGAGATACCTGAAGACAAGCCAACTCAATCTGATATGGGAGGAATGTATTAAAAATAAACCCCCTAGGGGGTTTATTTTAAATACGATTTTACATTTTATCGATAGATTCGACGAGATAGAGGAGGGCTTCAGCGCGGTCGGTTTCGTCAGCGATTTCTTTGGCAGCGAGGTAAGCTGGTTCGAGAACAGTGTAATCACGTAGTTCTTCAAAGATATTGCGATAGATGTTGAATTTTTGATCAGGGGTTAGATTTAAGTGGTCAAGGAGAGGAACTAAATCGCGAAGAGCGGACTCTTTAATTTGACGCATATTGAGATTAGTGTTGATTTCTGGGGCGGGAGTTTCTGGAGCAGGAGCTTCGGGAGTAAGATTAACTTCCGGAGCGAGAGCTGGTTCTGGCATGGTACCTGGAGCAGGATTAGGGGCAGGGGCTGGGACATCCAAATCTGGAATGTTGATGGAATCTAATGGAGCTATTGGTTCTGGACCTTGGGTGACCATTTGGACTTTTGGTTCAGGGAAAGGACCAACAGGTTCACCAAGCTCGCCAGTATCGCCTTCAGGAACTGAAGATGGAGCAGCGACTGGGTCGGAAAAAACCGGGTCAACATTAGTCGTGTTAGTAATATCGTCGATTGCTTTTTGTAGATCGTTATCTACAGTTTGAGTTTGATTTTGGTCCATTATTTTGCCCACCTTTATATTATACTTATGTTAATAGTAGCACGATTGTTTTAAATACGCAAGAAATTTACAATTTTATCGAGAAAATCAAGTTTTACTTCTTCCATAGGTAGTCTAGCGCCGAGTGCGTCAACAATGGCTTCACCGTTGCCTTCTTTGAAATAAACTTTTACGCTAAGACCGAAGCGTTTTTTAGGAATTAGTACGGCAGAAAAATGTGGTCCTTCTTTTAAAATACCAAAAGCCCTAAATTCTTCGTATTTATGAAGTTTGTCACCTTCGACTAAGCCTTCTTTATTAAGAGTATATTTAATTTTACGAGGAGGACGAAAAGTTGAAACAAGAATGGCGACAACGCTTAAAATAACTAGGACGAGGAAGGTCCACCATTTCAAGACAACTGCGAGGGCTGATAAAGCTATACCGACAGCGAAAAGACCAATATACCACCAAGTATTACGATCTCTAACAATATATTCTTCTGTTTCCCAAGAGGTATCCTCTATAGTTTTTACCATAAGTTGATTATAGCATAATTTAAAAAAAAGTGAAAAATGTGTTAAAATTGGGAGGATGGAGGGTTACCCAAGTGGTTGAAGGGGTCTCATTGCTAACGAGATAGTCTGGGGCAACCTGGAGCGAGGGTTCAAATCCCTCACCCTCCGCCATTTTTTATGGGTTTGATTACACCTTTTGATTTTTAAGGAAGTGTGATATAATGGTAATTATGAAAAATGTAGTAAAACTTATTTTATCAGTTTTAGTAGTGGGAGCGATAGCATTGACGGGTTTTTCGTCAGTTTCAGCATTGACTTTGCAAGAGGGTGCGGAAGCGGCGAGATGTGATGGTTGCCCGGCAGATTTATTTGGTGATACTGGTGTATTTAAGCAAGTAACGAATACGATACTTTATATCGTAGGGATTATTGCGGTAATTATGTTGATTATTGGTGGGATTAAGTATGTAATTTCGGGGGGAGATTCAAAGAAAGTGACGGATGCGAAAAATACGGTGCTTTATGCGATTATTGGGTTAGTAATTGCTTTTTTGGCATTTGCGATTGTAAACTTTGTGATTTCGGCGTTACCATCGTCGGATAAGGATGAAAAAGAAACGAGTCTTTATTTAGAGTCGGTTAACGGCTAAGATTGCAATAATGATTTTAGAAGCTCCGGTCTCTCGGAGCTTTTTTAGAGCTGATTTCATGGAAGCGCCGGTAGTCCAGACATCGTCTAGAAGTAAATAGGTAGTATTCTGGTCAATGGAGATTTTAGGGTTGACAGAATAGGCGTTTTTAGCTTGCTTGAGGCGATTTTTTTCATCAGTTCCGACTTGGATGGAATTATTTAGGCGAAGAAGGAGTTTTTCTATGTGCCAGCCTGAGCGCATTTTAGCTAGTTTTTTAGCGATAAGATAAGTATGATCAAAGCCGCGTTCGCGGATGTGTTGATTGATGGTGGGGAGGGGGATGACGACGACGGGCCCGTCAATTAGGGGCAGGATATGATCAAAGATTTCAGCAAAAGATTTGGAGAGCGCGCGAACGGAATGATATTTATAATCATGAATTAATTGGCCAATTAACTCGGAGCGCTTATCAGCAACAAAAATGGGAGGTAGGTTTTGGCATTTTGAACATTTTCCAGTTGGGTTTAAACTTTTGCAATTTGGGCAATAATTTTCGTGATTAATAATAATGTTATTTTTACAACAATCGCACAGCGCATTTCCGATACGCCCGCAACCCCTACAGGAGTGAGGGGCGAGGAGGTCAAAAGGATGGATAATTGTTGTATTTTTTACAATAAAACTCATATTTCTCTTGATTTTACTATAAGGATGCTTTATAATAAAGCATAACAATATAAGTGGAGGAAATATGGCTCGTACAAACAGTGACGATTTGCTGATGGAGGATGATCTCGCCGCTGCTTTCCTTGGGGGAGACGATGAAGTTGTCGCTCCGGTTGAGACCGAGGAAACAGTAGAAGGAGATGTACCTCAAGAGTTAAGCGAACCTGTCGAAGATGAGTGGGAAAATACCGACGACTTTCCTGGACAACTTGCTGTAGATGTCTACGAAACCGCCGATAAATTAGTAGTAAAAGCTCGGACCGCTGGCATCTCGAAGTCTGATCTCGATGTTAGTATTTCCGACAATATTTTGACAATCTCAGGTGTTTTGTCTGGTGGGGAAGATGAACAAACGACGAGATGGCATATTCAGGAATGCTATTGGGGTGAGTTTTCTAGAACAATTGCGCTTCCGGTACAAGTAAAGGAAGATGAAAATAGCGTAAAAGCGGAATTAAAGGATGGTGTTCTAACGATTACGTTTGAAAAAGAAAAAACTGAGGCGCCAAAGAAAATTGCGATACAATAAATTAAAAGATAGTAAAAAAATACTCCCGAAGGGGAGTATTTTTTGATTTGATTTTAATTTCCGATGATGTTGATAATGACGAAATTAACAAGAGCGAAAGCGAGGACGCAAACTACAAGACCAATAAGACCATAAAGGATAGTATCTTTAGCTTTTTTAACTTTAGCAGCGTCGCCAGAAGAGGTCATATAGTTTACGCCGCCGATAATCATGACGACTACACAGACAAGACCGAGTATACCAATAACTGCGTTGATAATACCGGTAACATTTTCGATTAAATTATCACTTCCGTCACCGACAGTTAATACGCCTGTTTGTCCACTATTGCCAGATGGTTGAACAAGTTGCCCAGGAGCGGCAAATTTTGTAAATAATTCTTTCATTTTATATCCTTTATGATTAATTTGATTATATTGTATAATTATTTTTTCAAAAATGCAATAGGTTTTTCTTCGATAATAAAGGTTGTGGTTTGGTTGTTTGTTGGGTTAGTGGTTTGGTTGTTTGTTGGGTTAGTGGTCTGTCCTCCAATGGCACGGATAATAACCCAGTTAACAATGGCAAAGGAAAGGACACAAATGACGAGACCAATGAGAGCGTAGAGAATAGTGTCTTTGGCTTTTTTAACTTTAGCGGCATCGCCAGTAGAGGTCATGTAATTAATGCCACCGATGACAACAAAAATGACGGCGACAAGGCCGGAGATGGCGATGATGGCATTTAAGATACCAGTAATGATATTTGGAAGGCTGTTTTTGCTGTTTCCGCATCCGGCGGCTTCCCAGGCAGCAGTTCCAGATTTTAGAGTTGTGCAGGCATCGGCAGCTGCGAAACTCGGGGCTGAAGTAAAGATAGATAATCCCAATATAGCAATAAAGGCTAGAATAATACTTTTAATAAATTTTGTTTTCATGGACCTCCTTTGAAATAATTGATTGATTGATATATGCATTTTTATTAGATTCACGAATAATATTAGAAACAAAGGCTGTAATAATGACGGAAAGAGCGACAATGGCTAGACCGATAAGAGCATAAGTAATCATTTGTTTGGCCTTTTGAGTTTTAGCAGCATCGCCGGAAGATGTCATATAAGCAATACCGCCATAGACAAGGAAAATAGCGGAGGCAACGCCGGCAAGAGCGATAAACCAGTTAATGAGGTTTTGGACTAAATCGTCTGGGTTGACACAGGCATTTTCGCTAACAGCGCAGTTGCCGATATTACCGTTTTGGCTGACTAGAGCGATACGGAGAGAACCCATAATTAGGTTAGCAGACATGACGATAGCGAGACCGATAAAGGCTTGAGCGAGAGTTTTGCGGGCAGTGGCAACTTTACTAGGATCGCCAGCTGAGAAAGTATAGAGATAGCCACCATAAATGACGTAGCCAAGAACAAGATAGGCGGCAATGACAGCAATGTCGGTAGCAATATTGGCGGCAATAGTCCAAATGTTGGCTTTAAGAGTTTGTTCGCTATTGATAGTTGATGGCAAGCCACAATCCCAAGAGGTTAGACCGAGAAAACTTGGGCAAGGTCTGCCACCAAATCCGGTATCTGCATAAGCGTGGGAAGTGATGAAAAAGGAGGTAATTAGGCTAGAAATGAGGAATAATGGCAAGATGATGGTTAGGAATGTTTTAGAGAAATGTTGTTTCATTTTAAATCCATATTAAGCTAGTTTAATATTAACATTTTATAAAAAAAAAGTCTAATAAAATATTAAGAGCTTAAGCATTATTAACATAGTTTTGACTATATGTAAAATAATCTGTATTTACTCTTGACAGAAATGCTTATGCGTGCTATAATTAATGGGCGCCTTATAAGGGAGGCGGGACTTATTATGGTAATGAAAAAAAGATTAAAAATAGACTTAAAAAGGGCCATTTTTGGTTTCTTTTTCGTTATTATAGGTTTATTTAGCTTAATGGGTCCAATTTTTGACAGTCAAACGACTTTTGCAATCCCAACTGAGTCTAGTAGTGAGACTTCTACTGAAGTAACGGAGACAAGTAATACTGAGACCACAGAGGGAGAAGGTTTGGAAGTTACTACTGGGCAAAGTGGTGATGGCTGTAAAAATAGCTTGGGTGCGATTGGGTGGTTAGTTTGTCCGACAACTGGGAAGATTGCGGAGGCGGTAGACTGGTTATATGAGAAAATTGAAGATATTTTGGTGATAAATCCAATAGCGATGGAGGATGGATCGCCGATTTATGAGATCTGGAAATATTGTCGAGGGCTAACAAATATTTTGTTTATTATTTTCTTGTTGATTGTGATTTACTCGCAAATTACTGGGATAGGGATTTCTAATTATGGAATAAAAAGGGCTTTGCCAAAATTGATTATAGCGGCAGTTTTAGTGAATTTGAGCTTTTTGATTTGTTCTCTTGCGGTTGACGTTTCGAATATTACTGGAAATGGTATACGGGGATTATTTGCATCGGTTGGAGAATCAGCTTTAGAGGGAGGTGAGGCATCGTCGGTATCGATTGCGAGTACGTATGGAGCATTAATAAGTGGATCGTCTTTAGCAGTGGCTGGAGGGGTAATTGCACTTGAGCTTGGGGCAATTTGGATGTTAATACCGACGGTATTAGGTGCAATCGTTGCAGTAGTAACTGGGCTAATTACTATCGCATTGCGTCAAGCTGTGGTGGCACTCTTAATTATGATTTCGCCACTTGCGATGGTGGCATATATGTTACCAAATACAGAGAGTATGTTCAAAAAGTGGAAAGATTTGTTAATAAAAATGTTGGTGTTTTTCCCGATGTTTTCGCTTTTGTTTGGGGCGTCAAATTTGGCAGGTTTTGCGATTATTACTAGCGCTAGGAATGGTTTTGGAGTTTTACTTGGTATAGCGGTGCAGATTTTTCCATTGTTTTTTGCCTGGAGTCTAATGAAGATGTCAGGGACATTCCTTGGCAATATTAATACGAGATTACGAGGAATGGCAGCTGGGCCGTTGGCAACAAATCGGGCGTGGGCGGATTCCCATCGACAGTTGACGAAGCAGAAACATTTGGCTTCAGGAAGAGCAACGACGCCTTCGTTAAGATTAATGCAGTTTATGTCAAATCGAAGGATTGATAGGGAAGCAGAAATAGAGGAAAATGCGCAACTGGCTAGAGAACGAGGAATGGCGTATCGAGCGAGAAGAAATTGGCAAGGGATTGATGCTACGGGGTTGCCGACGGAGCATGGTAGAAAGGCTTATGAAAATCAGGCTCGAAGCTTAGAATATCAGCGAGTGATTGAGCGTGATAAGAATACGATGAATAAGGGGTTAAGTTATTTAGCAAAGGAAGGAACTGCGGAGCATGCGAGATTAGAAAAACTTGATATGAAGATGGTGAATGCGGCAGATATGCTAAAAGTTGAGCGTGCGCGTGGTGAGAAAATTGATTATGAAAATGCGATGGGCTTCCATAGAAGGATGGAGGAAGCTGTTGATGCACATATGGATATGGAGAATGGAAATATAATTAAAGATGGAAAGACGCAGTTGAATAGTCAATATAGATTCCATTTTGATCCAAATAAATTAGTAGGATCAACGGAACTATCAAGATATAATGAGGCACTTCAGATTATGGAGGGGGATGTCAAAGATGTCCAATTTGCTGCAGCAACGGCCGCGCAGGGTTATGATACACAAAAGAAAATTTATGAAGCCAAGATGCAAAAGTATTTTGAGATGACGCCGCCGACACAGGATGTGGTTAATCGAATGAATGAGTTGACAATATTGAATAAAACAGAACTTCTTAATGGGCAAAGAGCGTCGAATAGTATAGATGCAATTATAGCTGGTATGAGGGTTTTGAACCAGCGTGGGGATACAGATTTATTAAAGGAACAGCTTGATAACGTACTTGATAAAGATTTAGGTGGCGGGGTTGAACTAGGGACGCATGCATCTCAGAAGCTTGCAAGTTTTCTAATGTTCGAAGTTAAAGGTAATGATCCAATGTTGCGACGATTTGGAAAATATATAAATTTAGAGACGGCGCGAATGTTTAACGAAAGCGATGATATGAGAAAAGAAAAATATGTAACTTTTGATGAGTATCTTAAGGGTTTTCATGAGGAGCCTGATGGCAAAAGGATGTATGCTAAAAAGGATGTAATAAAATTATTAGAGGGCACTTCGCTTGATGATATAGAGCGTACTGCTCTCTCTAGCTTAGATGATAGTTTAAAGAAAGCGTATGGTTATAATAAGAATAGCGATGGTGAAGATCAGGCATGGTCTGTTAGTGATTATTTGAAAAGACGTGAAAAAATTCAAACTGCATTTGAACCGGCTTTCTTGTCAGCTAGTTTGAAATGGCTATCCGGTAGTGAACAAATTAATAGCGGTGTGAAGTTTTGGACTGGTTATGATATAAAACCAGAGAAGGATGACGAGGGGAATAATAAAGTTGTGGATGATGCGTTGGTATTTGGGTTAAAACCAGTTTGGGAAGATAAAGCCTTTGATGGCCATCAAAATGAAGTTGAAGAATATTACAGAAAGAAAACGTATGATTATTTTAAGGATCAGACGACTGGTCAGATTTTGAATATGAGAACGGACTATCGTGAACCTGCTATTGAGCATTTATTGGCAATGTATTTTAACGATGAAGATCAAGATAAAGCGACTAATTTGCGTCATAAGGAAGAGTATGATAAGGAAGTAGCAGACATTCAAACTAGGTATGGGGATGAAAAACCTGAGGACGCGAAGAAGAAACGCGAGAAAGATTTGGCTGAATTAAGGAGAAGAGTTGCTGGTAAAGAATTACGTAAGATTCTTGATAAAACTGGTAAGCTCGAACAGATTTATAACACACGTAGGTCTGGTACGGCAATCAATGCAAAAGACTGGTTGAGGCAAATGCTTAATCTAGACGATAAAGATGAAATTTATAAGTATTTAGATGAGAAAGATCGACAACGTGGTATAAAGAAAAAAGATAAAGAAGAGAAAAATAACCAACAGACTTCTGGTGATGATGCGCAGACTGATTTTATATATAACGACGAAGGTTTTAGAAAAAGAGTGATGTCAGAATTAAATAATACGTTTGAAAAAACTGGTGACTCGGCTGACCCGGATGAGGAATTTTATAATGAATCACTCGCTATGATAGAAAAAGAATTTGGTAAAGAAAGTGAAGTAGTTGGGTTTTATAAGGACTTTAGAAAAAATAATTTACAGGCGAGCAGAAGTGAATTGTGGGAAGAGTTAGAAAAGATATTAATTCGTTTCTTTGATAGCAATTCTTAATAATATAAGTATAGTTTAGTAATTTTTCTTATGCTTAATTTGGGTTTTATGTTATAATATACACTATATGGCGCAGTATAAAGTACCTCAGGATGTTGAGGCGGATGATAAGCTTCTAGGGCCGTTTAGTTTTCGGCAATTTGTTTATCTTTTGATTGCGGGTGGATTAATTGCGCTGGCGGTAGGGCTTTTTCAGATATTTCCTTTACTTGCGATTATTCCATTACCACCGGTGTTGCTTTTTGCAGCTTTGGCTTTGCCATTAAAGAAGGATCAGCCGATGGAAACATATCTTGCGGCAATTGTTTCATATTATTTAAAGCCACATAACAGAGTTTGGACGCCAGGTCAGAGAGAATCGACAATTATGATTACGGCGCCAAAGATTGCTGAAGAAAGCAGGACTAGAAATATTACGGGAGAGGAAGCTACGCATAGGCTCTCGTTTCTAGCAGATATTGTAGATACAGGTGGATATGCAATTAAGGGAGCTAGTATGAGTCCAATGCGAGAAGATTTGGTAGCAGAAGCCAATGCAACGATGGATATGTTCGAGACGAGCCAATTTAATAATTTAAATAATACGATTGTGAGAGAAGAAAATGAGAGACATTCTGAAGTGGTAGAGAGTATGAAGAATGCAATTGCAAAAAGTGAGAATTTGAGCGCGGCTGGGATTAGAACGCAGGCGAATATAAATAAAAGGATGGATGATGGACCTGAAGAAGAAAAATCAATTTTTGATTCTGCGTCGGTAGTTTTACCAGGGTCATTGGATGAGGGGAAACAGAATGAGAAAGTTGAAGAACCCAAGCCAGAGCTGGAAGAGAAACCTGAACCTGAACCTGAGTCAGAACCAGAGCCAGAATTGGAACAAGAATTTGAAAATGCTCAAACTTCGCCAAAACCTAGTATAATGGAATTAGCGAATAATCCTGATTTTTCGGTTGCGACAATCGCGAAAGAAGCTAACAGAATAAAAGAAAGGGACGAGGGTGAGGTTTTTATCTCGTTACACTAAAAGATGAACCCGCAACAAAATTATCCAAATAATCAAAATATGATGGCGCAACCGATGCAAGCGCCAAATCAAAATATGATGGCACAGCCGATGCAGGCTCAAGCTGTACCGCAAATGATAATGCCAAATCAGATGGCTCAACAGAATCCAAATGCGGCAAATTTAGGTTCGGTAGCAATGCAAGCTAATCAGATGGCACCAGTTTCGCCAAATCAGGAATTACCAACATCAACACAGGCGACTTTGTTAATATCGGAGCTTCGGGATAATGTTGTGATTATGAAAGACGGCTCGTTTAGGGCAGTAGTGGCTTGTAAATCGATTAACTTTGATTTAATGTCGGATATGGAGCGAGAAGGGGTAGAATATTCTTATCAAAACTTCTTGAATTCGTTAAAGTTTACGACGCAGATTCTAGTGAGATCACAAAGAGTAGATATTGGTCCATATATTGAAAGGCTTTCTGAGATTCGGCGGAATAATGATAATATGCTTCTAGGCGTATTGATGGATGATTATATCAATTTTATTGATATTTTGTCACAGGAAGCAAATATCATGGATAAATCATTTTTTATTGTGGTGCCTTATTATTCATCGGTAGATGCGGAAAAAGTAGTACAACAAACGAAAAATTTGTTTAAGACGTTTTCTAAGGCGAAGCCGCCGGAAATTACACATATTGATCGGGTGACCTACGATAAAGCTTTGACAGAATTAACGAATCGGGTAGATACAGTAATGTCGGGCTTGTTCCAGATTGGTATTCATTCAGTGAGATTAAATACGAGAGAATTGGCGGAACTTTATTATAACTTTAATAATCCGGACACGGCGGTGAGAGAGCCATTAGTGGATTTTTCTAAGCTAGCGACAATGTATGTGAAGAAGGGAGAAAAGAATGGGTAAGAAGAAAAAATTGACGGCGGCAGAGATTGCGGTGCAGGCAGAGGCGACGGAAGCAGCGGAAATTCAGAGAGCGTTTGAACAAGGCACAAATACTTTAAGGGATTTGATTTCGCCGTCGGCAATTGAAATTCATTCAGATTATTTTAGGTTAGGAAACAAATACGGACGAACTTTATATGTCTATGGTTATCCGAGAAGTCTTTATACGGGTTGGCTGTCACCGATTATTAATATTGACGAAGTAATTGATGTGTCGATGTATATTTATCCGGTTGAGTCAGCAGTAGTGATGAAGAACTTAAGGACGAAAGTAACTCAGCTTGAAGCGTCAATGAATCTTAATGCGGAAAAGGGACGGGTACGTGATCCAGAACTTGAGGCAGCAATTAACGATGCAGAGGAACTACGGGATCAGTTGCAGGTAGGCGCGGAAAGATTCTTCCGGTTTGGTCTTTATGTAACGATTTGGGCAGATTCTTTGGATGAGATGAAATTTGTACAACAGAAAATCGAAACGATTTTTGGGCAACAAATGATTTTCTCGAAGGTGGCGAATTCGCAACAGGAACAAGGTATGAATTCGACAATGCCACAATGTTCGGATCAGCTACAAATTCGCCGGAATATGAATACGGGTGCGATTTCAACATCATTCCCATTTACATCGGCAGATTTAACTCAGGATAAAGGTATTCTGTATGGTATTAATATGCATAATAATGGGTTAGTAATTTTTGACCGGTTTAGCTTAGAGAATGCGAATATGGTGGTGTTTGCGAAGTCGGGTGCTGGTAAGTCGTTTACGGTGAAGCTAGAAGCATTAAGGTCAATGATGGTAGGAACGGAGATTTTGATTATCGACCCAGAAAATGAGTATCAAAAACTTTGTGATGCGGTGGGCGGTTCGTATATAAGATTGTCATTAAATTCGGATGTGAGAATTAATCCGTTTGATTTGCCGAAAGTAATTGATTCGGAAGATGCGAATGATGCTTTGAGGGCTAATTTAGTAGTTCTGCATGGGTTGTTTAGAACGATGCTTGGTGGTAGTCAGGCTACCGCTACTGGTCAGGTAGTACCGGCTTTAACTGCAAGTGAAGAAGCTGATCTTGACCAGGCGTTGATAGACACATATGCGAGAGCAGGTATTACATCAGATCCTTTGACGCATCAGTCGGTGCCACCGACAATTATGAATTTATACGATACGCTTCTACATATGGAAGGGACGGGCCCACAATTAGCGCAGAGATTACGTAAATATACTACAGGGACTTTCGCGGGGATTTTCTCGCAACAATCGAATATTGATATTAATAATCAGATGGTAGTATTTAATATTCGGGATCTTGAGGAAGAATTAAGACCGGTGGCAATGTATATTGTGCTTTCACACATTTGGAATATTGTAAGGGCGGAACAGAAAAAGCGATTACTAATCGTAGATGAGGCATGGCAGTTAATGCAATTTGAAGATTCAGCGAATTTCTTGTTCTCATTAGCAAAACGCGCAAGAAAATATTATCTAGGTTTGACGACGATTACGCAAGACGTAGAAGATTTCATGGGGAACAAGATGGGGCGGGCGATTGTCAATAACTCGTCAATGCAGCTTCTATTAAAGCAGAATGCTTCGGCGGTGGATGTTTTGTCGGATGTCTTTAAATTAACAGAGGAAGAGAAGAGAAGGTTGGCAAATTTCCCGGTTGGGCAGGGCTTGTTCTTTGCTGGTTCTAATCACGTGCATATTCAGGTTATTGCATCAGAGACGGAGGAAGGGTTAATTACGACTAATCCGGGAAATAAGCAATGATGGTGGGGCGTAATTAATGAAAAAGGCTTTTGAAAGAGTAGTGGCTATTTCATTAGTGTTTTTGTTAAATATTCTTTATGTTACTCCGATTTATGCTTTGAGCAGTACAAGATTTGACGAATTTTCACAAAATAATATTCTTTTTTATGATCCAGATGAGACGGGGGGAGGAACTGGTACGGTTTGTTCGAATGGATTAGCCTATTCGAATGGAGAGATAACGGTTTCTGGTTCGACGATGGAAGAGATTATTTGGACTGGATTAACGAGTTTTATGACTCCGGAGCAAGCGGCTGGCGTGATGGGAAATATGGTAAGTGAGTCGAACTTCAATCCAGCACAACATGAAGTGAGTCTTTTAGGTTCGGGAATTGATATAGGTACTAACACGAAAGATTCGTATGGGTTGGGTTTAATACAATGGTCTTATGGGCGCAGAGTGAATATGTATAATTATGTGAAATCCCAAAATGCTTCTTTAGTACAATATTTAGAAGATTGGCAGACTTATAGTCCAACTTATACTAGTGGTGAAACCTTTTTAGAATTAGCAGGAAGGGATGTAGCCAGTGAGTTGGCATTGCTAGAGTTGCAATTTTTAAGAGATGAATTAGTAAATAATCCTAGTTATAGTGGAATTTTTGATACTAAGACTGTTGAGGAGGCAGCATATTTTTTCTTAACACGTGTGGAAATACCAGCGGACATGGAAAGTAAGGCAGCAGGCCGAACTGAAAATGCACTAAGATTTTATGAAAAATATAGTGGATTAGTAGGAAGCGATGGAATAACTTGTGTGGGAGGGAGTTCGGACCAACCGGTAGGTTCTGTTTATGAATCATCGGCTGATGTGCCATGCGATAGTAGAACGATTGATAAGGGTACGGCGGATGGATATTCGAATGGGACTAAAATTACAATTCGGCTTTGTGCGTTGCCAAATACTAGAGACACGGATGGCTCTCCTTTAGATAACCAATACATTGTGGTAAATTCAAGAGTTTCGGGAGCGTTTTATGCCTTTAATGAAGCACATAAGGCGAGGTATGGGAATTATTTGACGGCGAGTGAAGGGTTTAGAACAATGGGAGAGCAGCAATATTTTTATAATTGTTACGTAAGTGGTTCGTGTAATGGCGGTAATTTAGCGGCAAGTCCGGGTTATTCTAATCACCAAATGGGGTTAGCAGTAGATTTTAATACTGGTGGGTTCTATAATGGTAATACTGGATTATGCACTTGGATTGGCGGGAGTTGTTATTTGAATAGTGACTTCTTAAGTGAATTTGGCTTAAAAGATGGGCGGAATTTTGGTAGTCCTGAAAATTGGCACGTTGAGGCGAAAGGAAGTTAATAAGGAGGAATGATGGAAACAGAAGCAAGAGATTGGTCAGATTTATTAGGAAAGATTGGGTTTAAAAAGATTGCGATTTTCTTTGGTCTAATGATTTTGGCAGTAGTAATATATGTAGTAGTTTTATTCGTGATAAATCAAGGTAGGGCTTTAGTGAAAATTCAGTTTGCGCCGAACGAAGCGGTTGTAAAAATTGATGGTGAAGTGGTAAAAAATAATGAGCGAAATTATATCCAAATTGGAGAGCATGTAGTAACGGTTGAATTTGAAAATTTTGAAAAGCATGAAGTGACGGTTAATGTAGATAAAAATACTGATTATATTGGTGGGATTTTGACGGCGATTAACGATGAAGGAAGAGCTTATATTATTAGTCATCAAGCTGAGTTTGATGAAATAAAGATTGCTTCTGGGGGAGCTAGTGATGTGGAGAGACAGAATCTTTACGAAAAATTAATTAACGAAGCTCCAGTTGCTAGTAAATTGCCGTTTTCTAATGCGCTTTTTAGCCTGAATTATTTATTAGATGAGGAAAAACCAACTTTAACAATTTCTGCTTCAACTACTTATATGGATGAGGCGGTAGCCAAATTAAAATCGTTAGTTTCTGAGGATGAGAATTTGGTTAATTATAATATTGAGTTTTTGAGTTTTAATAATCCATTAGAAGAGAGTTTTAAAGAAAATGATGAAGATGGTCCTAGAGCTTTTCTGAAAAATGGTTATAGCGAGGTAACTAGTTTTGATATTAAAAGAGTAGAAGAAAGTGACGATTATTATTGTTTCGTAGTAACGACTGGGTCAGAAGAAAAGTATTCGCTAGTAACTTATAGAGCTATTGTGAAAAAAGATGAAAGTGGGAAATTTGTTTTGATGTCTAATCCGGAACCGATTTTGACGATTTACAATACGGTTGGGGTACCGGTAGAAATATTGACACAAGTGAATAGCTTCTAGCACTCTTGTATTTTGAGTGCTAATCATATATAATATATATTATTATGGCAAAACGTGATTATTATGAAGTTTTGGGCGTTTCTAAGAATGCGTCAGATGATGAAATTAAAAAGGCTTATCGAAAGTTAGCGATTAAATACCATCCGGATAAAAATCCGGGGGATAAGGAAGCTGAAGCAAAGTTTAAGGAAGTGAACGAGGCGCATGATGTTTTGTCGGATAAACAAAAGCGAGCGCGGTATGATCAATTTGGACATGCGGGTGTAGGGGGTGCGGCAGGTAATCCGTTTGCGGGTGGAAATCCGTTTGGCCAAGGTGGAAACTTTAATTTTAATGGACAAACTTTTAACTTTGATTTTGGCGGGGGATTAGATGATATTTTGGGTAATATTTTTGGATTTGGCGGAGGGGCGAGAAGACCGAGGCGGGGAGCTGACTATCAAACTGCGGTAACAATTACTTTTGAGGAAGCGATTTTTGGCACGACAAAAAATGTGACGACGAATGGAGCAGATATTAAAGTAAAAATTCCGGCAGGGATTGATGATGGTATGTCGATTAGACTAAAAGGAAGAGGCGGTGAAGCTCCGGAGGGAGGCGAGAAGGGCGATCTTTATGTAAGGGTACGTGTAAAACCTCACAAGAATTTGACAAGAGAGGGTGTAATTATTCTTTCAGAAGAAAGAATCGATATGATTGACGCGGCGCTTGGATGTGAGGTTGAAGTTGAGACGGTAGATGGACCAATTACGATGAAAGTGCCAGCTGGAACTCAAAGTGGAACACCGTTTAAATTGTCTGGGCACGGAGTGCCGTATAGGGCGGATGGAGATAGGGGACCGCATATCGTAACAATTATTGTTGAGACGCCGAAAAACTTATCGCGCAAGCAAAAAGAATTATTAGAAGAATTTAAAAAGAGTAAAAAGCGCGGATTTTGGGGTTAAAGAATTGCGCCACTAATACGAGTTTCTACCATGCCGGTGGAGGTATTTCTGACGACTAAATCGACACCGTTTGCGGCACGTTCGATTCTATGAGTGACCCAGCCAGAAGAATTACGAACTACTAATGAATTTGAGACTAAGCTGCCCTCAATATAGGACTTGGAGCCATCTGATGAACGATAGATGACTCCATTTTTGACTAACATTTCTTCTAAACATCCCACTTAGATTTACCTCCACTTATATTTTATTTTATACAAGTTTAACTTTTCAAAATTAAAAATGCAAGGATAAGATTTTTGATTTTGACTAGGAAAAAATGGGATTTTGTGTTATAATAGAGAAGGAAATTTATTAATTTGATTTTATTTGTTAAATCGCTGGTATCAGGAAAATATCGGCAAAACAATTAGAAAGGGCAATATGGAAATAGTGATCCCAATTATTGCCGCCGTAGTAGGTATAGCTGCTGGGGCTGGCGGGATTTTTGCATATAATAAGCGGAATGAGAACGGGGGTAAGAATAAGGCGGAAGACTTAGTTAGAAAAGCCAAGCATGAAGCTAGTGAGATAGTTTTGAATGCGAAAAAAGAGGCGACTAAAATTAGTGAAAAAAATCAGGCGGAAGAAAATGAGCGCAGAAAGGAATGGAAGAGAACGGAAAATCGTTTGGCGGAGAGAGAAACGACTTTGGATGCGAAACTAGACCAGCTAGAAAAGAAGTCGGATAAATTAAATAAAGAAGAAAAAGAACTCGAAGATTTAAAAAATGAAATTAAGGAAATACGGGTGAAGCAACATGAAAAATTGGAGAAGATTGCGGGACTTTCTAAGCAAGAAGCGCGAGATAAGCTGATGATGATGACGGAGAACGATATTAAACAGGATTTGGCTGGTTTGATTATGAAGGAACAAAAGGAAATTAAACACGAGGTTGATGAAACGGCACAAGCAATGCTACTTACGGCGATGGAAAGAATGTCGTCGGAAGTAACGGCGGACCGAACGATTACGGCTTTGAAATTGCCAGATGACGATATGAAGGGGAGAATTATTGGTAAGGAAGGGCGAAATATTCAGAGTTTACAACGGGCAACTGGAGTAGATATCATGGTAGACGATACGCCAGGAATGGTAGTTTTGTCTTCGTTTGATCCAATTAGAAGGCAAGTAGCAAGATATGCTTTGGAGCGTTTGATGAAAGACGGGCGGATTAATCCGGCGTCAATTGAAGAGTCGGTAGCAAAGGCGGAAAAGGAAATTGAAAAAGAAGTAGTACGTGCGGGTGAAGATGCAGCAAGGGAAGTTGGCGTGGTCGGAATCCCGCGCGAGATTTTGCATTTACTTGGCGAATTAAAATTTAGGACGTCGTATGGCCAGAATGTGCTTTTGCATTCGATTGAGATGGCGCATATTGCCGGAATGATTGCAGAAGAAATTGGAGCGGATAAACGTGTGACGAAAACTGCAACTTTATTACATGATATTGGTAAAGCCGTGACACATAAAATTGAAGGAAAGCATGCGGAAATTGGGGCAGAGTTAGCTAAGAAATATGGTATGCCGGATAATGTAGTGCATGCGATTGCGGCGCACCATGATGATATTGAACCGACAACGCCGGAAGCTATTATTGTGAAAATTGTGGATGCGATTTCGGCAGCTAGGCCAGGAGCGAGAAATATTTCGGCGGAGAATTTTGCGGAAAGAATGCGAGATCTTGAGAATATTGCGACTGGTTTTCCGGGTGTGGATAAAGCCTATGCGATTTCAGCAGGTCGGGAAATTAGAATTATTGTGGAACCAAAATCGATTGATGATTTGTCGGCGTTGAAGTTAGCGCGAGACATTGCGAATAAAATTGAAGCAACAATGTCGTATCCTGGCGTGATTAAGGTGAATGTAATTCGCGAAACGCGCGCAGTTGAGTACGCGAAATAAGATGATATGGGCTTTGAATGAACCGACGGCGATGGATTTTTATCGGTCGTTAGGAATGAAGTATCTAGAGTTTTGATATTTGTTAAATCTGGGTTTTGTGATATAATTATAGGAGTGAGTTTTGGGCCGGTAGCTCAGCTGGTTAGAGCACGAGCCTCTTAAGCTTGGTGTCGAGGGTTCGAGTCCCTCCCGGCTCACCAACAGGGGAACCTGTGGAAAACTCAGGTTCGAAGATGAAATTAAATGGTGATTTATATCTGTAAATCACCCTTTTTTGTGCATCAATTTCAAGGTTCGAAACCATATTTCTGACCAAAATGTCCTTTTCAACGAGATCTCCTTTTTCTAATCTGTTAATTAGCGAATTTAGCGAGTTCGAAAACTTTTCGATGGTCATGCGTAATTTTTCAGGATTCTTGATTTTGGCTTCAATTTGCTTGATTCTTTCGTCGATATTTACAACATCATTTTGCAAATCCGCCATGTCCTTTTTGAGTTTGTCTTTGACGGCTTTTGGCGACTCTTTGTCTAGTTCGGCGTACTTTTCCGCAAGGTCGTCGATCTTTCTTTGTTTCTGTGTTTTCTGGCCGAGGAGCTCGTGTTTTTCGACGGTCGCTTCTTGCATCTTCTTGTCGGCATATTCGCTCATGGCGTTTACATATTCGGTAAAATCGTATTTCTGGCTGATACGGCCGAATTCCTCGTAGAGTTGATCCATGATAACATGCATGCGTATATTGTTCTTTGGGCGCGTACAGGCTTTGTTGTGGCATCGATAATTGAGGTAATACGTGCCAGAGTGTCCGCGGTTTCTAGCCGGAATCATATAATGGCCACACACTGAGCATTTGATAAGGTGGCGGAACGGCAAGAAGTATTTGCCATGTGTGGCTTTCTGGTTTTCGTAGCAGGAAGATTGGATCGAGCCACGGTCTTTTCTAAACATTTTCTGAACCTGGTCGAATTCTTCTTCGGTTACCATTGGTTTGAAGTTTGGTGTTACTACGCGTAGATCTACATAGTTGCGACCTTGTTCAAGGATTCCGTAGTAGAACGGATCGTGGAAGATGCGGTTCGCGGTGCTTTCGCAGACGCCGTAGCTTCTAACATGTTTGTTTCGGCGTGAGAGTTTCGTAGAACGCTCCACGTTATTCATCTTCCAGTAACGGTAGACTTCCATTTGCGACGCGCCATTTAGAATCATCTGCCAGCCTTTCTGGATCATCTTGAAGTTCTTGTCTGGTTTGTAATAGCCTGATACGTCGTCGCGGATATAACCCCACTTCGGCATACCGCCAGATTTACCTTGTTCGAGGTTAGAATCGACGCCGCGTTGCACGCTTTCGGATAGATGTTCTGAATATTGCTTTGAAAGCGCAAAGAGCATGTTTAGTGTTAGCTTGCCACTTGAATCGTTATGGAATTCAAAAGTCGGGAAACGCAGGTCTTTAATGACGCCGTTATCGACCATATCGACAACCATTCCGGCTTCGAGTGAGTTACGCGATAAGCGGTCTGGGTGCCAGGCGAGAATGGCATCGTATTTGCCTTTCTCGATATCTTTTAGCATTTGCGAGAAAAGCGGACGGTTGCCGGATTTCTTCGCGGACTTAGATTCCTGGATCGGTTCGCCAACTAGAAGCAAACCATGATTATTCGCATATTCTTTACAATCTGCGATTTGGTCTGGTAATGATTTGGCTTGAGCCTCGGCGTCTTCAGAAGATTTGCGCACGTAAAGTACGTAACGTAATGGCTTCTGAACTATGCCGCTACTCGCATTGATTAGTGCTCTATTCATAGCTTTAGAACACGACAACTACTCCGTCGTCGCACACTCCTTTCGCTTTGTTGGACTCGCGCTCTGGCGAATCGTCTATGTCGTCTAATGCGCAAAGTAATTGCACTAGGTTTTTGACGGCTTCTTTTCGGTCTTCTACGACCGGCTGTTCCTTTTGCATTTAAGGTACATACTTTTCTTTCTCCACCCGAAGTGTTGCCATTCGGCAAGTATCACTTGTAGTGCAGAATCTGCGCATAAAATATGAGGGGCTACCCCTCTTACTGGAGAAAGGCGCAGAACTCTGCACCGCAATTAACATAAGTATATTACATAAGTTCGAAAACACCAAGCATAAGCGTTTTGGAAGGGTGGGGAGATATGTATTTGGCGTTTCGTATATCTGTTATTTGGCGAGTTCGAACTTGCAATTGTTTCGCAAGTAAGCTTAAATACGCAAAACATTTTAGGAGTTTATTATGGCTATCAAGTTAGAAGATGCTGTCGCAGTCGTACAGAAAGAGATTCGCAAGTGGCGTGAGAAATACGAGTCCGTCGCGAAAGCGGAAGAACAAGATCCAATAATGGTCGAAGGCGAAACTACGGCTGGTTATTTCTGCCAACTTATGGTGGATCCGAAAGAGGTTGCTAGAATCTTTGTCGATTACGACTATGCGCTTTATCGCGTTCTCGGCGAAGATGCGCCGGACGCTATGTGGGAAGATCTAGGTCGAAAGTTTGGTTTAGAGCATGTTTGCTCGGTGGATCTATGAAAGCTCGTCAAAAGTGCCGCAAATGCCCTAAATGCGGTAAATACTATGTAGGTTATCCTGCGCTGTCGCGTGAGGATAATAAGACGGAGATTTGTCCGGAATGTGGAGCAAGAGAAGCTATTGTCTCTTTTTTAGTTTCTGGTCATTCTGGTCGTAATAGTAATTGACGATTTCGCCGCTACTAATCATTTGGATTGTTTGATCTATGACTTCGTATGGCACGCAATACCATTCGCGTGGATGATACGGTTTTCCATCGTTTCCGATAATTTCAATCTCCAGCTGTGAACCGCCGAAGAATTTGTGAATTAAATCTTCTAATTTCTGTGTATTAAAACCCTCGACGCGATAAGTATTTACAACTTCAACATCAGCCATTAAGTAGGTCGGTTCGTTTTTCGCATTCGCAATGCGCGAGGCTACCGACTCATTCTCGACCATACCGATTTTGTATAGGTCTTTGATTGTTGCGATTTTATCATCTGTACTTTTTGAGCGAAGGATATATATGCGGCCAGTTACTTTAGTTTCTAGCTCTTGCTGTTCTGGCGCGTCTTTATCTACCACCGCGAATCCGCTATCTTCATATAGACGTTGAGCGAGAGAGCGACGATACATATGCGACATAGTTTTGTTTTCGAAAACTACAGTAATGCGTTGTTGTGAATAGCCGACTTTCTGTTCGACTTCGTCAAAGCTTACTACGTAACATAGTTCGCCCTTATAAACGTAATATCCGCCAGGATGCATTTGTTCGACATCTACAAATTTCACGGTTTTCAATTGGCCGTTTTCAAGATTAACGCGTATATTATCGAAAGCATCTTTGTAATCGGAATCAAAATTAGGACATTGCTCACGGCGCGTTGCTTCGTAGCCGTTTTCGACTGTTCGCTTTACTCGACCATTGTTTGGAAGCGACGAAACATTAAAAAGATCTTTAGCACCTTTAAATAGGCCGCCGAAATTCTTTTCTAATTCTTTAAAATCTTTTGGAGCCTCCATATCATCTTCTAGAATACCGTCTGGATCATTTTCGGCAAGCATAGCCTTTTTGTTTTTATCTTGTCGCAGACCTTTTAGGCGTGCCGCGAGTAGTTTTTCTTTCATGTCGACGGCATTCATCATTGGAACATGGCCATGATTATGGTAGAAAGTTCTTATTTCTTCGAACGATTCCAGCAAGCGATCATCGGCAGTCATATTTTGTTGTTTTGGCTTTGTCTTGAATAGATCCGCATAAGGACTCTTTGCTAGCTCTGCGATTTTCTCGGAATAGTCCATTATGAATTCTCCGGACTTAACTTACTATTTTCATAGATTCTGCGCGTTAGATACGCTTGTGCGCTTGCCAATAGGCGTTCGTTTGAATCGTTTGAATGCGGTGAAGGATATTTTCCGCCATGTTCATTTACGAATTCTTGAATTTGTGGAACTAATGCAAGCGCGTCGTCGTCGGTAAAGCTGACGTTGTCGCTCTTAATAACATCCTGAATCAGCTTAAATGTTTGACCATCCATCTTCTTCGATAGGACCTCAAACGCATGGTGGAATGGGTTCACTGAGTCGATAAGGTTCATATCGAGCTCGTCTATCTTTACGAATCGATTTGCTAAGACTACAAACTGATTGTCCTTGCCGGTTTTGTCGTCTTTTTCGGATACGATCTTAGCCGTTGTCATCGCCATCTTAACAGCTACATTTTGGCGGATAGCTTCTATATCGTCATCTTCAAGTCCAGGATAATTTTCGCGAATAATATCTGTTTGAACTTGGCGTAGATATGGGCCTGCTATATTGTTTGCGCCAGCACGTTCAATGCGTTCGTCTTGTAACGTCTTGGCAACCAGGTCTTCAAGATCGGTTTGTAAGATTTGCTTACCGCGCTCCGATTTTGGAATCTTCAGCCCTTTGATAAACATTTCGCCCGGTTTTGCCTCACGTGGCTCTCTTGGCGTTGGCGTAAATTTAAACTCTGGCGCCAATACTTGTTCCATGAGTAATGAAACTGTAATAGCTTTTAGCATATTATTTACGGCAACTGTTACATCACTTTGCGTTCCCGCAGGCTTGACGATCAAATTCGTGAACTGTGCGTGAGTCTTATTGTAGCTATCGCGCGTACAACGACCTATAATCTGCACGACTTCCGTAAATGATCCACGATAGCCAATCGTTAATGCGTGCTCGCAGAATGGCCAGTCAAAGCCCTCTTTCGCCATGCCTAGGGCGACGATTATGTCGAGTCCGTCGATATCGTTCCGTGCTACGTCAGAAATGTATCTACGAAGTGGCTCGCGGTGACGTGGGTCGTCTTCTACAAGATTTGCGACTTTTAGCATACGACCATCTTCAGTTTCAATATAATCGATGCAAGTATCTTTATCCTTTCTTTTCCATTCGCCAATTACGCTATATATCTCATCAACCTGTTGATGCTTATTAATGTTTCCAGCGGCATTAGATTGGACATTTGGTATGTGGATAATGGTCTTTTTATGCGTGTCTAATACTTCAGAAAGTGCGCCGTCATCCAAGTAGTGACCGGTGTAGAAATGATAGCCAATTCCGAGCGTTCTGAGGTATGTATAACCATTTAATTGTTCGTAATACGTATAGGTTACTTTATCGAAAGTTGCTTCGTCTTCTGGTGTAAGAATGGCTACAGAATCGCCACGGAAGTAAGTGCCAGTCATGGCTATAATATGGGCGTTTGTTTCTTGCATAATATTATGCAAAACACTTCCTAGTACGCTATTTTCGGATGTGGACGCATGATGGAATTCGTCAATTGCAAGCAGGCAATCTTGAAATTTTTCAACTGGAACATATTCACACGCGAAGCGAAGGGTAGCATGCGTGCATAATAGAATGTCGTCGTCGCTATCCATGAATTTCATGAACGCACCAACTTTACTCTTGTCGTCTAGGCCATCATCGTTACAAAGGTTGTTATATTGTGCAATACGCCAATCCCAATAATAGCCGTACTTGGTTAAGTCTTCGTCGCGGAAAGATGCGCCGATTGACCGTTCCGGAACGGCAATAATGACTTTTTTAATACCTTGGTTATGGAGCTTGTCGAGGGCAAGGAACATTAGGGCGCGTGATTTACCAGATGCTGGTGGAGCTTTTATAAGTAGCCTTTGGCTTGCGCGTTTTTCATATGCTCGCTGTTGCATTTCGCGCATGCCGAGCTCATTCGTGTTCGTGCTCTGACCAGTTTGTCCGTAGCCGACATTTACGACATTAATAGTTTGTTCGCTTGCGCGTTCTGCGTTAGAGTCGTTATTTATAGCTGCTTCTTTTGAAATATATTTTGCGTCGCCAGACTCATCTTCGCAAAGTTCAATTTGGTCGTGATCCAGAAGCCATTTAATGCAGTCTGTAGCAACTCTGTCGCCGCTTTTTAACCATTCGCGCACGTCATTTACATCAAAAATCGGCTGCTCGGCGATTTTTTCTAATATGGTGTTATATCGATCTAAATGGTCCATGGCGCTCCTTTATTATTTATCTTTTGTTAATTCTTCATACATTGTGAAAAGCTTGGCTAGACGTTCTTCGTCGTTCAGAAAAGCCTTGTCTTGGTATAGCTTATCTACGAGCAGGTCATTTGCGTCGTGTGCATTACGAAGATCTTCTGGCATTTTGTCTGGATCGTACATTTGGGCAAGCGTCATTTCGGTATGGTTTTCGCGCGCCATAAGGATATTCATGGCCGAATCATTCAGCTTTTGTTTCTGAGTTGGATTAAGCGGTGGCACAGGAAATGTATTGTAGCCGAGCGACGAAGAATAACGATATCGAGTCTCTAGTTTTCCGCAAACCGTACGAATCCAAATCGTATGCATTTTCGACTCTATTAAGGCAAACACATAAATTTCTGGATCATATATTGCTTGAGCGGAATTTGGAATAATTACACTAGCGTCTAAGACACCACATACAAAATATTCTCGATTTTCAGAAGAGACAATAGGAACTATGATCTCATTATTGATGGCCGTATTTAAATCTCTAAATTGATGCGGTCGAGAAGCGAGTTTTTTCTTACCAGGCTCTTTGGAGGAAATTCTGTCCAATCTTATTTTTTCAATTAAATCATTAATAGGTTTGATTGCTTTTGCTTCTTCTAGATCCTTGTCCTCAATCCATAAGCAGTAGCGCTCAATTCCGCGGATATATTCTGCGGATCCTGCAGTAGGCCTAATAAATTTCGAAGCATTAGGATACTCGCGTAAAATCACGCTCTTTTGTTCTGGAGTTATGAACAAGTCTTTTGAGCCTCCCGTGTGATTACCATAACTCATTTCAGGTAAACCAGAAATAGAAGTATTATGTCGCTCTATATATATTGGCGGCATAGGGATTAGGAAGCCGTTGATTGCGTCACATTCGTCAATAGTAGTATTGCTGAATAGTTTTTTCTTCTTTGTCGTATGTCTTTGCAGTGAAATAATAACCACAGTGACACCGGCTTGGTCCTTTGCATTATTTGTCCACTTAAATGATGTATATGCAAAGCCTATTTCTATATTGTTTGTGAGGATATGTGGCCATAATATATGGACCTGGTCGCCCTGAGTGATGGAATTTGTAGATACAAAACATGCCTTAGCTATACTATTGCCGATATACTTAGCTGCTTTTACGAACCAGATAGCTACATAATCAAGATTTTTTGAACCATCAATGTTTGCCATGACGGCCGCTTTATCACGTTTTTGATCATCTGTTTGATTTCTAGTGCCTTTATATGGCGGATTTCCTATTACATAAATTTCGTCATAAACCGCTTCGGATTTTTGCGATTCTGATTCGTCATTAAGTTCATCGAACATACTTACCATATGGACCGACGATATCTCGTGCGGAACGTTAGGGCATACGGAGTTCCAATCTAATCTCGCTGAATTGCCGCAAATAATTGTCGGCATATCGATAATAGGAATAATTGTAAGTTTTTTACCAAACTCTTCCTCGAATTTGATATTCATTTGATGCGCGGCGATAAACATAGAAAGAACCGCCAACTCTCTAGGGAAATCTTCTAGCTCGATGCCGAAGAAATGATCGAGTTTGATTTGGCTATCTAATCTAATTCCAATTCCAGCAGGGGAGATTTCGTCGATTGTACGAATAATTTCTTGTTCGAGTTCGCGCAGACGTTTATAGGCAATAATTAAGAAATTACCAGAGCCACAAGCCGGGTCGAAGATTTTAATTTTGCTAATTCTTATCCAAAGCTTGTTTAGTTTGTTGACATTGTCTTTTGCTTTGTCGTATTCGGCCCATAAATCGTCCATAAAGAGTGGGTTGATGACTTTTTCGATATTAGTGACGCTAGTGTAGTCCATGCCGTTCTCGTCGCGTTTCTGTGTGTCAACGATGCCCTGGAAAATGGTGCCGAAGATATCGGGATTAACATCTGACCAGTCCGACTCCGCTAATTGAATTAACAAATGATGGGCTTGTGCATTGAATTGCGGAATAAGAATCGAATGTTGTTTTGTGTCGAAAATCGTGCCGTTGACGTATGGGAATTTATTGAACGGATCCGGCATATCCTGCTTTTCGTAAGGTTTCGAATCAAGTGATTTAAATAGTTGCTCAAAGAAGTAAGGCGTGTCTGATCCGTCCAGTTTTGTGTAATTTTTAATCGAATTCGTGAATTGCTTTGGCTCAAACAAATCAGTGTCTTCTGCGAAGTAGCAGAAGAGGAGACGACTAAAGAAGATGTTTAGGTCGTGACGGAAGTTTAAATCTTTATCAATAATGCGTTGCGTATTGCATTTTACGATTTCGTCGTAGAGCTCTTTCATGCGCTCTGCGGCTTTACGATCCGCATAGGCTTCTTCTTTTTGGTCGGTGTTTACTTCGTTGCCGCTAAGGCCGTAGAAGAATGTGAAATCTTTATCTAGGTCGCGAATTTTTGTGGAAAGAGATGCTTCCTGGCGACGATCATAGGCGGCGATATTCTGAAGATCTGTTGCGATTAGGTAACGTGGTCGATAACGTTCAGTTAGTTCGTTGTGTTTTAATTGTTCAACTTTTGATTCTAGCACTGTACCAGCAGGAAAAACCTTAAAAAAGACGGCATCTTTAAGCAGGACGCCATCGTCTTTTGCGAAATTATTAATTCCGCCTTGCAGTTTCGTAATTGTAGCCTTTGGTTTTCCATAGGCCAAAAGAAGATCGTAGATAACCGTCGACTCGTACGCATCGCGGTTCGCAATTTCAGCAATGTTCTGCTGAATCTGCTGGTAGCTGATTCTTGGCATCTCTGTTGCGCTTTCTTTGCAACAGAACAAGAACTCAAATAACAAAATTAGGACGCGACCACGTCCTTGTAATTAATTCAAAACTAATCTTAAATTAGGACGCCTTGGCCGGTCCTAATCGTTTTTGCAACAGAGACGTACGTTCCTATTGATCCAAGACGCCCTAGTTTACGTGCGTCTTGGCAGAAAAATACTCTCTGCTCTCGTATCTGTTGCAATTTTTAATTTGATTAGGACTCTTTAATTATACCATGAAGCGTATACTTTTTGAAGATGCGCAAGGTGTTGTATGACATATTTCGCCGTTTCGTGTCAAGAAAAAATCCCACCCCTATTTTCTGCACAATAACTTTCAAAACCCGATTGTGTCCAAGTGGATACTATCTATTGACTAAATGATGGAATGTTTTGTTAAAATCGTTGCCGTAATGGTTAATATCTTCTGGCTCGGCCCAGAGCGAAAGCTTGTGGACGCGCCATTTGCCAATGAAGAACATCTGAACTATTGCGTCATTTACATCGCGGTTATTTAGCGCGCGTGGAATGTATGCGAGGGAAAAGTAGTACCATTTGTCGTCTTCGGTGTCTAACCTCGCAAAAACGCGCTTACCGCGCCCAAAAAGGCGTGCATCAAAGCGCTGTGCTAGTGTTTCTAGGGAATAGGTCTTCAGCTCGTGAATCGCGTCACGAACGGACGATTCCATTAGCTCCATGCGCTCAAACTTGTCGTAATCGCGAGAATTAAATCTGCCGTTATGTTCTAGCATAAAACTTTCAAGTTGCCGAGCAGTAACCGGTATCGGTTCGCCCGGTTTAACTTTCTTGAATAGGTGGCGTTTTGCCATAATAACCTCGTTTCTTTAGAGGTTGCGCCCTTGCGAGCGATATTAATCTTCTTTCAGATTCGTATAGTATTCGCGTTTTCCAGAAATAAAATCGTCATAAAGGCTCTTTTTCCAGGCAATGGAGTCTAAAGTTTGCTTTAGTTTAGCAATATCTTTATGGATATCTTCTTCTTTTTGTTCTAGCATCGCCTTGCGTTCTAGTAGGGTGGATTTACCCTGCATGCACAACCTCAAGTACTCTTGGATTTCTTCTATAGACATTCCGCATTGTTTTAGCGTCTTTAAGCTTTCGAGCCAGCCAAGGTTATGATAAGTGAAGATACGTCGGTTATTCTTGTCGCGTTTATGAAATGGCACCAGCCCTTTATTGCAATAGAATTTCAGAGCGTCATAAGTTAGGCCAGTAATATCGCAGGTTTCTTTCATTGTGTAAAACTTCTTCATGAAATCGCCTTTCAACTATTGACCGGGTCTAACACCCGCTTGTTAAAATTATATCATGGATAAAAAGATTATGGGCTTAATCCTAATTATCGTTGGCGTGGCCGCAGCTGTTGCTGGGGTCTTTTTTATTACGCGCGGTAACACGGACGATGCCTTGAACCAACAAACTAATAAAGGAGTAAATATGAAAGACGGTAAAAACTTAGTAATCTACTTCTCGCAGTCTGGCAATACTGAGAAGTTCGCAAATATTATTCACGAGCAGGTCGGTGGAGATATTAAGCGCATTGAGACGGTTAAAGCTTATCCGACCGTTTACGATGATCTTGCCGACGCCGCCAAGGCTGAAAAGGACAATGACGAGCGTCCGGAGTATAAAGATTTAAATCTTAATCTCGACGACTACGACAATATCTTCGTCGGTTATCCAATGTGGTGGTACACGCTCCCGATGGTAATGTATAAATTCTTTGAAGATTATGACTTTTCTGGCAAGAACCTCATTCCGTTTAATACGCATGAAGGTTCTTACGACGGCGGTACTTGGGATACGATTAGGGGCTGGGAACCAAATGCGAATGTCCTAGATGGTCTTGCAATTCGTGGTGGCGATATTGGTGACGGCCCAGACGCAAAACCAACCGATCAGACCGAAACTGTTAAGAAATGGCTAAATGAAATTGGATTTTAAGGAGTAAAAATGGAATATATAGAACTAAATAACGGAATTAAAATGCCAACCGTTGGCATTGGCGTCTTTACATTTACGCCAGAAGAGGCCGAGAAGTCCGTCGAGGCGGCGCTAAAATCTGGCTATCATTTGGTCGACACGGCTAATGCTTACGTGAATGAGCGCGGAACTGGACGCGGTATTAAAAACTCCGGCGTCAAGCGCGAGGACGTTTTTGTTTCTACGAAACTTTGGCCAACTGAATACGAGAACGAGAAGGCTATCAATGAAACCTTGGAGCGCCTCGGCTTGGATTATATTGATTTACTGTTCTTGCATCAGCCGGCCGGTAATTGGCGCGCCGGATACAAAATGCTCGAAAAAGCCTACAAAGAGGGCAAAGTTAAGGCGATTGGCATCTCTAACTTTGAAGGGAAATATTTGGACGAGCTTCTTGCAGAATGCGAAGTTATACCGCAAGTAATGCAAGTAGAATGTCATCCATATTTCACGCAGGCAGAAACTCGTAAAATCACTGAGCCGAAAAACATCAAGATTATGGCTTGGTATCCGCTTGGGCACGGCGACAAATCACTCGTCAATGAGCCAATTTTTGCTAAGTTAGCCGAAAAATACGGTAAGACTCCAGCGCAAATAATTCTACGTTGGCATGTGCAGTTTGGTAATATTGTGATTCCGGGGTCACGCAATCCAGAGCATATCAAAGAAAATGCTGACATCTTTGATTTTGAGTTGACCGATGACGAGATGACGGAAATCGCAAAGCTCGACAAAGGCGTTCGCTACTACAATGGCACCGAAGAGCAGTTAGCCGGTTATGCCGCTTGGCAACCAGATTATGAAAGGAAGTAAAAGATGACACTACAATTAACTAAAGAGTGGGATAAAATCTTCCCAAAAAGCGACAAAGTAGACCATAAAAAAGTCACATTCAAGAATCATTTCGGTGTCGAAATAGCGGCGGATATGTATACACCAAAGAATATCAAGGGTAAACTGCCAGCTATCGCTGTTTCTGGCCCATATGGTGCCGTTAAGGAGCAAGCGAGTGGGCTATATGCTCAGGAAATGGCTGAGCGCGGCTTTATTGCTATCGCATTTGACCCATCATTTACTGGCGAATCTGGCGGCGAGCCACGGTTCGTTTCAAGCTGGGATTTAAACGTCGAAGATTATCAGGCGGCAGTAGATTTTCTATCCAACGAACCTAATATTGACCCAGAAAAGATTTCAATTATCGGCATTTGTGGTTGGGGCGGTGTGGCACTCGAAACCGCTTGTATCGATACTCGCATTAAAGCCACTATTTGCTCGACTATGTATAATATTCCGCGCATCCGTACGAACGGCTATTTTGATTCCGAAGATACCGCTGAGAAGCGTCAGGAAAAA
>JAZLES010000007.1:0-87263 GCA_045615385.1 Candidatus Nanosyncoccus sp. | reverse complement strand
GAAACTCCGATCACATCGGAAATCTCAGCACAAAAATTATCTAATTTCACGACCCCTATAATAACTCTGGCCGTTAAACCGTATGGTTATCTTTAGGTTTAGGCTGTTCCAATTTCGCTCGCCACTACTTTCGGAATCATTAGTTATTCTTTTTTCCTGGGCCTACTAAGATGATTCAGTTCGGTCCGTTCCCGTTTTCTACCCTATGTGTTCAGGTAGCAACAATACAACATGACTTGTATTAGGTTTCCCCATTCGGCAATCCCCGGATCATTTCTCGCTGTCAGATCCCCGAGGCTTATCGCAGACTTCTACGGCCTTCATCGGTATTGATTGTCAAGGCATCCACTATCAGTGCCCTTAGTTACCTTTTTATGCATTGACTTAACTAGCAATCGAAGTTTGATTACTAATGTCGTCTTTAAAATCTTTATCGTTTCCAAATTGTTAATCGGAGAGTTTTAAAAGAATATTTTAAGGTCTTTAGAAGCGACCTCAAAAGATTCCCTCGCTTTCCTTATCTTTTTACAGAGGTCGTAAAAGACGACTTGTTTCAACTTTCCCCATTATATCAAACTTCTTTTAAAAAATCAACCCCCTTTTTAATATTTCAAAAAACCGCCCCTTAAGGCGGTTTTTGATCTTATCTAATTACTTTTTCGTGATTTTGCTCGTACGACTAACCACATTATAAACATTGTAATCGCAAAGATAATAATAAATAGTAACCACAATGGACAGATAAAAACGGTCTTCTCCACTACCGAAGTCTCACCAAATATCTTTACAGTCTGTTTAGCCCGAAAAATCCCTATTGCCGGCAAATTACATTCTTCTACGTGTAATCTCTCAGTATCCGGCATAATTAAGCTCTTATTCGGCTCTTCTTCATTCGTACAAATCTCTTCATCAGAAAATAGCGGCCATACTTGTAATACAAACTCTGCATAAGTGTGCACATTACCTTCATTTTTTACTTCCGCTGTAGTAGACAATACATTACTAAATGAAAAAGATGGGATACTATTCTCTATAATCAAACCCGTTTCATCTGTCTCGCCCGCTACCTCAGCAAAAATCTTAGAAGCAAAGCGCACAACATTTTGAATAGCTACATTCCCACCACCCTCATCTTCGCTTTCTGAATCATCTTGTATAATGATAGTCGCATATTGACCTCCCGCTGGCGCATCCTCTGGTACCACAATCGTAAATGGTACCGTATCGGTAGTATTTGGCGCCACAGTTCCACTTTCTTTACCTAACACAATCCAGTCCATTATCTGGTTATAACCAGTAATCGTCTCTGTATCCGTATCATTATAATCGACCTCACCATTCTCATCCTTACCTAAATTAAACGACCCAACTATCACTGAATATTTCAAATCATGTTTAGAATTCGCGGGGTTAGATACTTTAATTGTCCCCTCAAAAACTTCACCCGGAATTAAAACAATCCTCTGTTCCGGCGGAGAAATTGTCATCACTGAATTCATATCGTCAAAACCCTCTGCAAAGACATTCATCCCGCTAAGGAACAAACCACCCAAAAGTGCCACCAAAGCTACAATCAGTTTATTTTTTAACATTTACCTCCTTTATTTTCTTATATTATATCACTTATTCACTAATTTGACACTGAAAACCCTGATCTTCATAGAAAGTCTTCATTTTATCAATCGTATAATCTTGAAATTCTGCAATCTTATCCTCTCCTATAAAGAAAAACACCGCCGTTGCTGGATTAATCTTGCTATAATCGTCTATATATAAAGTTAAATTAAACTTACTATTTGCTACCGAATAAGACGGCGACAAACTCTCTTGTATAAGATGATTTTCGCCCATATATATATTATATTTAGCATGAAGGACAGCCTCATCGTCACGTGCTACCTCAGTTGAACGATAAGTTCCCTTATAGGTATAAAAAAGTCTATCCATCTTATTATTCTTAAAGGTGACTTTAATTTCATTCTTAATTGTATTCGCCGTAGTCGAAGTAAAAAAAGCCTCTTCTAGATTACCGGCCGTACAATATAACGCCGTTACCGACTCATTTTCTCCACCTTCGGAAGTACGCGTTTCTCTTCCATTAAACAATATAAAGAGTATTATCACGATAACTAATAAAATCAACACCGCTACAATATACCTGACAGATTTCTCTTTTTTCATATTTTTTTACCTCAACTTATTACTAACACCTATTTTATCACAAAACCAAAAAAATACAGCCCCTAAAAGGGCTGTATTCTAAAGCTAAGCTTTAAGCGTTACCGGTTGAAACGGTATATTGTACCTTACCAGTATAGGTATCAGCTTCCTGAGTAGCACTCACGAATACTTTGTAACCAGTGTTAATAGTACCTTCGCTTACCATTGTGCTATTACCAGCAACTTTCGTCGCAGCAGAAGGAACTTCTTGATAGTCAGTATTATAAGGACTAATGGTGTTAGTACCAGAAACTTTGAAGCCCCAGTGAGAAACTGCACCAGAGAACGTCGTACCAGTAGCGATATCCGTACCAGTAGACGCAGCATTCATCGCGGTCTTATCACTAGCATCGTCACCGACACCTACGGCTTTGATATTCCAACCAGTGGAGTCGTTACAAGAAACCTTAATCGTACCACCATCGGTACCAGCAACCCATTCCTTAGTTCCTCCGTTAGCTACGTTTTCTGGCCCAAGCGTCGTGCCAACACCGGAAGACGATGACGACGAGCCAACATTACAAGCCGAGCTAATAGTCACAATCACGGTATCCGTGATGCTATTCGCAGCGAACACGCCTGCAAACGGCAACGCAGCCATAGCAAGAGCTGCTACACCTGCACCTGCAATTAATGATTTTTTCATATTTTTTCTCCTTCCACACTTCGTGGAATATTAAATTATTTTGTTTTTTGTTAAATGTATAACCTTTAACATTTCCCATTTTACATAAGCATAATAATATTGTCAAGTATTTTTTAAGTTTTTTTAAGCTTTTCCCCTAGTAAAGTTTTCCACAACCTAAAACTCTATAATTTAAAAACCAGATATCGTCCCATCCACTCTTTAAATGCTTCGTAATCATTATATAAAATCGCATCCTCATCACTATCCGCCCTAAGATAACTTATGACATTTCCCCTCGAAACCATCGCTACCGACGGATAATATTTTACTTGATCATGTAAGGATGACTCTTTTACCTCTGAAAACATCATCCGATAAACCTTTAAACCATGTTCTAAGGCATAATTTGAAACATATTCTCGTAATCTATCTGCCGTCGTACATCCTCCCTGATCAATAAACACTAAAAACGACTTCTTCTCTTTTATCAACTCCTCATATTCCGAAATCGTTAGTGACATAAAATCCTCTCCCTCGCAACTTTCCGAACAATAATATTCCTCATCTAAAACTACTTTATTATCACTAAACCAACCACTCACTGCCCCCATAAATAGAACTCCACCAAAAACCACTACTACTAAAGCCATTACTAATCCTAATACACCTGGCTTCCGCTTTTTTCCCACTCTATTTCTCCGTTAAAACTGAAAAATCAATCTCATGATAAGGTACTTTATAAAAATCGTAAACGATTAGCCCGTTATCTAGAACTCGTCTTACTGTTACGTTATTATCTCCTTCATAGAACCAAAATCCTCCCACATCGTAGATTTTCGATTCATCCCAACCCAATTCAACCAACATATTCTTCATCATCCCAGAATACCCTCCACCCCCACACATTAGAAAAATGACTTTATCTTTCGGGAACAAAGCCTCTATAATTTCCATCGACTCTTCATAATTCGCCGTATAGCTTCCATCTGAATGTTTTCTAAATAAAGTATCACCCTTATAAGTATCCCCTACTTCATCCGGCAAACCAGTCACATTTACAATATAAGGGAACGGTACCACCTCAAATCCCTCGATAAATCCAGAAAGATACGAATCGCCCCCAATTGCTTCGTAATTCCCCGGATCCTCTAACATCCTTAAATCTCGGTAAACTACGTCACTCCGCCCTAAATAATTATCTATGGTCGCTTCGTTAATATTCTTATCAATTCCTAATTCCCCTCGTTCTCCCTCTGATAATTCTGGCGCCGGTAAACCTGGCAAGGTATTTGGAAATGCAAACCTTCCTAAAAGAAACGCTCCGATAATTAAAATTACCGCTACCACCGAACTCCACCAAATATATTTTTTCATAATTAACTCCACTTAACTAAACTAATTATAACATATATATTATATACCAACAGCAAGTTCATTCGGACAATTCTCTAATATCCTCATAATTGCCTCTTTTTCTGCCTTCGTCACCCAAAGCCCATATTTATACTTTACCGATACTTGCCTCGCTACATATTGGCACCGAAATTTCTTATTCTTCGGCAACCACGTCGCTGCATCTCCATCCGACTTCTGTTCATTCGCCGGCCCATCTACTGCAAGCAAATTCAAAGGATCCGTTGCTATTTGGTTACGCACCTCATAAGTCTTATACTGCGCTCCCTTTTGCCACGCATCCGACAGCGCCACTACATGGTCAATTTGAATTTGGCTCACCTCCTCACGATTATTAAAAACTCGATATTCCCCTGTATAAGGCTCATCAAATTCCCCCGCCACTACATTACACCCTTCTAAAATTGCCGTGTCGCCAAATTCCCGCTTTAAAATCTTCTGTCTTAACGAACAACCATCTACAATCGGCCAACCATCGTAAAACTGTTCTCGACTGTACCCAGTTTTCGGCGCTCGTCCCTTTACCTCTAACTCCTCTAAAACCTCCGTCGCCAATCGTCCTGAATCTTCCGTAGTTTCCACCCCAGTATTTTCTACCGGCATAAAAATCTGCTCATAGCTCGCTGGGTTCACTAACAGCCATACCGCTACCACACCCAAAGCAAAAACCACCGATAGTAATCTTCTGGTTTTTAACTTCATTTAATCTCTTGCGGTTTCGCGCTAGAATTTATTACTTTATTTAGTTTTTCGCTATAAACGATGTCTGCGTTATACTGTTCCACTTTTTCATTATATTCATCCACTAAATCACTAATTTCTTGATATAAAGCCTTCAATGAGCTCTGCTCTGAAATTAATTTATTCCTTTTCGCATAAAATTCCGACTCACTTTTAAAACACCCCGCCACTTCCGCGCAGCTATTAAAACTGACAATATCCGCATCTAACTGTTCTAATCTGCTTTCATATTCTTGAGTTTTTAATGTTACTTCTGCCTCTATTTCATCCATTTCACTCTTTAAAGTTTCCATCTCTGTTTCAATCTTCCGAAACACTCTAATATATTTTTCATAAAAATCTACTATTGTATCTTGATTTTTAAACACCCTAGCATACTCTTTTTCCAAAATCACAGGTAATTTCTTCACTTCCGTCCCCGCTCTTACATATAATTCCTCCATCCTTTCTGATTCATCATAAGTATTTAAATCATCTTTCAATATAGATTGATAATTCCGATAAACTTCTAGAAGTGCGCTTTTTAGATTCTCTTTCTCTCCATCAGATCTCCTCGCATATACCGCATGCAATAGTTCATGCGCCGCCGTGAGTTCTCTAATTCCATCAAGCTCTTCATCAAGAATATTGTATACATATATATTATTTTCCGTATAACAACCTAAAACCGCTATTTCTTCACTCCCCCCATTACGACATTTTTCATTAAAGATTTCCCTTTCACTTAATTCCGGCTGCGAAGCATTAAACAAAAACTTCCCCTCACTAGTCAAATCTAAACTATTGCGTATTTTTACCATCTCACTGGTTGGTTGATATGAAATTCCTCGATAAAGATCATAAATCCAAGCCCGATTTAAAATAATCGTCGTAAAAATAATTATCGCAATTACCACAAAAACAATCCACCATAAATACCTCCGTATTTTTCTAGTCTTTTGTTTTTTAGACTGATACCTCATATCTTCATTTTAACAATGTCACCCATTATTCACAATATATAATATAATAAAATAGAGAGTACCTAATTTTTAACTAGGAGGAAAATGGAAAATAATACCACCTACGAAGCCGTCAAAAACAAAATTAAAGATCAATGGGATATTTTTAAATATATACCAGAAGATGAACAACTACTAAATGATATTTGTACAGAACTCGATCTTGCCAATTCTCATTTAGAAGCCCTCACGGAAGCGTCAGAACAAGAAAATGAAGCCATTGCTAGTACATGGAATAAACTAATTAATTTAGCGAAAGCAGCTGAAATAGCTTCGCAAAAAACCGAAAATCATGCTAAGGCCTATTCTGGAATGATGTGTACATTCGCAGAAAACGGCAAAGCAGGCATCATCTTTATGAATTTATGTCTCAACTCTGGTATACATGAGATAAAAGATTCTCTCGAAAAATCTGTCTCAGTTTTAAACAGAATCCATAAAAACTATAATTGGCTACTCGAACACAGCAATAATACCAGCGCCCATATCAAATAAATCTTCACACCTTTTTATCCACACTTATCATTGTATTACAAATATGTTATAATTATAATTACAATAACAGATATCACAGGTTGGTTATGAATTTAAAAATCGGAATCTTGAATTTCTAAACCAACCAATGACTCCATATATACCGTTCTCTGTTAAAGTCCGACTGCCAAAGCCAGACCACGAAAAGCGTGGCCTTTCGGACGCTTATATAAATAAAGTAAGAAAAAGACTCTACGGGCAAAATGTAGATTTAATATCGAGCGGAATCAAGCATGTTCCGCTTTAACCAAATCCGAAAAATAATCCTAACGGGCATAGATATCGTAAGTCAAAATATGGTATAATTATAATTAGTGTTACATTTTAAAATAGCGCTACCATTAAATAAAATAAGAGCGATGATTCGCCGGAGGTAGAATATGAATAGCGAGCAAGCCAACCAAAGCAAGAGCCAACCAAATGAATCATATGGCATTTGGCAAGAAATGGCTAATGAAATAAGAAATAAAAACGAGGAGACACCGGTCACTGATGACGCAGAAACGGAAACTTTAGATGAGGAACCTGAAGAAAACTACGAATTGACACCAGAACAAATAGAATGGCGCGAGGGGTGTACTGATGAAGAGATTGATGCATTAGCTAATCAATGGGATAATTGGATGGATGGAGTTTCTTGGATTGGAAGGCATCATAGCGACATACTTACTGATATTTATCATGACAAAGAATTGGGATGGAAATTTTCAGATTTCAAAGAGTTCTTTGATAACTCTTGGTATGTAGACAACCAAACGCCCAGTAGTAAAGACGGCGAAACAGTTGGATGGAGACTGGATCAAATGCTAGAGAATTTAAAACAGGCATTGGGTGAAGAATCTCCAGAATATAAGTCTGCAACACGAAAGATTCTCATAGATATACGGCAAGGAAAATATAAAGGCTCCCGCCTTTCCTATGATCGTAATCATAATGTGAGGATAATTTTCGCAAACCAAGAAGAGCTCATAGAACGAGACGATGAAAAGCGAAAAGAAGCTGAAGAAGAAGAAAAGAGACGACGCGAAGAACAAGATAAGAGAAGGCAAGAGGCATGGGAAAAAAGTTGGCGCAACCCAAACAACGATGCAGCTTATAAAGAAAACCATGAGACTATTGACGAAAGAACGTCTAGCTACCTAAGCAAACTTCTCTTTAATTTGGATACAATAGCGCCGACAACAAGAGACTTGGTTATGGATGCTATAAACCAAAACATTTTAGAAGGTGTGTTTAATGGAGCATATCTTAACAATGACGGTTTCTTTTATACTGGAAAAATGGCAGAAGAATTCAGAGGCTATGACCAAAACCGCAACGAGAACGATTCGGACGGAAATGAACCACCGGTATCGCCTATTACAAGGCCGAATGCCGGTCGTAAAAAACCGGAGACAAAAACCCCGGAAGATTTTGGCTTTAGAGATTGGAAAAACTAATAATGGCAACAGGCGAACAGCTGCAACAACATAACGAAACTCAACAAAATCAAGATTGGTCAATACTATCGAATCTCGCAAAAACGCCAAAACAGAGTTATGGTTGGTTCACGCCGGAGAATACTAAAAATTACATAAAAGATAGGCTATCGGACAATCTAGATGTGCTTGAACAAGATGTAGGGGATAGCGCATTTTTAGAGCTATATGAAGATATAGTTGATAGATACCCAATACTCCGCACGGTAATTCTAGAAGATAAAGATATAAACGATAATGCATATTTTTCCTTAACATCAATGCAATCAGATGGCACATATGCTCCACTAGTAGCCTGTAATATGTCGCATCCAGAAACTTATGCGTTTGACGCAAACGAAAATCTAGAAACTCTGTCACCCATGAATGATAGATTAGGTACTGCCTATTTTATCAAAAGACTCGCTTTTGCTATAGGTGCAGATTGGAAAAAATGTGCTAAAAATGTAAGACTCAACGCCGATGCTACCATTTTGCATGAACTCGGACACGCACACGATTTTCTAGAAAACTATTTAAGACCAGAGTATGAAAAAATAAATGGTGATTCCCGTGGTGCTGAGGCGTTATATTACGCAGTCGAAGCAGAACGCGCAAATCGAACTGAGTTTAAAAAACATGGGCCAAATCCAGACGGTCAATGGCTTGGACGCAGCAGTAAAGAATGGCGCAAACACGAACGACGCCTGAAAGCTATGGGGATAGACAATTATGATGAATACAAATACGCCGTTCATCAATACTATAGAGATATGCCAGATGAAGCGTACGCCGACCAATTTGCGTATAATTACATAATGGAAAACTACGACAAATATTTCACTACTGATAAAGACGAACATAGTGAGCGTATATTTGTCGATGAAACTAAAGAAATTGAACTAGACCCAGATTTTGTCCATATTCTAGGATTAAAACAAGGTCTTGGAGTAGAAATTGACAGGCTAGACGAAAGCAGAAAGTCCATCAAACATATTAAAGGTTTCTTGGCTTTCAATATGTATGTAGGAAAAAGTGTGTATTTATACGAAAACGGTGACCCAAAAAATCCAGGCGAAAAGTGGCGTATTGCAAGAGGAATTTCTGAAATGACATTAAAACCTATCAGAGACGAAGAAACTGGTAACATACAACATTATGTATTTTTCAAAGACGAGGACGGGATAGAATATCATATTAGTCGGACTAAAGACAGCCCGGAGATAGTTGATTGTTCTCCAAACGAAATGGCAGACGAACTCGGAATAGAGGTTGGAGATAAAGTTCAACTCATAGAGCATCTAGAGAACGACGCTAGAACTCTAGACTCCAACAAAAGGAAGAATCTATTAAACCAAATAATCGAAGGGGTGGTATTACGTATCGACGGAGATAGAGCAAACGATAATGTTGTAATAAATTATCAAATCGGAAATACCGCTACTGGTTTAAATTATCCGCCCAAACGCAAGTGGAAAACATGGTATTTAGGCAATTACGAAATATTGCCTCTTCCTAAATAAAAAATCAGAAAAGCACCGTGGATTTAGTCCACAGGTGCTTTTTCATCTCTCCAGATTTATGATATAATTATCACTATAGTAACAGATATCACAGGTTGGTTATGAATTTAAAGATCGGCATCGTCGGCCTTCCTAATGTCGGCAAATCCACATTATTTAATGCTCTTACTAACGCTGGCGCACTCGCCGCGAATTATCCTTTTGCTACCATCGAACCAAATGTCGGCATCGTCCCCGTTCCTGACGAACGTCTAGACGTCCTTGCAAAAATGTATGAAACCGATAAAGTCGTCCCCGCTACTGTCGAATTTGTTGATATCGCCGGACTAGTACAAGGCGCCAGTAAAGGCGAAGGTCTCGGCAATAAATTCCTCGCCCATATCCGCGAGTGCCAAGCCATTTGTCATGTAGTAAGAGCTTTCAAAAACGACGACATCGTTCGCGCCGATAACAAACCCGAAGATGATATTCTAAAACAAGCGAAAGATGATATCGATATCATTAACCTAGAACTCCAACTCGCCGACGAAGAAACCAAACAAAAAATCGAAGCGAAACGGAAAAAAAATCCTACCGACGAAAATATTCCATACCTCACCGAAAAACCCGTCATCTACATGTTTAATGTAAATGAACAAGGTCTCACCGACAAAGATTTCCAGTCAAAACTGAAAGACTTAGTTAAACCCGCCGAAGCAATTTTCGTCAACGCTAAACTAGAAGAAGAAATGTCCAATATGAACCGCGAAGAAAGAAAAGAATTCTTAGAAAGTTATGGCGTCAAAGAAGATGCTCTCGGCGAACTCATTAAGACCGCTTATAAAACTCTCGGTCTTCAATCTTTCTTAACCGCCGGCAAAAAAGAAGTTCGTGCCTGGACAATTCAAAAAGGTGCTACCGCCCCCGAAGCCGCCGGCACCATCCATACCGATTTTCAAAAAGGCTTCATCGCCGCCCAAATCTGTAACTACGACGACCTAAAAAATCTCGGTTCTGAAAAAGCCGTCAAAGAAGCTGGCAAACTCCGCACCGAAGGTAAAACTTACATCATGCAAGACGGCGATGTCGCCGAATTTCGCTTTAATGTTTAGCTCCGTTTTAAAATCTAATTCGCCAACTCGCCTCTTTCTATCTCCACATAGTTTCCATTTATCCAAACCACCCCATCCTCATCAGCCTTAAATCCCTTCGTATTTTTTACATAAGCACCCTCATGCAACTGATTTGCCAATTCTTCTGCCGAAAATCCATACCAACTACCATCCGGACCATCATTATCATAACGATAAGCCACTCCCTGATAAGAAATATCAATTCTGTCACCTTCTCTACCAGAATCCATAATTACGTTTGAAAGTTCTCCTTTCCCCGTGATAAACGGATTTTCCCGAATATTCGGCCCATCCTTTATGCTGACCGATATAACATTATCTATCGTCTCAATATTCTCATGTTCTCTGTCCATAATTTCAGATGACGCACAACCACTCGCCATTAACGTCCCCACTATCGCTAAAGTCACCATCGCAGTTTTTATCAAATTATTCACTTTTGTTTTAAAAGCCCCTTTTGCTTCTTCCGAACCCTGCATTACTTCATAACGCCGTGCTCCTCGACTTTCTTCAAAATCATTATTATCTTTATTCATAGACTCCCAACCAGTCTGCTCGTTCTCAATATTACTAACTCCTCCTTCAAAATTACGCATCTTCGCCCTCCAAAATCGCTTCGCGTGCTATTTTGTCCGCATCGATATTATATTTACTTAGTAATTGGTCCAGCCCCTCATCACTTGGCTGACTCAACCAATTCTGGAAATCATCTTCTGCCTCTTCTGGCAAAATACCCAATAATCTTTTAATTATTTTTTCGGTCATCATTTCAGATGGTTCCATGTTCCTCCTTATTAACAATAATTATAACATGATCTTTAATATTCTATATTACCGAAAACCACGTCTCAACTTTAAAATCTTTCCCCGAAACTGATGCCACCGCAAGCTTTGAATCAAGCTCCAAAAACTCTTTCCGAAATTCTAAAAAACTCTCTGCTCCAAATTTCATCTGCTTTAATTTCCCCTTCGTAATTGCCCCTAATCCTCCACCAAAATCTCCCGATTTCCGATATTTAACTTCCGTAAAATAAATTGAATTTCCCATAGTCGAAATAATATCAATTTCATAAAATTTAGTTTTAAAATTACGAGCAACAATCTCATGCCCCCTACATTTTAAAAATTCTGTAACTTTTTCTTCGGCTCGCTTCCCAATAATTGTTGTATTTTTTACAACATCTTTCATACCATCCCCATCTTTGTCAAATCCCACCATCGTCCGAATCGGCTCAAAACTCCGACGGTGCTCTGGCGTAATCCCAAATTCCTGAATCGCCGCCAGATGCTTAGCCGTGCCGTATCCCACATGTTTTTCAAAACCATATTTAGGATATTTTTTCGCAAGCTCTATCATATAATTATCTCTCGCCACTTTCGCAATAATTGACGCCGCCGAAACCTCCCGTACCAAATCATCCGCTTTCGGCATCGTCGAAACAAATTTTTCTAGTGCCGTTCCCTTCAAAAAATTCACTCTTCCATCAATCACTATCTGTGAGAATGATGTGTGAAGGCCCTGAACTGACTTCACAGCCCGCCTAGTCGCAACTCGAAGCGCCTCCGAAATCCCTATCTCATCTAGCTCATCTGCAAATACCCAACCTAGTCCCGCCGCTATCGCTTTCTCTAAAATCACCTCGTTCAATTTTTCCCGCTTCTTCACCGATAATTTCTTTGAATCCCGAAGTTCTAAAATCCATTCCGCTTTCTCTTCCGGTAGAATTACCGCCCCCACAACAAGCGGACCCGCTAAGGGTCCGCGTCCAACTTCATCAATTCCGAGAATCACCATTAAGCTTTCGCTTCTTCAGCCTTCGGCTCTTCAGTTTCTTCAGCTTTCGTTTCTTCTTTTGGTTCTTCAGTAGCCTCTTCCTTTATTTCCTCGACTGGCGCTTCTTCGACTTCTTCCTCAGGAACCGATACATCATTAACCGCCGCTCGGTCAAAATCCTTTCCTAGAAGCCGTGCCGACTTACCCGAACGCTCTCTTAGATACGAAAGATTATTTCTTCGCACTTTCGATCGCTTCGTAATCTCAATTTTCTCAACTAACGGCGAATGAATCAAATATGACTTTTCTACTCCGACTCCCGAAGTAACTTTACGCACTACAATTCGCGCCGTATGTGACTCTTTTCGCTCTACTCGAATTACTACTCCTTCAAAAACCTGTAAACGGAATTTTCCGCCTTCCTTAATTTTTTGGGTCACTCTAACCGTATCCCCAGATCGGACGTCCACCACCGCTTTCTTTTTCTGCGCGTCACCAATTTGCTTTAAAATCGAAAAACTCATTTTTAACCTTTTATATTAGACAATTACCTGTTATTTTAACACACCTCTCTGATTTTTTCAAGAGTTTAATCTTGCTTTTTTTATTGATTTATAATAAGATAAAATCATAAAGGAAGCCTTCTAGGCGACTTCCTTGAAAGGTTGGCTAGTTAGATATATTTATCTAACTAGTTTTTTCTTTGGTTCGGATTTCCGCTTCGGAACGATGATGCAAATAAATTTTCTATTCCGGATAGGGTTAAATCTTATAGAGCTAACTACCGACTAAACACCGAATAGAGTAGCCGTAATACTTAGCGACGTAATCCGTACATGGGGTGACGTTAGAACTATTCAGGCGCAGGCGGTAGCTATTGCCGCTACTGCCCGCAGTAGACGACCAATAGCTCCCGTCGCTGCCCCTACTATTGACCGACGAGGTATAGGCGTTGCCAGAGTAGAGGAAGTTGTTAGGATAAGACCTAACTAATTTACTTACAGGAGTTCCTTCTTCTGAGCCAGTGTAATATGGATTATTTGAACTAGAGTAATTAGCTGGATTAGTACCATTGTTTAATCCATCTACTATTAAGTTCCAGAATTCATTATCATCATTAGATTCTATTCTAGTTTTATTACCTCCTTTAGGTAATCGCCAACCAGTAGGACAAAGTGAAGTAGTAGTGATGGATTGGTTATTAGTACCGTAGAAGCTTGTATCGGCTATAGCCGCGGCCCAGATGTAGTAGTTACCGTAACTGTAAACGTTTTGTCCGGTTCCAGTCATATTAGCTACGTTTACATTAGCATTGATTGTGCTATCAGTATTAGTATTATCATTACGATATCTTGGGAAACGATAATCTGGACTATTAGTAGTCCCTATATCAGAAAGGGTAGCACCATTAACTCCTTTAATATCTCCACTACCATCAGATTTATATAGGCTATTAGCAGTAGTAGAATTAGTAAAGTTCGCGGTCTCTGGCTCTGCTAACCCTGAGAATACTCCACCGAAGGCTCCGTTGTTGCTTTGAGTATTAGCCGTAGTAATATTAGCGTCATAATCTAATCTTAAGTTCTCAATCATCCAACACTTACCATCAGCAAGTTTAGCTACCGCGTAGGTATCATTATCTCTAATATCAGTTAAGGCAGTTACTTTGCCAGAACCTAAAGAAGAACAGCCAGTCCAACCCTGAAGAGCACCAGCAGATGGAGCCCAAACGGCGTAAAGTGATAGACCACCATTAGTCCCGCTATAATCACTTGTATTTAAAGTTAGTGTTTGATTTGGTCCATAAATATGATAGCCAGCATTATTACCAGTACCATTCCCGCTAGCATCATTCGCGTTTAACTCCCAATCGTATTTATCAGACCAACCCACAAAGCCATAACCAGCTCGTTTAAAGTTAGAAGCCCATAATGTAGTCTCAGCAGTAAGGCCCTGATCACCCATCGTATCAACTACTCCCACTCCACCGACCGTCATATCTCCCGCATTAGGCCAATAACATACTTTACTCGCTGGGCAAGTCCTTTCTTGATTTGGCACGTTTGAAGCCGGATGCACCAAAACATACTTCACTTGCCCAATATAAGACCCTGCTACCTGTGTGTTCGAAACGCTAATCTTATAAGTACTCGTAAACCGCGAACCCTTCGCCCCCGTCCCCGCATCTGTACTCGAAGAATAATTAATCACCTTCGTCCAACTACTCGGCACCGCCGTATAATTCGTAAACGGACTGATGATGCTTAAATTACTCGGCTCATAACTCACGCTCGTATCCGTTACCTTCGCAAGCTTCATCGCCCAATACGAATCACTCCCTGAAGTCCCCGTTTGAATTTGATAACTACTATCCGTCGTATGACCCATATAAGTCCGCCCGTCTACATCATCCGTAAATCCAATCGCATAAATTCCATACCCACTACTATCATTACAAATTACCTTGAAAGTCGTCTGTCCAAACCCCTCCGCACTATTTCCTGGCATTAAAGTCGTCGTATGCGCCGTATCAACTGTTCCCGTTAGCGTACAAGACGACGACACTAAAATATAGATGTCATCTACTACATCCGCGTAAGTCCTCATCCCCGCCAGTAAAATCCCCAAAAATAAAGTCATGCCAACCAACACACCAGGTACCATATATAATATATGCCCAAATCCTCTTTTGGTTTTTCCTAAAATCATTTTTCCCATCTTTATTATGGTTACGTTTTAATTATAGCACATATATTAATTATGTTTAATGATTTTTTAAAGCTAATTTTACTCTTTCTTCAACCGGTAGTTTTGGATCTACTTTCTCTAAAGCCGCCGTCGCTTCCTTTAACGGAAAACCTAACGCAATTAATGCATCTAGCGCCTCATCTGCTAAGTTTTCCGCCTTAACATATTTCGGCTCTGTCGCTCCATAATGTGATGGCGAGCCAACCTTGTCTCTTAAATCAACAATTACTCTTTCCGCCGACTTTTTCCCTACTCCTGACGCTTTCGCAATAAAGCTCGCGTCCGCATTCGCAATCGCATTTCTAACTTCTTCCGCTTCCGCTAAAGACAGTATCGCAATTCCCGCTTTCGGCCCAATTCCTTGAACCGAAATCAAAAGTTCAAAAATCTTCTTCGCCGCTAAACTAGAAAAACCGTATAGCTCCTCCGCATTCTCCCGCACCGCATGATAAGTAAAAAACTTCCGCTCCTCGCCTAAACACACCGCCTCAAAATCCGGCGTCGGCACCATAATCTCATATCCCACCCCATTTACATCAAGAATCAACGAGTTCCCAAACTTCTCCTCAATCCTCCCATTTACGTGTGAAATCATATTAGTATTATATCATACACCATCAAATAGTCTTTTGAGGACCATAAGCTCGGGCGAACGCCCTTGAGTGTGTCCGAAAAAGACTATTTGGTGGTGCCTCTACTATTAGAAAATTTATAACTATGATCTGGGCCTTGTTGATAAAGAAAGCTACAGGTAATTGCTACCGCCAACGCATCCGCCGCATCATCCGGCTTCGGCTTCGTCTTTAGTCCTAAATGAATTTTTACCATTTCCTCAATCTGTGTTTTTGTCGCCGCCCCATATCCCGTTAAACTTTTCTTAATTTCATTCGGCGAATATTCATAAACCGGTAAACCTTTTTGCTCCGCCACTAATAGAACAATCCCTCTCGCCTCCGCCACCGCAATCCCCGTCGTAATGTTTTTAGAAAAAAACAACTTTTCTACCGCTACTACTTCCGGCTTCGTTTCTTCAAACACTTGAACTAAGGAATCATATAATTCTTTGAGTCTCGCCGGTAACGGCGCATCTACTACTGTTTTTACCGCCCCATAATCTAGCGCCCTTGCCCCCGCTCGTGAACTCGTCTCAATTAGCCCAAATCCGCAAATTCCAATCCCTGGATCAATCCCCAAAATTTTCATTTGACATACCTAATTAATGTTTCTCTTAAATCTTTTACCGGGATTACGAACTTATCTCTTATCGTCGCCGGTGCAATCGCATGCTTAAAACCTAGCTTCTTTGCCTCACTAATTCTCTGATCCGCCCGAAATGCCGACCGAATTTCTCCGCCCAATCCTACTTCTCCAAATACTACATATTCCTCGCTTAGTTTCCGTCCCGCCACCGCCGACGCAATCGCCATACAAACCGCAAGATCCGCCGCCGAATCACTAATCTTCATCCCCCCCACTACATTTATAAAGATATCTTTATCCGCTAACTTTAATTTCGTCCTTCTTTCTAAAACCGCAATTAGTAAATTCAATCGATTTAAATCAAACCCGCTCGCCGTCCGCTTTGGATAACCAAAGTTCGAAGGCGTCGCAAGAGCCTGTATCTCCACTAAAATCGGCCGGTTCCCTTCTAGCGTAGCTAAAATCACCGACCCATCCGTATTTGTCCTCTCCGCTAGTAACGCCGCCGACGGATTTTGTACTTCTTTTAATCCCGAACTGAGCATCTCAAAAATCGCTACCTCATTTGTCGAACCAAATCGATTTTTTACCGCCCTAACTGTCTTAAACCCGCCATACCTATCGCCCTCAAAATTCAAAACTACATCTACTAAATGTTCTAAAACTTTCGGTCCCGCTAAAGTCCCTTCTTTCGTTACGTGCCCAACAATAATTACTGCCGTTCCCGTCGCCTTCGCCGCCCGAATAATTAGATTCCCTGAATTCGTCACCTGCGAAACTGTTCCCGGTGCCGACGCAATCTCATCCATCATCAAAGTCTGAATTGAATCTATAATCACTAAACTAAATTCGCCCGTTTCAATCGTCTTCGCAATATCATTCGCACTCGTTGAAGCCGCAAAGTTTAATTTGTCCGACGACGCTCCGAGTCTTTCCGCTCTTAGTTTAACCTGTCCCGCCGACTCTTCACCCGAGATATATAATACTTCTCGTTTTTTCGCCACTTCCGCCGAAATTTGCATCAAAAGTGTCGACTTCCCAATTCCTGGCTGCCCAGCCAGTAATGAAACCCCTCCCATTAAAATCCCCCCGCCTAAAACTAAATCTAAATCACTAAAACCGGTTAGGAGTCTCGCTTTTTTATCAGACGGCGTAATTGTTTTAATATTAACAAATTCTAACTTTTTCCCAGACAGTTTTCCTTTCGCTAGCGCCGACTTTTGTTCATTTTTTTCCTCAACTACTTGCTCGACTAACGCATTCCAAGCCGAACAATTTGTACATTGTCCTACCCACTTCGTATAAACAGTTCCGCACTGCTGACAAACAAACTGGCTCCTACTCTTCATACCCCCATTATATCACGCTCTAATATCTCGGCGCCAATTCAGTCTGGTATGTTACTTCTAACGAGCCTGAATCTAAAGATTCGGTATTATTCTGTCCCCAAAGGTAAAGTGTAGAATCATAGTTAATAATCTCGGCTGGGATAATTGAATTAGCGCCCGTAGCTGCACCATAAGTCCTATTTGCCAGTAATTTATTTGCAATTATGGTACCATTAATGACAAGCTGTTTAGATCTGAGTTTACTATTCAAATCTGGAGTATTACCCTCATTATCCACACAAGTATTGACTACTTCTTCTGCAATTAATGCCGCGTCAACTCTAGTTACATCACAATTTATATTAATATTTCTTGCATAGATAAATATTTTAGGTACTCCACCTAGCGATTTATAATTACCTGTATATTCAATATTTCCATCAATCATGATATCACCTTCTGAACGGAATAATTTAGTTCCTTCCTCTAATGTCATTTCAGAAACAGTCGATGTAAAAGTAATATCTTCTTCAGCAATACTTTTCTCTAACTTGCTAAGCATTTCACTCCTATCCGCCACTTCCGAGTTAGCCGAATCAAAACCTACACTATTATTACAATCTGAATTCGCAAAACTGAGCGTACTTATACTACAATAATCAAATATACCAATCATTCCACCAGGATCCGTCAACTCTTTTTCATTATTACCAGCCCTATCATTTGGATGATAATCTGGAGATAAATCACCATTATCATTAAATGCATAACCCAACCCAGCTCCACTTGCTAATCCCGTAACTGCTCCATTTGCCACTAATCCTAATTCAGTCCATGAACCAAAATTATATTTACCATCTTCAAACCCAGCTAAGTGTTCCTTCTTAGCCACATTTAAATAAATATTACCATTAGTAAAGACGTTACCACCCCAAATTTGAATACTCGGTCTTTTAGCCACAGGTAAACAGATAGATCTTGATATATGCCAAGTATTACTCCCAGCCGGACTCATATTTAAATCACCGCCACTGCTAGACGGGTACATCGCTACCGCAAAACACACAGAAGAACCAGCCGAAACATCTAAAACGGGAATATGGGCCAAAGTCTGCGAAGTAGTCCCAGGATTTAAAGAACCACTTTTTTCTTCGCTATATTTACAATTTTCCCCCTTACTTAATCCAAACCATTCACACAAACTATCATCATCCCCTGACCAACTCTTATTCTCGTCTTTTTCTTCACCCATATAAACAATTAACTTCCATTTCGCTTCATCCACTCTAGTTGTATATGTTCCATTTAACGTTTTATTTTCTCTCTCCTTAACAATTAAGTCATATGCTATACTTGTATCCTCACCTGAATAAACCACTCCATCTTCGCCTGTATTTATTTTTACTTCTGTGTCAAAATTATACGGTACCTTAACAGAAGCACTAGGCGTAGGACTCTTAGGAGTAGTAATTAAATTACCTATATTGACAGTACTAGAACCTGCTCTATAAAATGTCACCTGAGTCGGAGTAGTCTTCGTAGATTCATTCAACTTAGTCTTTATTTCTGTATTAAACTGAGCCTCTTCCTTTACGTCATGTCCAACATCAGAATCCACAATCTTATAATCATTTGTTTCTTTTCTTAAAGCAGTACTTCCCTTCTCATAAATATATCCTAAACTAAAATTATTCGAACCCTCGCCAGCCGCACCTACCGCAAAACCATTATTCCAATCCGCAAACAACTGCCACATGAAAGATGTATTTGTCCCACTACTAGGTATTATCTCCCCAGAATTTAATTGTATCTTTTCTGGAATTAAAGAGTATGTATATTGCAAAATTGGATTATAGGTCGCACGATAAGTTACAGTATCATTTGGTTTCGCATAAACTTCTTTTTTATAATTAGTTTCCAAGGTATTATTCTTCACTTTTATATCCAAAAATGCATCGCTCACAGTCGGATCATCAGGATCTACCGTCCCCGGCGCCTCAAGGTCAGCCGGATCAGCTGGCTGCGCATCACCCAAAGCTGAAGCACAAACCCTTACATACGTATCTTGATTTGTTCCGGTTCCTCCTCCTGAATAAAACCAAACTATCTCACAAACTATCATCCCAGGATATATTGTAAATGTATCACTCGTATAAACTGTCTCGTCTGTTCCAGAAAACGTCCCTGTTTTCACGTTTTCACTATTAGTTATCTTTTCTATATAATTAGACGTCCTAGAAATTCTATAAGTAGTTGAGCCATTTCCAGTCTTCTTCAAATGATGCTTAAAACTAATTTTACATCCTTCCGTCGGAGAACACGTATTACTAGCCCTAGCTCCATAACTTGTATCGCTCCAACCAGTCGTACTCGAAGTACCCGACATCGTTACGTCTGATTTACCATAGAACTTCGGCGCCTCACGATATACCGCATAAACCGTAGCGTTCGATGTCATACTACTTACTGTGTAACTTGTGTTATCTGATACACAGCTACCAGTTTTCGAAGTCTTCCAACATACAAAGGCCCAGTTATCATAATCCACCTTTGAAACCGTCGCCGAATAATTCTCCGCTACTGTTTTAGACGCTATCGCACTATCTCCTGCTGGCGTATTAGAACCACCACTCTCATCCACTGCATAAGCTGTTAAAGTATAATTTACTATATTTTTCTTATACACTGCATAAATCGTTGTATCTGAAGTTAGACTTGATACAGTATAATTATTTGTGGTGCTCGCACATGAGTTAGATATCTTTTTCTTCCAACATACAAAAGTCCAACCTGTATAAGTCGACTTCGATACTGTAGCCGACGAACCTTCTGTTACAGTATCATAATCTATCCTTTTAGTTCCTGCCGGCGTATTATAATCACCATTCTCATCCACTGCATATGCACTCAAAGTGTATTCTTCTAAATCTTTCTCATATATTGCATAATACGTTATCGAACTAGTCGAACACGGATTAGACTGATAACTAGTGCTCGTTTTACTTGTAGTATAGCCTCGGAAATCATAACCCGATATACTACTCCAATCTTGTACGCTACTTGCACATAACTTACCACTAGATTTAGTCTCACTATTACTGTATTTAGTTAAAAATTTACTATTGGTCTTATCATATGCTTTTACCGTCACCGTAAATCCATCGTCATCATCATCACTACTACTGCCACCACCTCCACTACTACCAGAAACGGAAAAAGATATACAAGCACCAGTTGATGTACCCTTTGCATCACCTGCTGTTATACTGATTGTCTCACAAAACTTATACGTTCCCGCAGCTTTAAAAGTAATCTCATAAAAATCCCTTAATACATAATTACGACAAGTCGTACAACTGGAGTCTGTGCTACCATCAGTATACGAACCATTTGCAACATAGTATTTTGTCCCGCTAGACGTCTGAGTTTGACTACTTGAATTCGTTACTGCTTTTCCAGTAACTGCCGTCGAACCAGTCCCACCATTCGAATGAGAACTTTTTTCACCTGAAATAGTAAAACTACTAGAATCCGTAAAACCCGAACTGCCATTCAATGTTCTTACAACCTTATAATCATAAGTATTCATATATTGCGATCTAATATTATGCGAAAAAGTCATGTAGTATTTAGTACCAGTAGAAGCTGACTGGCTATACGAAACACTCTTACCTGAGCCAGATTGAAAATCAGTTGATTTAAAGCCACCTGAACAATCCGTAGCATCTGAACAACTACGCATCGAAGCGCTCGAACGTGTATCTACCCCAGACGAAGCATAAACTCCACTCGTCCCCCAAATTGAGCCAGTTACAACTAACCCAAAAATAACAATTAAACTCAATATATATTGCTTTTTACAAGAACTATGACCTATCATAACTAAATGTTATCATAAGCATTATGAAATTGCAAATTTTAATATCTATTTAAACTCTTTCCTTAACCACCCGTCCGCCGGACCCGCCGTCATTAAAGCCACTAGATATCCTTCGGCTAAATACTTTTTTAATTTATCTTTTAATTCGTCATTCAGTTCCGCTACTTCTGCTATTTCCTGATTATTTAATCCGGATATAAACTCTTCCGGCACTATTATTTCTAAATCAGTATTTTCTCGCGTTAAATATGTCGGCAACCAAAAAATCTTATCTGCTCCTCTAAACGCATCAAAATATTCATCTTTTACTTCATGTTGTCTTGTGTTTTGATGTGGTTGATAAACCACCACTATCCCCTTTTTGCCTAATAATTTCTTTTCGTCTTCTAAAACTCCCATCGTTGCTGAAATTTCTTCTGGATGATGTGCATAATCTGAATAAACCCCCTCACTAATTTTCTCAAATCTCCGCCCTACTCCCGGAAATTGATTTAAAATCTCGATTAACCCATAACAATTAAACGAAATCTCTATACCTTTCTCCCTAGCATCATCCTGCACCATTTTTAATACCGCCTCTGCCGCCAAGCTCGCATCTAATCGCCTTGCTTCGCCCGCTAATTTAAAATCATCCGCCTTATACATTTCGCTCGATTCAATCACTATTTGGCTCTGTGATTTAAATTGCTCAAATGCCTTTTTATAATCTTCTTCCGTCGGATAAATATCTGGATGATCATAACTCACCGCCGGGATCACTGCCAGCCATGGATAATACTTTAAAAAGTTTCGATCATATTCATCCGCTTCGTATATAAAAAATCGATCACCTTTATGATAAGCTCCGCTTGGTGCAAATCCTAACGTCGTTCCAACAATATATGAAACCGGCAATCCTAATTTCAAAGCCGTAAAAATTATCATCGCCGTCGTCGTCGTTTTCCCGTGCGTTCCCGCCACTGCCACCATTTTTAATCCTAACTCCGAAACCAAAAATGCCGTTAAATCATCTCGCTTCGTCACTTTAATACCCGCTTCGCGCGCCAAAACTAATTCCGGATGGTCTTCCTTTAACGCCGACGTATAGCAAAACCAATCTACTCCCTCTTCTAATTTAGTCTTTAAAAACTTTCCATCCTGTTCGCCTAAAGAAACTTCAATCCCCGCTTTTACTAATTCATCATGAATTAATCCTTCCGCTAAATCCGAACCAAAAACCGTAAACCCAGCTGCTTTCGCCATTAATGCAAGAGGTCCCATTCCCGTCCCCTCAATTCCAGATATATATATTCTCATGATATAATTATATAATGAAAATTAATTCCGAACAAGAAATGCTAGACTTCGCTAAGGATTTTGCATGGATGGGTGACGCGCATAGGGGGACCCCCAAAATGTTTGACGAAGTCAAAATTTTGGGGGATAATGCGCGGCAGGACCCATCCAGAGCGAAAGTTATCGAGTTAGTTGGCGACGTCGGTGCCGGAAAAACTACTTTTGTGCGTGGGCTCGCCAAAGGTTTAGGAATAAAGGAACCCGTTACTAGCCCTAGTTTTACCATTTCAAAATCCTACGCCTTAAAAAACGGCGGTTATTTAGTTCATTATGACTTTTATCGCCTTGAGGATCCCGGGCTCATGGCAGAAGACCTCCAAGATAATTTATCTAATCAAAAAAATATTATCGTAATCGAATGGGGCAATTCCGTCAAAGACCTTCTTCCAGAAAACCACACAAAAATCGAAATAAAATATAATGAAGATAACTCTCGCGAGGTGATAATATGAAACTTTATTTAAATACGAGTACTCCCGAAGTCATTCTAAAACTAGATGATAAAGAATATCGCGAAGATTTTGACCGCGATTTAGCCGAAAAACTTTTAAAATTTATTCATGATAAACTCGCCGAAAACGAAAAAACTTTTACCGACCTTACCGAAATCACTTTTATGTCTGGACCCGGTTCTTTTACCGGTCTTCGTATCGGTGCTTCAATTGTTAATACTTTAGCTTCCGAATTAAAAATTCCCCTCTATGACCATAAAGGGGAAAAACATCAAATCATTCTCCCGGAATACGGTAACCCCGCCCACATTTCTAAACCTCGCAAATAATTATTTCTTAATTTTTCGTCTAACTACTTGTCTTGCGACCATCACGAAAAATACCGCAAAAACTACTACTAAAGTTCCATAAATTGTAGCCAAAACTATACGCCCTTTTGTCGAATCCGGTCTAAAAATCGAACTAACGCCTAGCGGAGCAATATAAGTCGGATCGGTCGGATCATATGCTACTTGTATTCCACCTTCACTATTTTTCGCAAGTTCCGTATTAATTAAATTAAGACTCATACCGCTAAATCTAAATTTAAAAGTCGACTCGCTCGCATCTCGATCCGCATGGAAAATTCTAATAATTGAACCTTCACTCTTTTGTAACTTAATGCCCGAATATGCCAAATCTTCATCCGATATTGCTGTATAAACTTCCCCGTTTTCATTAATCCTCAACGCACCCTCAGTCGCTTCATGTATCCCGCCCATATCTATAGCTAGTTCATTACCAACAAATACAAACGTATCATCATCCGCTACAATTCGAAATTCTTCTTCGCCACTCACTAGAACTGTAAACGGTACCGCAAAACTCATTGTAAACAAATGATTATGCCCATCCCTATTCACAGCATCGCTCGAACTAAATCCAGCTTCATCAAGCGGATAAAATTCTTCACTTGCAAATTCAAATTCCGAACCGCTAGTTTTATAATTCATCTTAATCGTTCCAGCATAGGCCTTGCTTTTTCCTTCTACTGCGTTAAACCATCTCTTCATATTAGAAAGCCCCCGATTCGAAGTCAACTCTCCGCCAATCGCAACTGGAAAATTATTCTTATCCAAATAAAAATCTACCATTCCCTGTTCAACTTCTTGATTCTCATACCCACAACTGCTCCACTCAAATTGACGACTATATAACTTATCCTTCAAACTTACATCGTAAAGATTCACACATTTATCCGCTTTTTGGTCAAAATAAGCTACCGGTAACGATATTTCCTTTCCATCATCTATATCAGCACTTGCCAGAATCGCCTCCGGAGTTTCACTTGAAACTACTTCTTCTATTTCTGCTACCGTCTGTGATAAACCAAAAATCGTCAAAAGCATCAACCCACCAAAAACCACTAGAGCAACGTTCGTTAAGAGCTTCAATTTTTGATTCTTCTTTTTCATACTCTCATTTCTAGTATAACCTTTTTCTTTATAAAATCAAGTTATTCCTCAGCCGGAATCCCTAACTGTTCATCCGATAATACCTTTGCTCCAAAAGGATTTTCATAGGCGTCAATTGCCTTTATGTCTACATCTAATTTCTCTAAATATTCTTCAAGATCTTCTGCGCTCAGTTTACCAGTTTTCGAAAAAACATATTCCTGCTCTTTTTCATTCTCTCCTTCTATTTCTTCTTCATCCGGCAAAAAGCCTGGTCGCGAACGATCCAAATAAATATCCCCAGAATTATGATAAATTGCTAAAGAAACCCCAGTCGTTAAAGACGCAATCAAAATCGCAATAACTCCTAATAAGAACAAACTTCTCCCGCCTTTTGTCATATTTTCCCCTCTAATTCATAAACTAGTTTAATATGTTCAGAAATTAAGCTTCTTAATTTTAGAACATCCTGTTCCATAATTTTTCTTCGTTGTCTTACCGTAACTAATTCATCATAAAATTCTTCCGGCTCTTCCTTACAGTCTATCGTTATCAGCTCCTCCAACATTTGTTGATATTTAATAAAATCATTTACAAAAGTATTCTTCGTTTCTACAAATTTATTCTGATTTTCTACTAAATCCGCATTTGATAAACTATTTTCTACTAATCGCATATTTAAAGGCGTAATAAATTTTGACAAAATTGTTTCATAATACCCTCCAAGATAAACTCTCGCCCGCGCATCCGTTCTTTGTAAAGTTTTTAAACTCACCTTAATCGTTTCACAATGACTTTTAATCGCTTTTTCCTGTGTATCAGAAATCGCCATCACTGGCACGCTCAAAAAACTTAATTCTAGAATCATGAAAGCTATCAAAAATCGCTTCATATATTTATTATATCATAAATACTTTTAATCTCGTTTTAGCATCACCGTGAACGCCTCACTCGGAATATCAATTTTCCCAAACCTCTTCATCCGTGCCTTCCCGCGTTTTTGTTTTTCTAGAAGCTTCGCCTTTCTATCTCGGTCCCCCGTATGAATTTTTACCGTCACGTCTTTCCGATACGCCCCAATCGTCTCTCGTGCGATAATCCTCGCTCCAATCGCTGCCTGCAACGCTACTTCATAGTTTTGGCGGGGAATTACTGCTTTCAATTTTTTCGTCACCTCTCGTCCAATTCCCTCTGCTTCCGACCGATGCGCCATCACCGAAAGCGCATCCATTTTGTGTCCTCCCACTAGAAAATCTACTCGCACTAAATCTTCCGCACGATAACCATTTAATTCATAATTAAATGATGCATATCCACTCGTCGCCGATTTTAGCTGATCGTAAAAATCCGTCAATAAATTCGCCATTGGCGCCTCAAAATCAATCACTGCCCGTCCTTCAATATATGACAAATTCGTCTGATGTCCACGTTTTTCATTGATTAAATTTAAAACATTTCCAATCATTTCTTTTGGCAAGATTATTTCCCCCTTTACCCACGGTTCTCGAATCTCCCGTATCTCACTCATATCCGGCAAATCTGCCGCCGATTTAATTTCAATCACCTCACTATTATTTAAAACTACTTCATAATTCGTCGACGGATTTGTCACGATTAAATCTAAATCAAATTCCCTTTCTAAGCGCTCCCGAATAATATCCATGTGTAAAAGCCCTAAAAATCCAATCCGAAGACCAAACCCTAAAACCGGCGAATTTTCCGGTTCAAACTTCAAAGCCGAATCCGATAAACTTAGTTTTTCTACCGCTTCTTTTAAATCTTTATACTGATCATTCGAAACAGGGAAAAACCCCGCATAGACAAACGGTAATACGTTCTTATATCCCGGTAAAGCCTCTCGAGCTGGATTCTTCAATAACGTAACCGTATCCCCAACTTTCGCTTCTCGCGTCGTTTTTAAGTTCGTCACAATATAACCAATTTCTCCTTCCGATAATTTCTCTCGCGGCGTCATCTTTGGCGTCAAAATCCCAACCTCAAGCGCTAACCCCTTCGTCTCCGCCGCCATCATTAGAATTTCATCATTTTTCCCTATCTTCCCCTCAACCAATCTCACATACAGAACCACCCCTCGATAGTCATCAAAATACGAATCAAATATCAACGCCCTAGTAGGACCAGTATTGTTTGATTCGAGGGAATCCGGAGCCTGGCAAGGCGAGGTTAAGCGCGCTCGCCCCGTGGCGACCGCCCCTTGGGACGCGGACGACCTCCGGTCGACGGGCGCGAGCGACGCGGCCCGAGAATTAAATGATACTGGTCCTACCGCTGCATCTATTATTTTATCCAATATTTTATCCACATTTAAACCAGTCTTTCCCGATGCTTCAATAATCTCTTCCCGCGGACATCCCAATAAATTCATAATCTCCGCCGCCGTCTTTTCTACATCCGCCGCCGGCAAATCGACTTTATTTATTACCGGAATAATTTTCAAATTTTGTTCTAAAGCTAGATACACATTCGCTAATGTCTGCGCCTGTATGCCTTGCGTCGCATCAACAACCAAAACTGCAATTTCTACCGCCTGTAAACTTCGCGAAACCTCATACGAAAAATCCACATGCCCCGGCGTATCAATTAAATTTAACGTGTAACCCTTCCATTTCATCGTCACCGGCGTTAATTTAATCGTAATCCCCTTTTCTCGTTCAAGCTCCATCGAATCGAGTAGCTGCGCCTTCATCTCGCGCTTTTCTACCGTCCCCGTGAGTTCCATCATCCGGTCCGCAATCGTCGACTTCCCATGGTCGATATGCGCAATAATACAAAAATTCCTAATCTTGTCCAATTAGTCTAAACCTTTCATCGTTAAAGACAACTTCCCGTGGTCAATCGCAATCAAACGCACTTTCACTTTGTCTCCAACATGTAACACTTCCTCTACCGACTTAAGTCTTTTATCACTAATCTGCGAAATATGTAACATCCCGTCAATTCCCGGCAAAATATTCACAAACGCCCCGAAATCTTTAATTGTTACTACCGTGCCATTATAAATTTTCCCAACTTCTGGTTCCTCAACTAACGACTTCACCCATTCAAGTGCCTTCTGAATTTTCTCTGGATCATTACCCGAAATCGTTACTAGTCCCGAATCTTCAATATCTACCTCCGCTCCAGTTTCCGTTGTAATCTTATTAATCATCTCACCACCCTTACCAATCACCGCTCCAATTTTGTCCGGATTAATCATCAATTTTTCAATCCTTGGCGCATATTCCGAAATCTCCGCTCGCGGCTTATCAATTACTTCTAAAATATGTTTCAAAATGAACATCCGTCCTTCGTGACTCTGTTTCAAAGCCTTTTCCATAATTTCAACTGGCAGGCCATGCACCTTCATATCCATCTGCAATGCCGTCACCCCTTCCGTCGTCCCGGTCACCTTAAAGTCCATATCACCCGCAAAATCTTCCGCATCCATCAAATCCGTTAAGACATATGCCTTATCAACGTCGTCCGCCGTAATCTCCGCTCCCTTCGGCACATCAACCATTAAGCCCATCGCTACGCCTGAAACCGGTCGCTTAATCGGCACCCCAGCGTCCATTAACGCCATACAAGACGAACAAGTTGCCGCCATCGACGTCGAACCATTTTGCGACATAATCTCAGTCACCGAACGAATCGCGTAAGGGAAATCCTCTTCCGAAGGTAATACCGGAATTAACGCTCGCTCCGCAAGATAACCATGCCCAATTTCCCGTCGTCCTGGCGAACCAATTCTCCCTGGCTCCCCAACTGTATAAGATGGAGCATTATAATGATGCATATAGCGACGCTTTCCGTCGGTTATTTCCATCGTATCCACTTCCTGTGCATAGGATAGTGGCGCTAAAGTTACGATATTCATCGCCTGTGTTACGCCTCGCGTAAAGAGGGAAGAACCGTGTGTCCTCGGTAAAATCGCCACCTGTGACGATAGTGGCCTCACCTCATCTAATTTCCGTCCATCCGGTCTAATCCCTTCCTCGACAATTCCCCTTCTAACTTCCTTAAATAGGGCTAACTCAAACGCCTGATCATACACATCCCGAAGGTTTTCATCATACCACTCAACTTTCTCATTATCCGTCTCACCCTCGCCCTTCGAAAGAGCAAACTCATCATGCATCGCATATTTAATATCATCTAAAATATGCGCCCTCTCCATGACATTTCCACGTACTTTCGAACCAAATTTCCCTTCCGTCCATTTCTGTACTTCTTCTAAAACCTCTTCGCTCGGCAAAACTAGCTCATATTCCTGCTCCGGCGCCGCTACTTGTTTTGCTAATTCTCTCTGTAAATCTAATACTGGCTGCACATTCTTGACCGCCCACTTCATCGCCTCAATAATCGTCTCTTCCGGTACTTCCTTCATCCCGGCCTCAACCATCATCACTTTACCATCTTTGCACGCAACTACGAGATCCATTGGCGAAGCCTCCCTCTCCTCTGACGACAAAAATCCTTTAAATTCACCATTAACCTGTCCAATCCGAATCCCTGCAACTGGTCCATCAAACGGCACGCCCGCGTTCATTAAAGCCGATGAAGCCGCAATCATCGCCACACAATCTGGCCTAAATGACGGATCCATCGATAAAACTGTACAAACCACCTGAATTTCTTGACGATAGCCCTTAGGGAACAACGGCCGAATCGGTCGGTCAATTAACCGCCCTACTAAAACCGCCTCATCTGCCGGTTTTCCTTCACGTTTAATAAACTTCGAACCCGAAATCTTTCCTGCTGCATAGAACTTCTCCTCATAATCTATCGATAGAGGGAAATAATCTAATACTACTGGCTTCGTTCCAACTACAACCGAACCTAAAACCACCGTATCCCCGTAGGTTACTAAAACCGAAGAAGTCGTGCGAAAACCTACTCTATTTACCTCTAGAGTCAACTCTCGCCCTAACCACTCCGTCGAAACCCTCACCGTTTTCTTGCCATTAGGGTTAATAATATCCATAAAAATATCCTTTCTCGGGAAAACTTCAGGTATAAGCCCCATCTTATATCTGCCGTCTTCCCAATTATTAATGACGTTCTTATTATACCAAAACTTGCATTTTTTCGCAAAGTGTGCTATAATAGTATAATACTGGCATTTTTACATATGAATTGCAAGGGGGTGCAACACGATAATTAACATCGTACAGTATAAGGTTGGTTACAACGACCTAGGAAAAGCAACTAGCCTTCAGATTAAACTGAAGGTTATTAAGGAAGAAAGCCTATCAGGATATCCGTTGTTATCAACAGTATCAGCAGCTTTCTTTAAAACGACGTTATACGACGACGTCGGAAAAACTTTTAAGCCAGAATTAGACCAACGACGCAATAACATCGTTGATCTGAATGTATCATTCAAAGAAAATGAGCTTACCTTTGAAGATATAGCTCACTTCCTCACAGCCTTCCGTAAGGCCCTGGATGATACATCCATATTTTAACCCGCCTATAAGGCGGGTTTTTCCTTTTCGACCAATTATTTCCTAAGACCGAGTTTCTTCACAGTTTTCTTATATAGCTCAAAATCGGTCTCTTCGAGGTATTTGAGGAGTCGCTTTCGCTTCCCAACCATCTGCATTAAACCTCTTTTGGCCATAAAGTCATGTTTGTTATTTTTAACGTGCTCAGTTACTTCTTTAATGCGCTCCGTTAAAATCGAAACTTGAACTTCAGGAGAACCAACGTCTGCCTTATTTCGGGCAACCTTGGCAATAGCCTTGTCCTTATTCTCTTTTGTTATCATAGTGCAATCATTATATCACATTTCCCCCCTTAAAGTCAACGCTTGAACTAATTAATCATTCTTAAAGTGTACCTTTTTGTTGTAGCGAATCGCAAGATAAGAAGCCGTAATGATAGTAGGAGCTAAGGTAAACATCAACACTGCGCCACCTTCACCCATCATATTTGCACCAGTATTTGGAACTGGAAGTTCGGCTTCCTCTTCCTCCGAATCATCATCTGGAATCACTGGTTCTTCCTCTTCGTCTGCTTCTTGCCATACTGCGTAAACCGTCTTATCAGCAGATAATGCGATCGAATCGCCAGCTACGTAAGCCGCTTCTGTCGCCGTTTCCTCATCAGCCCAACCTAAGAAGTTATAACCTTCTCTAGTCAACTCAGCTTCAGGAATCATAGCATCACAAGTTACATGTTCTATATCAACATTGCAAGTTACATTACTAATCGTTCCTTCGCCACCATTCAAATTAAATCCTAAAGTCAAAGTATTTTGTACTAATTCCCAAACCGCATAAATCGTCTTGTTTGTACTTATCGTGAGACTACCACCAGCCGAATAAGCAGCAGCAGTAGCCGAAGCCGAATCTGCATAACCTAAGAAATTATAACCGTTACGATTAGGAGTACTAGAAGGAATATTAACCGAACAAGAACCATTAGTTGTATTAGGATGACAAGTTTGAGCAGATGGAGCCGCAGAGCCATTATTCGCATTAAAGGTTAATGTATAATTGGGTGCCCAAATTGCATACAATGTCTTATCAGCACTTAATGAAATACTATTACCAGCCGAATAAACCGCTTCCGTAGCATTCGCCGAATCCGCCCAGCCTAAGAAATAATAACCATCTCTAGTTAATTCAGCCATACTCACGGTTAAATCGCATCCACTCACAGCATCATTTGCATAACAGCTATCTGATCCAGGCGCAAGACCACCACCATTACTATCATAACTTAAAGTACGAATTGGTGCCCAAACTGCATAAAGTGTTTTATTGCCACTTAACGTTACTTCTGCCTCAGCTGAATAGCTATCATTTGGTTCCGTAGCACTAGCCGAATCCGCCCAACCTAAGAAATAATAACCATCTCTAGTCGGAGCTCCGTCAGGAATTCTAACAGTACAAGTTTGATTATTCACATTTACACTACAAGTTACACTGCCTATAGTTCCATCCCCTCCGTTTAAATTAAAGCTTAGTGATAAGGTCGTATTAACAATTTCCCATACCGCATAAATCGTCTTACTCGCATTTAGCGAAACACTACTACCCGCCTCATAAGTAGCAATAGTAGCATCCGTCGAATCCGCATAACCCAAGAAGTTATAACCATTACGATTAGGGGTACTAGAAGGAATATTAACCGAGCAAGAACCATTAGTTGTAGTAGGATGACAAGTTTGAGCAGCCGGAGCCGCAGAGCCATTATTCGCATTAAAGGTTAACGTATAATTTGGTGCCCAGATTGCATAAACCGTCTTACTTGCATTTAAAGAAACGCTAACACCCGCCGCATAAACCCCAGCAGTAGCACTAGCTGAATTCGCCCAACCTAAGAAAGTATAGCCATCACGAGTCGGAATAGTAGTAGGAATTTCTACCGAACAAGATGTAGCAGTTGTAGTACAAGCTACCTCATTTGGTGCACCAGAACCATTATTAGCATCAAAACTTAAAGTATAAGTATTGGTATTTTGGCTCCATACCGCATAAATTGTCTTATTGGATGAAATCGTAATTGAACCCCCTATTTCATAATCTGCCGCTGTAGCATTTGCTGCATTAGCCCAACCTAAGAAATTAAAACCTTCTTTAGTCAATACAGCAGAGCTAATCACAATATTACAACCACTCGTCGTATCATTCGCATGACAACTTTCCGCTTCTGGTGCTGTACTCCCACCATTGCTATCGTAACTTAAGGTATAAATCGGTGCCCATACCGCATAAATCGTCTTACTTTCACTCAAAGAAATAGCTTCACCAGCCGCATAAGCCGCAGTCGTAGCACTAGCCGAATCCGCCCAACCTAAGAAATAATAATTATCTCTAGTTGGAACAGCTGTAGGAAGAGTGACTCGACAGTTCGCAGCCTCAGCCCCCATATAACAGTTCATCATTTCAAAACTTCCGCTCCCACCATTCGCATCAAATTCAAGCAAAGTTGCAAGTTTAAACATATAAGAATAATTCTCGATGCTACCATTTACTGGCACATATCCACCAGCACCAGCCAAATTACTTATTGTCAATATCATATTAGTATCATCATAACTGTAGTTACTCGTATTTTCTATCGTAAAATCCACATTACCATCAGGCCCATGACCACCATCCTTAATATACTTTAATCCGCTTAAATCATACACGTAGTTACTACCGCTCTTAACCGGCACTATACCAGTATAAAGGTAAATATCATCTGCCTTCAGAGTCTGTAATTTAGCAGCATTGTTAGAAATGTCTATAAATGTCAACTGATTATCAAAAACATCAAGACGAGTCAGCTTAGTGTTATTAGAAATATCAACAGAAGTTAATTGGTTAGAATAAAGATAGGCCTGATCCAAAGTAGTGCCACTGGAAAGATTAATAGAAGCTAATTGGTTAGAGTTAAGGTCAAGATACCACATGCCAGGATTGCCAGAAAGATTGATAGAAGTCAATAGATTACTACCAAGGTCAAGATACCACAGCGAAGACATCTTTTCTATCCCAGTAGTATCAGTAATTAATGCTTCATCAGGTTTACCACTACCATCACAGGTCAATCTCTCAATCCTAGCCAATTGATCATCCGTCAACCCAGTTGCTATAATTTCGTCAACCGACGGATCGATGTCAGAATCATACTTATTTGTTATAAACTCATTCATCACGCAATCATAAAAATTCGAGTCAACTATGCTAGTATATCCTCCAGGTATAGAATAAGATAACGCATAGGTATTATTAGATACTGCAGTTTTACTAATAGCAAAAAACGCTACAGGCAAAAGCATTACCGCTGCAGTAACAGCAGATATTATTGTTCTTCTTTTTTTATGTAGACTAAGCATGTCTGACCTTTCTTTTTCTATTTTATTGACACAAAAACCTTATTATCCTTTTGTTCATAATAAGAAACATCAATCTTCATTTTATTTTCCTTTTTATTTGCATGACCTTTATGCACCTCTATATTATATTATTTTTCACAAATTGTCAAGTATATATTTTACTAAATTTTCCACCAAAAACCCACCTAAATAGGTGGGTTTTAAATCATGATTATTTCTTTTCTAACATCTTATAAGTATAAGCTGCTAGAGCACCGCCAACCAACGGTCCTACAATAAATACCCATAATGCACCTAACGCTGCGCCACTCCCACTAAAGGCCGCAACAATCGCTGGACCAATCGATCTCGCTGGATTTACACTTGTTCCGGTCAAACCAATCCCAAGAATATGGACTGCGACTAGCGACAAAGCAATCACTAACCCTGCTACCGCACCATGTTTGAATTTCTCCGATGTTACACCTAAGATTGAAATTACAAATACAAATGTTAATAACACTTCTACTAGTAGACCAATCCACATATTTCCGTTTACGCCTGCTAATCCATTTGAACCATACGCTCCAGTCATATCCGTAATTCCCGCTCCATTGAAAATTAGAGCTAATAACCCAGCCCCCGCTAAGGCTCCTAATATTTGGAATACGATATAACCCCAAAAATCTTTCATTGAAATCTTCTTCGAAATCAACATCCCTAGTGATACCGCCGGATTAATGTGACAGCCAGAAATATTTCCGATACTATAAGCCATCGTTAGTAACGCCAACCCGAACGCAAATGCAGTTAAAATATAACCGCTTCCCGCCGCAGGATCACATCCCACCGCCATTGCTGTACCGCATCCAATCAGCACCAAAACCAAGGTACCGATGAATTCGGCAATATATTTTTTCATATTATTCCTCCATTTAGCTAATTTAATTATAATCATTTAAAAATCAAAAATCAACTTGGTATAATAAACTGTATGAATGATTCCGAAAATCAAATTATCTTAATTGACAAGCCAGCTGGTATTTCTAGTTTTGGTATGGTTGCTAAAATTCGTAGCAAATTAAAAGCCGAGCTTGGCCACAAGGTTAAAGTTGGACACACCGGAACGTTGGATCCTTTCGCCACCGGCCTCCTCATCCTTCTAACTGGTAAAATGACCAAAAAATCTAACGAATTCTTAAAGCTCGACAAAGTCTACGAAGCCACTCTAAAACTTGGCTACACCTCCACCACCGGCGACCCCGAAGGAGAGATTCTAAAATATCCCAACTCGGGGGCATTCGGAGGTTACGACCGAGAAGCAGGGCGCGCCGCCCGTAACGACGGGCCGGCGCGACCCGTCCCCGAGTGGGATATTTTAGAATCTACAGTTCTGTCATTTATCGGAAAAAATAGTCAAAAAGTTCCTCAGTATAGCGCCGTCAAAATCAACGGCGAACGCGCTTATAAACTAGCCAGAAAAGGTAAAAAATTTGAAACTCCGACTCGCGAAATCGAAATCTACAGCATCGAAATCCTAGATTATAATTACCCCGAACTAAAAATTCGCACCCACGTCAGTTCTGGAACCTACATCCGAACCCTCGCCGAAGACATTGGCAAAGCCCTCGGTACTGGTGCCTACCTAACCGCCCTTCGCCGTACCAAAATAGGGGATTATGACATAAAAGATGCTATAATAGACTTATGTTAATCTACGCTTCTCGTTTAATCGATGCTCCAGTTCTTAGCGTTCAATCCAGCGGAGCCATCGGTTACATTTCCGAGCCCATCGTTGATCCCGATAATCTTAAGGTTATCGCCTTTCGTCTCGATGGCCCTCTACTCAGAAAATCCAGCGCCAACATCCTCGATATTTCCAGTATTCGTGAATATTCTAATTATGGCTTAGTTATCGATACAATTGAAGAGCTAGTTGAAAAAGATGATGTTATTAGAATTCAAAAAGTTCTTGACCTTAACTTTAGTCTTATTAACTTGAAAGTTGAAACTAAAAAAGGTTCCCATCTTGGTAAAGTTTCCGACTATACTCTTACTTCTGAAGATTTTGTTGTCCAACAAATCATCGTCAAACGCCCCGTCATCAAAAGTCTTATTGATCCTGAGTTAACTATCTCTCGGAAGGAAATTGTCGAAATTACAGATTATAAAATTATCGTTAAAGACGAAGAAAAGACTATAAAAGAAAAAGCTGTCAAAGAAGAATTCATTCCAAACTTCGTTAATCCTTTTCGTAAGTCAGAACAAGGTTTTGCACCAGCTGATAATCAAAACCTTGCCGACAAAGATACTGAATAAGTTTTTCATCATCATACTTGCTACGTTTTTTAGCAATCATTTTTAATATTTCTTCCTCATCATTCCGCCCACCTAAAACTTTCTCAATTATCTCATCCGAAATTCCCTTCTTTTTCAGTTCCATTTTTAACCTTTTATTCGAAATCCCCTTCTTCGTAAACCGATTCTCAACATACCACTCCGCAAACCGCTCATCATTCAAATATTTCCTATTTAGAAGTTGCTCTATAATTTTTTCAGAAAACTCAAAACTGTCTTCTGAGGGGCATCCGCAGTCGCTACGAGGACGAAACGACGAGCCCCGTGAAGACGGGCGCGAGGAGTGTCCCGAAGAAGACTGTTTGAGTTTTCTGATAAGATAATCCCGCGTCTCTCTTTCTGATCTTGGTCGCACCAAAACCCATTCAAGAGCCCTTTGATATAACTTCCCAAATTCCGACGCCGACTTAAATTCTTCCAACTCTTCTTCCGAAATCTCTTGCCCAACTTTCAGTTTAAAATCAACCACCTGCGAAACGTCTAAGGAAAATTCAAATTTCCCGTTCACAAAAACGTTTACCCGCCCAGGATTTTTTACGCCCTGTTTTAAATTTGTAATTCTAATATCCATGCATCTTCAACCATCTATCTAAAAACGCAAATGTCAATTTATCTTTTTGAAGCGGCGGCTTGGCAAACTTTTCCCGAAAATCTTCCATCTCACTATACAGTATCCATTTCACTTCCGAAACTTCCTTATCATTAAAAGAAAATTTTTCTTCTCGCCCCATCCAATCTACTGCATAAACCCATGCAAACCGATTTTTATTAAAGGGAATCATCGTCACAAACTGTAAATCTTCTGCCGAAATCTTCGCTCCGATTTCCTCATCCGCCTCTCGAATCGCCGCTTCTATTAACGATTCACCTAAATTAATATGTCCGCCCGCTGAAATATCGTAATAGCCCGGATACCGATCTACCGTCTCCGATCGCTTCTGCCACAAAAACTCTAAAACATCATCCCTTATCCGATACAAAAACACCACTGCCACTCCGACTATTTCTTTTGCATCATAATTCTCCGGATTATCCTTTGCCGAATCCCACCCCAAACCCGGAATCGGTTCCCCATTCGGTGCATAAACCTGCCACATTTCGTCATGATGCATAAAACTAATCTTCCGCCGTTGCTTTCTCGCGTACTTTCGTTTCAATCTCCGCCATTAATTCCGGCTTCTCACGGAATAATTTCTTCACAGCTTCACGTCCTTGACCTAAAGTCTCACCATTATATTTAATAAACGCACCTGATTTTTCCAAAACTCCATATATAACGCCTAAATCTAGAACATCGCCCGCTTTCGAAATCCCCTCGTTATACATAATGTCAAATTCTGCCGTTCTAAATGGTGCCGCAATTTTATTTTTCACTACCTTAACCTTCGTCCGATTCCCCGAAATTTCATCACCCTCTTTAATCTGACCAATTCTCCGAATATCAATTCTAACCGACGCATAAAATTTCAAAGCATTTCCACCCGTCGTCGTTTCCGGATTTCCAAACATTACGCCAATCTTCATCCGAATCTGATTAATGAAAATGACTGTCGCTTTCGACTTCGAAATAATTCCAGTTAGTTTCCGCATTGCCTGCGACATCAACCGCGCCTGAAGACCCATCTGCGAATCACCCATATCACCATCAATTTCCGCCTGAGGTACTAACGCCGCAACCGAGTCAACTACAATCAAATCAACCGCGTTCGACCGCACCAAAGTTTCCGTAATCTCTAACGCCTGTTCACCATTATCTGGTTGCGAAATGAGTAAATTCGCCGTATCAACCCCAATTTTCTTCGCATATGCCGGATCAAGCGCATGCTCCGCATCAATAAACGCCGCCTGTCCGCCTTGTTTTTGAATTTCCGCAATCGCATGTAATGCTAACGTCGTCTTGCCCGAAGACTCTGGTCCATATATCTCAATAATCCGCCCTTTCGGATAACCTCCACCAAGCGCCAAATCAAGCGACAAAGAACCTGATGGTAAAAGTTCTACATCCATCTTCGGCGTCTCGCCAAGTTTCATAATTGACCCGTCGCCAAACTGCTTTGTAATTTGCGAAATTGCAAGCTTCAACGCCTCACTTTTTCCGTCCGAAGCTTTATCGTTTTTCTTTTCTGCCACCGCATCCTTTTTTCCCATAATAGTATTACCTTTCTGTATATATATTATACATTATTTTATTAATTCCCAACCCTCTTTCTGCGCCTCTTTTAACACACCCCCAAATATTTTTCAACCCTCCTATCCCGCTTAGGCTTATATCAGCGGTAGAACCTACTAAGAATATGCTATAATTAACTCATGAGAGTAAATGAAAACATTTTGATTTCGAGCTTAACTACCATGCGCCTCGGTGGCCTTGCGCGCTACGTTTTAGAAATTGAAAAACCTAGCGATATCCCTGATGCCTACGGCTTTGCTAAACAATATAATTTCCCAACTTTCATCCTCGGCTTTGGCGCTAACACCATCGGCCGCGACGAAGGTTTTAACGGTGTTATTCTCATTAATCGCATGAAAGGAATAACCGAAGAAAAAACCGAAACCGGTCTAAAAATAAAAGCCATGGGCGGTGAAATTTGGGATGACCTTGTCGCTCACGCCTGTGAAAATCATCTCACCGGTATTGAAGCCTTAAGTAAAATCCCTGGTCTAGTCGGTGCTGCTCCCGTCCAAAACATCGGTGCCTACGGTCAAGAAGTCGCCGATACCCTAGAAAGTATTGAAGTCTTTGATACGGCCGACTCAACTTTTAAAACTCTCAGTAAATCCGATTTAAATTTTTCCTATCGCAAAAGTCTTTTAAATACTACTGAAAAAAATCGTTATTTCGTGATTTCCATTACGCTTAATTTAAGCGTAGGCGAAATGAAACGTCCTTTCTATAATTCCATTGAAAAATATATTTCAGAAAACAGCCTCACCGATTTTAGTCCAAGCGGCATCCGTAGAATTGTTAGCAAAATCCGTGCCGAAAAATTACCTGATCCCGCCGAAAAAGCCAGTGCTGGTTCTTTCTTTAAAAATGTCTATTTAAGTGACTCTGAAGCCGAAAAAGCCGAAGAAAAAGGCTATCCAGTCCATCGTGGTAAAGACGGTAATAAAATCAACTCCGGCTGGCTCATTGAACAAGCCGGCTTTAAAGGCCAACTGCTTTACGGCATCCGCGTTAGCGAAAAAGCTGCCCTCGTTTTAATCAATGAATCTGCTAAAAGTTATAACGACCTTAAAAAAGCTCGCGCCGAAATCGCTGGAAAAGTCTACGATAAATTCGGCTACTGGCTCGAACAAGAACCAATCGAAATCGTTAACCCCACGAGCGCAACCTACATCCCTCCAATTAGTAATAAATACGGAACTATAGAATAATGAAAATTTTGAATGGCCAAGAACTTGCCGGCTTTATTAAAGAACGTCAAAGCCAAACTGTTGCTAATCTCACTAAAAAACCAAAACTCCTCATCATTCGCGACAACGATAATCCAATTATCACGAAATACGTTAATTTAAAAATTCAATATGGTGAAGACATCGGCGTCATAGTTGAAGACTACTTCGCAAAAAACTCCGAAGAAATCGCTGAAAAAATCCAATCCGCTAATAATGACGAAAATATTTCCGGTATCATTTTACAACTACCAATCCTTGAAAAAGACCGAACCGATGAGCTAACCAATTTAATTACGCCCGAAAAAGACGTCGACGGCCTCTCGAAAAATAGTCATTTTGACTCCGCTACCGCAACCGCCATTAACTGGCTCCTCGCTGGCTATGATATTAAACTTGAAAACAAAAAAATTGCCCTCGTTGGTCGCGGTAAACTCGTCGGCGCTCCGCTTTTTAAAATGTTCAAAAACTCTGGCTACGACGTCGAAATCTTCCATCGTGGCGACGACTTGACAAAACTTAAGAATTTTGATATAATCATAAGCGCCACCGGCATTCCGGGGTTGATTTCTAACGATTTCATTAAACCCGGTGCCGTTCTTATCGATGCTGGTACGGCCAGCGAAAAAGGTGTTATTAAAGGTGACGTTTCTGAAGAAGTCAGAAATCGTCAAGATCTTACTGCTATTACTCCAAAACTCGGCGGCGTCGGTCCCTTAACCGTCTCCGCTCTTTTTGATCACGTCATCCGAGCTCAAACTATCTAGCTTTATTCTCCACTTGCACTCGTCGGATCACTAGGCGCATAATCTGACGGTACTTCGCTATTACCACTCCGTCTAGAAGCATCACCTGATGCCTTGGGTCTAGCAGATTCTCTCGGACGCTCAGGCGCCCATCCTTCTTGAACTTCTGGAGATAATCTATCTCTAATACTTAATACCTCATCACTATCAGCCGAAACTGGCGCTACCGAATCAACAGCTGGTGCTGACTCTCCTCTAGATATAGTAGGTTCTGGTCTATCTTCTCTAGGCGAAACAACCGGCGTAGCTTCACTTCTAGGCAAATCAGCTCCTCTTGAATCAGTAGCAGGCGTTGTCGATCTAGCCGAATCTCCCCTTAAGTAAAAATCCGTCGTTGGTTCAACTAAAGACCATCCCCTATCAGATGAACTAGCTCCTCCTGTCTCAACCGTTGCAGTCACTGGTCGCACCGGAGCCCCTCCTTCAGGCGCAGCAGCCCCTCCCGCCTCAGCTACTGGTATTGGTGTTCCTCCTTCAGGTGAAACTCCAGCCCTTCCTAAATGAGCCTGATTCGACACAAACCAATGCACATCACCACCAATCTTACTACTAAGATCGGCATTATTAGAAATATCCGCCGCAGCATTCCTAAAGTTCTGCAATGTTTTAGCATCCACCTTTGGAGCTCTCCCATCTCTTAATGATTCCTCATTAAGCCCAAGAGTTCTCATAGTGCTATTCCCAAAATTAGCCAACTGTGCACCAGATACACTAATTCCCTCCCTATTTGCCAACATTCCATTAATTTCCGCTCTAGCATCTTCACCCTTCATTCTGGCTGCTGCTTCAACCAACATTTCAGTACTCATTAGTTGTCTCTCAGGAGTAGTATAATGTCTCACCGCACCAAGAGCTTTATCATCCAAACCATCTAAGAAATCTAATCCCTTATTATTGATATAACTTTGCATACTGTGAACTTTTCCATCCGTACCAACACCACCCTCTCCCATAAACTGTTTATACGACAAACCACTACCAGTCTTACCATAAGCTCTCAAAACTTTATTCTTAGACTGAGCTAAATGTTGCATAACACTAGCTCTATTTCCTATATCATTTTCTTCCAACATAGCAAAAATATCATTTTCTAGACCATTAGATTCCATGGCCGTAATTAAAGCTCGCATCTTCGCGTCCGCATCATCATCGCCAAGCTCTTTCCGCCAAGCGCCCGCACTTCTTGCTTCTTTAATCAAGGCATCCTTGCTCATATTTGCGAACTGATCTTTATATCCCTTTTCTACTCGCATAGCTCTATCAGCCTGCAAACGTGCTCCGTAAACTTCATCGTTCATTAGTTCTTCTCTTGCACCCGATTTTTGCAAATCCTCCCGATATTGTGCTCTTGCTCTTGTCATACCACGCTCACCACCCCTAATGAATCTACCGAATCTACCCACATTCTTTGGTTTATTATCCCGACCATAACCTGACATCATCCTAGCCGCATTTTCACGCCCTCTCTCTTGTGCCCTCTTATAAAGCTCGTTCGACTTTATACCTCTCGTAGCTCCTCCTCTAACTCTATTGCCAATGTTGGAAATCTTTGCTCCAATATTTCCCGCTGCCGCTAACGAACTTCTCAGCACCGACGGAATGAAGAAAATTGGCACTATTCCTATCACCATCGCCATAAACGCCATAGCAAGACCACCGCCACCCGCGCCCGCACTCAAGAGTAATCTAGAAATATAATCACCGCCCCCAACTAAAATACCACAAATCGGATAAACCAATAACAATGCCCAACCCAATTTCAACCATCGATCAAATAATTTCTTCGTATTTGGTAAAATATAACATGCAAATGCCAAAGGCGATATAACTGTCAAAACTACAACCGCCGCCTGTCTCGCCGCAAGCAATAAAAACAAGAAGAATATCGCAAGCGCTACCGAAACTGCCACAACGACAAGTGGCAAGATAATTCCTCCTAATAATCCCTCACTAGCCACCGCTGACCAAATCTGCGCCACAACCGCCACTAATACCACTACTCCTGTTAATGTAGTTTTACCAGCACTCTCTAATACCCCATCTAATTTAATAGCACCACCATCTTCACCAACATTTATTGATACTGGCCTACCAGTCGATAAATTATCAAAAATTGATTTTGCACCATTTCCCACAATATTTGACACATCAACACAAACTATACAAATCAAATATGAAAGATTAATCAAAATTGCCGCTACAATCAATTTTGGTAAAATCTTCTTTATGCCATAATTATCAATTCCAACCCCAGTCAATTGTGAAAATATTACTACGAGAAGCAATATAATGAATAAAACGTTTGCTAGTCCCTGAAAGAAACCCCATGCCTGTCTCGTGGGATCACCTCCATCTTGAGAAAATAATTTTGGTTCAACCCTTAGAGCTGGTTCAACATAATCCGAATAAGCCGCCCCTGCAGCATTACTTAATATATTTAAAATTGGACAGACAATCCACCCCAAAGATTGCGCCGCCCCCGAATTCATACAAGTCGGCTGCTCCTCATTGTCTTCCGAATCGCTACTTGACCCCCCTGCAGCTCCACCATTCCCGCCGCCATTTCCACTGTTTCCACCACTTCCACCAAACGAGTTACTTACCGGCTCGTTCACGCTAACATAATATGTATGAGTCTTTTTATCACTACCCTTCCACTTGCAAGTCTTAGTTCCACCACAAGCATCCTGAATAATACTTTTAATAAATGCCTCATTAAATTTTCTACTACCATCAGCACTACTAATTAAAGTTTTACAACTATCGCTAGTCTTTCCTGGTATAGTCAAACAAACCTCATCGCCAGACACAGTAAATTTCGGAGAACCAGAAGCAGTCGTAACAGACAGATTTCCATCACTATCTTGACAAACTTCATTAGTGGACGAACCCTGTTTGTTCTTATCTTCGCTATAATAAAACTTAAAACAAGAACCTCCCGAATCCTCACTTGCATCATCCCATCTTGCATGAACACTCCCCCCATTTATCACACTAACACCAAAAGTAATTATTAAACCAAACATAAGTAAAAGTCCATATCTTGTCCCTCTACTCATCTTCCTGCTCCACATTAATTGCTTTGTTAATTACGAATAATTGACCATAAAGATTATCTCTACTATTGTTCAGAAGTTCCAAGACATAATAATAATCTTCTGCTGCCTCATCAGAAATCTTTTCAATCTCTTCACCACCCTTCTCATAGATACAATTGTAGTCTAAATCCTCCTCATTCTCATTAATACAGCCCAAGTTCTTATAAAGCTCTCCAAGTTCTACTATCCGCTCCGCCCAATTCAACGCATAGCTGTAAAAGCTCATGTCATTAATATTTTCTAAATCTTTATAGGACTGTAACTTAGTCTTAATTAAGCTTTCTGCCGCCACTTCACCGCTCAATAAATAAGCATCTAAAATATCTGAACGTGTTAGAAAAGGTTCTCTTAAATAAGTTGTCACTAAATCTAGCTGTGCCTTATATCCATTTAGTAGTGTCATCGTTTCTTCATTATCCTGTGATGATCCCTCATATAAACTCAAAAACTCTGCATAATAATTCACTAAATTATCTAAGTATTCTGACGGGACATTATCTTCATCTATTAGATTATTCAAATAGCTTTCCTTCGTTTCATTATATTCGGCAGTTATTTCATCCGTCTTAGCCTCACCATATAAATAATAGTTTGCGTAGATATTAAAAGCTTCTCCATCACTTTTAGCCACTGTATCCAAACCACCATTTCCCTGACCACCATCTTGTCCAACCATTGAAACCAGACCCGCTACTAACGCCACCACAAACAAAAAAGCTAATAAAACTAATGGCCATTTTTTAATTTTACTCTCTGAACTATTGGGGAGCTCCATTTCATTATTACCAGAAACAATTGGCGCCGACATTCCAAAATTCGGCCCATTAGAGCCAAAACTACCAAAAGAATTGTCATATGACGGATTCATACATATTTATTATAACATAAGCATTTTTAAATCTACTAAAATCCCACAAAAAAGTGCCAGGAAAAATCCCAGCACTTAAAAACTAAATAGAATTATCGTATTTCAATTAATCCACCAGAATAAACTAAATCAATATATGTCATATATACCCCCGGCGGTATTGAAGATACATCATATTCCGCATAACCTTCCGTCGTTACAGTTCCCTCAATTTCATAACAATCACTATTATAACCATTCCAATAAAACGCTCGACAATCTGCTTTTACTTCCTTCTGGTTTAATACGGTCCCCTGGAACCACGACAATGTATATACTTGATCTTTCTTTAGCTCATTTAAACATTCCATCGCATTATACGTATTACCATTAGAATCAGTTATTTCAGCTTTTTCAAAAGCATCTTCAGGTATTCCTACATGATCATTTTTATCCCAAACATTATGAATTCCAACATATCCCCCACCCATAATCAATAAGAAAGAGTAGCCATCACTTAATTCTACCGGGAATAATTTTAAAACTGGCACTGAAGCCTTTGAAATAGCAACTATTTTATCGTCTCCATTCAGCAATGGAATTGGCACATCTCCAATTGAATGATCACCATATTCTTTTTTTTCACTACGTTCATAAAATGTTGCTAACCCATATGTTCTAGTTGCACCCGGTGGATAATCTACATTCGGGTTTTTTACATAGTAACTCCCAAGTGTATACAAATTGCCACCTCTAAGTAAGAATACTCCACCATTTTCATTTGCAATCTCCCATGTCGTCGAAAGCAAATATAATGGATCTTCTCCATTTCCAGTAACTTCAGCTTCTTCCTGCGTAGCTTCAGAAACAACTTCTTCTTGGACTTCTTCCTGGATCTCTTCATCCGGAAGATCGTCTTCCGTTAAAACTTCTGTTTCCGTTTTACCACAAGCCGAGCATAACACGACTATTAACAGAAGAATTAACCCTAAAACGAACACTTTTTTCATTTGAGCACCCCCTTAAAAAATTCTGATTCAATAGAAAATACAATAATCTACCTAATGTGTTAAGGTGACGAGGTTTTCAGACTAAATCATAAACCCTACTTTTATATTATAGCATATTTCCCTAAAAACACAAAAAACGAACCCCATAAAAGGGGTTCGTTTTTCTTTAAGTTCCCGCCCTAGTGAAGCGGCCAACTTACATTAACTTTTTACGGCTAGCAATGTAGTAACCAAGTGTAGTCACTACTGAACCGGCGCCAATCGCACCAGTTACAATCGTTCCAGCACCAGTCTCAACAATCGTAGTTGGAGTTTCTGGAGTTGGTTCAACCGGTTTTTCTGGTTCTTCCGGAGTCTCACAAGTCTTAGCAACTAAGACCGAAGCGTCATCCTTGTAAACCGAGTTTTTTACCGTAGCACTAGCCCAGTTCACTAATTGGTTAGAACCACAAGAGAGGCTCTTATCAACTACTTTACCAGTAAAGCGCACGTAAGCGTTACCCTTAGCACTATAACTACCGATATTAATACCAGTAGTAGCAACTGTATTTTCCGCTAAAAGCACACCGCTTTGATAATTCGAATTATAAAGATAAGTCGAATCTTTGACATATTCAACGTTAGTAGGAAGTACGTCCCTAATCATCACATCTTTAACTTGCTCAGAGAGTAAGTTGACGTATTCGATTTGGTATTCTACCTCGTCACCAACTTTAGCTTCAACCGATTCGCTCCAAGTTTTAGTACCTTTGATACGAACCTGTTTAGAAACTTTAGCCGCTACCGAGCTGTGAACCTTGACGTCAATCGTTACTACACCAGAATATTCATAACAACCAGGAATTTCACCATTCATTGAAGTATAACCTAAGGTAGCACCAGAGGTAACAACTTCATTAGGAAGGTTGAAAGTACCTTTATTGTTATTGTATTTGGCAGAACCATCAACATACTCAAGATAAACATCTTCACTAGCATTTAAAGTTACTTCGTCCCAATAACGGTTAGGAGTTGCGTTCGAAGAATCGAGGTAACCGATAATCGTTTGAGATTTAGCAACGGTGGTTGGGATTGAGAAAGTAGCTTTAACGCCTTTCGCAATCGCATCTTCGCCCTTCGGGCTGTTATTGTGAACGAAAAGACGAATCGTATAAGTTTCGCCATCTTTCACATTAATAGTATTAGCATTCCAGGTGTCAACTTTAGCACCAGCTACTTTGGCACCTACGAAATTCTTTTCATCCCCGATTTTACCATTCTGAATCGAGTTGAAAGTAATGGTGTCTCCTAGATCACCATTATTAATTTGTGCGAGAGTATAGCTAGGACGACCATTAGCTGAATCACCCCAAGCATTAACTATCGCAGGCGCAAGTGTCCCTGCAAGCATAATTGCTGCTGCCGAAACACCAAGCACAGATTTATAGATAGTTTTCATAATTATCCTTTCTTAACTTAATAGATTAATAAATCAAGTTGCTAGCCGATTTGTTAATTTTCGTCTGAACAGCCAAATCATCTCAGTCTCAAACTTGGATGAAGCCCGGCGACTAAAAGTCGCCGGGACAATAAGGTACTAGGTCCCCCGGGCCTCATCCTTCGCTGTCTAAGAATGCCTTAGTCAGGCGGACCCCCCCAGGCCTCGCCAGGCGTATTATCTATAGTTTCACCAGTTTCAGCCTCGTGAACAGGCCCAGAAACCGGTGTCGGGTTATTAATTGGCGCCGCCGTAGACGTGCCAGTATCCCCATTATTGTCTACCGTTGTATTAGCAGACGGTTTCGGTGTCGTAGGGGTGCTGGGAGTGGAGCCAGTCTGCTGAGTCTGATTAATCTGATTCAGCTTATTAATATCTCCCTTATACTCATCGTAGGACGAGTAATGGTTAGAATTAGTAGGCTGATCCATAGTCGACTCAGTGGCTCCTACGCCATTATTAGTGTCAGGACCGGAACCCGGATCATCATTGGGTTCCGTGTTCTCCTTCGGAGCCTTGTTGGGGTCCTTATTATAAGGCGGCTCCGGAGTGGGAGTTGGCGTAGGCGTCGGCTCCGGAGTGGGAGTAGGCGTAGGCGTCGGCGTAGGCGTCGGCTCCGGAGTAGGAGTCGGCGTAGGCGTCGGAGTCGGAGTAGGCGTCGGCTCCGGAGTGGGAGTAGGCGTAGTTCCCTGAGGAACAATATCCATTATCTCCGCTACGTCCGTAGGTTGGAAACCGCAATTGATGCGGTAAGCCACCTCAAACGTATTATCTTTAATAACGAAAGTATACACGAGCTCATAGCCCGTGTGGTCGTCCGTCAACATTACGATGATATCCGGCACACCGTCAACGGTATGCGGATTCATAAACATTTGATCGGAGACCGACCGACATTCCCGAACCTCGACCTTCGTAGCAGCATCAAGGAACGCAAAAAACGCATCCAAATGCTGGTAATACAGTACCTGGTCCGTCATGAACTTTTCTTTCGTCCAGTTCATAGTTTTTGCCCAGTCATGCTGACACGATTCATAGAACTCACCAAGATAGCGAGTCCCCACTTTCGCATCCAGCCAAGCCATATCCGCCGCAGCCAGTGCCGGATCAACCTTCAAACGTTCCCGGAAAATCCGGTCGTAATCAGTTGCCGACAGCCCAGATTGAATCGGATTCGGTCCAAAATTATAATTATTGGATTCATCCTCATCAAGCTGCAGCTCACCATTATAAAAATGGTACCACTGAACTTGGCCATTATTGGCCTGCATCGCCACATCAGCTTTAGCTTCCTTGAAGCCAAAACCTCCCCAAGCAATTCCGCTAAAGAGGAGCAAAAGCAGCAAAATGATGGTAAGAAGCAAAGCTACTCGTGCCAGATTTCTGTCCTGTCGCCGCGCATTTTCCTTGATTTTGACCTCCTGACCATTATCAAAAGGTCGAATCACGTTCACTGTCCTTTCACGGAAAGTGAACAAATCATAGACGGCCACCCCAAGAGTTATGACCAGCATAATCTTCGGGATTACCGTTATGACCGAAGCCCAACCAGCATTAGTTGCGAGTTGAGCCGTCAACTTAGCGACAAGCGTAGCAATCGGAAAGATTACTAAAGCAACAAGTGCCGCAAACACGAAAAGCTCCTTGAACTCAGAGCCATTTCCCCGCCACCAAGACAGAAGATAAATGAATATCAGAGTCATGATAACGAAGAAAAGCAGCATCGTCCAAGTCATTTCGGCATGCTTAATGCTAAAATACGCCGCAGTGCTAGTCAAAACACTCAGAACAGCAGCTCTAGACGTATCAGCTCCGTTGATCTTATCCAGACCAACAAATCTTTTCTCACCGGAAGCGTCTTCAGCAAGAAGTAAAGAGCCTCCGTTGAACATCTGCGCCAAGGCAAGCGACAGAGCCGCCACCAAGACGAAAACGATGAACGTGGTGAGCATTCAGCATCACCCTCCTTTTCTATATTATATTGTAGGGGGAATTAGACAGCTCAGATTTCATTTGAAATCTGAGATGATTTGGTTGTTAATGGTCATCTTGGTTTTTCAACACACCAAAACCCAGACTACTTACATTGTATCACACTTTAGCTTTTTTGTCAATATAAATACAATATTTTCCGCTTATGTCTATTTAATAGAAAAACTCGGCTAAAAGCCGAGCTTCTCCAATGTACGAATAGTTTAATTAAAGTATTTTACTGCCTCATTAACAGATAAAATGTAGTCAATCTTCCCCTCTTCTACCCAGACCGGAACTATCACGAAATCCGGATCATAATAACTCGCGATCATAGGCGAAATGATCGGTTGAATTTCGCCATCTTCATCTTCAACGGGAATAACCTTCAATGCACCAGTGTAATCGCCATACTTTCCTTCGATCTTTTTACCAATCAAGCCTTCAGTAATTCCCTTTTTCTTCTTCTGAACCAACTGATTGGCTTTCTCTATCTCTTTTTCCTTCTCTTCCTTCTCCACTTCCTGTTCTTGGACTCTCTTTTCCTTCAGACACGCCGCTTCTGCTGCCTCTTTCCTCTCCGCCAAAGCGAGCAATTCTCTCGCCTTACTAGACGAAAGTTCAGCTTCAGATTCCAGTTTTTCGGCCCTTTCAGTCAACGTTTGCGCTTGAACTATCTTCTCTTCCGAACTGTCAAACAGTTCTTTGGCTTCATTTCTCAATTCCTTTGCAGTTCGAGAGTCTTCGAAAAATTCAACAGTCTTTTTCGTAGTTTCTTTCTGTGTGGTCTCTACGGGAGTGGTTTTACGAGTTTCACCATAGTTCCAGTACACCTTCTTCATGAGCAATTCCTCCAATCCATTTATTGACCATTAATTAAACTGTTAATGATGCGAGGCACAAACCTCAATACCTTCATTATATCACATAAACCCAAAAATGTCAATAATTAAAACACAAAAAATAAGAGCAAGCTCTCATTTTTCTCTGGTGCGGGTAGAGAGAATCGAACTCTCATCTCAAGTTTGGAAAACTTGCATACTAACCACTGTACTATACCCGCAAATTGTTAATGGGGTGGGATATCGGGATCGAACCGCTTGCCCCTTGGGACGCAACGGTTCGAGCACCTTACGCCCGTATGGGGTGGGATATCGGGATCGAACCGACGACCTTCTGGACCACAATCAGACGCTCTAACCATCTGAGCTAATCCCACCATCCTTACTATTATATCACAGTTACCGGGAAATTCCAGGATTTTTCCTAATCGGCGGTATCGCCCTTCTCTCTGGACCCGAAGTTTTCGGAGGCTCATATTTTTTCGCCCTCGGCGCATTTCCCCGCGCTTCATTGACGATTTTTGAATCCCCATATCCTCTTACTACTTGTCGATTCTGCTCTATCGCTAAGCGTCCACTAAAAGTTTCAACCGAAGCGACACCTATCCCATTTGAATTTTGCACCTTAGCATAAGCCGAAGAATGTACTACATCCTCCTTTTTATCTTTCATCAAACGCTTTAAAAATGGATTATTCATACCAACCTATTTCGGCAAAAGCAAAAATGCTACCGTTCCTGCCGCCGCCCCTAAAATTATCGTCAAAATAATTGTCACAATCAAACTCACATGCGCATCTTTCTCTGGTTTTGTAATAATCGTTACCGGACCCTTTGGCTCCTCTTTCGGTACCTCAATCTTTTTCCGATAAACATTCTTCGAAAGTGGTCTTTTTACTACTTTTTCCTGATTAATAAATGGTGTCTTCGGCGGTTGATAAGTTTTTTTATCTTTTTCCTCTCCAGCTTTTTTCGCAACTGGTTCAACCTTCTTCATTTGATTACCGATTCTCTTCGCTTTCGCCTCAGTTAATTCATTCTTTACTGGTCTAAAATGTGATACCTTATTTAAAGCCTTTTTTGGAGTCTCAGCCTTCACAAACCTCGGCTCTCTATCCTCAACTATGCCTAAAACCGGCTCTCCTAACGCTTCCGCTTTTTTTACGCTCGTAACCCTAGGCGCACTTACCGCTTTTTCTACAGTTTCAGTCTTCTTCACCGTTTTTTGTTGATGCATCGCTGAGCCATTTACTGGCTTAGACGGCACAAAATCCATGTATCTTTTACTCATGACCTTACTCTTTTAGCAACTTCGATTATATCAACGAATTCATTCAAAATCAAGCTTGAGCCACCCATCAGTAGACCATCCACGCCCGGCACCATCAAATAAGCCCCTGCGTTCGAAGTATTCACACTCCCTCCAAATAAAATTGGTACTTTCTCTGCTACTTCCGCTCCATAAACCTCTTTTAAAGTTCGCTTAATCAGCTTCACTGATTCAGCAACTTCATCTGGCGTAGCCAGTTTCGCTACCTTAGTGCTTGATATCGCCCAAACTGGTTCATAAGCAATAATTACTTTTTCTAAATCATCATCCGCTACCTCTGATAAACCCCCGATTAATTGATCCCGAATCACATCTGCCGTTTCACCAAAAGCTCGCTCAGATTCTGTTTCCCCAATACATAAAATCGGCGTTATCTTATTTCTAAGCGCCGCCGCCACTTTTTTCTGAACCATCTTATCATCTTCTCTGAAGATATATCGCCGCTCGGAATGGCCAATAATTGCATAATCCGTCAAACCTCTTAATTGTGAAAACGAAGTTTCTCCTGTAAAGGCTCCATAATCACGATAAAACGCATTCTGTGCCGCTAATTTAATCTTATGTCGATCAACCTGAAGCGATAATGGTTGTAAAGCAATCGTCGAGGGCGCCACTATGACCTCAATATCTCGATAGTTCGGTAAAATTTTTAGAAGTTTATGAAGATAGATGGAAGCTTCGCCGACCGTAAAATTCAACTTCCAATTGCCCACGATATAAGTTTTCATAATCTCATTATAGCATGTTATAATTAAACTATTATGAAAAAAGTATTAGCATTTGACATAGATCAAACTTTAAACATCGCCAAAACCCCTATTACCGCAGAAATCGCCGAATTATTGGTTAAATGTCTCGACCATTTCGAAATTTGCCCAATTTCTGGCCAAAAATTTGACCAATTTTTAATTCAAATTGTCGATCAGCTGAAAAACCCTACCCCTGAACAATTGTCTCATCTCCACCTTTTCGTTGCTCAAGGTACCCAATACTACCGCTATAATCAGGAAAAAAATGACTGGGAACAAGTTTATAATTACCCCTTAACCGAGGAACAAGTCAAAAAAATCACCGCAACCATTGAACAGGCCGCCAAAGAACTTGGCTACTGGGAAGAAGATAAATTAAAGCCCGGTGATGAAATAATCGAAAATCGTCTTTCCCAAGTTACTTTTTCTGCCTTAGGCCAAAAAGCCGGTACCGAAGAAAAATATGCCTGGGATCCCGATCATAAAAAACGTCAAAAAATCGTCGCTCGCTGTAAAGAACTCAGTCCTGAATTCGAATACGAAATCGGTGGTACAACCTCAATTAATGCTATCACCCCAGGTATGAACAAAGTCTTCGGTATGACTCACCTCTTAGAAGAATTAAATGTCAAAAAATCAGATATTCTCTATTTTGGCGACATGACCGAACCTGGCGGCAACGACTATCCTGTCGTTGAAATGGGTATCGATACTATTACCGTTAGAAACCATGAAGATACTGCTTACGCCCTAAGAGGAATCTTAGGCGTTATTAATTAAGTTTCTATGTTATAATAAACTTATGAATGTTTTAGTAGTGGGCAACGTTATTAAAGACGTTTATCTTAACCTTGATGACAGAACTGAAAACTTTGAAACTGATAAGGATGGCATCAGGTGGCTCGATTTAAGCTTTGACGCTAGTGAGCATCATTTTTTCCATCGTTTTAGCAGCCTCGGTGGAGCCGCCGTTTCCCTTGAAGTCCTGAAAAAAATGGAACTAGACGCTACTATTTCCGACCAACCCCTTACTTTTTCCGAAGAAAGCTATGAACCTAAGAATTATATCGAAACTTATCGCTACATTTTAATCTCTGATGAAGATGTAAGCTACCTTGCCCCCAGCAATTTCAAAAAAACCGTATTTACTCCTCCTACTGCCGCCGTAGACTATCTCTTTCTCGACCGTTCCGCTGAGCTAGATCTCGATACTACTAAAAAAATTAAGGCCTATCTAGATGTTTCACCTCAAACTAAACTTGTCATCTATCTACGTAATACTAATAACCAGTTTCTCAACGGACTTTTAGAGCGAGCTGACCTCATTTTCTCAGAAAACCACAACGATTCAGCGGAAAAAACTTACGCGCCCGAACTTGAAAAAATTGATTCCCAAAAAATCATTACTATCTCTGATAATCAAATCTCTTATCTCAATCTCACCGAAAAACTCTTCGTTGAACGTATCGACATCTTAACTCATTTGTCTGCCTATTCTATCATTTCAGCTACTATACTCGGCGGTTTTATGCTAGGCTATTCTGTCGAAGATAGTCTAAAAATGGCTCGTGCTAACGTCGAAAACTCTAAACTAGACTCCGTTTTATCTATCGCCGAACTCCAAACTATCTCCCAAAACCTCAACGAATATAACCCTCTTGAACTCATCGCTACAAACCTTGTTTTGCCTAAAAAAGGCATCCTCGCCGCTGACGAATCTGGCGGCTCAATTCAAAAAAAATTCGCTCAATTAAATATCCCTGATACTTACGAAAATCGTCGTGACTATCGTAATATTTTCCTCTCCACTCCAAATTTAGAAAAATATGTCAACGGAGTAATTTTATTTGATGAAACTGCCCGTCAACAAGCCGACGATGGCCAAAATTTTGTCGATTATCTCACTAGTCGTCGCATTATTCCTGGTATTAAAGTTGATCAGGGTCTTGAAAAATTCGAGAATTCCGAAGAAACCTATACTAAAGGTCTTGAACATCTCGCAGATCGACTCGAAGAATACTATAATATGGGACTTCGTTTCGCCAAATGGCGTGCCGCTTTCGAAATCCGCTTAGACGAAACTGGCAAAATCCTCACCCCAACCGACCGAGCTATCGACGAAAACTGTCGTATTTTAACCGAATACGCTCTTGCCTGCCAATCAGCCGGCCTAGTCCCTATTGTCGAACCTGAAGTAGTTTACGACGGTAATTATTCATTAGAACAAAATGCTACCATTACTGCTCACATTTTAAACACTCTTTTCGAAAAGCTCACTGCCACTAAAGTAAATCTACACGCTTGTATCCTGAAAACCAACATGGTAATTGCCGGTAAACAGTTTGAAACTCCTTCAACCCCCGAAGAAGTTAGCCAAAAAACCGCGGAAATTCTGAAAACCCACGTTCCTCATGACCTCGCCGGCGTAGTCTTTCTTTCTGGCGGTCAAACCGTCGAACAGGCTACCGAAAATCTTGCTGCAATCGAAAAAAACGGCCCCTTCCCTTGGCCTGTTACTTTCTCTTTTGCTCGCGCCCTCCAAGATCCCGCTCTTTATGCTTGGAAAGGCGACAACGCTAATGCCGATGCCGCCCGCCAAGCCTTCCTTGCTCGCTTAATTGCGAATACTGAAGTTCTCTAATTATTCCTCTGTTTCCTCAGCAGTTTCTTCTGGTTTTTGACCATTATCTGCTGGTACATCCGCTGCTTCTACTGGTTCTTCTTCTGCCGCAGCCTGTTCTTCTGCTTCTCTAGCCGCTGCTTCTGCTGCTGGATCATAGAGCGAAGCTATTACACGACTTAAATCTAAATCTTTTTCCGCAAACTCTACATTCTCAGGTAGTTTAATCTCTGAAATTGTGATTTTATCATCTAGTTCCTTGAGCGAAGAAGCATCTACCTCTAAAGCTTTTGGCAAATCTGCTGGTTTCGCTTTAACATCCAACTCTTCAATCGATTGAGTTAAAGCAAAATGATAAATCTTTGAAGCTTCCGATTCTTCGAACCCTACAATTACTACTGGAGTAGTTGCTTCTACAACTTCTTTCGCCGAAATTGCCTGAAATTCAATATTAACAATTTTTCGCGAAACCGGATCAATCTGAATATCTTTAACAATCGCCAATCGCTTTTTACCATCTACATCTAGATCAATCGGCGAATGATATCCCGCTCCATTCAAAATCTTCTCTGTTGCCACGTATCCAGACGCCGCCAACATCGGTTCTTTACCACCATAAACTACCGACGGAATCATTCCTTCAGCTCTTAAACCTTTTAACTTCTTACCTGTAATTTCACGCTTTTTCAGCGCCAACTTATATTCAGCCATATTTTTTCCTTATAAATTTCCTTTTATTTTATCACTTTTTCGCTCTTTTTTCAAGAGGTCCGTTTAACCTTCACCATCGCTGGCCTAATTACTTCATTTTCATAATAATAGCCCGGTCGTAAAGTCTCACTTATTGTCTCTTTCTCGCCTTCACCCTCTACCATCACCGCCTCATGTAAATCTGGATTAAATTCCGTTCCCGTTTCTGAAACGATTCTTACTAAATTCAACTCACCTAAAGTCTTTTCAAACGATTTCTGAAGTGGGCTTAATTCTTGATAAGCCAATATTGCCCTCTCAAAATCATCTAATAATGGTAAAACCTTATAAAACGTAGTTATCTTTGTATTTTTTCGTTCATTTTCTTTTTGAACTTCAACTTGTTTTCTAAAATTTTCAAAATCCGCCCGCGTCCTCTGCAAATCTGCTGTCAATTCTTCTATTTTTGCTTGTTCTTTGGTTTCTTTTTTCATAAAATCTCCTCTAACATATTACCAGCATGTTTTACTAACGACATTACTCTCATATAATTTTGTCTAGTAGGGCCTAAGACGCCAATATAGCTTCGGTCTGAAAAAGGCGAACGAAACTTTGAAATAATCAAAGAAACTTCTGAATTTTTGCCAATCGGATTTTCTTGTCCAATAAAGATATTCAGAGCCTCACCCGGAGCTGCCTCCCTTAACCACGGTTCTAAATTATCCAAAAGCTTAGCCACCGCTTGTACTCTCCTCGTATCTACAAACTCCGGCTGCGTAAATAAACGCGAAATACCCGCAAGATAAAGTTGCCCACCAATCGTCGCCAAACCCAAATTTCCCGTTAATTCTACTAAAGCGTCGACTGCTCCCCTAATCGCCGTATCTGCTCGCGACTGCGAATTTACTCTCACCTCAAGCGCATGCGTTCCCCGATCCATTACCGGTTTTTGAAACTCTTCCGTTTCTCCCAAACTATTCACATATAAACGATATCCCGCATCTGTCGGCACTCGTCCTGCCGAAGTATGCGGTTGCGCAATCAAACCTAAAGCCTCTAACCGAGCCATTTCCGCCCTAATTGTCGCCGGCGAAACACCAAAAAGCTTAGCTAACGTTACGCTACCTACTGGTGCCGCCGTTTCTGCATATTCCTCTATAATTTGACAAAGAATCTCCTTCTGTCGACTCGTAATTTCCATGCTTTAATTATACAAAATTAGCAGTAAAAAGGCAAGAGTGCTAATTTCCATCCATCCCCTATCATATGCTATAATACAAATATGGAAGAAAAGATCTCAAAAATTAAATCTTGGCTGGGCACAGGCTCTATTAATATCTTCGGACTACCTATGTCTGGTAAAGATACTCAAGGCATTCGCCTTGCTGAAGCCCTCGAAGCAAAATTTTTATCCTCTGGCATGATTATTCGTGCTATGGAAAAGGAAACTAGACAAAACTTTTCCGAACGTGGTGAACTAATTCCGACCGACCTCTTTTATGAATGGGTTTTACCATACCTAGAACGTCGTGATCTTTTCGATTATCCTCTTATACTTTCTTCAATCGGTCGCTGGGCTGGCGAAGAAGATCAAGTCATGTCCGTCGCCGCTGGCGCTGGCCATGAAATTAAAGCCGCTATTATCCTTAATATTTCCGAAGCCGACGTCGAAACCCGTTTTGATTCAGCTCGCATTTTAAACGACCGCGGCAGTAGAAAAGACGATAAAAACCTCGAAATCTTTCGAACTCGCCTCAAAGAGTTTCGCGAAAAAACCCTTCCCGTCATCCAACATTACCAAACCCTCGGTTTACTAGTTGAAGTTAATGGCGACCAAACTCGTGAAGCCGTCTTTAACGAGATCGTCGAAAAACTTTACCAAAAAGCTTCCCAATCTCCTGTCTAAATTCATAGATTAAATAAATTAAACCAATACCAACTACTCCTAAAACCGCATAAAAAGCAATAAAAGACGATTTTTCTTCATAGTTTTCTGGCTTTAAACTATAATCTGCTCCCTTATTTTCAACAATCTTTCGGCATCTTCCTGTCTCAGGATTAAGATAATAACCTTCTTTACAAGTTTTTTCCGTTACAGTATCATATTTTTTGCACCTTCCCGTCAAAATGTTTAAATACTGTCCTTCTGCACAAACCTTTTCCGTTACGCTCGTCACTTTCACACAATTTCCAGTCACCTCATTAATTACTTTCCCCGCTTCACAAGTCTTAAATTCTTGATAATTATTTGCCTCTCCCGGCGTCGGGGCATAGGTTACCTTCCATATTTCCCTTCCAGCCGAATCATAACCAACCAAAGCATAAGCCGTCCCCTTTCTCTGACCATTCGGGTATTCTAACGTATCAACTATCTCTCCATTAACATCCACTAATTCTAATTTATTAGAATTAGTCGGATTTTTTGTTAAATAAAAATTCTCTGGATAATAAATAAAATATCCCTCCGCTTTGATTAATCCTTTTAAACTATAGTTTTTATTTTTATACCTAATCTTACATCCGTCCATTAGAATTTGTTCCGCCCCTGCATTATAAAACTCAATAAATTGTTCCGATTTTGACGTTTCATAATAACTCAGTATTTCCGAAAATTGTAAACCCTGGCACTGGCTCTTCTCCTTTTCTGAATCCTCCTCGTTAGTCGTCTCGACCTTATAACTTTTTTCATCATAAACTGGTTCATATATTTCTAAATGTTCAAAACTACCCGTTTCTAAATTCCGAACCAATGTTGTTGGCACAGCCGATTTAAAATCTTTATAACAACCACTTTTCCCTGTCCAACAAACTTCATCTAAAATCTCCTCTCCTCTTTTTAAACTTAAACTTGCTTTGAAAGCTAAGGTTTTCGTATAATTCACGGCCGCCAGCTCGCTCTCCGGCGAGCTGGCTAAGCGAAGGAGGATGTTCTCGCCAGTCATCCAACTGTTCTCGGGAAACTCAAACAAAATTGAGCTGTTCCCGCTCGAATTTGTATAGCTTACAGTAGTCCCAGCGAGCAAAATCGGATCGCCGGATGTTTTTCTGCCAATTTCAATCATTTCTCCGACGTTATTTACACCATCAACCACATACCCAGGATTAATGGCCTTTATATATATTTCCGGAAGCTCCGTGCTTAAATCCGTCGCCTTCACATTTTGAGTGAAAAAACTCATCCAAATTATTCCGCACAATACTCCCAAAATTTTTAAAATTTTCTTCATGTCGAAAAAACTACCATTAATCTTTTTTTATTTCAACCCTTAGTATGCTATAATGAAAGCATGAGTGTTTTCGCCTCTTTAGGAATTCTTATTCTCTCTATGCTTATTTTAATGTCTTTAAAACTAATTCCAGGTATTTTCATGCTTTTTACTCATTACAATCTCGGAAAGTTTTCTAAACTTAAAGTAGACGATCTTGGCATTTTCTTCATTCTAGGCGTAGAAACCTTATCTGCCATCATTTTCATTTTAATTAATTCTACTTTGCGCGCGCTATCATTTTCCGAAATCATTTTTGATAACCAAATATTTTCTTACATCCTCGCCGGAATTATGATTGCTCTTGGTTTTGTCATTCTTCTTTTCTATTTCAGAAAAAGTACTGGCACTAAACTCTTTATCTCACGAAAAACCGCCCGAAATTTTGATTTAAAAGCAAAAACCGTCAAAAACCGCTCTGATGCATTTATTCTCGGTTTCATTGCTGGTGTACCAGAACTAATTTTTACACTTCCACTTTATCTCATCTCTCTCATAGAAATCTCTAAGCTGAGTTTTCCCAATCTCCCCTTTTCCACCCTTATCTTTATCTTCGTTCTCATCTTAGCATTTCCTCTCATGATTCTTCACACTATTGAAAAGAATAATCACAACCTCGCCGAATTAGTTAAAACCCGTTTTAAAAATAAGAATTTCTTCCGTCTCTTTATTAGTATTCTTTATTTTCTCATTGCTATCCTAATCATTACTTTTGGAGTAATCATATGATCGAAGAATTTGACGAAAAATCAATCATTAAAGAGCTGAAAATCGATGCCCATGCACTCGGAATTCCTGCTGGCGCTGCTGAAACTTTCATTAATAAAACTCTTGAACAAACAAAAAAGGCCCTAAAATCCAAAAATACCATTACTAAAAAAGATTTGGAAAGGACTATCACGAAAGAGCTAAAAAAATACCACAAAGATTTAGCTTATGTTTACGAAAATCGTGATAAAATAATATAAGATATGGGAAAAAAATACGATTTTGACTACTTAGTAATTGGTAGTGGTCCAGCTGGCTCTGCCGCTGCACTTATTCTTGCTAAAGCTAAAAAATCCGTCGGCATTGTTGAAGAACGTTATTTTGGCGGCACAAACCTTAATACACGCGACGTTCCCTATGCCGTTGCTCTAGATTTTGCTCATCTTTATTCAAAAATGTCTGCTCTTCCTGAATTTAAAAACCAAGATTTATCTTTTAGTCTCCCTTCCTCAGTTTCTAGACAACTAAAAACTGTGATTGAAGCTGGTGGCAATAATCAAAAAATCTTCGAAAACGCCGGTATTACCTGCATTAACGGTCCCGCTAATTTTCTTGACCGTAATACTATTGCCGTCCAAGATAAAAAATTCACCGCAGCAAATTTTATCCTCGCAACAGGTTCCTGCCTCAAAACTCTCGAAATCGCTGGTACCGATTTTGTTAGCTACTTGACCCCTGAAACCGCTATTAAAATCCGTCGCCTACCTAGACTCGCCGTCATCGTCGGTGCCGGCTCTACTGGATGCGAAATCGCTTCTTACTATGCCAGTCTCGGTATTAAAGTTATTCTCATGGAATCTTCTAGTCGCATTTTGCCAAACGAAGATAAAGAAGTTGCTGAAACTCTTTCCGAATACTTCACACACGAACTCGGTATTATGGTTCTACCTAGTTGTAAAGTCGTCGCGCTCGAACAAGACGAAGCCAGCAAACTCGTCATCTTCCGTAACTCTAATACTGAAAAAGTCATCCGTACCGATTGTGTCATTCTCGCAACCGGTAGCCAACCAATCCTAGATTATGGTCTAGAAAATGCCGACGTTAAATATAAAAACTCCGGCATTATTACCGACAAATTCTTCCAAACTTCCGCTAAAAATATTTACGCCATTGGCGACTCACTCGGCAAAGCTTCCTCAACCGAACTCGCTGATTACGAAGGAACCGTCCTCGCCTCTAACCTTGTTAATAAGACTAAAAACCTCGTTAATTACCAAGGTTTCATGCGCCTTACTAAAACTTTCCCTGAAGTTGCTACTGTTGGTCTTAATGAAGACGACTTAACTAAACGCGATCGGAAATACAAAAAAGTCATTCTAAAACTCGAAGAACTTCCGGCTAGTAAAATCTATGATTTTAAATACGGCTTTATTAAACTCCTTGCCGATAAAAATAATCATATTCTCGGAGCTACCATCGTCGCTCCAAATGCCGAATTATTAACTGAAGAAATCGCTATTGCTATTCGTCATAACCTCTCCACCCTTGAAATCGCCAGCACTCCTCATCCTCTAAATAGTTATAGCTACGGCGTTAAACTCGCCGCTAAAGCCCTCGTTTCTAAGAAAAAATAATCAGACCATGGTTCAGATTGAGTTAGGGGGGTAACTCAACCTGAACTATAATCTGATTATTAAACTTGGTTGTGGGGGCTGGATTTGAACCAGCGACCTTTTGGTTATGAGCCAAACGAGCTACCAGGCTGCTCTACCCCACGACAAACATAACATATACCGAGTAAATCGATACTTTATCATTATATACCTAAAGCTAATTTTTGTCAAGACCTTCTATCTTATACTTAAAACTAATATCTCGGCGCTAACTCATGCTGATAAACGGTTTCTAATTTCCAGACATTTGCCGCCCTAATTCTATCCTGTCCCCAAAGATAAAGTGTAGAGTCATAATTTATAATCTCCGCCGGAACAATCGAATTGGTCCCCGTAGCCGCACCATAAGTTCTATTCGCAATTAATTTATCAGTAATAATCGTACCATTTATGATTAATTGCGTAGAATTTATTTTTTCATTAATCTTATCTTTTGCCCTCTCACTTAATGTCTTCGTTCTTTCCACTCCGTCATCACCCACCACTACTTTTTCACCCAAATCATTACAAGTCAATACCACTTCTTCCGCAATCAACACCGCATCAATCCTTGTTACCGCACAATCAATATAAATATTTTTTGCATAAATGAATAACTTAGGAACTTCTTTTATGGAATTATATCCATCTTCATAAATAATATTTCCACTAATTATTACATCTTTTGTCGTTTCTATTACATGTGTTGTCTCTTTTTCTATTTCAGCCCCCGCAATCGTCAAATCTCTATCATCATTATAATAATAGTAACGATCAGTATCACTAACTTTTTGTGTCTCATCACCCCAAACTACTTCATCCACAAAATAATCAATATAATTTTCTGGCCTAAATCTTTCAATTAAACCAGATTTGTCCTCTTTAACTGAAGAACTATTCTCTAAATCACCTACACTATCTTTACAATTCACATTCGCAAAGCTTAGTGTACTCGCCTCACAATAATTATAACTAAAGCCACTCCATCCTTCATCATATCCAAACCCTACGCCACTCGCCAGACCAGTCACTTCCCCTTTAGCCACTAATCCTAACTCCGCCCACGAACCGAAAACATGCGTTTTATTATCATCACCTCCAGCCAAATGGGTCTTTTTCGCTTCCGTTAGACTAATCTGACCATTTGTAAAGACATTCCCGCCCCAAATTTGAAGATTTGGTCTTTTAGCCACTGTAAAACAAACAGTTTCAGACTCAGCCCACTTATGATCTCCTTCTGGATCATTCCAGTTTCCATCAGCTCCACTAGTCGCTGGATAAACTTCAGCTATTACACATATTCGCTTTCCAGCCTTTAAATCTGGTATATCAATTTTATATGAGGATCCTAAACCTGTTTTATCATCACCAATCGAACAATTTTCATCGAGGCATCTTGCTCTATATTTCATCCCATCTACATGAGTTGCATATTCCACATCTGGAGAAGTCAAGCTATTCTTTTTTCCATTTATCTCTATTTTAAATTCTATCGTCTTGCTCTCTCCAGCATATACAATTCCTTCTGGCGTTGTCACTTTAATCGTATTTTTAAAATTATATGGTACATAAACATGAGCAGTCCTCATAATTGAACTAGTAATTACATTCCCAGTATTCGATCCAGAACTGTCTTTAAACTCTACCTGACTTGGCGTCGTAAAACCATTTTCAAAAGTTTCACTTCTTTTATCATTATTGATAATTGCAGTCTCTCGTAAATCGCTCCCTACGTCTCCGTCTTCTATTTTTAAACCATCATTAGGAAATGCTTTAATCTGTTTATCAACAAGGCCCGGATTAAAACTATACACATTACTTATTTTTTCGTTCCCATATCCAACCATAAAAGCGTTATTCCAATCAGGGTTCATTTTATTATTAAATATTTCCCCAACACTATATTGCTTATCAGAATTCATCCAAGCATTTCCATTATTAACTGAAAGCTTATCAGGAAATAAATAATATACATACTGTAAAATAGGATTATAAGTCGCACGATAGGTTACTTTATCACCAGGCTTTGCATAAATATATCTTCTATATGTATTATATTTATCGTTGTTATTATTTTTTACTTCTATATCTATCAAAGCTTCACTCGTATCGTCGCCATTTGGATCATATTCTGGATTACTCGGATCATATGGATCTTCCGGATCAGTTGGTTGCGCTTTACCTAAAGCCGAAGCACAAGCTGTTACAACTGTATCATAATCTGTTTCGCTCCCTCCTCCTTTATAAAAATAAATCGCCTCACAAACTACCATTCCAGGATATAAAGTTAATTCATCACTTGTATAAACTGTTTCCGTCGTCCCAGAAAAATTTCCAATTTTTAATTTACTATCATTAATAATACTTCTTGGGCTTCCATCTTTAAAAAGGTTAGACGTCCTAGCAATCTTATAACTCGTAGAACCACTCCCACTTGCCAATTCCAAAGCATGCGTAAACTTGACTTTACAGCCGCTAACCGCAGAACAATTATTTATTTTTAAAGACACACTTTTAGTTGTATTTACGAACCCCGTAGTTTCACTATTATTTCCACTATAAACACTAGATTTACCATTAAAAGCAAGCTTCTTTTTATAAACAGCATAAACCGTCCTATCTTTATTCCCTATCGTCACACAAAGTTGACTCGTCTGCGTCGCACCACCTTCATCACTTTCCGAATAGCCAACGAATTCATAGTCATCTTTATTAAAACTACTATAAAATTTCCCACCTTTATTCGTCCCAGTACATATTTGATTCCCTTCATTACCACTACCAGCCGTTGAACTATTTCCTAAAACTGTACCATCTTGTAGCCTTGGAACCACATTTAAATCATATTTTGGCGGGTCTTTAACAGTATAAGTTATACATCCCGTTGTTGAATCACTATATCCGTTCGCACTCGCTACAATTGTCTCGCAAAACGTATAAGTCCCTGCCTCCGTAAACTCAACCTCAAGAAAGTCACGGTGAATATACTTATGCTTTCCATCGCTATAAGGTCTAACACTATCAGGCACTGATCCCCCAGTACCTGTCGTAGCATCACAATCAGCAGAACGAGAAGGAGAAGTCAGGCCATATGAATAACTTGCAGATCCAGCATTTGAAAGTATATACCCATCTATATCAGGCGTACTAATCGAAACTTCACAATCGACACTTACATCCTCATTATCTGTTTTAAAGTTATGAGAAAAAGTCATATTGTATATAGAACCAGTCAAAACATCTTTTTCATCTATACTACTAGTACCATTAGTGCAGCCACTATTATTATAACCAGTCGTATAACAACGCCCGCTCGTAGCAGTCTGAGTATTCCTAGTAGAAATATTAGTCTGAGTCTCAATAGCGTTCACATCTTTTGCCCCAATAGCAAACGATAATAATGAAACCATCAAAACCCCTAAAACTATCCAACTCTTCTTTCCTAAAAATTCAAATCTACTCATAATCCCAACCCCTTATACTTTCTCTTAATCAAAATCATATTCTACGGTTGGTGCAAAATTTTTTACTAAATTACCATCACCATCACCATTACCCAACAACTGTATTCCATAAATCGCATATGGATTAGAAGCATTCGATGGCGACAGTCTAACCTCAACCCTGCGATAAAGGTCATTCGCTCTGCCTGTCGAATCAATACTCACTTGTGTTCCATTTTGTTTTGCTTTAGCCATTGCACTTCCATCTTCCCCCTCAGTTGCTTCACCACCACACTTAGTCGGATTTGAACATCCAAACTCCAAAGAGAAATCCGTGCTCGGACCATACGGCAAGGATACAATAAACATAAAGGTATCTTTATTACGTGGAGCACCACCGACCGGATCAGGCAAAGCTATCACAGCTGAACACAAAAATTCCTCATCAGTATCACCCGGACAATACACCGCATACGGCAAATTATTCCTTGTCTTATCATTTGACTTCAAAAACCCATCTTTACTTATAGTATTACCAACATCAGTCTGCTCATACTTATTATCTTCCCCATTTCTTGCTTGATTTTCAACAGCCGTCGGAGTTAGATAAATCATCCCTCGATTTGTTTGTCCATTTACCGTACTCTTAAAACTATCCATATCAAATTGTTCCGCCGTCTGTACCATCCCTAAAGCAATTGTTGGTGGTACCGAAGAATTATAATCGAAGATTCCACCATTTTCTCTCGTTAAACCTTTTTCAGAATCTAGATTTGATCCAACTGCTTCATTATTCTCAACCGAATACCAACTAATTTTGACTCGGTCTATATTCTCATATATATCTTCCGCTTGGTCTTCCGCAAACTTTGCCTGTATTACTTTAGTCGGGTCCGAAGTTGACAAAGTCGCCCGATAATCCACCAACTCAGCATTAATCGTTACGCAAGTATAGGCCTGTTGCATATTATTAGTGTCATCTTTACTTTCCTGAATCAACACCTCTCCTCCATTTTCATCTTCTCTTCTTCCCAAAATATTCGCTACCATATCACATTTTTCATAACCATCAAATTTGTTTTCTACATACCAAATTATCTTTTCACAATTGTCAAAACTTTCTGGCAAAGAACTCTCCAAAGAAACCTCATCTAACTTGTTGTCTTCATCTTCCTTACAAGTTTGATAATTATAAAATGCTAATTTTGCATCCTCGACTCCCGCTAAAGCCGAATCATACGCTGATTGTGCCAAATCATCATTCGACGTTCTAGTAATTTCAGAAATAATAATTGCCGCAAAGCTTGCTGCCACAATTATCAAAATCAACGTCGAAAAGGCTACAATATAAAATGACGCTGCCCCCTTCTTAAAATAATCCTTTTTGTCTCTCTTTTTCATTCTATCCTTTCCCAATTGCCTGTGCGGCAAAATTAAATTTATTTATTATACAATTATCAAAACTTTCATCCGTACTATTTGGTGTCTTACAAAAATCTCCAGTCGCTGTCACATTTATCCCGCCCTGAACCGTACCTAAAATAAACGAAATCGAATAAAACGAAACATTACCCGCCGTATTCACCGCTGGCGTCATCGCCGAAAAATCATAAACTGCTAAATTATAGCCCCCACTCGACAGAAGACTTTCTGGCTCAAAACCACTATCAACCTCTCCAATGTTAAAACTACTACCTACAGTCACTGTATAATCAGTTTCGCTCACAGCGTTTTTACAAACATTTCTCTTTACATCTCTTACTTTTATCAATTTAGGTTTTTCCTCTCCCTCCGGAAAATGCTTCGACTCTGATTTACCCTTTTCCGTATATGTTAAATCAACTGGTGACTTATCACTATATTTACCGTTAAATAAATATCCCGAATTCCAAATATACGAATAATTTCCTGTGCAAAAAGCCCCAAAAAGTGGCACAGGCTCTTCTTCACTATAATCTTCAATCACTATCGAAATAAACAATCTACCACCATCCTGCTCGCATACCTCCTTTTCATTCTCATCTTCAAACCTACTACATAAACCTACTACTGCCCCAGACGGCGAACTCTGCACTACCGTTCTAATATCATCAACCAAATCCATTCCAACAGTATTAATCTGATTTAAGGTTAGTCCCCGCCGGTACGAAGCTATCGAATTATTAATCAAAAGTACAATTATAATAGAAAGAATCGATATGAAAGCTATCGATAGTGAAAGCTCAATTAAAGTAAACCCTCTTTTCATATCCTTCCACATTTACTATCTGAGTCCGGAATAATTTCCACACCAGACGCATTTCTTGCATTAGTTATCACCCGCACATCTCGTCTCACCCCACCTTCATTCGGACCATTTGGGTTAATACAAAAATCTACAGCTTTTATTATAAATGCTCCGGGAGCTTCCGCTTCTTCATTCAAAATATCAGAAAAGTTAGTTTTATCTACAGGCTGATTTGTTGTATAGGTATATATAGTTCCCGAAAGCGGATGCCGTATAATCAACAAAGCCCCCACAAAACTTGCTTTAGGATCCCCAGCAGCATCATCAAACTGAATCGCCGATCCCCATCTCGGAGCATATTGTTCCACGAATCCTACAGATACTTTCTTCGGCTCTAATCCATCCTCACTTTCAACAGTCTTTACTATATTTCCATTTAAGTCTTTCAACAATTCAAGCGCCTTCCCAGTCCCAATACTATCACTAACATCCCCAATCACATTATATGTGTTAATTATATTCTTCCCTTCATCATCTACATTAAACGTTACCAACTTCCCATAAATCGCCTGATCCGTCCGACCTTCCCCCTCACTTTGCACATTCAAAACTTGTGAATATGCTGTCCGTAAAAATTCCGCAAAGTTTTGTACTGCGTCATTAAACCTTTGTTGATAAATTGAGTTTTGAACTCCAGCTGCAATTCCGACAAATAGCATTGCAGTTAAAGCCAAAAAAAGTGATACTTCTACTAAAGTAAAACCGTGCTTTAACCTTCTCATACCTTACATTATAACATAAGCATTTTTTTATTTAAAGCTTTTTTTAATAATTTGGAAATAGATACATCATCCACTTCTGAAAATTTGAATACCGTTTCTCCTGTGTCTCGCTCACTACTTCCTGATATTTATTTTTTGCCTCTTCTGAATTCTCTGGCAGTACTACCATATTCTCTCCTTCGGATTTTTTATCCAGATATCTTCTCGCCATCAATTCCTGATACTCATCCGATTTATAATACTCATTCTCAAGCTCCGCTGCCTCAACCTCAACACTTAAGAGTTCCAGTTCCTTTTTCTCCGCTGTCAATCTTTCCGATAATTCCCAGTTTCTCGACATTGCCACAATCGATTGATAAGTCCAAATTAAACAAAGTAAAATCGCTAACACTAAAACAATATTCGAAACCGTCAAAAGCTCATGTTTCGTCCAATAGTTAAATCGTCTTAGCTTATTTTTTAGCTTATCCACTTTAATATTATACCATTAAATACCAAATATACTGCCTAGTGACCTCCACAATATGATATAATATATAATATATATAAGCGGGGGTGTAGCTCAGTTGGTCAGAGCATGCGTCTTATACACGCAGTGTCCCTGGTTCGAGTCCAGGCACCCCTACCAAACAAAATATTGCATTAAAAAAGTGTTGCAAAACTTACAACACTTTTTCTCTGACACCTAACTATTTCTTTTTAAGAGTAAGGAATCCATTGCGTGGATTTTCGCAAACAACGCGATCTGCTGGAAGGTCGCAAGGAGTGCCTTTGCCACCTTTTTCTTCCTTAGTAAAGAAATAAATTGTTTGAGGCTTGCCACCGCGAAGAGTAACTTCAGATTTGTGTAGGTAGTACTTGACTCCCTTACCGTTGGTATGTGCGTAAGCCATTTAGCTTTCCTCCTTAAGTTATATATATTCTTATCTTATGAGTCTACACAAAAATTGTCAAGAGTATTTTTAGAGGTTTTCCCACATTTAAATAAATAACAGAGATAGCCTCAAAATAATCCAGATAATCGCTCTTATTAAAATTACAACGATAATCAGAGCTGTTAAGAGTAACATGAATCCTGTTAAAGTCGGCGCCCAAACTGGTGAGGCATAATTTTTCCGATATAACTCTGTTGATGGCAAACTCGCAATAATCTTATCCTGAATCTCATCTGCTGCCGGATACTTCTGAATTTCCGTCATCATACAATTAATATAATTCGGATTATTCCAAGCCCACCCATTCGCAATCGCTTGAGGTCTACAGACCTCCGAAGCCATTTGATAAATATTCCCATTCGGATTAGTGTCTGAGCTTAATTTTTTCTCTGCTTCCTCTAAAGCCGCATTCGCCGCTCTGATATACTGATGTTCCAAATAAAACGGTCCCGTCCCAAACGTTACCTTCTGTAAACCATTATCATCCACTACATTTATGACAATGTTTGAAAATACAAAATCCTTTAATTGCTCCAACGTTTCCGCAATTTTCTCATCATCATCTTCTTCATCTGCCGTCAGAACTGCACTCCTAAGCTCCGCCATCCGAATATGATCCAATCTTAAAAGCGTCGCATCCAGAAAAAGTAGTGGTACTAAAATCAACAATAATTGCCAGGTTTTGATTTTAAATTTTTTCAGCCCACGCTTTTTCATACTAAAATTATAACATAATCTAATTCATTCATATTATGCTTGCATGTTTTTATAACCTTTGCTAAAATACCAAAATATGCGTATCAAACGTTTAAAATTTAACAAACAAAAACAATCCAAAATCCCCCCTGCCGAATGGCAAAATTTTATTGAAATTTAGCTTCAACAATCTCTTTAAAGAGTTTTATAAAATCATCACCTGTTCGAGCTGAATCCCAGCTGATGGTTTTTCCGTTTATTTCTACACTTCCCTCGCTCCCCCAACTAATAAATTGTCCGTCAATATAAAACGCCGGTGTAGCAGAAACGTCAATTCTTTTTCCTATTCCCATATCGAAGCTAATCTTTTTTGATACTTCTGCGCTCGCTATATCCTTATTAAACTTTTCCAAATCTCCTTTTCCATCAGTTACTTCCTCAAAATACTTGTTAAAATATTCCGTCCTATCAGAAGTAGAAGCATATTCCCATTCCGACTGTTCCGCAAACAACTTATCTGCATATGGCTTCCAATATCCTTGCAATCCTGCCGCCTCTGCCGCCGAAGCCGCTGCTGTACCATTTTGATGATAAGATAGTAGGAAGCTACGATAAACTATTGCCAATTTCCCATCCAATTCCTCTACTAACTTATTCACGCGTGGATTAATCGACGCGCAACCCGGGCATTGATAATCCGCATATTCAAATATCAAAACTGGAGCATCCTTATCGCCTTTAACATGATCCCCAATATTCCCATTATCTTTTGTCCCTTCAATCACCGAAAAGAAGTCATAGTCATCAAAATTTGTTGCCTTATTATTACCATCAATAATGTAATAAGTCGCAATACCAAGTAAAGCTACTATAATCAAACCTATAACCACCCCGACTACGGAAAAACCTTTTAACTTTTTCATATAACTCCTTTATGATATAATCTATTATATCATGTGGTTCAAGTTTTTGAGCAAAATCGTCAAGATGATTGACCCCATATTAGAAAAATATCGCGAACATCCTGAGCCAATTAAACCTAAATACACTCCCGAATCGCTCAAAGATTTTATTGCCCTTTTGCGTCGTACTCCAAAAGATATTCTTAGTGATAAAGACCGTAGCCGTATCGCCGCTATCATGAATTTTGACAATCGCTTGGTTAAAGATCTCATGATTCCGAAAAAACAAATGGTCTTTGTCAACGCTAAAGAAGTTTTAGGCCCACTCGTCTTAGATAAATTATATAAATCTGGTTTTACTAATTTTCCCGTCGTCGATAATAAAGATAAAGTCAAAGGTGTTATCCATACCGAAGCTCTTAATGCTCTCGAAATTAAAAAAACTGACCGCGCTGAGAAATATCTCTCTCATGACGTCTTTTATCTCCATACCTCCGATTCCCTCCAATTTGCTATCGAAGAAATCGAACGAACTAATAGCTACTACTTCCTCGTCCTTGACCAAGATGAATCTCTCGCCGGCTTCTTCACTATTCAAATGCTCCTAGACTACTTACTAGAGTAAAATTTCTGACATTTTATGATATAATATAATCTATGAGAATCTTAGCCAATGAATTAAAAAATTTTTTGAGTAAAGAAGTAACTGTTGAAGGTTGGGTAAATTCTAGACGTGACCACGGCGGTCTCATTTTTATCGACCTCCGCGACCATACCGACATTATCCAACTCGTCGTCACCCCCGAAAACGAAACTTCCTTTAAACTTGCCGAATCCGTTCGTGATGAATTCGTCTTAAAAGCTACTGGGAAAATCCGCGAACGTGCTCCAGAATTAATTAATCCCAATATCGCTACCGGTAAAATCGAGCTGGTTGTTAGCGAACTGATTCTCCTAAATAAATCCGAACCTCTTCCTGTAAATACTCACGACGATGGCGAAAAATCATCCGAAGAGATGCGTCTTAAATATCGCTATCTCGACCTTCGTCGTCCTAGTATGCAAAATATTTTAAAACGCCGTTCGGAATACTACCGCTTTATTCGTGAATTCATGTATAATCACGATTTTATCGAGATTACGACTCCAATTCTTGCTAACTCCTCGCCAGAAGGCGCCCGCGATTTCCTAGTTCCTTCTAGGCTTCATCCTGGAAAGTTTTACGCTCTTCCCCAAGCTCCGCAACAATTCAAACAACTCCTCATGGTTGGTGGCGTTAATAAATACTTCCAAATCGCTCCGTGTTTTCGCGACGAAGATCCTCGTGCCGATCGTCTCTATGGTGACTTTTATCAACTCGATATGGAAATGTCCTTCGTCGATGACGGTGAAACTGTACGTAAAACCATCGAACCACTTTTCCTCGCTCTTGCTACCGACTTTGCTAATAAAAAACTTGTCATTAAATCCGAACCGGCCAAAGCCTTCATTGCTAAAGGCGAATCCGTCCCTCGTCTACCTTACGATTTCACCATGAATACTTATGGAGTTGATAAACCAGATCTTCGCTATGGCATGGAATTGATTGATCTTACCGACGTCTTTAAAGATACCGAGTTTAAAGTTTTCAAGACCCCATGCGTCAAAGCGCTTTGTGTTAAAAGTGGCGCTAATCTAACTCGTCGTGAAATTGACGATTTTACTGAAAAAGCTAAAAAACTTGGCGCCGGCGGATTAGCATATATATTATATACAGAAGAAGGTGAAAAATCGCCCATCCTTAAATTCATGACCGAAACCGAAATTAAAAATGTCAAAAAACTAACTGGAGCTGAAATTGGTGATGCCGTCTTCTTCGGCGCTGACCATCAAAACATCGTTAATAAAGTTCTCGGCCAACTCCGTATTGACTTCGCTGACCACTTTAACCTTAAAAATCCCGAAGAAGTCGCCTACTGTTGGGTAATTGATTTTCCTTTCTACGAATGGGATGAAAAATTAAAGAAACTCGATTTCGGACATAACCCATTCAGTATGCCAAAAGGCGGTCTTGAAACTCTCGAAAAAGCTCAAACCGACGCCGAAAAACTTGCCGTCGTCGCCGACCAATACGACATGGTCATGAACGGCTACGAAGTGTGTTCCGGCGCCGTCCGTAATTATAATCCAGAAATCATGTACAAAGTCTTTAATATCCTTGGATTTAATAATGAATACGTCGAAAGTCGTTTTGGCGGCATGTTAAACGCCTTTAAATTCGGTGCTCCTCCTCATGCCGGCTGCGCTCCTGGTCTTGATCGTATCTTTATGGTACTTGAAAATACTGAAAATATCCGTGACATCGTCGCCTTCCCAAAAAACGGCTCCGGCGTTGATCTGATGATGGATTCTCCTTCCGCAGTCGACCAGTCCCAACTTGATGAATCTCATCTCGCTATCATAGAAGAATAAAAAAATTGGAACGAACTTCCAATTTTTGAACTTTTGGTAGAGCCAGCTGGAATCGAACCAGCATCGCAGACTTAGAGGGTCTGGGTCCTATCCGTTGAACGATGGCTCCATCAACACCAGTATCTTATATTATACCCTATTCTTCTGGTTTTCTCAACTTATAATAAATCGAAGGCGCAAATCTAATCGGCGCTAATGCCGTTTGCGCTTTACTTTCCATTTTCACTAAATTATTGGTCTTAAAAATTTTTTTCAAACCCTTACTGCGGAAATTTGACACTGACAAAACCTTCTCAGTCTTAAAACCAGTTTTATCAAAAATCTCTTCCACATATTTTGGATGATAGTTATAAAATCCATCCTTCGAAATCTCTTTATAGTTTGCTACCTTCTTATCAAACGGGTTTACCTTACTACGCCCAGTAATAAATCTTGCCATTTTCGGCAATGTCCGCTTATTCGCAACCTCGATAATAGCAACTCCACCCGGTTTTAAAACTCGATAAAGCTCAGCAATCGCTTTTTTCATATCCTTAAGATGATGTGTTACCCTAACCATCATCAAACCATCTAACTCAGCATCTTTAAATGGCAACTCATAGATATCCCCCGCTCTCGTTTCAATCTTATCTCCAAAAGTTTCCTTCGCCTGCTTTAATTCCGATTTAGAATAATCAAAAATTATTACTTTATGCGCCCGCTTTAAATATTCATTTGCTAGTCTTCCGTATCCCCCACCAATATCCGCAAACTTCTCCATTCTTTTCGGCAACAGCTTTCGTATTGCCATCCGATCCGCCTGATCTTCGTATTCACGATCAACGTTTTCCCAGAATTCTTTTTTGTAATCATAACCATTATAGTCAGAAATAACTTTTTCACTCATAAGCTATATTATATCACAGATTAAATCACCCGCGAAATTTCCTCTAAAGTTGTCTCGCCTCGAAGCACAGCTAAAATTCCCTTCTGCTCTAACGTCAACATCCCGTTCTTCTTTGCCGTCTCTTCAATCGCACTAGTATTAATATCTGCCACATCGCCTCGAATATATGCCTGAATATCTTCCGAAACTATTAATTGTTCCATGATTACCGTTCTACCACTATAACCAAATGGGTCCTCTTCCGTCACAACCGGATCACAAATTAAAGGTGACTCCAAATCAAAATCCGACAGAATATCTTGCGGCACTCCAGCCATCACTTTCTTAATATATTTTGTTTCCGCCTCCGTCGCCAATCTCTGTTTCTTTGACGCCGCAAGCTTCCGCACTAATCTCTGCGCAACAATTAAACGAATTGAACTCGAAAAAATCGGATTCACTCCTATTAAATCAATCATCCTTGAAAAAGCCGCTGACGTCGAATTAGCATGGAAAGAACTTAAAACCAAATGCCCCGTAATTGAAGCCTGAATTGCTGTCTTTGCTGTATCTGCATCTCGAATCTCACCGACCATCACTACATCCGGGTCTAGACGCAAAACCGATCTTAACCCTTCCGCAAACGAACCACCCGCATTTGTATTAATTGGAATCTGCGAAATTCCCGTAATCCCATATTCAATCGGATCCTCAAGTGTGATAATTTTCCGATCCGTCGTGTTTAAAGCATTTAACATTGAATAAAGCGTAGTCGACTTACCCGAACCAGTAGGACCAACCATTAAAACCAAACCTCGCGGATGAGATATTACTTCATTTATCTCTGCCCGTTCTTCATTCGATAATCCCAATAAATCAAGGTTTAGCAAAGATTCATCAAAATTAAATAATCTTAATACTGCATCCTGGCCATACATCGTCGGAATCGTTTCCACACGAATATTCAAAAGATGTGTCGAACCATCACGCGTAATTTCCTTTTGCATGTGTCCCGACTGCGGTTTATTCGAAGCTGTCGAAACATTCGCCCTCGACGAAAGTTCACCCATAAAAATTCGGTATCGATCTTTATCTATGTTTGCCACTGGGTGTAAAAGTCCATCCACCCGCATTCTAATCCGAATTTCATCTCGTAGATTCTCAATATGAATATCACTCGCTCCTAATTTATCCGCCTGGTCAATCAAAAAGTCGAACACCTTTTCCGTTGAAACCGTCGATAAAGTCTGCGAAACCGAAGCTATCGTTTCCGAATCACCTTCTCCCGCAATTTTAATATCATCATACTTAACCTCTTTCGGCGGATCATATCTCAGCATGAAAACTTTGTATGCCGAAGTCGAAATCAAGAAAAAGTCAACTCTCTCTCCTTCATCAGTATATTCCTGACGCATTTTTTCTATTAAAGTCCTCGGCGTTTGGCTAGTTACCATAAATTGATAATGCTTCTCGCCTCCACCTTTTTGCAAAGGAATAATAAAATCCTGATGCATCTCTTGCACACTAATTAAATTAAGCGTTAATGGAATTTCATCCTCAAAATCTCTCGTATCTAAATATGGCAAACCTAAAATCCGCGCCCGCTCTGCTGTCGCTTGTTCCTCATTTTCACGTCGTTTTCGCTGAATTTCATTTTCATCCATGTCAATATTATAGCATAAGTGTTATAATAATTACATGGCTATTGCCGAAATGTTTTTCTGGTGGTATGCTTCTGGGTGGAATGTTTTTATCCAAAAACTCCGTACCTGGTTGCTTAGCATCACTGACTTTTTCTCCATGGATTCACTTATCCGTACTCTTTTTAAACCCTTCCGCCAAATTTCCGCAAACACAGCAGACAGTTCCGCTTCCATCGATCTAAAATTTCATATGTTCATTGATCGCCTTATTTCTCGCCTAGTTGGATTTTTCTCGAGACTAATTCTACTAATTGTTGGTACAATAATTATTTTAGTTGGCGGAATTTTTAGTCTTCTACTTATTATTCTTTGGCCACTCATTCCTTTCATGCCAATTATCGGTATCATCTTAACTATGATGGGATTCACTCTATGAAAGATTCTTTTGATGCTAAAAATCCTCGAGTTAAAAAAGCTTATCAAAAAAAGAGCTTGAATAATCCACCCATCATTGCCCTAAGCTCAATCATTTTTCTCGCTCTTCTAGCCAGTGGCATCGCCTTCTTATATTTTAAAGAATCTTTTGGTTGGACCCTCATCGGCTTTTCCGTCATTCCTCTTATGCTAATCTTCTGGATTAAAAACGCCTTGGCCGAAATACCTATTGGCAAAACAGAAGACTTTACCGATTTAATCTCTGAAGATCTTCTAATCTTACTTAATGAAAAAATTACTCCAACCGAATTAATCAAAATCCTTCCCAAAACTAGAAGTGGACTTTTTCTCATGGTTCGTTTTAGCTTACCCAATGCCTTTTTTGAGCAAATCTCAGAATTTTTCCCTGCCTCAACCGAACCCATTTATCATTCAGCAAAAACCATTCGTGAAAAAACTAACTCCGAAGAAATCACTGGAGCTATTCTCGCTGTTGCCCTGATTGAAAACATCCCTAATTATGAACAAGTCTTAAATCAATTAAAATTAACTGTTTCTGATTTATATCAAGGTATCGTTTGGTATAACTACTTAAACGGTGTAGTGAAAAATAATAAAAAACCCGTCCGTTCTGGTGGTATTGCTCGCGATTTTGCTTTTGGCTTCACCCCAACTCTCCAACATTTTGCCATTAATCTCTCTAATCGTTATACTGGTTCTCAAAATAAAATCCAACAAGCTGAAAATGTCGAAATTATCAATAAAATCATTCACACATTTACCCACGCCGGTCGCCAAAACGTTGCACTCGTCGGCTCCTACGGCTCTGGTCGCTCAACCATCGTCAATTCTTTCGCAGAAACACTTTTAAATGCCGACTCAAAAATTCCTAACAGCTTAAAATATCGCCAAATCTATTCGCTTGATGCTCCAAGTCTTATTTCCGCCGCTAAAAGCCAAAACGAACTTGAATATCTCATGATTAAAATCTTAAATGAAATTTATTCTGCTAAAAATATTATCCTCTGTCTCGACAACGCACATCTTTTCTTTGAAGAAGGCCCTGGTTCAGTTGATATTGCTAATCTTCTAGTACCAATTTTAGAGGCTGGTCGCATCCGCATCATTCTTATCATGGACGACCAAAAATTCCTTGAAATCTCCGCTAAAAATCCAGCCCTAGCCAATTCACTCAATAAAATTGTCGTCCATCCTACTAACCAGGAAGAAACTCTAAAAATTCTCATGGATCAAGTACCTTATTTTGAATATCAAAAAAATGTTACCTACACTTATAAATCCCTTCTGGAAGCTTATCGACTCAGCGAACAATACATCCACGATATCGAAATGCCTGGTAAAGCTAAGCTTTTACTTGAATCCTCCGCTTCCTATGCTAATGGTGGTATAGTCACAGAAACCTCAGTCCAAACTGCTGTCGAAAAAGCCTATGGTGTTAAAGTCAAAGTAGCCGAAACTGCCGACGACCGCGAAAAACTACTTAATCTTGAAAATCTCATCCACGAACGCATGATTGACCAAGAAGAAGCCGTTTCTGCCGTTGCCAATGCCCTTCGCCGCGCTGGTGCCGGCGTTAAAAATCAAAGCCGACCTATTGGCACTTTCCTCTTCCTTGGCCCTACCGGCGTCGGTAAAACTGAGCTAGCTAAAACTCTCTCCGAAGTTTACTTTAACGGTGAAAAAAATATCATTCGCCTTGATATGAACGAATTTGTTTCCTCATCCGACGTCTCGCGCCTCATTAAAGATGGTGCTTCCGACAGTCTTAGTCTAACCGCCCAAGTCATGAAACAACCTTTTGCCGTCGTACTCTTAGACGAAATCGAAAAAGCCAATCCTTCAGTTTTAACCACTTTACTTCAAGTCCTAGATGAAGGTGTTTTACGTGATGAAAAAAATCGCGAAATTAGTTTCCGCGATACTATCATCATCGCCACCTCTAATGCTGGCGCTAACACCATTCGCGAAAAAATCATCTCCGGCGCCAAAATCGAAGACTTTAAAGAAGAATTTATTGAAAGCCTCATTAGTTCAAACGAATTCAAACCCGAATTCTTAAACCGTTTCGATGAAATTTGTCTTTTCAAACCACTTTCAAAAGAAGATTTAATTAAAATCCTCGATCTTATCATTGCCTCTACTAATAAAACCTTGGAGCCTCAAAAAATTTCCGTCACAGTCAGTCCCGAAGCTAAACAACTGCTTATCGAAAAAGGTTACGATCCTAAAATGGGTGCTCGTCCGATGCGTCGCATCGTCCAAAAAACCGTCGAAAATATCATTGCTGCCGCCATTCTCTCCGGCGCCGCCCAACCAGGTTCAACTCTTACCATCACCCCATCCGAAATTAATATATCTTAATTCATTCCTTCAGATATTTTTGGTATATAATATATATCATAAAAAGGAGGTCATTTTGAAAAAGTGCTTTGATGCCGAAAAGTATTTAAAAATTCAGAAAAAGAAAATTACCGCCCGCATAAAAATGTTCGACAAGCTTTACCTCGAATTCGGCGGAAAACTCATCGACGACCAACATGCCGCCCGTACTCTTCCTGGTTTTTTACCAGATTTAAAAATTAAACTCCTCCAAGAATTTAAAGACGACGCTGAAATCATTTTATGCATTAACGCCAATGCTATCGAAAAATCAAAAATCCGTGCCGATCACATGATTTCCTACGAAACTGAAATTATTCGTTTAATTGAATTTCTTCGAGCCAAAAATCTTTACGTCAGTTCCGTAGTGATTACCCTTTTCGATGGTCAGAAAAAAGCTCTCGATTTTGCTCATAAACTCGAAGACTACAACGTTAAAACTTATTTCCATACCTTTACTAAAGGTTATCCAACCGACGTTGAAACTATCGTTTCTGACGAAGGCTACGGCGCCAATCCCTACATCAAAACTTCTCGCCCACTCGTTGTAGTTTCTGCTCCTGGCCCTTGTTCCGGTAAATTAGCAACTTCTCTTTCCCAACTTTACCACGAATCAAAACACGGCGTTAACGCTGGCTACGCCAAATTTGAAACTTTTCCAGTTTGGTCTTTACCTTTAAAACACCCTGTCAATATTGCCTACGAAGCTGCTACTGCCGATCTTGGCGACGTTAACATGATTGACCATTTCCATCTCGATAAATACGGCATTAAGGCCGTTAATTATAATCGCGACCTTGAAACTTTTCCCGTCTTAAAAGAAATTTTGTTGCGCATTACTGGTAAAGTTATCTATCATTCTCCCACCGACATGGGCGTAAATGTCATTGGCGAATGTATTACCGACGACAAAGCTATTCGAAAAGCCGCCAAAGACGAAATCATTCGTCGCTATTATCGCGCTCTTACTGATCTTAAAAAAGGCTTAGTCTCGCCTGAAGTCCCTGAACGCATTAAATTACTCATGAACGAACTTAATCTCTCCGAAAAAGATCGTCTCGTGGTCGAAAAAGCCGAGGAAAAACGCCTCAAATCCGGAAACCTTCCTAGCGCCTGTATTAATATCGGTAAGAAATATATTGTTGGACGAAAAACTGGATATTTATCCCCAATTTCCTCTACCATACTTAATACTTTGAAGACTATTAATCGTATTCCCGACGAAGTCGATTTAATCGCCCCAGCCGTCCTAGAACCAATCCTAGAAATCAAAAATAAAACCAGTAATTTCAAAGAAAGCTATCTAAAACTCGGCGAAGTTTTAATTGCTCTTTCCATCTGTTCTACTACTAATCCAGTAGTTAAGAAAATTCTTGAAAATCTCGATAAACTCAGTGGAGCCGAACTTCATTCAACCCACATGATTTCTGACGATGAAATGATTATCCTCAGCAATCTCGGTATTAACGCCACCTGCGGCACCGAAATCGACATCAATTAACCAACAAAAATGGCGGAAAGGACAGGATTCGAACCTGCGGAGCTTTCACTCTCTGGTTTTCAAGACCAGTGCCATAAACCACTCGGCCACCTTTCCACCTACCATTCTACCATATTTTACTAAAATATGTTATAATTATCCCATGGCAAGAAAAGTTAAAATGAAGGTGGTTAGTAAACAAAACCGCAATAATAATCATAAACACAGCGACAAAAGAAAACATCCTCGTCTTAAAAACGGTCGCTAAAAATAAACCCGAATCTCGGGTTTATTTTTATTCCGCATTCGTATGTACATTCGTCACATCATCTAAATCATCAATTGCCGCTAATAATTTTTCCAACTTCTCCGCATTTTCCCCCTCAACCGGCACATAACTCGTCGGTACATATTGTAATTCTGCACTCGTCACTGTCATACCCGCTTCATCTAATGCCTTTTTTACCTTCATTAAATCCGCCGCTTCCGTATAAATTACAATTCCCTCATCTTCCTCCGTTGCGTCTTCCGCACCCGCTTCGAGCGCCGCCATCAATGCATCTTCACCTTTATCAGAAATTTCAATTACGCCCTTTCGTTTAAATTGGAACATTACTGAACCCGAATCTGCCATTCGTCCACCGTTTTTATCTAAAGTATGTCTAACTTCCGGCAAAGTCCGATTTTTATTATCCGTCGCAACCTCAATCACAATCCCTACTCCCCCCGGACCATAGGCTTCATAGACTTCCTCAATTAACGCCGCCGCTGATTTATCCGCAACTCTAGCAATTGCTCGCTCAATATTTGCCTTTGGCATATTCGCAAGTCTCGCTTTTTCTAAAACCATAGCGAGGCTCGGATTCATATTCGGATCCGTTCCACCTCTCGCCGCGATCGCAATCTGATTCCCAATTTTCGTAAACAACGCTCCCCTTTTTGCATCAACTACCGCCTTCTGTCTTTTCGTTGTCGCCCATTTACTGTGTCCTGACATATTTATCTCCCATCAAAATTTAATATCTAACTTCCCTTAATTTTACCATTTTTCTCCTAATTAGTCCAATCAATAATGGAATAATTATTATCAAATAAATCAAAAATACCGATGAACGATACGATTCAATTTCTACTAAGAATTGTTTCTGCTCCCCGAAAAAATTCACTACAAAAATATGAAAATCTAATAATTTCGTCGCCAAAAAGGAAATTACTATTTCTAAACCCGACACTCCCATAAATACTCCCGTTAAAAAGACTAATCCCATCGCATAGGGAAGCGTTGGCAAAATCAAAAGATTCGCTAAAACTGAAATTAACGAAAGTTGACCGTAATAGTATAAAGTTATCGGTAAAGTCATTAAAGTCGCTGCAATCGTCGTTAAAACAATCGAACTAATAAAACCCGGCTTCTTCTCGCCATAAAAGAATCGCGCGAGTCTCGGGCCTAAAATCATAATTCCCCCGTAACTCGCAAACGACAATAACCAACCCAAATTAATTAAGTAATTCGGATTTAACATTAAAGTAAACGCCATAACGATTAAGATAATCCGCCACGCCTCAAACTTTCTACCATCATACCATGCTAATAAAGTTAAAATCGCCATCATTCCCGCTCTTAATATCGACGGCGTCCACCCAACCATCGCCATAAAAAAGATAACAAATAAAATCGAGAATAAAAGTCCCGAAAATCGCGACAACTTCCCAAAAATTTTTCGTGCGATTTCTACTAAAATCGACAAGTGTGCCCCACTCGCAACGACGATATGTACTAACCCAACCGTCCTTAAATTATTATTTAAATCATCTGGTAGCCCCGACCGCATTCCAAGTAAATACGAAAGTCCGAGCGAAACTTCCGGCTCCGAAATTAAACTTATAATCCGTTCCGAAAAGAAGCTACGAACTTTTAAAACTAAATCTCCCGGCTCCGGCCGACTCCAAGAAACAATTTTCGGACGATACATATATCCCGCATACGTTCCAAACCCCTCAGACACTTTTCCTAAAAGCTCTACTTTATCCCCTCTCGCCAATTTCTCATTCTTGTATTCTGAAATATACAAACCCCCTCTCGTCTCAACTTCCCCTCCGAATTTTAAATTCTTCAATTTAAACTTCGTTCCGCCATCATCCGTCTCCGGATCTCCATCTATTTCCCCGCTCACCTGAACTGTCTGCCCATAAAACTGTCGGATATAATTTTCCGACCCTAATTCTGCCGAAACCCGAAAAAACGCTAAAATCATCCCAGAAACTAACGCAATCACCATAAAACTAAACTTCGGTTTTAAAAACGCAAAAAATAACAAAAAACTCATACATAAAATCCAAACCGGTGACGAAAAATAATTCATCCGAAAAACTAAACCCAGAATCATCCCCGCCACAATTCCGACACATAAAAACACCACCACCCACGAACGATGTAATTCCTCCCCTAACTTTCTCAACATGCGCTTTGTTCTATCACGCCCCCATATAATAATCAACCCCACCATTCCGCCTAGGCTTTTAAAGAGATAGAAAAAGTGGTATAATAACTCCTAAGCACCGGTAGCTCAGTGGATTAGAGCACTTGTCTTCGGAACAAGGGGTCGTGGGTTCGAATCCCTCCCGGTGTACCATTTTTTATGCACCCGTAGCTCAGCGGACAAGAGCGTCAGGTTCCGGACCTGAAGGTCGCACGTTCAAATCGTGTCGGGTGTACCAAAATCAAGCTAAAGCTTGATTTTTTCATCAAAGTATGCTATAATAAAATCAATATGGTCTTTGTAGGAGGTGATAACCATATTTAAAGTCATCAATTGGCTACCAATTGATAGCCAAAGACGAGTAGTGTTAACAGATTTCTTCAATAATAAAATTCCTCAATGGGTCAGTATCTCATTCGACTCATCAAACGGAGAATTATGCGTCACTGAAGAAAATACAAGCCCCATCCGTCGCAAAATAGACGACAGAAATCGATTATGTATACCATCAAAACTCCGAAGACACTTCCAGAAAAAAGAAATCTGTTTAGTCTACGATACGGAAAAAAGACAAACCAGATTGTTTAGTTCTGATTATGTCAAAATCAAAACCCCCTAGCCGAGAACCGTTCTCGGCTTTTTCTTACCTTGAAAAAATCAATGAAATCAGTTATAATTACAACACTTGGTACCGTAGCTCAGATGGTTAGAGCGTGGGACTCATAAGCCCAAGGTCACTGGTTCGATCCCAGTCGGTACTACCATATTAAAGACCACGTGGTCTTTTTTTATGTTATAATTAAAGTATGAATAATAAAAAAGGCTTCACCGTTCTAGAAATTATCATCGTTGCTATTTTTGCTAGCTTACTTCTGATTCTCTTCTTTATCCAAAAATCTAATATCGATGCCATGTCACGCGACGAAGACCGTAAAATCGCAATTAACGCCATGTATTATGCTCTCGAAGAAAGTTTTTATAAAGATCACGGTTACTATCCCGAAACTATCTCTGAAGAAAATATTAAAGTAATTGATCCTGCCCTCTGGACCGACCCTCTCGGTTTTAACCTTGGCGATTCCATGAGCTCTTACTCCTACGAACCTGCTAACTGTCAAGACGGCAAATGTAAAGAATATACCTTAAAAGCCAACCTCGAAAAAGAAGACACCTATATTAAATACAATCGTAATTAATCGTCTTTCTCTTTCTTATACGCTTTTTTCGCATCAGTAATTAGCTTTGTTACTGCCTTTAATTCTGAAGAGGAAACATCCGAATACTTAAAAGTATAAGTCGTTTCATCACCAACCGTAGATAACCTAAACGTTCCATAATGGAAGATCTTTTGGAGCAAGCTATCTTGTCTAAAACTCGCATCTTCTACTGACGCTAAATCAATAATATTAATAGAATCCGATACTATTGAAGTCATAATCATCTGTATTGCGTGCTTATTTGTTAGAAACAACTTATTCCCTCGGTAAATTTTTAACGCAATCATGCCAATAATTACCGCCGACGCTAATAAAGCAAATAAAATAATGAAAAGAAAACGCCTCCCCATATCATCTATCATCGCCTGCCCTAAAATGACCAATAGGAAAGCTAATAAAATTAGAATCAAACCCGCCGCCGTGCCTCCTAGAATCATCATTAAACAAATCTTCGCCCGCGAAAAAGCAAATTCAACATATTCATCTTCTTCTAATTTCAAACCCGGAAAATCTTTTTTACTTCTCTCGTGGCGAATTTTCACCAAAGCTTCATCCATGATTGCTCCTTTTTTAAATTATACCTTATTTTTAGGATTTTGCAAATGTTTCTTCCCCTTTTCCGTCACCATTCTACCTCTTGGCGTCCGTACCAAAAGCCCAAGCTGTAAAAGATATGGTTCATAATAATCTTCAATCGTGGTCGCTTCATCCCCTGTTAGCGCCGCTATCGTATTTAATCCAACCGGCCTATCTCCATAATTCTCATACATCAATCTCAGCATATTCCGATCCGCCGGATCAAGCCCTAAGTAGTCTATCTCCATTAAATCAAGTGACTTTTCTGCAATTTCCTGGTCAATAATTCCATCTCCATTCACGTCCGCAAAATCTCTCACCCGCTTGAAAATCCGGTTAGCAATTCTCGGCGTTAAACGTGACCTCGTCGCAAGCAACTTCGTCGCTTCTGGACGAATCTCTGTTTGTAGAATCCCCGCTGTCCGCTTAATAATCTGCTCAATTTCTGGCTCTTTATAATATTCCAACCGATGAATTATCCCAAATCGATCCCGTAGCGGCCCAGCTAACGACCCAGTTCTCGTCGTTGCTCCTATCACCGTAAACTTAGGCAAATCTAATCGCATCGAACGTGCCGCCGGTCCCTTCCCAATCACAATATCAAGCTTGTAATCCTCCATCGCTGAATATAGAACTTCCTCGACCGCCCGCCGTAAACGATGAATTTCATCAATAAATAAAACATCGCCATCTTTTAAATTCGTCAAAATCGAAGCTAAATCTCCCGCTCGCTCGATTGCCGGCCCCGAAGTCACCCGTAAATCTGCTCCTAATTCATGTGCAATCACCCCCGCCATCGTCGTTTTCCCCAACCCCGGCGGACCATATAATAATATATGGTCTAAAGTCGAACCATCATTGCGTTTTTTGACCGCCGAAATCGCCAGTTTAAGATTATTCTTCAGATGTTCCTGCCCAATATATTCCGAAAAAGTCGTCGGCCGAAGCGAAAGTTCAATCCGCTCCTCCTCCTTATCATTCGAAGCCGTCGGCTCTACTAACCTCTCAATTGTCATATTTTAATTATATCATATCTATAAAAATAATTTTATATTAGCACTATTGACAATGGAGTGCTAGTGCGCTACAATAAAGTTATATTAGCACTCTACTACAACGAGTGCCAACGAAAAAGTTAAAGAAAGTGAGGATAAATGAGTAAAATAATTGGAATTGACTTAGGAACAACTAACAGCGCCTTTGCTTACATGGTCGCCGGTAAACCAGAAGTGATTACAAACGCCGAAGGCGATCGTACTACTCCATCCGTTGTTGCCGTAACCAAAAAAGGCGAACGTCTAGTTGGTAAAGTTGCCCAAAGACAAAGAGTCACTAACCCGAAAAACACGATTTATGGCATTAAGCGTCTCATCGGTCGTAAATTCGATGACAAAGAAGTCCAACGTGATAAAGAAATTAGCCCCTATAAAATCATTAAAAAAGGCAACGGCGTCGCTGTTGAAATGGACGGCAAAGAATACACTCCGGAAGAAATTTCCGCTATGGTTCTTTCTAAAATTAAAGCCGATGCCGAAGCTTTTCTTGGCGAAAAAGTCACCGAAGCAATCATTACCGTTCCGGCTTATTTCGACGATTCTCAACGTCAAGCTACTAAGGACGCCGGTAAAATCGCTGGTCTTGAAGTAAAGAGAATCATCAACGAACCGACCGCTGCCGCTCTCGCTTACGGTCTTGAATCGAAAAAAGACGAAAAAATCGTTGTCTTTGATCTCGGCGGTGGTACCTTCGATGTCTCGATTCTCGAACTCGGCGATGGCGTTTTCGAAGTTATGAGTACTAACGGCGATACCCACCTCGGTGGTGAAGATTTCGATAATATTATCGTTAATTACTTAGTCGACGAATTTAAAAAGGAATCTGGTATCGACATTAAAAATGATGCCGCTGCGATGCAACGCGTCAAAGACGAAGCCGAAAAAGCGAAAAAGGAACTCAGCTCTAGTACTTCTACCGACATTAACCTTCCCTTCTTATCTGCTGACGCCGATGGTCCAAAACATTTCGAAACTACTTTGACTCGCGCGAAACTCGAAGAACTCGTTAAGGAACTCCTTGATCGTCTCGAAGAACCAGTCAGAAAAGCCTTAAAAGACGCTAAACTTGAAACTAAAGATATTAATGAAATCGTCATGGTCGGTGGTATGACTCGTATGCCAGCCGTCATCGAAAAAGTTAAGTCTATCTTTGGTAAGGATCCGATGCAAGGTGTTAATCCTGATGAAGTTGTGGCTGTGGGTGCCGCGATCCAAGGCGGTGTTCTTCAGGGTGACGTAAAGGATATTCTCCTTCTCGATGTCACTCCGCTCACCCTTGGTATCGAAACTATGGGTGGTGTCCGCACTCCTCTTATCGACCGTAATACTACCATTCCAACTTCTAAATCCGAAGTCTTCTCTACTGCTTCCGATAATCAGCCCCAAGTCGAAATCCACGTCCTCCAAGGTGAGCGTGAATTCGCTGCTGATAATAAATCTCTCGGCCGCTTCATTTTAGATGGTATCGCTCCAGCTCCGCGTGGCGTTCCCCAAATCGAAGTTACCTTTAATCTCGACGCTAACGGTATCTTAAATGTTACTGCAAAAGATAAAGGCACCGGTAAGGAACAATCTATTACCATTCAAAACTCCGGTAACATGAGTAAAGACGATATTGAAAAGGCGAGAAAAGAAGCTGAAATCCATGCCGACGAAGACAAAAAGAAAAAAGATTCTATCGACGCGAAAAACCACCTAGAAAATTCTATTTACCAAGCTGAAAAAATGCCTGATGAATATAAGGATAAAATCAGCGACGAAGATAAAGAAACCATCAAAAAAGCTGTTGAAGAAGCGAAAAAAGTTTTGAACGACGACAAAGCTGACAAAGATAAATACGAAGAAGCTATGAAGGAGCTAAACGACAAAATCATGCCAATCGGCGCGAAAATGTATCAACAAGCTTCCGAAGAATCAAAAAAAGACGACAAAAAAGATGACAAAAAAGATGACGACGCCGTCGAAGGCGAAGTTGTCGACAAATAAATACTTTTCTTCATAGTCGCCATCAGAAAACACCTTCACATCAAACCCCGCCCCAGTCTATGATAGTAGAAGAGACAACTGGACGAGCAATGCAACGAACAGAATTACCAAGAGAACTAGTATAATCATCGCTATGCCAAACATTGCCATACGCCAAAAAGTGACCACCGCCAGACCAAACATCACCAGTAACTGACGACCAAAAATACCCTTCCATCACATTATCAAAAATACCCTCCCATACACCACCAACAGTAAAGTAAAGCGGGCTCATCCATAATCTGCCACCCAATTCACTTGCTGAAGACTCAGAAAAACCATATTGATTCCAAAGTGAATAAAAAGTATCTTCTCCCACTCCTATTCTAGGTAAAGTCCAACCAGCCGGACAAATGGACTGTTCTATTGGGGTCTCAACCGTATACAAACTACCGTCATTTATAGCTGCTGCTGCTGACCAATTATAATAATTACCTAAATGATGCTGAGTAATACCAGTAGAAGAAAATGGCAAATCAGGATCACTACCAGGAAATATACTCATATTACAAGAGCTAGACACACATGTATCAATAAAAGCTTGCCAATCACTAGATAGTTGTGCATAGATAGATTCAGAACAAGAACCATTGCGGCAACTATCCAAATAATACACAGCATCCAGAAACATCACATCAGAATACAAATCACCTGGATCATATGATTCTGGATATACACCCTCATCGCCCCAGGACGTAATGTCAGTAGCATAAGTAGAACGTTCTGGACTCCAAGCAGCCGTAGTGTAAGTGCCTGTATTTGTATTATAACCAATGTCTGTATCTTCATTAGTATAGGTTTTACTAGCATCTAGGTCTAAATCTAGGTTCTGGGTCATCCAAACATCATAGGCTGTTTGTTCACTCTCAGTAGAAGCATCATAATATTTAGTTTGGTATTTAGCTATCGTATATTCTTTGCCATCTCTACTGTCTTTTAAGGTGTATTGAGTTTCTGGTGTCATAGAATTAATGATAGAGTTTAGGTTAGTACTAGTGACATGAGCAAAGTCTTGTAGGCATTTTACTTCGCTGATAGTAGTAGCATTGCTATTACAAACTACTGGAGCATCACTACTCGCTGGATGCACTAATGCATAAATCACTTGTCCTTGATAACTTCCAGCAGCTTGAGTCTTAGAGATATAGGCAGCATAAGTAGTAGTGAGGGTAGCTCCACCAGTAGTCTCGTCCATATTAGTAGCAGCGTTCTTATGGGCTACTTTAGTGAATTCATTAGGC
>JAZLES010000006.1:0-20687 GCA_045615385.1 Candidatus Nanosyncoccus sp. | reverse complement strand
AAGGCCGTCATCCTGCACGCGGCGTTGCTCCATCAGGCTTTCGCCCATTGTGAAAGATTCCCTACTGCTGCCTCCCGTAGGAGTCTGGGCCGTGTCTCAGTCCCAGTCTGGATGATCATCTTCTCAAACCATCTAACGATGGTCGACTTGGTAGGCCATTACCCTACAAACTATCTAATCGTACGCAGGCCAGTCCCAAACCGGATAAATCCTTTAATCCGAAGATCACATGCGGTATTAGCTAATCTTTCGACTAGTTATCCCTCAGTTTGGGGTCCGTTCCCACGCGTTACTCAGCCGTCCGCCGCTCGTCAGCAGCTTCACTGTTCCCTCGAATCTAACCTCCCGCTATCAGCCCGGAGTGTCAAGGAAACGGTGAAGCCCTGTTACCGCTCGACTTGCATGTATTAGGCACGCCGCCAGCATTCATCCTGAGCCAGGATCAAACTCTCCATTAATGTAATGTTAAATTTGAAAACTCAACATAAATTTTAAACTGACGATGATTAATTGCACAACTAAATTGTTAAAATATTTCCAAAGTGCCATAAAATAACTACTCGCAGCTTTAGACTGTAACCATCTTATCGCACTTCTCGTTTTTTGTCAAGAGGTTTTGTCGACTTTTTTGGCCAGAAAAACCACATAACGGTTATGTCCCCTATAATTAGTAGAAGCCCGAGCCACCATGGAAATTCAACAATTTTTTCACAATTAGTAGTTAAAGAACCAGTATTTGGAGCTTTGGCGAGGGTTTCGGTTTTGATAATTCCCTCATTTGTTTGATCCTCTGCTATTTCATCCTCTATGATATTTTCCGCAATCTCTTCATTTTCTTCCATGATAAACTCTGTTGTATATAATGCGTTTCCTGATTCATCCTCTATAGACTTCTCTCTAGATGGAAGATAACTATACCCTCTGCCTGATGAAAACATGAGTTGGCAAGTCGTACCCTCTTCGTAATCTTCAGCTGACAAACAAGATGAATAATCTAAATAGCCTTTTGAATTATAGTTTTCGCCAAAAACCGCAGTATAGAGACGCCCTAAATGATTTTCGGATAGATTTGTATGATTAATTGGAAGTTCAAAGAGAGCGTTGGCCGGAAAACCTTCTTCGCTGAAAAATTCAGCGCTATTAGCATAAATAAGATGAAGGTCATCTGAAAATTGAGGCTCAATAGGAAGATTATAATCATAATTGCCAATTTGACCGTTAATATGATCGAACCAAGCGATAAAGATGAAATCAAGTGGTTGAATCTCTTCAATACCCCATCTTTTTAGCATTTGATCCTCGTCGAAATAAAGAACTTCAAGGGTTTCCTCGGTCGGGTTGACTGCCGTAACCCAAAATCTTCCTTCTTGAAGTATGTTAAGAGCTTGGTATCTAGCATCTTCGCTTTCGAACCTAGAATAAAATAGTTCTTCGCGACAACCGAAATCATCACCGCAGAGTTCCGCTTCTTCTCTTTCAACAAGTTGGGAAAATTCCAATAATTCTTCGACCGACCACCAAGTGTTATCATCATCTTGATACATAGCTAAAGAATCAGGTGAGAAAAATAAAAGGTTGCCTAGAGCCACAGTTAAAGTTAATAAAAATAAAATGGGATTTTTTTTCATAATACTCCTCTGTTAATTTAATTTGGAAGGAGTATAGACATAGGTTATAAAAAATTTCAACCTGTATTTAGTAAAAAACGCTACATAAGCGTTTCGGCCAAACTGCCTAGGCTTAACTACTATAAAGGTTATGCTTGACTTTTTTAGGGAATTTCTGCCATAATCGGAGCATACTAGATTGGCTAAGGGCCTTTTGTAATTTATGAGATAATATGGCTATAAGGGGGGTGCCTGATGGTTGTGAAAAAAGAAACGGTAATTGAAGGCGTAAAAATGCTAGCCGCCGAAAAGGGTGGGAAGGCTCCAACCTCAGCCGAATTCGATGCAGATTGGAGAACAGTTAGCGCTGTGACTGCACGTAATAAATTCGGGAGTTGGAATAATTGTTTAAAGGCTGCAGGTTTAGAGGTAAATTTGGTGCGAAAAAAAGTAAAAAAAGAGGAAATGATTTCCCAAGTACAAAGATTAGCACAAGAGCTCGGAAGACGGCCAACCATGATGGAATTCAATAATGACCCAGATACCGTAAGCGCAACTTCAATAATACACGCTTTCGGAAAATGGAGTAGTTTTCTAGAAGCTGCAGGCTTAGGAAAAAATCAGGAAGAATAGGTATATTATTAAAGGTCGCGTTTTCGCGACCTTTTTATGCTCTGTTATTTTGTGGCGTTTTCGCTCTCTACTACTTCGGATTCTTCTTCTGGGAGGACGATGCCGATTGAGGCGACCGTATCACCTTCGGACATCTTCATAATACGAACGCCCTGAGTGGCGCGGCCAAGAGTCGGGATTTCTTTCATTGCTACCCTAATAGCCTGGCCCTTCGTAGACATCATGATAACTTCTTTCGCGAGCGGATCTAAGGTATGAACCGCAACAATTGGGCCGGTTTTAGCGGTCACCGCAGCAACTTTAATACCAACACCACCGCGTTTATGGGGCGGGAAGTTCGAAACGAGGGTAGCCTTACCATAGCCGTTCGCAGAAACGGCGATTAGTTTCTGGTTAGGATCGGTAATAACGTCCATACCAACAATTTCATCTTTCGGACGGAGACGCATGCCGCGAACGCCCATGGCGGAACGACCCATGACACGGACCTCTTTTTCGTTAAAGCGCGTCGCCTGGCCAGCGGAGGTCGAAATCACGATATCATTTTCCCCGGTAGTTTCTTTGACCCATTTGAGTTCATCACCGGTATCAAGTTTAATAGCGATTAGGCCGTTCGAACGGACGTTAAAGAAATCTTTAATGGCAGATTTCTTAATCGTCCCCTTCTTAGTCGCCATAAAGAGGTAGCCATCGGCACCAGCATCACCTTGTTTAATAATGGAGGTAATTTTTTCTTCTGGGTGCATATTAAGCATATTAACGGCGGCAGTTCCCTTAGCGGCGAGGGAGGCTTGTGGCACTTCATAGGCCTTCATGCGGAATAAGCGACCTTGGTTAGTGAAGAAAAGGAGATAATCGTGGGAATTGGCGGTCATAATTTGGGAAATAACGTCCTCTTCTTTCGTAGTCATGCCACGTTTTCCCTTTCCACCACGATTTTGTTTCCTAAAGTCATTCTGAGGAACGCGTTTCATATAATTTTCAGAGGTCAAAAGAATGACGCTTTCCTCTTCAGGGATCAACTCTTCTTCAGAGAACTTACCAACTTCGTGATTGATAATCTTCGAGCGACGCGGATCGTCATATTTTTCTTTGATAGCAATGAGCTCCTCTTTAACAACCCTTAAGATTTCTTTTTCATCAGCGAGAATAGCTTCTAATTTCTTAATTAATTCGTGGAGTTCTTTCAATTCTTCTTCAATTTTGTCTCTTTCTAGACCCTGGAGACGGCGCAGTTGCATCTGTAAAATGGCGTTAGCCTGGATTTCAGAGAGGCCAAAGCGTTTCATGAGCTGTTTATCAGCATCATCATAGGAGGCACGAATAACCTTAATCACTTCGTCAATATTATCAAGTGCGATTTTCAAGCCTTCTAAGATATGGGCACGTTCTTTGGCTTTTTTGAGGTCAAATTCGGTGCGACGACGGATGACTTTTTGGCGATGTTTAATAAATTCGGCCAAAATCTCTTTTAACCCTAGAATACGGGGTTGGATACCATCAATTAAAGCAAGCATGTTATAGTGGAAAGAGGTCTGGAGAGGAGTAAGTTTATAGAGTTGGTTCAGGATTTTTTTCGGGAAAGCGTCTTTTTTCAACTCAACGACTACCCGTACCTTACCCCTGGCAGATTCATCTCTCGCATCAGCAATATGATCTATTTTTTTAGCTAAAACAAGATCGCGAACCTTCTCAATAAAATCTTCCTTACTCATACCATAAGGAACTTCGGTAATTACGATGTTAAAGCGACCGTTTTTGCGTTCCTCGATATTAGCAACAGCACGAATGACAACTGAGCCTTTCCCTGTTGCGTAGGCTTCTTTCATCGGAGCACCACCATAAACTTCGGCGCCGGTTGGGAAATCTGGACCTTTAACGTATTTCATGAGCCCCTCGAGAGAGATTTCAGGATTATCAATTTGAGCAACAGTGGCGTCTACTAATTCTCCGAGGTTATGGGGCGGGATATTAGTCGCCATACCGACGGCAATACCCATCTGACCATTTAAGAGGATATTCGGAACGGCGGCAGGAAGAACTGAAGGTTCTTTTTCGGTACCATCGAAATTATCACGAAAATCAACGGTATCTTTTTCAATATCAGCTAAGAGTTCGACCCCGATTTTATCGAGACGAGCCTCGGTATAACGCGAAGCAGCGGCTTCATCACCGTCCATAGAACCAAAGTTACCCTGACCTTCTACTAGGGTATAGCGCATCTTCCAAGGTTGGGCAAGGTTGACCATGGCGTCATAGATAGAAGAATCGCCGTGTGGATGATATTTCCCCATAACTTCACCAACGATACGAGCAGATTTTACGGTTGCATGAGGAGCTTTCCAGCCGTTTTTATTCATAGCATAAAGAATACGGCGATTAACTGGCTTCAAACCATCTCGGACATCAGGGAGGGCACGATCAACAATAACAGATAGCGAATAGCGAAGGAAGTAATCCTCCATAGTATTTTCAACAGTACGAAGTTCGATACCTTTTGAAGCACCATCAGAACTATCCCCTTCGGACACGCTCAAGGGCGCTCGCCCAAGCTTATGGTCCTCAGGCGATAGTTCTGATGGTTTTTTGTTTAGTTCTTCTTCAGTCATATTTCCTCCTTAAAAGTCCAAATCATCTAGGTCAACGCTAGCGGCGCGAGCCTGTATGAAGTTTTTACGTAATTCGGCTTGGTCACCCATCAGTTTCGAGAAGATAGCGTCGGCTTTTTCGGCGTCCTCAATATTTACTCTGATTAAGATACGGTTTTCAGGGTTCATAGTCGTTTCCCAGAGCTGAGAGGCATCCATTTCCCCAAGACCTTTAAAGCGCTGTTGGGCGGTATAGCCAGCCTGTTTAAAGCGTTCAGCATCTTCATCAATCTTAACTCCGGTAGCTTTACGTTCTGCGATCTTCTGGGTGAGGGTTTTCTCGAGAGCGTCTTCATCATAAATATAATCGATTTTACGACCATTCCCTGTACCCTTAATCAGGCCAAAAAGCGGGGGTTTGGCGAGATAGACATGACCTGTCTTAATTACTTCGGGCATATAGCGGAAAAAGAATGTCAAAAGTAGAGTAGAAATATGCGAGCCATCGACATCAGCATCGGTCATAAAAACGATTTTATGATAGCGAAGGCCATCGAGGTTAAATTGGTCACCAATACCGACACCTAAGCCTTTAATAAGAGAAACCAGCTCAGCGTTGGCGAGCATTTTATCTAATCTAGCGCGCTCAGTATTAAGAACTTTACCTCTTAGGGGTAAAATAGCTTGGATTTTAGAGTCGCGACCTTCTTTAGCGGAACCAGCAGCCGAGTTACCCTCGACGATGAAGAGTTCACATTCTTCGGCGTTTCTAGAGGAACAGTCGGCTAATTTACTCGGAAGATTAAGCCCTTCAAAAGCGCCTTTTCTAATTACATTATCTCTGGCGGCACGGGCAGCTTTACGGGCACGAGCAGCAAGAGTAGCTTTCCCAACGATTTTTTTCGCAATCGCAGGGTTTTCCTCGAGATAATAGCCAAAATATTCGGTCATAACCTTATCAACATAGCCTCTAACCTCGGGATTACCAAGTTTATTTTTAGTCTGGCCCTCGAATTGAGGATCTGGTAATTTCACTAGGATAACTGCGGTCAGACCTTCTTTAATATCATCTCCGGTCAAATTTTCTTCTTTTTCCTTTAAGAGGCCATTTTTACGGGCATAGTCGTTAATAGTCCGATTAAGACCAGTCCTAAAACCAACTACATGCATGCCTCCATCAGGGGTAAGAACGTTATTAGCAAAGGGTTTCATAATTTCAGCGAAAGTATCATTATATTGAAGAGCAATTTCGACTTCGGCTTCGCCGATACGCTTTTCAACGTAGAAAATATCGTCTGATAAGACTTCTTTACCGCTATTTAAGCGTTTAACATAGCTTTTAATACCACCTTCGAAATAGAAGGATTCGTGAGCTCCAGTACGCTCGTCTTTAACTGTAATTAAAACACCTTTTGTAAGATAGGCTTGGTGACGGGCGTAGTTAGAAACCCAATTATAATCAAAAGTCGTAGTTTCTTTAAAAATAGTCGGATCAGGGTAGAAAGTAATTGAAGTACCGGATTCACGAGGGCTTTCCTTCGTAACAATTAACTCGGTAGTCGGTTTACCAGTATCAAATTCGATATGATGGGTTTTCCCTTCCCTGTAAACTTCGGCAACCATTTTAGAGGATAAGGCATTAACAACTGAGGAACCGACGCCATGGAGACCAGAGGAGACCTTATACCCACCATCACCAAATTTACCACCAGCATGTAAAACGGTTAAAACTGTTTCAAGGGTAGATTTACCGGTTTTAGGATGGATATCAACAGGGATGCCACGTCCATTATCATCAATACGTACACCACCATCTTTTAAGATAGTAATCTCAATTTTATTCGCAAAGCCTGCTATGGCTTCGTCAATAGAGTTATCGGCAATCTCTTTAATAAGATGGTGTAAGCCATCATAACCTGTAGAGCCAATATACATACCAGGGCGAAGCCGGACTGGCTCTAGCCCCTCTAATACTCGAATTTCAGACGAATCATAAGCTTCCGCTTTTTCGGCCATAATTTACCTCTTCTTAAATATTCTATTTCTATTATACACCTTTGGGAAGAATAATCAAGTAAAAGGAGAGCAAAAAATGCCATTTCTTAACTTAAAATGGCATCATAAAAACAATACTTATTATCTAACCTTAAATACCATTTCCTGAGGTTGTTCTTCAGGGGCAGGGGCTGGTTCGGGTTCAGGTTCAGGCTCAGGAATCGGCTCGGCGGGCGTAGGTTCCGGAAGAGGTTCCGGTTTTGGCTCAGATTTAGAAATAGGCTCAGGTTCAGACACTGGAGTTGAAATAGAAGTTGAGACTGGAGCAGGATTTTTGGCTATCCAATTATCTAAAAAGCCTTTTTGAGGGCCTTCAGAGCCGCTAGGAGCGCTTTCTTCGTCCATAGTCGAGTCATTTATGGTTTTTAAATCGGAAGTGCCTTCTAGGCCCTCTGAGGCGCTGATTTTGCTTTCTTTCGCCTTATAAGCAGATGACCAACGCTCTTCAATCTCTTTTTCAACATCAGCACGAGATTTACCAAATTTAGTAGCAGAATAGACTTTGAGTGTCTTTAGTAACTCATCATTAGGTTCGCCCATTGGGGCAGGTAGATTCATTGTAAATGGCGCTGATGGCATGCCAAACATCATGACCTTACAGACAGCAGCGTGGTTTGGGGTTTTAGTTAAATCTTCTGCGGTAAAGGTTGGTGTAAAGGCTTTAACCATAAGATCGGCATCGGTCACGCCAACACGACCACAAATAATAGTACCAACGTTACCGAGAAGTGCTTCGCGAATTTTATCGGTAAGCTGAGTCATGAACTGGTTGGCAACGATGAGATTAAGACGATATTTACGAGCTTCGGAGAGAATAGATTCAAAGCTATCGGTCGCAAAATTCTGAAACTCATCTACAAAAAGACAAAAGTCCTGACGCTCGCTCTCTGGCATATCCTGGCGGCTCATGGCGGCTTGCTGGAATTTCATTACAAAAATCATACCGAGAAGATTAGAGTTGATATCGCCGAGTTTACCTTTAGAAAGATTGACTAGGAAAATCTTCTTATTGTCCATAATTTCACGAATATTGAAACCAGATTTTACCTGTCCTAAGGTATTACGCATAATGGTATTAGCGATAAATGGACCCCATTTACTAGAGAACCAAGTAATAACTTCGCCGGCATCGTTAGATTTTTGCGAAGCCGGGAACTCTTTGGTCCAGTAATCATAGACGGCCTTATCTGTAACGTATTTAAGTTTGGACTTTACAAATTCTGGATCAGTGAAACATTGCGGAATATCAATAAAGGTCGCACCTGCGGGATCGGACATGAGGAGAAGGGCGGCATTTCTAAACATGTGCTGACCACGGGGACCGAAGAAACCTTGGTTTTGGGGGTCAAAGAGAGACTGAAGCATACTAATTCCCTCTTGAACGATGAAATCTTTTTGGTCTTCATTGGTATATTCAAACATATTCATACCGACTGGATGCTCAATGTCAGATGGGTCAAAATAAATAATATCGTCGATACGTTCCTCTGGGACGCGTTCAAGAAGCGCTTCAACAGCATCGCCGTGCGGATCAATAAAGGCAAAGCCACGCCCATCACACATGTCTTGAAAGGCAATATTCTCAAGAAAGACAGATTTACCCATACCAGTTTGCCCGATGACGTACATGTGACGACGACGGTTATCATCATCAAGATAGATGGCCTTTTTAACACCCCTAAATTCATTGGTGCCGAGTAAGATCCCTTCGGTAGCAAGTTTGGCCGGACCATCGACCTGCTTAGTAAGTTGACGTTCAACTTGGGAATTCGGGATGGCATTTTGTTCAGGAAGATGGAAAATTGAGGCTAATTCCATACTATTTAGAATATTAGATTTCGTTTTTAAGGGGAAAAAGCGGAAAGTATAATCAACAATGAATTTTCTAGGATCTTTGAAGGTATTCACCTTAAATCCATTAAGTTCGGGTGAATTGAACTGCGAAAAGGATGAAACAATGCCACCCATAATCGCTTCAGAACGAGCGTGATTATCAGAACTAGCTATCACTCTAATTAGGGTTTCAAAAGCTGGAAAACGCATCTTATTAGTAATTGCGGTCATTTCATCTTGTTTGACATTAGTGATAACCTCAGTTTTCTTCTCTTCACGTTCGGCGGGTGGTTCAAAAGGCGCCCTAATAATATCTATCGCAAGTTGCCCGAAAAGTGCGCCACCGGTTGTGACTTTTTTACCTTTTTGGACATTTTCCATGTATTCTTTGCCGGCGGAGGACCAATTTTTTTGTGCAGGACGGAAAAGAATTTGTACAGCAGCACCTTCATCTTTGTTCACACTAGATAACGCATTCAAGATTGCGGTTTGGGCATCACGCTTAGTGTCTTCATAAGTTGCAATTGGTAAATAGTAGTCTTTACTGAGAGTAAGTTCGGCTCCAGCCACAGCGTTAACCCCTCCACCACCCTTGAAGATATTTTCTTCACGTTTTTCTTCTATTCTTGCAGTAGGATAAGAGGACTGGAGAGCTTGTTTGACCGTCTCTGTTAGAACAGCTGGGACAATAGCGTAATAGTGAATGAGGCCATCTTGAGCAATAATTTCGAAGGAGAAGTGTCTCTGACCGTAAAGTTTAGTTTTAAAACCTTTTGTAATAGTAGAGGCAAGAATTGAGTACATTACTTGGGCCTTAGAGACGGCTTCACTTGTAATGTCACGTTTATCTCTGCCACCAGCTTCGATATCATCAGTAGAAGGAGGTAGATGGATAAGAAGTGGAACCATCTTAAGCCCGCGTTCGTATTTTTTAGCTTTCCTGAGTTTCGAAATTCTAGCGCCAAAAACGATTGCAATCAAAAGGATGAATGCTACTACCATAATTAGAATCACCACCCAAGATTCAATCATTTTGATTCCCCTCTTTGAATGATTGTTGTAAAATTTACTAAAACAGGTAGGTTTTTCATGCGGCCAACTTTCGATTATATGAATTTTCTAGATTAGTTTCCATCATATCACGAATGGCATCATAAAAATCCGCCGGATTGCTATCTTGTCTGAACTTCATGAGTATGTCGTCAACTTCTTTAATACCAGATTTACTAAGCTGTTCGTCAGTCTTAATAGCGGATTTGTTAAACTTAGGAGATGGTTCTGCGTCTACATTTTTAAGAATCTCTTCTTCCATACCTGGTGGCATAGCAAGATTGACGATTTCTTCTGGAGAATTTGATTTAAGACCTTCGTAGGGACTCGTAATGATGTTAATCCGCTCTACTGAAGGAGTAGTTGCTTCAGTTTCTGATGAAGAGATGGCAACATTACCAACTCTTTGAGCATCATGATCAGAGGAATAAACTTCAGTGTTAAGGCTTCCTTTAATGTCTGGGTTGGTTTTTTCGGGAACGTCACCAACGCCAGCCGTGAAAAATGTAGGGCCTTGACTCTGGTTATTGACAGGTTGACCATTATCCATATGCTTATTTTACCACATTTAGATTTTTTTGTAGACTAAAAATTCTGCTAAAAACAGGAAAAGCGCAATTAGACCGACCGTCCAGAGGCTAATTGCTCCAAATGAGCGAGCCATAAGGAGCATGATTGGACCAAAAGCAATAATCGCAGAATAAAGGTAGTCCTTATTATTTAGTTTTTCCCTTTTAAAGGCAAAATAAAAAAAGGCCTGAAGCAGTAAGGTCATAATGCCGAAACAGACAATGTATAATGTTGTAAAAAATAACAAAACTCCGAGCGGGCCAATTTCCGTCGGAGAAGTAAGATTAATCATAAGAATTAAGGCTGCGAGTCCTATGCTGCTTATGAGATAGATAACACGGTTATGCTTCATAACCACATTGTAACATATCTAGTTCAATCCCCCAAGTATTTTTTGGAGGGAAGCGGGGGTTATCCGGCACTAAATAATCTAACTATTGACCGTAACCCTGATCCGCTATTCCCTTTTTGACCGCTTCACACTAGGTGAAGCATCGATCCTTATTAGTGTTTTCTTTCGCTCTTGTTTATATGTTAAGAAGGTACCAACGAAAGATTTACTAATGCGCTCAACGCTTAAAGACGGATCTTTTAGTGGAGCTCTAGGTAATTCCTGGTTGTAATTTATGGCTAGAAATTACCTTTTCGCCCGCCAAAATTTACGTTTTTACAGAATTCATATTTTTAATTTGCCTTTATTTTTAGTTTTTATTTTAGTCATCTCGACTAGTTACATATTAGCATAAAAAGTATAAAAAATCAATATATTTGTTCATTTTTACCGTTGTAGTTTTTACAATCATGCTCCCAATTATTCCCTGTTCTAATTTATTGTTCATTTTGTTGTAATATTTACAACGATTATCATAAATAATGTGCTTATTTTGGCTTTATATTTAAATTTTTCTAAGCATTGAACGAGCCCGTGAAAAACTGGAGATTTCCAGGAAAAAATTCAGGTCGAAGGTAAATTGATTTTTTTCGTTGCGGAATCGATGAAGTTTTTCCTAGCGCGAATGTGAAGCGCGAAGAAAAATTATGTATAAAGCTGGGCGAGTTGTTGTATTTTTTAATCAGTTATGGTAAAATTAACAACAGTTGGGGCTGAAAAAGCTTAGACAGATTATTAACAGATATCAGGCGCACCGATTGAATACCGTAAGTATTAAATAAGTGCTAAAAACACGAAAACCGCGCATGTTGCTTACATGCCGGCTTATGCCTAATTATTAGTAGGCTGGTTTCGATCTGAGGTTCCGTAGGGTCGGAATTATCATATAACGGGAATATGGTTGTTTAGTTGGCGTGAAATAACATGAAAATTTGCCATGGCGTTTGTTAGTTTCGTTTTCTGCAGCTAATAATTTAAGCCGAAATGAAACAGAAAACTATGTGCGTAGATTGGTATCCATGTGGTAGTTTGGACCCGGAGGCAGTATCCGGCAGCTCCACCATAATATTAGGACTTAAAAAACGAATTGGAAACAAATTCCGATTCTTTTTTTGTTGATAGCATAGAAGAAGACCGGTAACTGCGAGGAAAACCGGTCTTCTTTTGTAGAGTGTGGAGTTATTTTGGCTAAATTTTTGTTTTGACCTTCTGAATAATTTTTTTATTCAAAAGCTACCTCTATAATATCGCGAAAAAATGCTAATGTCAATAGTTTTTTTGAACAATTTTTATATTTTTTTCGGCGAGTTTTCCACAAGTAAATTTTGAATAAAAATCTAGATTTTGGCGTAGGCGGAATGCGTAGGTTGAATTATTCTAGCAACCATGCTAGTTAGGTTCTTATGATAAGTAAAATACATGCAATGGTGCCGGACGGCTTCAAAGGAAAGCTGGTTGAAGTCGAAGGCGATATGAATCGTGGGCTACCAGCTTTTAATATTGTCGGTATGGCAAACAAAACAATCAACGAAGCAAAAGAACGAGTGCGAAGTGCAATCGTAAATTCTGGTTTTAGTTTTCCGGATAAAAAGGTGACGATAAATCTAGCACCGGCAGAACTTTTGAAGGACGGGGCGTATTTAGATTTGCCCATTGCTTTAGCGGTCCTGACGCTTTCAGGGCAATTAATTAAAAATGACACAAAGGATAAGGCATTTGTGGGCGAACTGTCCTTAAACGGCGAAATAAAGCCTTTAAAAGGCATTATAAATATCGTGGAGACGGCAAAAATATCTGGTTATAACGAAATTTATGTGCCAATTAAGAACCTTTCGCAGGCGTCTTTGGTTTCCGGAATTACAATTTACGGTGTAGATACACTCCAAAATCTCTATCTTGCTTTAAAAAATCAAATTACACTAGCTACTGCAGTGGAGGATGATGAAAATTTCAAGAAGATAGAACCCGAAATTAATGGAGTGATTTTGGATCATATTCGGGGGCAAAAAATAGCAAAAAGAGCAATGGAAATCGCAATTGCTGGACACCATAATATCTTAATTTCAGGGCCACCAGGAGCTGGTAAGACTTTACTGGCTAAAGCAGCAGCAAATTTATTGCCAAGATTAACCTCTGATGAGATGGTCGAAATTACAAAAATTTACTCAATTGCCGGGCTCTCAACTGACGAAATAATTACAAAAAGACCGTTTCGGAACCCACACCATAGTGCTAGTGCGACTTCAATTATCGGTGGTGGAGCGACTGCAACTCCGGGTGAAATCTCTTTAGCGCATAAAGGCATTCTCTTTTTAGATGAGATTCCAGAATTTCCCCGCTCGGTTTTAGAGGCGCTTCGTCAACCTTTAGAGGATAAGGAGATTTCAATCTCACGAGCGAACCGAAAAACGACTTATCCAGCCGATTTTATGCTGGTAGCAACGATGAATCCCTGCCCTTGCGGATATTTAGGGGATCCGACACACGAATGTAAATGTACAGAAACACAAATTCAAAACTACCAGAAGAAATTATCAGGACCATTATTTGATCGAATTGATATGAATATTGTAGTGGAAAAAGTTAAAAACGAAGAACTAAGGATGCCAATTACGGCTAAAACTAGTGAACACAATGTTGTAAAAAATACTATAACAGAGGCAATTAAGCGCCAAAAGGCACGTTATGGGCAAGATGGGGTTTATAATAGTTCCCTTTCTTCTTTTGCGGTTTCTCAAAAATTAAAGCTCGAATCGGCGGCTGAACAATTACTTAATAGTGCTTCGGAAAAATTAAATCTTTCAGCAAGATCCTATTTTAAAACTATCAAAGTTGCCCAGACCATTGCGGATCTGGATGATTCCGACATGATAAAACAAAATCATTTAGCTGAGGCTCTCACTTACCGCAAACGGTAATTTTTTACTTTTTATGTTTTTGTGGTATAATATAGTAAAGGGGGTGAGCACTTTGTCACGTATAGCAGAAAAACTAGGATTAGAGATTGGGTGGCTGGAGAGGGCCATTATTATATTGCTGATAGCAATTATTATAATGGTTGCCGTTATTTTAGCAAATTCCTTTGATGAAACCTGGCAAAACGATGCCACTCAAAATAATTCTATTACTGTTACTACTAACCCATAGGAGCGCTAGAATAAGCGCTCTTTTCCATAGAATTTCCTCTTGCATTCCCTAATAAAGTTTGGTATAATGTTTCTAGGTTAATTCAAGAGAAGAAAGGACTACTATAAAAAACAATTCACGGACAAGGCTTAACGGAGAGATTCGTTATGATAAGGTCCGCGTTATAGGTTCGAGTGGCGAGCAGCTGGGCATTATGTCTAGTCGTGAAGCTCAACTTCTTGCGAATGAACAGGGAGTGGATTTAGTAGAGATTGCTGCTAATGCCAATCCGCCAGTCGTAAAAATCATCGATTGGGGTAAGTTTCAGTACCAAAAGATGAAAGAGGAGGCCAAGAATCGGAAGAAAGCTCGGGAAAAACAATCTGAGCTGAAACAGATGAAGATTGGACTTAAAATCTCTGATAACGACTTGAACATTAAAATCCGAAAGATGCGAGAATTCCTTGATGACGGTGATCGCGTGAAAATCATGATTGTTTTTAAAGGTCGTGAAATGGCACATAAAGAGATTGGAACTCAACTTTTAGATAAGGTTGTGGGTCTACTCGGCGACGATGTAATCATGGAAGGCAAATCGCAACTCAACGGTCGGAATCTGTCAACGCAGGTCCGCAAAAAATAACTAGAGTAGATTCGGAAGAAGTATTTTCCTACTTTCACGGTCTTCTAGTAGCACTTTGTATGGCTCATGTCATACGGTAATATTAACTATAAATAAAGGAAAGATATTATGCCAAAGTTAAAGACGCATAAAGGTACCGCAAAAAGGATTAAGATTACTGGTTCGGGTAAATTAGTTCGGGAGCGGGCATTCGGGAATCATATTCTCGCTAAAAAATCTAAAGCCAGGAAGCGCAATATGAAAACTACTGCGGCTATTGATGGCAAAATCGGTAAAAACGTTAAGAAGGCTTTAGGAGTTTAAAATGAGAGTTAAAAGAGGTGTCGCGGCACACGCGAAGCATAAGAAGTTGTTGGAAAAGACTAGCGGGATGCAACATTACCGCCGTCGCAGTTTTCGGTTGGGTAAACAGGGCGTAGTTAAAGCTTTATCTTATAGCTACCGAGATCGCCGAAATCGAAAACGTGATTTTCGGGCGCTTTGGATTACGCGCATCAATAACGCTTCAAGAGAGTTAGGTCTTTCCTACTCGCAGTTAATTGCGGGAATGAAAGCTAAGAAGATTAATCTTGATCGTAAAGTGCTTGCTGATCTTGCGGTAAATAATCCAGAGGCATTTAAGGCAATTGTAAATACGGTGAAGGAGAAATAAAATGGCGATTTGTGAGATTACTGGTAAAGGTAAAATGTATGGTCATAATGTTTCCTTCTCGCAGAGACATACCCGTAAGGTTTTTAAACCAAATGTCTCTAAGCGAACGCTGGTGATAAATGGCCAAAAGATTAAATGTAATGTTTCGGCTTCGGCGCTAAGGACTTTGAAGAAAAAAGGTCTAATTGAATCGCCGAAAGCTAGAGCTGAAAAGAAGAGTAAATAATTTATCTTTAGAATATCAAAAAACCACCATTTGGAGGTGGTTTTTTGATATGAGCCGTCATTAAGCCGGGTTCTGTAACTATATATAATATATATAGCCGACAATCATCTATCTTGGCGTCACATTGCTATAACGCTCTAGCGGTAAACGTGCATCCTCGAGCAGAGGTGAATTAGCACTCCTTGCAACAGGTAGGGTTTGCCTCCGGTTCGTATCGCTACAAATCGCTGTGAGCTCTTACCTCACTCTTTTCACCCTTACCAAAACTGGCGGTATTAGTTTCTGTGGTACTTTCCCTATCCTTACGGACGGTCGCTGTTAGCGATTACCTTGCTCTATGTTGCCCGGACTTTCCTCTTTAAAAAAGCGATTGTCTTTCTGGCTCGTTGGGTCCACCCGTAGAAACAGATGAACTAGACTAATTATATCATTTTTTCATAATTTTATCTATAGCCAGGTTGGCCTCAGAGTCAGCAACACTATTTTTTGAACGAGGAATATGAGTAAAGGAAACGGCTTCGAATTGTTCAAGACTTTTTTCGATATCTTCGTAAACTGGCATAATATCTCGGTTCTTAACGTGGAAAATGCCGTTTAATTGATTAACGACCATTAAACTATCAGACATAAATCTAACAGATTTATAACCGAGCTCGATGGCACGTTCAATTCCCTTTCGCATGGCATAATATTCGGCCATCCGGGAAGAGGCAAAACCAATAAATTCACCACCTCGTTCAATAATGCGTCCTTCACTATCAAAGATACAATAACCGATACCGGAAGGTCCAGGATTACCTCTCGAGGCGCCGTCGATATTAATTGTGATTGAGTTAGCGGCAGCACGAGGAGAAATACGGTTAGATGCGACCTTTTCTTCTTCGATCTCGAGAACAGCAATACTGGTTTCATTTAACCGAGTATTAGAAGTAGTGAAGTCTTTAACAAATTTATAGGCCGTATAACGTTCTTTCGGAACTGGTCTAACTTCTCCGGTAATGCCAATTTCATAAATGATATAGAGATTGCTGAGTTGGCTTGAACCTTCTGGGGCGAGGAAAGTAATAACGTCTTTTAATTGAATCGAAGAAGCGGTAAGGCCGATATATTCGCCAAGAGAGCGAGCCATGGCCTCTTCAGGCTGTTCACCAAATTTAATTTTACCAGTTGGAAGTTCCCAAAAAACTGGGGCCTCGGCACGACTCCAACTGCGTTTCAAAATTAGAATCCCCTCTTCGTTTCTAATAATGCCAACTACGCGAATTCTTTGTTTCATGCCCACCTTTTTTAGGGCCCTATCGGCCTGTTTTCCCCGTAATATATACAAGGTGGGTAAAATCTTATGCGACATATCCACGGATATGAGCCACGAAATCCCTAAGACATGATTATTCAGGAAAATCATGCTGCCGATAGGGCTACTTTAATTATAGCACAACTATACTATCCAGTAGAAGAAATTTAAGATACCATTCATACAATTTAGCATGATATGAGAAAAGACTTCACCGAAGAGGAAGATGAGCATATAGACAACAATAAAACCGTAACGTTCCATATTAACAAGGATATTCCTAAACCCATCAGGGGCAATAGCATAAAGAACACGAGAGCCATCTAAAGGCGGAATAGGAATGAGGTTAAAGATCATGAAACCGAGATTGATGAAGACTAGCTCGGAAAAAATGAAGCTCACTGTTTCGCCACCAGCTCCATAAAGCCAGCCGGTAAAATGCCCAATTAAAAATGATAAAAAGGCTAAAAGAAAATTCGTTAAAGGTCCAGCTAGAGCAACTAAGGCCATTCCCCATTCTTTCCACTTTAGATTATGGCTATTAATTGGAACAGGTTTAGCTCCACCAAAAACTGGAGCATTCAATAAATATAAAATAACCGGAACAAGAATAGACATATAGGGATCAATATGCTTAAGGGGATTAAAGGAAAGTCTGCCGGCTTCTTTGGCGGTAGAATCCCCTAGCCAATAGGCGACAATTCCGTGCGCAAGCTCGTGTAAAATCACTGAGCCGACGACAATGACTAAAACTATAATTAAATTCATCTTAATTTAACACCACTACTTCTTTAGTGGCCGGCAAAGATTCGAGATTTTTAATTTTAAGTTTTTTCTCGGTCCTAGCGGTAAGTTTCAGCTCAGCCACCATGGCATCCACATTACCCATAGATACAACTAATTTTGGTTCGATTTCACGAATGGCTCGAATAGAGGAAGTGCAGAGAATGTCAGCGACGATATCGTCAAGGTTTTCTTCAATTCCGCCAACAATACCGATATGAACACCGCCAATTTCGACATTGTAGATGGTTTTACCAGATTCAGTAGCAACACCTCGGATAGTAACATCACCGATTTCGAATTCACCTGGGCCAGTAATTTTCCCGACGGCAAGGCCAGCATTAATGACTGCATCGCTAACATTGAATTTAATGGTCGTATTTTTGGTAATAATCGTAATTTCGTCTTGATTTTTACTTTCGATTTCGAACATATTTCCTCCTATTACCTTATAATTTTTTCAGGATCAATGATTTCCGTAATTTCCATCTCTAGAACATCGAGCACGAAACGATCGTGAACGCTTTTTCGATAGGTAAAATCATCGCTAGACATAATAACATAGTTAATGGGTTTTCCCTGTTTCTTCTCAATTACTTCAGCCCAACGAGTTAATTTCTTCGTTTTATCATTGCCAATGATGAGAAGATCGACACCATCCTGACCTGGAAGGCGATTAGTGACAATGAGGCCCTTTAAGTAGTTTTTAACTGGACGACAATATTCTTCCCAAGTAGTTTCCTTAATATCCTTTTCGCGCGTTGTATCAATTTTTTTAGAAAAAATTTCAGTCATAGGACGACAGAAAGGATGTTTGCTGTTAGCTGAATAATAAACTTTATTGTCAAAAGTTTCATTTTTAATAATCCCGATACTTTCAAGATTCAAGAGCTCACGTCGAACAGAGTTAATCTGTTCATCAATTACTCTTGTCATTTCACGAACATAAAAAGATTTTTCCGGATTTTCAAAGAATAACTTGAGGAGTTTCGCTCGAGTTTTGGAACCAAATAACTTTTCGGTCGGAGTATTATTTTCTTTACTCATCTTGTATATATTTTATCACAAACGGATAAATTTTTACAAGGTCGAGCCAAATAATTTCCTGGTTACGCTTAAACCAAGTCATCTGGCGCTTAGCAAGGTGCCAATCTTCGTAAAAACATTTTTCCTTAGCTTCTTCTAGGGTTAATTCCCCTTTTAAATACTTATAGGCATACTCGTAGATGTCGCTCTTCATGGCTTGAGTATCCCAGCTATACTTTTTAGCTAAGGAAATAGTTTCATCATAGAGCTCCTTAGAAAACATTTGATTGATGCGTAATTTTAATCTTTCTCTGAGAACTTTTTGATCACATTTAACGCCTATGATGAGATAATTTCCTTTAATTTTTTGACGGTCCGAACAAGATTTTTGTTCAAAGTCACCAATTTTCTCACCAGTTGGACCTTTAAATTTATAATCATAAATGAGTGCGTCAATATAAAGTCCGGTGCCACCAACAATAATCGGAATTTTGTTGCGCGCTCTAATTTCTTTAATTTTAGTTTCGGCGTATTTTTTCCAGTCGGCAACTGTAAATCTTTCGTCGGGGTTTACTAAGTCTATGCCGTAATGAGGAACTCCATTCATCTCTTCTTTAGTTGGTTTGGCAGTGCCAATATCCATACCTTTATAAATAGCCCTAGAGTCAGCTGAAATAATTTCGCCACCGATTTTTTTTGCGATTTTAATAGAAACGCCAGTTTTTCCCGAGCCTGTAGGACCTAAAATAACTATTGTGGGAATCAAAAAATACTCCTCGGGACCGGAGTCGCTCGCGCCCGTCGTTACGGGGCTCGCGCTCCTCGCGTTCTCGGTCGTAACCTCCGAAGCGTCCCGAGAAGTATTATTTTGATTCCTCAACATGTTACAACTTTTTTAGATAATCTGCGAGTTTGGAAAGTTTGATTTTTTCTTCTTTATCACGCAGACGGATGGAGACGACTTCTGCTTCAACGTCTTTTGGACCAACAATGAGAAGGACTGGAATTTTCATTTCGGTAGCACGTTTGATTTTTTTACTAAGGGAGTCAGCAGATTCATCGACAGTATAACGCAGTTCATTATATTTCAAAGGTTTATCTAAGACAATTCCATCAAGAAGTGCAGTAATTTTACTAACATAGCTGGCAACCCGATCATTGACAGTGACAATACGGACTTGCTCAGGAGCACACCAAAATGGGAACCAACCGCCAGTATGTTCGATAAAGACTGAAAGGAAGCGTTCAATTGAACCTAGGGTAGCATGATGAATCATGACTGGTTGTTCTTTTTCACCCTTACTGTTAGTAAATTCTAGACCAAAGCGTTCAGGTTGGACAAAGTCTAACTGGATAGTGGCAAGTTGGTGTTCCCTGCCAATCGCATCTTCGGCCATGAAATCGATCTTCGGACCGTAGAAAGCAGCTTCGCCTTCTTGTTCAAAGTAATCAAGACCATTATCAATTGCGGCTTGTTTAATTTGCTTCTGAGCCATGTTCCAGAGCTTCTTATCGCCAAGATATTTATCTTCATCGGAACGATAAGAGAGACGTGCACGAAGTTTTTGCATGCCCATCGTTTCGTATAGTTCTTTAACAATCCCAACTAGGCGCTTTACCTCGTCTTTAATTTGGTCATTACGACAGAAAACATGAGAGTCGTCCTGGGTTAAGGAACGAACACGGGAAAGTCCACCGAGCTCACCGGTCTTTTCGTCACGATAATCAGTCGTTGCTTCCATGTAGCGGACCGGCATATCACGATAAGTGCGCGGACGCGAAGCAAATATTTGGGCATGATGTGGGCAGTTCATCGGTTTCATGGCGAAATCTTCGCCGCTAACCTGAGAATGAACCATAAATAATTCATCGCCAAACTTCGCATAGTGGCCAGAAGTCTTATAGAGGTCAGTTTTAGTAATATGCGGAGTCCAAACTTTCTTAAAGCCTTCCCTACCCCGTAGGCTAAGTGAATAATTCGCCATTAGTTCACGAAGTTCAGTCCCACGTGGAGTAAAGAGAGGTAAACCAGCGCCAACCAAATCGGAAAAACAGAATAAATCAAGTTCTTTGCCGAGTTTGCGATGGTCGCGTTTTTTGGCTTCTTCCTGTTGCTTAATATAGGCGTCTAGTTCCTCCTCGGTTGGGAAAGCTACACCGTAAATAAGTCGGAGGCCAAGCGGTCTTAGGAAGACAACTGAGCTCCTCAA
>JAZLES010000005.1:0-23521 GCA_045615385.1 Candidatus Nanosyncoccus sp. | reverse complement strand
CAAAGAAACTACGATTTCGAGGGGATCCAGAGCGCGGCGGCGCGAGGACGAGCGCCGGTCGCCCGTGGCGACCTCCCTTTGGGACGCGGACGACCTCCGGTCGACGGGCCGGCCGGACGCGCCCCGAGAAATCGTCAGTTCTTTGTCTTTCGCGAGCGACCCGTCCCGAAAGAGTGCTATTTTAGATTCGCCTGATATGGTCATCGATTTCAACATCAAATCCTTAATGCACCGAAACGAAACCATCGCAAAAGAAATCTTAGACGGCAAACCTTTCTGGGATTTAGGCCAAGCCGCATTCTTATTAGACCCACTCTCACGTGAACACCCAACCTTATCCGTTCCTGAAGAAGAATACCAAAAACAAATCTCTGAACTCAATAATTATCCTAAACTCCTCGACGTTTTAACAAATCTTGACCTCCCTCTTATCCCTGTTCTCTACAAAATGGAAAATGAAGGTATGCTAATTGACCGTTCATATTTTGAAACTTTAAACCAAAAATTTACCGCTGAGGTTAAAAAATTAGAACAAGAAATATGGGCCATCGCCGGCGTAGAATTTAATCTTAACTCGCCTCTCCAACTTTCAGAAGTTCTTTTCACTAAATTACAACTACCTACTAAAGGCATTAAAAAGACTACACGCGGCTACTCAACTGGCGCCAAGGAGCTAGAAAAACTTAAGGCTCTTCACCCAATCATCCCGAAGATTACGGAATATCGCGAAGCCGCGAAACTTCTCTCAACTTATATTATCCCGATGCCAGATCTCGCAGATGAGCATAATCGTATCCATACGACTTTTACTCAAAATGTTACCGCAACTGGTCGGCTTTCCTCCCAGAATCCTAATCTCCAAAATATCCCCGTCCGGACTGAGGAAGGGAAGCGTATTCGTACCGGCTTCATCGCTCCAAAAGGAAAAGTTTTAGTTTCTGCCGATTATTCTCAGTTCGAGCTTCGTCTTGCTGCCGTCCTTGCCGATGATCAAAACTTACTCCACGATTTTAACGCCGGTATCGATATCCATACTAAAACCGCTTCTGAAGCCTTTAAAGTTCCGTTTGAAAAGGTTACAAAAGCGCAACGTCGTGCAGCTAAAGTCATTAACTTTGGCATTCTTTATGGCATGAGTATTAATGGTCTATCTGAGGCCGCTAAAATGCCATTTAATGAAGCTAAAAAATTTATTGATAATTATTTTACGCTTCGTGCTCCTATTAAAAACTATCTCGACAGTATTCTTAAACAAGCTCGCGAGAAAGGCTATGTTGAGACTTTCTATGGTCGTCGTCGCCCTACTCCAGACGTCAAGTCCTCGAATTTTCTCATTCGTCAAGCTGCTGAACGTGCCGCCGCAAACATGCCAATCCAAGGAACTGAAGCTGACCTTATGAAGCGTGCCATGATTAAGGTCGACGAAGCCCTCCCGGAAGGCGCTCAGCTCATTATGCAGGTTCACGATTCTTTAATTGTCGAATGTGACGAAGCTAAAGCTTCCTTAGTATCTAAAACCCTAAGGGACATTATGGAAACTATCGCCCCTGAATTAAAAGTTAAACTCGTCGTTGAAATTACTATTGGCAAAAACTGGGGCGAACTCTAATTTGAACATTTTTTATATACATTATGCTAAGATAAAGATATGGGTAAAGACCTGGAGATTTATAAAATAGCAAGAGGGGAAGTTGTTTTTAACGTCGATAGAGAGCAGGAAACGATTTGGGCAACCCAGGCTCAAATAGCCGAGCTTTTTGATACTGGTCTTCCAACTATTAATTACCACATTAACAACATCTATAAAGAAGGCGAGCTAGACAAAAATCGAACTATTCGAAAAAATCGAATAGTTCGTCGTGAGGGCGTGCGAGATGTTGTTCGTGAAGTCAATACTTATAATCTTGATACCATCATCTCCGTCGGCTATCGCATTAATTCAAAAAAAGCTACCGCTTTCCGTATTTGGGCCACGAAAGTTCTTCATCATTATGTCGTTGATGGTGTCGCCATTAATGAACATAGATTAAAAGAACTCGACTCTAAAAAACTCCACGAAATCGAAGGTGCTCTTGGCATCGTTAAACGCTTAGTTGCCGCTTCCGACCTTTCAGCAGATGAAGCAGGCGGTATTTTAGAAGTTATCACTAAATATAGTCCAAGTTTTAAAGCCTTAAAAGAATATGATGAGGGCCACATTTCTTTTTCGAAAGGGAAGAAAGCGACAAAAATTATTACTAAAACTGACGGCCTTCAAATTATTGCCGAATTAAAACGTGAAATTAAAGGTGATGAACTCTTTGGTAAGCTTCGTGGCGAAGCCTTTGAATCGACACTTGGCGCTATCACTCAAACCTTCGATGGTAAAGACGTTTATCCTTCAATTTCCGAAAAAGCTGCCAATTTGCTTTATCTAATTATTAAAGACCACCCTTTCTACGATGGCAATAAACGTATCGGCGCCCTACTATTTGTCGTTTTCTTGACCATGAATGATTATCATTTAACTAAAAATGGCGAAACGAAAATTTCTGACCGCGCCTTAACCGCCCTTGCTCTTCTGATTGCTGAATCAAATCCCAAAGAAAAAGGACTACTAGTAGCCCTTATCTGTAAACTTTTGGAAAATTAGCGCGCGTAGGCGATATTATGTTCCATCGCTTGAGTTTCAAGCGCCACCAATCTTGCTGCATCATCAATTGAAGAATTAACACAATGCTTTACGCGAGCTTTTTCTTCTGCTTTTTTCGCATCATTCCAGCGGTCTAAAGTTCCGACGAGATAACCCGTGATTCGGCGCAATCTCTCGAATTTACCTTCATCAAAATACTCCGCATGCTCATCAAAATACTCTTTCATCGCCTCATCTCCAGCTTTTTCGCCAATCAACTTCATCCCAACCTCAACTAAACACGAAACATGCATCGTCTCATATTGGTCGTATTCTGCCAAAGCTTCCTTTGCTTCTTTTTCCGAAACCTTTGCATATTTTTCAAGCGATTTTAAGAACCTTTTCATCTCGAAATTTTCTGCGTCGTTCGGATTCCTATAGATTATTTTCTTCATGGTTTTCCTTTGTTATTTTTAGTATTACCGTTATGGTTAAGATTATAAACCCCACATATAGCGTTTGTCAATACTTTTTTAACACTAAATATAGCGTTTTTTTAAAATCTTGAGGAAATATGGTAAAATTAAGAGGTTATCATGCCGAGTTGGAATATTCACTTAGAAGCTGGCAATCAGCTTACAAAAAAACTACATTTTTCCGGTATTAAACGGAAAGAATTTTTATTAGGTTGTTTACTTCCAGATATTAATAACGGTTACATTAACAGAGTAAAAGTTGAAAAACCTCACGAAGATACCCATTACGCCTACGACCAAAAAAGCTCCTTAAACTTTTATGCAAAATATCAAAAAGAAGTAGATGAGAAAGATCCTATTTGTTTAGGTTATCTATTTCATCTTTACACGGACGGGTATTTTAACTATGATTTTTATCGTCATATTAAACATTCACCCATCGGAGAAAATTTAAATAGGGAAGAGAAGCGTAAAATTAAACATCACGATTTTTGGCTTTATGATTTAAACTTTCATCACTGCTTAAATTTAAAGAATCAAACCGACGCTAAAGATTTAGCTAAACTCGCCAATAAGATTAGTGCCATTGAAATTACCCCAGACGATATCATTGATGTTGAAAGAATTTTAACCAGCAATCAGCTCGGCCAATCCATTAAAAATCATCATTATATTTTTTATACTAAAAAAGGGCTAGATAAACTACTTAGCGAAATGATAGCAAGCTTTTCTAAAGATTACTTAGGAGAAAAAAATGCCTGAACTACCAGAAGTTGAAACCGTTAGACGTGGTTTAAAAAAGTTTATTTCGCGTCAAAAAATTATCAAAATTACTGTATCTTGTGAAAAGTCATTTCTAGGCCAACCAACCTCTGCCGAAGGTCAAACTATTACTAGTCTCCGTCGTTTTGGTAAGGCTCTTATTCTAGACCTTAGTAACGGGTATTCTCTCATGATTCATCTTCGTATGACCGGGCAACTCATCTATGATGGTAAAGAACGCTATGCTGCTGGTCATCCTAGTGAAAATTTTACCGCCAAATTACCGAATCAACAAACTCGCGTCATTTTAGAATTAGAAAACGGTACCCTTTATTTTAATGATCAACGTAAATTTGGTTTTATTAAAATCATCAAAACTTCTGAAGTTGAAAATGACGCTTTCATTAAAAAACTTGCCAAAGAACCATGGCAAATGACAGAGGTTGAACTGTATCAAAAATTCCAAAAACATCCTAATTCGTCTATCAAAGCAACTATTTTAGATCAAACTATCATCTGCGGGCTTGGCAACATCTACGCTGATGAAGCGCTTTTTATGTCTGGCATTCATCCTCGTCGAAAAACCGGCACTATTTCTAAAAAAGAAACTCAAAAACTACTAGAATCCGCTCGTTACGTGATGCAAAAATCGATTGATTCTGGTGGTTCGACCATGGCAACTTACGTTAAGGCCGACGGCACTAAAGGTGATTATCTTGAAAAGTTTGCTCAAGTCTTTCGTCGAGAGGGAAAACCTTGTTTGAAATGCAGTGAAAAAATTATTAAAATTAAAGTAGCCGGTCGTGGCACTCATATCTGTCCTCATTGCCAAAAGGAGCATCATGATTAAAGTTTTTTACGGTGAAGATCGAGTCCGTGCTAAAAAAGAAATTGAAAATTTTTTAGGTCGAGATTATGAAATTATTGATGGTCCAGATTTAACACCAAACGCCTTACCTAACATTTTTCTCGGTAACTCACTCTTTTCTACCAGTCGCTCAATCCTAATTCGTGATTTATTTAGCAATAAAGCCGTCATAGAAAAACTCCCAGATTTTCTAGATACTCCCCATAGAGTTGTTCTTTTTGAATTATCAATCGATAAACGTCTACTAATTTATAAAGCTTTAAAAGATAAAATTGAATTTAAAGAATTTGTTTTGCCAAAAAATCCCAACCAAAATCTAGTTTTTAACATTTATCGGGTTGCTAAAACTAATGGTAAAAAATCCCTTGAGATGTTAGAAACTATTAAGCCTAACGAAGATCCTAATTTATTTGTTGGTCTATTAGTTTCTCAAGCTTTAAAAGACTTCCGCCAAAAACAGGGAATTAAAGAAAAGAAAGCTCTTAAAGAGCTTTCCAAACTTGATCTAGAAATTAAGTCTACTTCGCTGTCGCCTTGGCTTTTGGTTGAGTCTTTTTTGTTACGGCTTTCTTCGCTGTAGTCTTAGTCTCAGTTTTTGCCGGAACCTTTTTTGCAGTAGTTTTCGCTGGGGTCTTAGCAGTCTTCTTAGTTAACTTTACCCCTGCAGCCTTAGCCATTTCATAAAGTTTAGCCTTGCGTCTTGCCGCTGTATTCTTCTTCATTAAATCTTTTTTCACAGCTTTGTCATATTCTGATTGTGCCTTTGCGAGATTCTCTGAAGTAGGGTTGGTTTTAAAAGCCTTCAAAGCGGCCTTGATTGTTTTTTTAATTTCTACATTATGCTCAGTGCGTTTTGTTGCTTGTCGAGCAGCCTTCTTGGCAGATTTAATAATCGGCATCTTCTTCCTATTTTAATTAAAAATTAATGACTTCTCATATTATAACTCTTTTATCTGAAAAAGTAAAGAGAAAAGACCTTGCGAATTTTTAGAGCTTATGTTAACATTTAGCTATAGAAAGTATAAATTATGCCTAGCGATAAGAATACTACAGCTCCCGCTACCCCACCTCCATCTACAGATGGTGATACTTCTGCAACTCCAGATAAAAAAACTACAGACCAAACCCCTGTTGAAGAAAAAACCACTAAACCACAAAATACCGAATTAGCCAAAGTTCTCCCTGAAGTTGTTAATAAAATTGATGAGTCCCATAATATTCTTGTAGCATTGTCTAGCGATCCATCCGTCGATGAAATGGCGGCTGCAATCGGACTTTCGCTTTTTCTTGACAGACTAGGGAAGCGAGCCACGGCTATTTACTCTGGTTCAACTCCTAATGCACTTGAATTTCTTAAACCTGAAGAAACCTTTGAACCTAGCGTTGATACGCTTCAAGATTTTGTCATTGCTCTTAGTAAGGAAAAAGCTGATCATCTTCGCTATAAACTTGACGGCGATTTTGTAAAAATATACATCACACCTTATCGTGCACGTATTTCCGAAGAAGATTTAGATTTTTCCTACGGTGATTTTAATGTTGATTTAGTTTTAGCACTTGATGTTGCTAACGGTATCGATCTTGATTCTGCTCTTCGTGAACACGGGCGCATTATGCACGATGCCGTCATTATAAACATCACTACTGGTAATCCAGGTAAATTAGGCGAAATTGAATGGAGCGATAAATCTGCTAGCTCCGTCTCAGAAATGATTGCAAAACTTCTCTATAGCATGAGTACCAAAGTTAAAATTGAAAAAGAAGAGGCCACTGCCTTTTTAACCGGTATCGTTGCTGCTACTAACCGTTTTTCAAATGCTAAAACTACTTCTGATTCGATGAAGCTTGCTTCTCGTCTCATGGAATCCGGAGCCAACCAGCAACTTGTTTCTAAAAATATCACCCCTGATATTGATAACGAATTATTCTCACTAACTGGTGCTGCAGCATCTTCTAAGGATACTGACCCGACTAAACTTGATATTGAGCATGGTAACGAAGAAGGCGTAGATGAAACTAAAGAGATTGATACAACTGTAACCGAAAAAGAATCTACTTTACTTGATGATTTGAAAGCTGCTGAAGCTAGTTTGGCCCAAGCTGGCGCTGAAGCTACCCCAGAATTAAATAACAATACTCTTAAAATTGACAGTGATGAATCCTCGGACCTTGATCAAGACGAGAAAGATAAACTAGTTGATGAAGTTCAAGAAGAGTTAGCTAAAGAGGAAAATACTACTTCCGAACCGGAAGCTGAGTCAAAACCCGAATCTTCCTCTTTGCCAACATCAGAATCAGAAAATACCTCTACATCAGAACCTCCAGCTACCGAAACTTCGCCCGAGCCAGAATCTTCTCCGGAACCTACTACTTCGAATGATAATCCCTCAGTTGGTTTTGTTAGTGACAAACCAGAAAAAATTGTTCAACCTTCTGGTGATTTAGGCTCCGAAGCTCTAGACGAAGATGGGGTTAAGAAATACGGCCAAATGCTAGAAGATGCCTTAGCTGGTATTAGTGGTTCAACTAACTTTACCTCAGGACCAACTCCAGCCCCATTTGACGGTGGCAATCCAGCTGCCAATAATGCTCCTACGGTTCCGGTTAATCCAGAAATCAACGGCGTTCCGGAGATAAATTATATGCCTATGCCAGGCGAAGAAGTACTTCCGCCTCCTCCTACTCCGCCGATTGATCATGCTGCTCCTATACTAGAGCCGACCATGCCTCCGCTTGGTCCTCAACCAGCCATGCAAGATCAAGTCTATGCTCCACAAGTTTCTGATCCAGGCGCCTTTAAGATACCAGGAATGTAATCCTTGCTTTCTAGATAAAAATCATATATAATATATACGTGTTGGATTCGTAGCTCAGTTGGTTAGAGCGCTGCCCTGTCACGGCAGAGGTCGCGAGTTCGAGTCTCGTCGGATCCGCCATTTTTTATTGATATTTTTTTCTCTTTGTGATATAATACCTCTCAATATGGCTATAAAAGTTACAAGAAAAGATCAAGGCGAGGCGAATGAAAATATTATTCGTCGTTTTAACCGTAAAGTCCTCCAGAGTGGTATGATGCCTTTAAAGAAGTCGCAAATGCGTTTTTCTAAACCTATATCAAAACGTGAGCGCCGTCTTAAAGCTATTATCCGCGAAGCTCGTAAAGCTGAAAAAACCGAGCGTATTAAATTAGGGCTTAAATAAAATATCCCCCTCAGGGGGTATTTTTTATGCTACAATTAAAAAAAGGAGTTTTTATGATTATTTTATTTGGTTTAGCAGGCTCTGGAAAGGGAACTCAAGGTAAAGCTCTCTCGGAAATTTTCGGTTGGCGTTGGCTTTCAGTTGGTGATGTAATTCGTCAAACCGGAGAATTTAAAGAAATTATAGATCGTGGCGAACTCATTCCAGATGAAGCAGTTATTAATCTCATGAATAAACAGATCGAAAAGGCCGAAGCCGAAGGTTTTGATGTTATTTTAGATGGTTTTCCTCGCGACAAAGACCAAGCTGAATGGCTCATGGAACATATGCCAGAAAAGATTGATGGAGCTATTATTTTAGAAGTACCAAAGGATGAATTGTTTGAGCGTCTAGCTTTGAGGGGCCGAGATGATGACATGGAGCGCGAAAGTATTGAACGTCGTTTTGAAATTTTTGAACAAAATATTTATTCAATTTTACCTCTGTTAGAAGCTAATAATATTCCAGTTGAGTATGTTGATGGTGTTGGTTTAGTTGAGGAAGTCACTGACCGCCTAGTTGAAGTAATTAAAAAAATTGACCCAGATGCAACTGAACAAATTAGTGACGTAAATGGTGGAGAAATCGAACACAGTTATGGCGAATAGTGCTGAATTATCTCAAAAAATTACTGCCATGCGCGAGGGTGGCAAAATTCTAGGTAATCTTTTAAAGGATTTAAAGAATTACGTTAAACCTGGCATGACAGGGAAAGAAATCGATGCGTGGGTTCGTCAGGAAATCATTAAACGTGGTGCTGGAGTTGCCTACGATATGCTTGATGATGATTTTCCAGGTGCAATTTGCATTTCAGTTAATGATGAATTAGTCCACGGCGCCCCTAAAGACGAGCCACTAGAAGAGGGCGATAAAGTCTCTTTTGATCTAGACATATATTATAAAGGGTATTTTACCGACTCCGCTTTTACTATGCTGGTAGGTAATCAAGGTTCGCCAGCAGTTAAAAAAATGATTAGCGTGACTGAATCTTCCATGTGGGAGGGAATTGAACAGGTTCGACCAGGCGCCCACATTGGCGATATTGGGCATGCTGTTGAAAAAGTTCTACGTGCTGGTCGGCTTGGTGTAATCGAAAACTATATTGGGCATGGTATTGGTAAGAGTATGCATGAACTCCCCGAAGTGCCAAATTATGGTAAAAAAGGACATGGCTATGAATTAAAAGTCGGTGATACCATCTGTATTGAGCCTATGTCCTGTCTTGGCAAACCAGCAAACTATATTGATAAAGATGATAATTGGACCGTAAAAATGAAAGACGGTTCAATCGGCTGTCACTGCGAACATACCGTTCTTGTTACAGAAGACGGCTACGAAGTCCTAACTTTGCCTGACTAATTTGACTAGATAATTCGTAGCAATATCCGTCTAATGTGTTATAATACGATTATGGATAACGATAAGCGCTTCGTAACTGGATTAGACGTAGGGACTGAAAATGTTCGTGCCGTCATTGCCAGTGTTAATAAGGATGGCAAACTGGCCGTCGTTGGCTACAATGAAGATAAATCTGCAGGCATGAGAAAAGGCATTCCTGCTAATCTAAATGGCCCTGCCAGCGCTATTGATAAAATGCTTGGCGATGCTGAACGTATGGGTGGCTATGATGTTCGTTCTGCTTATGTTTCCGTCAATGGTTCTACGGTTATATCTACGCATACCGAAGGCATGATTGCCGTCGGGACTATAGAACACGAAATTAACGGGGAAGATTTAGACCGCGTTGAAGATGTTGCTGTTACTGGTCGTATTCCAGCCAACCGTGATGTTCTAGATGTTATTCCTTTAGAATATGCGCTTGATGGTCAAGGCGGCATTAAAGATCCGTTAGGTATGTCTGGAGCGCGCCTCGAAATGCGTGCTTGTGTTATCTCGGCTTTGACCCCAAATTGTGAAAACCTCAAAAAAGCTACTGCTACCGCTGATGTCCAGGCTGAAAGATTGATTCCTAGCGTAGTTGCTGCCGCTAAAGCCGTCTTAACCGATCGTCAAAAAGAAAATGGCGTAGCGGTTATAGACTTTGGTGCTACTACTACTTCAGTTGCCGTTTACGAAGAAGGTGATTTGCAATACGTTGGTGTCGTTCCTGCGGGTTCCAATAATATTACCAATGATCTTGCAATTGTGCTTGCAATTGACCCCCTACTCGCCGAGGAGATTAAACAACGCTTTGTCACTGGAGATTTTGATACGGAAAAAAGTCCTGCAATTAAAGTAGGGAAAGACGAAAGAGCCTTCGACCGTAAAGAAGTAGAAGCTGTCGTAAAAGCTAGATTAGATGAAATTTTTGGCGAGGTAAGGAAGAAACTAAAAGCAGCTAAATATGATCAACGCTTGCCAGAAGGGGTCGTTCTTACCGGTGGTGGTGCTAAAATGCGCGACATCGATTTATTCGTCAAAAAAGCCCTCGAAGCATCTGTGAAGATTGGTGTCCCGCAAGGTCTTGACGGAGTTTCCGAAGCTATAGAAAAACCCGAATTTGCGGCCGCTGTTGGTCTTGCTATGATTGCCGCCGAAGAAAATGCTAGCCAAATCCAGGTAGCTAAAAAATCTGCCAAAAAATCGAAATCTAGCCCAAAACCGGGCCTTCTCAAGAGGTTATTTAGTAGGTTTTAACAATGAATAACGTTAATGGGGGGAGGTTTTTCGATAGGATTTCTCAAACGAAAAAACTCTTGATTTAGGGAAAGAATAGATATATAATAATAGTATATTTTTAAAGCGAGGTGAATTATGCCAGAAGTAAAACCAACAGAGGTGGAAAGTAAAGCTAGTATAAAAGTGGTTGGGGTAGGCGGTGCGGGTGGTTCCGCTGTTGAACGCATGAAAGAAGTGGGTCTTTCTGGCGTAGAATTTGTTGCAATTAATACTGATGCTCAGGCGCTTCACCATTCTCCAGCTGATGTTAAAGTTCATATTGGTAAAGGACTTGGTGCTGGTGGTGACCCCGAAAAAGGTCGTGAAGCTGCTGAAGAGGGAAGAGAAGCCATTGGTAAGGCTCTAGACGGCGCAGATATGGTCTTCATTACACTCGGTGCTGGTGGTGGAACGGGTTCCGGGGCTGGTCCAATCGTTGCTGAAGAAGCTCGTAACCGAGATATTCTAACGGTTGGCGTCGCGACTAAACCATTTACCTTTGAAGGTGCTCGTCGTCGTGCTAATGCCGATGTTGCAATCGATAAATTAGCTCGTCAAGTCGATGCCCTTATTACTATCCCGAATGATCGTTTACTCCAGACCATCGATCCTCGCACTCCCCTTCTTGAAACCTTTAAGATTGCTGATGATGTCTTAAGACAAGGCGTCCAAGGTATTTCTGAGCTAATTACCGAACATTCTCTTATTAATCTTGACTTCGCCGATGTGAAAGCTATTATGAAGAACGCTGGTTCCGCTCTCATGGGTATTGGGCGCGCCTCTGGTGAAAATCGCGCCGTAATTGCCGCTGGACAAGCCGTTGAATCTCCGCTCATCGAAGTTAAAATTGAAGGTGCTCGTGGCGTCCTCTTCTCCGTCGCTGGTGGTTATGATATGTCTATGTCCGAAATCCAAGAAGCCGCTGAGGTCATTACCGGTGCCGTTTCTCCTGATGCAAATATCATCTTCGGTGCCTCTATTCGTCCTGAACTTGAAGATGAAATTGTCGTTACGGTCGTTGCGACTGGTTTTGATTCAGAGTATCATAGTCCCGAAGTTATGGAACCTATTCCAGAATCTAATTTTGAGGATGAAAAGCCCGAAGCCGAAGTTAAAGATTTCGCTACTGAGAATAAATCTAATATGTGGGATTCAATTAAAACCGAACCAGAACCAGAACCTTCTATGAACGATGATGAGATGGATGTCCCACCTTCCCTCAGAGAAAGATTGAAAAATCGTAAAAAGAAAGAATAAAAAAGGAGACGCGGGTGGAACGAAATTTTCGTATCGGAGATAGCAAAGTTCTAGAGAGCCGCGAAACTGTTGACGGCACTATGATTCGTCGTCGTCGTGAATCGTCCGATGGTCATCGGTTTACGACTTATGAGCGTATTGAAATGCCGCCTTTAACCGTTATTAAACGTAGCGGGAATAAAGAGATTTTTGATCGCGATAAACTCTTTCTTGCCGTTCGTAGAAGTGTCGGTAAATTCTTTAATTCAGAACTCGAAGTTGAAGAAGTCGTCAATAAAGCTTCTGACATTCTTTATGCCTTTGGTACTGATGAAATAACCTCTAAACAAATTGGCGAAGCTGTTCTAGATGTTCTTGCTGAAATAAATGAAGTTGCCTATGTTCGTTTTGCTTCAGTTTTCCGAGAATTTAAAACCTTGGAAGATTTCGAAGATATTTTAAGAGAACAAAGAGATAAACATGAGAGTAATTTGCATCTATCGTGATAATCAAGACTATACTCGTTCAGTTGATGAGTGGCTTGAAAACTTTCGTCGCCAAACCGGTCGTGAATTAGAGATTATGAACCCAGACGAAAACACTAGTTTTTGTGAAACTTACGACATCGTTGAATACCCAGCTATCTTAGCGCTTACCGAAAGAGGCGAAATCAGAGCGTTTTGGCAAGGCCGTAACCTGCCGTTGATAAATGAAGTTCTGTATTATACAATATAAGCATGAAGGTTTTAGAAGATATTATCAATAATATATGGATTCAACGTGCTTTCTGGTCGGTAGTTGTTGTCCTTTTTAGCTTCTTAATTTATCGCATTGTGGCTGGATTTCTTAATGCAAAAGAGAAAAAGAATTCAAAAATCTTATCTAGCAAAAAGAATAAAACTTTTATTAGAATGCTAAAAAGCATCGTTGGCTACGGTTTAGGTATTGTTACCATTCTGATGATCTTACAGATTTATGGTGTTAATGTTACATCTATGCTCGCTGGTGTCGGTATTGCTTCTATTATTGTTGGTTTTGCCCTCCAGGACGCCATGAAAGACATTTTCCGCGGCTTTGATATCATTTCCGATGGATATTACGAAATTGGCGATGTTATTAAATATGGCGATAACGTTGGTCAAGTAATTTCTATCAGCCTTCGTACCACTAAAATCCAAGACATGAATACTATGAACACTGTTTCCATTGCCAACCGTAATATTGATCAGGTTGAGATAGTCTCTGGCTACGTCTACATTCCTATTCCAATACCCTACGACGTAAAACTAGATCGTGCCGAATCGGCCATGAACGAAATCGTTAAAAAACTGGCAAAACACGACAATATTACCACCGCTGTCTATCAAGGAATTTCTGACTTAACCGATTCTTCCCGTAATCACCAAATCTATATTACTTGTGATCCTATGAATCAGCTTCAGGCTCGTCGCGATGCCCTCCATACAATTATTGAGACTCTCGAGGCTAACAAAATCGAAATCCCGCACGCCAAACTCGACGTCTATCAGAAAAAGTGATATAATCACTCCATGAAATATAGAGCTGGAGAACGCCGTAAGGCCGTTGAATATGAAAAGGCCATCACTGAGTGGTGGAAGAAGAATAAAACTTTTGAAAAGTCGGTTGAAAACCGCCCAATTAGTAAATCTTACGTTTTTTATGATGGTCCTCCGTTCATTACGGGTAATCCTCATCACGGTACTCTTCTTAGCTCTATTGTTAAAGATGCCGTCCCTCGTTTCTGGACTATGAATGGCTATCGTGTCGAACGTCGTTGGGGCTGGGATTGTCATGGTCTTCCAGCCGAAAATTTCGTTGAAAAACAGCTTGGTATTACCGACCGCCGTGAAATCGGCACTAAATGGAGTCTCGAAGACTATATTATTAAAGCTCGCGAATCCATGGTCGCAAATTCCGAAACTTGGCGGGGAACCATTGATCGTGTTGGCCGCTGGGTTGATTTTGATAATGCCTATCGTACCATGAACAAAGATTTTATGGAATCAGTTTGGTGGGCCTTTAAAGAGCTCTATAACGCTGGTAAAATCTACGAAGGTCGTAAAGTTTTAATGTACGACACTAAATTTGCTACTCCTGTCTCTAAGGCCGAAGTCACGATGGATAACGACGCCTATCAAAAGGTAACCGACCCTTCCGCTTACGTCAAGTTTAAATTAAAAGCAGGAGAATTCGAGGATATTGCTCTTGAGGGGCATTCGGAGGCTACGGCCGAGAAGCAGGGCGCTTCGCCCGTGACGACGGGCCGAAGCGACCCGTCCCGAAAGAGCAATATTTCGAATTCTTCAACTTATCTTTTAGCTTGGACTACAACGCCATGGACTCTACCTGCAAATTTATGTCTAGCTATTAATCCGAAACTAGACTATGGCGTTTATGATGTAGATGGCGAGAGATATATCGTTGCCATTGAACGTGCAAAGGTTTTATTCGCGGATAAGAAACCCGAGAAGGCCTTTAAAGGTTCGGCTCTAGTTGGAAGAAAATACGAACCAATCATAAAAGTTGCAGATGGTCTTTTTGATCTCGGCTTGCGCGGTGACAAAGGAACAGTAATTAGAAAAGACACTTATACTATTCTACCTGGTGATTTCGTTTCTGCTGAAGATGGAACCGGTATCGTCCATATTGCTCCTGCCTACGGTGAAGATGATTACGCCTTAGCCGGAAAATATGAACTTGATTTTACTGATGTACTAGACGAAAATGGTTATTATCTACCAGAGATGGCTGAAGAATTACATAAATTGGGGGTTCGCGATACCGATGAAAACGGTATTGGCGCTTGGGCTGGCAATAAATTTATCGCAAAAGTACTCGAAGAAAAGGGAATCATTTACAAAATTGAATATATTGAACACGAATATCCCTTCAATCCCCGTTCTAAAGAGCGTATCATTTATCGCGCCTTTCCTTCTTGGTTTTTTGATATTGATAGTCAAAAACAGCTTATGCTCGAGGAAAACGAAAATATTAACTGGTTTCCAGAATATCTCAAACACGGTCGTTTTACGAATACTATCGAAACCGCTCCAGATTGGAATTTAAGCCGTGATCGCTTCTGGGCGACTGCTATGCCGGTCTGGAAAGGCGACAAAGGCTCTGTTAAAGTTGTTGGCTCTTATGCCGAGCTAAAAGAGCTTTCAGGCCAAGAACTTGACGACTATCATCGCCCTTGGGTTGATGAAATTGAGTTTGATATTGATGGCGAGCATTTTAAGCGTATCGAGAAGGTTCTAGACTGTTGGTTTGAATCTGGCTCGATGCCTTTTGCACAGCTTCACTATCCTTTCGAAAATAAGGAAAAGTTTGAGAGAAACTATCCTGCCGACTTTATCGTGGAATACGTTGGCCAGGTTCGCGCATGGTTCTATTATGTTCATGCAGTTAATACTACCTTAGCTAATATCGGTGCCTTTGGCGAAAAGGCCAAGAAAGGCCATAAAAACGCCTATAAGAACGTCATTACGACGGGAACCTTAGCCGGCAACGACGGTCGCAAAATGTCTAAATCCCTTGGTAACTTTACCGACCCGAATGTCTTAATGGATCAGTATTCCGCCGACTCCCTTCGCTTCCTCTTACTCAGCAGTCCAGTTCTCTCTGGTGAGGATTTTGCTCTTCTTGATAAAGACGTCTCTGATATTAATCGCAAATTAGCCATGATTTGGAACGTCTATGACTTCTTTACGACTTACGCTGAAGTTGAAAATATTAATAGTGACGACTTAAAACTAAATTTCAAAAATCCTTTAGATATTTGGATTGTTTCTCGTATTTATCAATTACGTGACGAAATTACCGAAGGCATGGAAGAATACAACATTCCGAAAGCCCTCGAAGGCGTCCTGCCGTTTATCGATGATATGTCTAACTGGTTTGTCCGCCGTAGCCGCCGCCGTTTTTCTAAAAACGACGATTCCGAAGATAAAAAACAGGCTTTTGCGACTCTATATTACATCTTAATATATCTCAGTCAAATTCTCGCGCCGTTTACACCATTCCTCGCCGAGGAATTATACCAAAAGATGACCGGTGAAAAGACGTCCGTCCATCTCTTAGATTGGCCAGAATCCGGCGCAATTGACACTGAAATTCTAGAAGAAATGGCTCGTACTCGTAAGATTATTACTGATGCGCTTGCTCTTCGTATGCAGAAATCTGATACTGAGGACCAGATTAAGATTCGCCAACCTCTCTCAAAACTCACCTATGATGGTGAAAAACTAGATAATCTCTATGAGCAAATCATTGCTGAAGAAGTTAATGTTAAATCAGTCAAGAACGGTAAAACATTAAAGCTTGATAAAACCCTTACTAAAGAGCTATTAGAAGAGGGAACTGCCCGTGAGATCATCCGTGCCGTCCAATCCGCTCGTAAACACGCTAATCTCCGCCAGGACGATCAGATTAAACTTTCTCTTTCAATTAAACTTCCACAAGGCTACGAAGACTTGATTAAGTCTGAAGTTGGCGCTGCCGAAATCAACCCAACCGAAAACTACGCCTACGATGAAATTGCGAAACTAAATGGCGAAAACATCACCATTAGCTTAGAGAAATTGTAATAATAAAATTAAATTTGAGTGAGCAACGAGCCCTAGTAATTTTTACAACCTTTCCTCATTCGAGGCGAGTAGGTTTTTCGATCGAGACGAGAATTGAGTGAAATGTATTTACCCCTGTCAATTTGACATTTCCGCCATTTTTTAGCATAAACAGTATTGACAAAATCGAAAAAGTGTGCTACACTTAAGACAAGTTAGAAAATAAAATAAAAAATCTAACAAATAACAAAAAAAAGGAAAACAAAAATGACAGATACCATAAAACTACCAAAAGAAGTCATCAATTCGAATTGGAAAGATGACATAGACTACGAGCCATATAAACAGGAAGCGAAATATATCTCGCCAGAAGAAATTTCCAAAGAAAGCATCAAAAGAATCAAGGCACGTAAATTGAACATGATACGAGGTAATAAATTTTTGAGCATCTTTAACGAGAATAATAAACTTGCGGCTTAAAATCAGTTTAGATAGTTTATAGCTATAAAAAATAGAAAGGAAACCAATGTAAAAAACATAAAACAAAAACCATAAATTACCTAAAAAACCGAACATCAAGTTCGGTTTTTTAGTGGAATCAAAAGGCAAAAAATAAGGTTGACCTAAAGAAAAGCTTATGGTAAACTGAACCCAGAAAGGTCTACAAATACTAAATTAAAAACTTTTTACTATGGACGATTATCTCATAGATCGAGAAACTTTAAGTAAGTTTATCGATGAACTTATCAAAAAGAAACCTCTTCCGGTTGATTCAACGGAAGAACTAAACACATTAAGAGAAAATAGTATCAAAGCTCTCGATAAAAAAATTGGCATGGCTATTTTTACAAGTCTTAGCGATGAACAACTAGACGAATACAATGCTATGCTTGATCAGAACGAGGAATCTCCAGAAGTATTTGACAGCTTCTTTGAAAAAGCTGGCTTAGACCTAGAACAAATCATTACTAAAGCCGCAGAAGATTACGCGAAAGAATTTCTAGGAGGCCAAAATGAATAATAAAGAAATGTCCCCAAGCGCAAGCGGTGAAATCAATAATCAAACTCCTCGAGAAGTTTATGAGGAACGTGGTGAAAAGACCATAGATGCCAATGAAATAGAATACGTTACCACTCCATACGGTGGTGTTGTCCCACGTCTCAAAAAACACAACGCTCCAGAACAAGCTTCGGAAGATGCAGCAGAAGAATTTGAAATAGAATACGTTACCACTCCATATGGTGGTGTTGTTCCACGCAAGAAAAAACCAAACACTATGTCTCCAAAACCAGCGGAGTCAGCTCCAAAACCAGCAGAACCAACTCCAGAAGTTCAAGCACCTGAAGCTGAACCATCCGAAGCTGAACCAGCCAAAGCTTCAGAAAAAGGGAGGAGAGTAGAAGACTTTACTGCTAGACTTCATCGCCAAAGAGCAGAAATGATGGAGGCCTCCGAAGCTTCTGAAGATAATCCTTCAGAGGTTATTGAAGCCGCTGTAGAAAATGCTGAAAAGGATAAAGTAGACCAAGAAATTGATGAAATTGTCCGTCAAGCTAAAGAAGCTCGGGAACAAATCAAGAAAGACTTAGCGCGTCTTGAAGCCCAAATTCAAGAACTTGAAAAATCACGTACAGAATCTGTACAAAGTAATCATGAGGCAATTTCTGATGAAGATCGTATTAACGAAGAAGTTCGAGCAATCCTAGCTAAAGAACGTCGCGATGCTATCGAACAAGAAGCACGTGAGTTTGAGCTTAATGCTGACAGAGATAAAATAGTAGAAGATGATATTAGCCAAGGCGAAACTACTAAGAATGCCAAAGCTGAAGCAGCTCTCAACAAAACTAAAAAATTCTCCATATACAAAGAGAAAATTAGCAAAGTTGCTAAAAAAGCTTTAGTTGCTGCGCTTCTTGTCGCTTCATTCACGACCGGCCTCGTTGGCGGCCTTCGTTATAACAATGATGATTTAAATTCCAATTATCCAAGCTCCGAACCAGTTATTGAACAAACCGTCGATAATATGGAGAATCACGAGATAGTTCATGGCATCAAAGATGGCTATGGCGAAAAGGGCATGTGGGAATCATCCGAAAAACCAAGCTCCTATGCCTTTGCTAGCGCAAAAGAAGTTGCTGGGGTTTGCAACAACGATGAATGCGACATGATCAAATATACCGCTGAAAACCAAGTTGAAAGCTTTGCCGACTATCTTGCTAATCTGCCAAAAGAGCTTCAACCAGAAGGCTTTAAGGGTCTTAGTATTTTAGAAACCGAAGCCAAACTAGAAAAGCTTAGCGACGAAGAATACGATGCCCTTAAAACCCAATTCAATCAACAAATTGACAAAGCCTTCACTAGAAGAACTACCTTAAATGGCAGTTATCAAAACTCCTATATGCGGCTAAAAGATCCTAGCGGTCCTGTTGTTCACGACAATATGGAATTAGTCGAATGTACTACTGATGAGAGCAATCTCAGAGTAGCAGAGCTTTATTGGCTTGATGATAATGGCAACGAAATCGGTTCAATGACAGTTAAAATTATCTACGATACAGAGGGCAACATTAATGGTGGCTGTATGCAAGTAGTTAATGAAGAAGGTTCAACTCCAATTTACACCGCAATGCCTTCAATACCGGTACCAACTCCGGAGCCAACTCCAACTCCTGAACCAGAACCAACTCCAATAGATGAAGAAACCCCTCAAGACGAAGAAACTCCAACCCCTGAGCCAGAGCCAACTCCAGAACCTGAACCTGAGCCTGAGCCTACTCCTGAGCCAGAGCCTACCCCAGAACCAGAACCTGAGCCTGAGCCTGAGCCAGAGCCTACCCCTGAACCGGAGCCAACTCCAACTCCTGAACCTGAACCAGAACCTGAAACCCCTGCTCCGAAAGATTATGAAAATTTGGAACGTATAGACGATCAAATTCTTGAAGATATTGCCGATGATATTGGTACTAATGAAGTTGTAGTAACTCCAACCCAAGAAGTTAGCCAAGAAGATCTAACTGAAAAGCCTAAAACAGAAGCTTACGAAGGTACTGGCCCAACCATAGTCCAAAATGAAGCTTCTACGACTGCTGAGCCAGTTCAAGAACAAATTAGCCCGGAAAATGATTATAGCCAAAACCTTGGCGGTGCTAACGCTGATGAATATGCTCCAGTTCAAGAGAATCCGACAGCTCAAGCTCAAGCTGATGCAGCCGAAATTCCAATTGAACAAGCGCCAGGCGTAGAAGATATAGGTAGCCAAGAACTTAATGACATTTTAAGTGATTTAGGTATTAATTAAGGGTGAGCAGAAAGGAATATAATGAAAAAATATCAAAAAACCATTAATCTTCTCGGACTAGGAGTTGCAACACTGGGTGTTAGCTTAGCTTGCTTTACTTCGGTTTCTGCATGGGGCCCCGAACGTGCCACCTTCACGATGGAGTCGCCAGCGTCTTATCCAACTTTTAACTCTATTACTAATAATCCAACAATTGGTGATGAGCGAGATTTCGTCAGGGTTGGCGAAATTGATGCTGATGTGACAGATCTAAAAAATGAAGTTGAAGTAATTCCTGGTAGGCAATATCTAGTATATGTCTATTTTCATAATAATGCCTCTTCTACTTATAATGACTCCGCGCACAATAATGTTGGTGTAGCTCTCAGGACTCGTATGTCTAGCTCTTTCTCGACCGTTCTCACACCAGAGAATAAAGGCACTATTACTGCAACCATTACGGCTGAAAATTCTAATCCGTTATCAGTTTGGGATGAAGCTTATATGACTACTAAGACAGAAAAAGTTTTGTTACATTATGTTTCTGGCTCTGCTAAAATTTATAACGACTGGCAGGCAAATGGCTCAGTGATGCCGTCTAGCCTCTTCACAGAAGAGGGGACCTTGCTTGGGCTTAACGCTCTTAATGGGGTCATCCCTGGCTGTGAAGAATATCATGGCGTTGTTACCTATGTGCTACAAGCTGAGGAGCTAGGTGGCTCAATTGAAAAATCTGTTTCAAAAGACGGTCTAGAATTTGGCGAAAGTGTCAATCTTGCTCCAGACGAGGAAGCTATCTACCAGCTTACTGTGAGAAATACAGGTGACGTAGTCTTAACTAATGCTACTATTAAAGATACTTTGCCAGAAGGCTTAACCTTAGTTTCTGGCAGTGTTAAACTCCGTGCTAATGGGTCCACAACATGGGATGAACTCTCAGATAATATTTTTGAGACCGGCTACAATCTCGGTACCATTGGCACCGGTAATACGGTATATATCCAATACAAAGTCGTTGCTGGTACCAATTTTGATTGCGAAGGAATCGAATTGACGAATAATGCCACCTTAACATACGATAGCGATTTAGCATCTGGTGAGACTAAAGAAGCTTCTACCACCATTACTGTAAAAAAGACTGATTGTGAAGAACCAGAAATCCCACTAGATACTTGTGAAACCAATCCAGGTATGGAAGGTTGTCAGGAACAAAACTGTAAAACCAACCCCGAAATGGAAGGTTGTCAGGAACTTCCGGAAACTGGTCCAGTTGAAATTATTATGGCCATTGTAGTTATTGCTGGCATTGCTGCTGGCGGTTATTACCTCTATCGCACCCGTAAAACCCTCAAGACTGTTGAAGGCGACGTCACTGGTAAGGATCTCCCAACTGATGAGACTGAAACGAAAGAGGACTCTTCCCAAAAACCAGATGATGTGGTATAATAATACAGATTAATAAAGGAATAACATGAAAAAAGCAGTCATCCTCGTCGGCGGGAAGCAATATCTTGCCGAGGAAAAAGAGACCCTACGGGTGGACCTCCTCCCGGCAGGCACTAAAGAGCTCGAACTTGACGCTTTACTGGTTATTGATGGCGACAAAACTACAGTCGGCACTCCTACGGTAAAGGGCGTAAAAGTTTCAGCTAAAGTCAAAACGCCCGAAGTAAAAGGCGAAAAACTTCGTGTGATTCGTTATAAAGCGAAAAAGCGTGTTCATAAAGAAACTGGTCACCGCCAAAAATACTCTGAAATCGAAATCGTCAAAATCGCCTAATAAAATAAACCCAATCGGGTTTATTTTATTTTACAATGTTTTATGTTATAATCGTAAGTATTATGGCGAAGGTAATTTGTGTGACAAATCAGAAAGGCGGAGTAGGGAAAACTACTACGGCTGTTAATCTTGCCTATTATCTCGCTAAAGACAGGAAGAAAACTCTCCTAATTGATTTTGATCCCCAAGGCAATGCAACTTCCGGGCTTGGCATTGAAAAGAATAATAAAAAAGTACTCGGAAATACCATGAATGAAGTCATTCTCGGCAAGGCCGAAATGAAAGATTCTATTCGCCCGACTAAGTATAAAAACTTTGACTTAGCTCCCGCTACGCCAGAACTTGCTAACGCTGAAGTTGAAATTACTAACATGCAACGCAAATTTGTTCGTCTTCGCGACGCTGTCCGTAGTATAGAAGTAAACTATGATTATATCATTATTGACTCTCCTCCGTCCTTATCGCTTTTGACTGTTAATGGGATGATCGCTTCGAACTATCTTTTACTTCCAGTCCAAACCGAATTCTACGCCCTAGAAGGTGTTGCTCAACTACTTGAATCTATGAAACTTGTCATGAAACAAGCTAACCCGAATTTAAAATTACTCGGTGTGCTTGCTACTATGTATGACAAAAGAACTAGTCTTTCGGCTCAGGTCTATGCCGAAATTAAAAAATACTTTAAACAACTAACTTTTAAAACGACTATTCCGCGCAACGTTCGGGTCGCCGAAGCTCCTAGCCACGGCGTTCCAGTTGGTGCTTATGACAAATTTTCTAAAGGCGCTAAAGCCTATAAAGATTTTGCTAAAGAAGTGGAGGAGAGAACGAAATGAAAGGTTTAGGTAGAAGTTTTGAAAGCTTAATTCCTACAGAATTAATCGATGACGAATTTGATCCTACAGCAACAGAAGATAAAAAAGAGAGTACATTAAAAGAGCTCAAACTTGAGGAAATTGTGCGCGATGAAAATCAGCCTCGCCGTGAGTTTAGTAAAGAAGCTCTTGAAGCTCTTGCCGCCTCTATTAAAGAACATGGTGTGCTCCAACCGATTGTCGTAACCAAAGAAGAAGGAAAATATAAAATTGTTGCCGGCGAAAGACGTTGGCGCGCTTGTAAAATTGCTGGTCTCAAAAAAATTCCCGCCATTATTCGTACTCTCGATTCCCAAAACCGTCTTGAACTTTCTATTATCGAAAATGCCCAGCGTGAAGATTTAAATGCTATCGAACTTGCAACCGCTTATGCTAAATTAAAAAATCAGTTTAATCTTAGCGCCGAAGACATTGCCGCGAAAGTAGGGAAGAGTGAACAAACTATCCAAAACACTCTCCGCTTACTTACCTTGCCTGAAGAAGCTAAGAAAATCATGGTGAAAGAAAAACTCACTGAAGGTGTTATGCGTCCATTAGTTTCGCGCGATGAAGCGACTATTAAGAAGGTTCTTCCAAAAATTGTCGCAGAAGGTTGGACGGCTCGTAAAGTTGAACGCTATTTTGCTGAAACTAAACAAAGATCCAGTGCTACCGCTATTAAAAAAGGTGCCTACCTTAAAGATGAAAACCGTCTTAGCGCTAAATATAATGTCGTCACGAAGATTGTCGGTCGTAGTTTAACCTTTAAATGTAAAAACGAATCAGACCTCCAAAATCTCATTAAAAAGCTTTCTTAAAATTTGTTAAAAATCTCTTAAAAATCCTTGCTTTTTATAAGGGCAAGCATTATAATAAAACTAGTGTGTAAAAGTTTAGGTCATACACACTGAGATAAAAAGAGTTTTAATGAAAACTATAGAGACAAATATTTTGGGAGCAAAAAATATTGTCACAGCTACCATCCTAGCTCTGTTTTTCAGTCTTCTAGCTCATGAAATGGTGGCTTGTTCTTTTGTCTTTGCCCACACTACTACTCTCTCTACTTCAGGCGTAGTCTCAGTAGATGTTTCTTCCAATGCTGACAAGGCAGCAGTAGGAGAAGATCAAGTAGTAGTTACTTCCACTTGTCCTTTAGGTTATACTCTTTCTAT
>JAZLES010000004.1:0-3731 GCA_045615385.1 Candidatus Nanosyncoccus sp. | reverse complement strand
CGATAACTTTGAGTAAAATCGTTAAGTAAATCGCGCAAAATGGTACCACGCGGCGTAAAGAGAGGTAAACCTGAGCCAACTAGTTCTGAAAAACAGAATAGGTCCAGCTCCTTCCCTAGCTTGCGATGGTCGCGAGCTTTAGCTTCTTCTTGTTGCTTTAGATACGCTTCTAGTTCTTCTTCGGTTTCAAAGGCTACGCCATAGATACGTGTTAACATTTCCCTTTTCTCATCACCACGCCAGTAAGCACCAGCTACCCGAATCAATTTAAAGGCTCCAACTTCAGCGGTAGATTTAACGTGTGGGCCTTTACAAAGATCGGTAAACAAATCGCCTAAGTCATAGAAAGAAATTTCGTCGCTTTCAGGTAATTCTTCAATTAATTCAATCTTATATTTTTGACTGTGGTCACGCGCCCAGTCTAGAGCATCGGTTTTCGAGGAAATGCGCTTAGTCATTGGTAATTTACGGGCAATAATCCCACGCATCTTTTTTTCAATTTTAGGTAAATCAGTATCGGAAATTTTTGTTTCGCCAAAGTCTATATCATAATAAAAACCGTTATCGATAGCTGGACCGATGCCAAACATGGCATTGGGATAAATTTCTTTGACGGCGGCCGCGAGGACGTGGCTTAAAGTATGCCGCATTTTCTCTAAATCGTTCATTTTATTTCCCATTTATTATTAATTCAATATAGTATATTATACCATATACAGATAAAATTTTATTATTTGGGGAATTTTTGACCAGTTCTGCCACGGATTTTGAGTAGTTTACAAGTTTTCTTAAGCGTATCATGAAAACTATCATAAATTTTAAGGTTTTGGCCAAAAATATCTTTGAGCTCTGTTTTAATATCATCAAATTGAGAACAGGCAAGAATAATTTCTTTAGGTAAGATTTCTTCATGACAAAGATGTCTTTTCAAAGTTTCTGCTATTTCGTCTTTAGTTAGTTCACCATCATCAATTTTAGCGGGCCAAGAGTCTAGAGTCAAAGTTTTATATCTTCTCTTAAGACGGAGGACGAAATAATGGTAACCAATAGTTTTAGTGACGGCTTTAGTGGTCAAGATTAAAACATGATGCTTAACAAAAGTTTCCGGTTTTTGAAGTTCAAAGCCAATAAACTTTTGGTTTTTATATTTTCTTCTAAAGTAGTTTAAACTAGTTAAACTAAGAAGATGATTAGCGAAGACGATGAGATCAACTTGGCCAATGTATGGCTTAAGATCTTTTTTGGCAATTTTTCTGGCTGCTTTAGGGCTGGTTAAAAACTTTTCAGCATTACGCCAGTCTATTACCCTAATAATTTCAATGATGGGGAGCTCTTCTTTGAGTTGATCAGCAAAGAATTCTCCTCCGTAACCGCTATCAAAAACTACAACTTTTAACATAAAAACCTTTCTCCTCCGTCGACAAAAATTTTAACACGAAAATCAGATGAAAAAAGTTTGGATTTAAAAGTTATGCGACATTTGTCGCATAACTCGAGAAAATAAAAAAATGAGCCAAAAGGCTCTATTTGATTTTCTGGTGGGACTCAATTAACCAGGTTTTAACAATATATAAAGAAGATATACGTCTGAAGGCAATAACTTGCACCTCATGATATAATTAACAGAATATGGTGTATTTGGACTATGCAGCAACATCGCCTATGTTGCCAGAGGTGTTTAATGCTATGCATGGCGCGGAAACGCGTTTCTTTGCGAATGCGTCGGCTCTACATACTCCTGGACACCTAGCGATGAACGAAATCGAAGAGGTGCGAAAAACTTTAGCCAAACTGATTGGCGCGAAACCTTCTGAAATTATATTTACTTCTGGTGCCAGTGAGTCGAATAATACAATTGTTCGCACGTTTGCCGGACATCAGATCGAAACGTCGCCGCTTGAACACCATTCAATCATAGAGCTTGCCGACAAAGTCTCTGGCAACAAATTGCCAAAGCTCTATTCATATATGCTCGCCAATAATGAAATCGGCGAAATTTTAGATATTCAAAAAATTGTAAAAGAAGCGCGAAGCCTTACAGCCCCGAAAGAAGATTCGCTTTTTGAGCCGATTTCTGAATGGGGCAAGCCATTAGTAACCGACCGACGTGGCGCCTATGTACACTCGGATTTAACGCAGGTGCTTGGTAAGATTCCAATTAACGTTTACGAGCTCGGTCTAGATTACGCTACTTTCAGTGCGCACAAAATTGGTGGACCTATTGGCGTCGGCGCACTTTATATTAAAGAGGGCGTTCCGTTCGCCCCACTAATAATTGGTGGAAATCAGGAAAATAAACGTCGTGGCGGCACCTATAACACTGTTGGCATTATTGGTTTCGGTGCTGCTCTCAAAAAGATTCAGCGCGAGAAGAGCTGGGAGCAATACAATACGCACGTTCGCAAGCTCCGCGACCTCTTAGCGCGGAGAATTCTTACTGAAATACCAGGTAGTAGTCTCAATACCGATATAGCCCTAGGCAAATCCCTGCCAAATATCCTTAATGCTTCTTTTCAGGCCGCCGAAGGAGAGTCGATTCAGCTATATCTCGACGCTGAAGGCATAGTGGTTTCGACTGGTTCGGCCTGCGCGTCTGGCGATATAAAGCCGAGCCATGTCCTGATGGCAAAAACTGGCGACGCCGAAGTGGCTCATTCGTCTATTCGTTTCTCGTTTGGGCTAGATAATACTGAAACAGACATTGAAAGAGTGATGGAAGTTTTACCAGGAATAATTGACCACTTACAAAAAATCAGCACTATAAGAATGAAGGAGACATAATGGAAAACCAAGAATGGGTTTATTCAGATAAAGTAAAAGATCATTTCATGAATCCGCGCAATTTTCTCTTTGGCGATGAAAGCCAGTTTGATTATGATGCAGTTGGAACCGTCGGGAATCCAGTATGCGGTGACCAGATGAAGATGTACATTAAAGTCGAAGATAATAAAATAACTGATGCGCGTTGGAAAACTTATGGCTGCGCATCAGCGATTGCTTCAACCTCAGCGCTTTCCGAAATGATAAAAGGCAAAACTATTGATGAAGCATTAAAAATTGATGCTAAGGCAATCGATGATTATCTTGGCAACTTACCGAAACATAAATTCCACTGTTCGATTCTTGGCCACGAAGCACTTGCTGATGCGGTAAAAGAATACGAAAAGAACCATTCTGCAGGCGAGGGGATTTAACGGGTAAAATTATAGAGATAAATTACGGTTTTCGGTGTGTTTTTGTCGTAAAAATGGCATAAAAATAGCCCTCTATTTTGGCGAGGGATTTAACAGGCATTTACAGGTTACGGAATAGTTGAAAAATATTTTATAAACCGTTTGGTGGGTTGTGAGGGGCGTCATGTTTTTCGCAGAGCGAAAAACATTCATGCCGGGCGTCGTCTCGGAAAATCCCAAATGAATTTGGGATTTTCTCTCGTCTCCTACGGCATCCGAACCCTACGGGTTCTCGCCCCCCCTAACAGTCTATCAGAATAAAAATTAAACCCTTTCAGGGTTTACTTTTTATTCTGGTGGGTTGTGAGGGGCTCGAACCCCCGACCTCCTCGGTGTAAACGAGGCGCTCTAGCCAACTGAGCTAGCGACCCAACTCTTTATATTATATCATGGATGGACAATTTTGAATAGTGCTAATTTGAACCGAGGTTTTTTAGAGCATCGGTGATTTGATTGTCGTAGGCTTCTTTAATCTGAGTAGCAGCAGTGGCGGCACCT
>JAZLES010000003.1:0-94339 GCA_045615385.1 Candidatus Nanosyncoccus sp. | reverse complement strand
GACATTACTACTAAAGCTGCTCTACAGGCTGCTAATAAGACCGGTGCTGCTACATTAACAGACGATCGTGACGGAACGACTAGAAGTTATGATGTCTCTAAACTAGCTGATGGGCTTTGTTGGATGACTACTAACTTAGCTTTAGGTACTACAACTGAAGTTACACTGACTTCGGATGATACGGATTTAGCTGAGGGAACTACCTTTACTTTACCGGCCGGAGATACTACGTCTAGTACTACAAGTACAAATTCTAGGATACGTTTAACTAATAATAATGGAGATACAACTAATGGCGTCTATTATTCGTGGGCTGCAGCAGTAGCAAGTACGGCTTCTATTAGTACTAATCCTACTACATCAATCTGTCCTAAAGGTTGGGACCTACCTACTAATGCTCAATTTGGTGACTTAGCTACAGCTTCATCTTATTCTAGTTCTAATCCTACTACTGATCTTCCTAGTCAGTTCCTGGCTACAGGCGGCTTTACTAATGGTGCTACCTTCTATCCTACATCTGGGAGTTATGATTTCTATTGGTCTTCTACATCTAGCTCTACAACCGCTGCTTATACTACAAGGGTTTCTAGTTCTGAATTTTATAGAACTTCTTCTACTGGTACCACTTATGGCGCCAATAAATATTATAGAAAAAATATTCGTTGTGTGGCTAGCCGTGGAACTGCTACGATTAACTATAATGCGAATAATGGTTCTGGTTCTACTTCAACCCAGAATGTAGAAATTAATTCCGGCACCTTTGCTGCCTCTAGTCTATTTAGTCCGGCAAACAACCATAAACAATTTAAAGAATGGAATACGGCGGCTAATGGTACTGGTACTAGTTATACCCCTGAATCTTTAGTTTCGCTTGCCAATTTATATGACGGACAATCGTTAGAGCTCTATGCAATTTGGGATGATGTATATATTATGTCGTTTATAAATACTGATGGCAATGTTACTAGAACTAAAAATGTGGTACAAGATTCTAGTACCACAGTGGCTCCTACGTCTGCCTTTTCTAGAACTAATTATAAGTTGAAAGGTTGGGATACTAATAGTGCTGGCACAACTGTAGTCTATACTAATGGTCAGTCTATCACTCCTTCTAACGATATGACGTTCTATACCGTATGGACTCCAACCTACACCATCAATTACAACATTAATACTTCAGATTCTAATGCAACTGGTACGATGGGTACACATACTAATGTAGGAGAAAATGATCAGATTACGCTCTACGCTTCTAACTTTAGTCGTACAAACTATGGTTTCGCCGGTTGGTCATTTGATAGTACCGCACAACCTGGTGGTTCAGCTACAATTTATGGTCCTAACGAAACCATTACGGCTCCGGCTCCAACTACTCCAGGTGAAACTAAGACTCTATATGCCGTTTGGGTACAATCTGCTGGGAATATTCAAAACTGGGTTGGTTGTTCTTCAATGAGTGTTGGTCAGGTTACGGCCTTAAAAGATTTACGTGATAACCAAGTTTACGCTGTAGCTAAGTTAGCGGATGATAATTGTTGGATGATTGAGAATCTAAGACTAGAGGCTGCTGGCACTACTGGTAACAATATTAACGACTCTAGTATAACTAATGAATCACTGGCTCAGGGTTATGGTAAATCTACTACTTATGGCAACTTCTCTGGTTTAGCGACGGCAGAAACAGCAAACTTCTCTAATACTACTACTGCCAATAGTCTTTATTATTCTGGTACTCAGAGTGGAACCGCTTCGGTGAATGTTGGAACTACCGATAACCCAGGTTATCGTATGCCACGTTATCGTAATAGTAATACTAGTTCTAGAGCTTCTAATTCTACTGGTACAGGGAGTACTTATAGTTACGGTAACTACTACACCTGGGCCGCAGCCCTTGCTAATACAAACTATTATAATAGCCCTACTGCTACAGATGCTAATAATAAGACTTCGGAAACTGCAAACACTTCTCTATGTCCTACTGGTTGGAAACTACCATATGGTAGAAGTTCTGGTAATGGTACTACTAGTGGTGGATTTTATAATTTAAATTATATTATTAATAATAATTCCGATGTAACTAATTCAACTGCTAGTAAAAATCTAAGAACTTATCCTAACAACTTCCTCTACTCTGGCTACGCCAATGGGTCGTCAGTGACTAGTAGGGGCAGCTACGGGTACTATTGGTCGTCTACTGCGAGTAATAGCAACAGTAGCGACCTCCTGTACCTGTATAGTTCTTACGTCGATCCAGGTACGAGTAGCAGCAGTAAGTACCACGGTGGCTCTATTAGGTGTTTAGCTAGCAACGGCTACACTATTTCCTTTAACGCTAATGGTGGTTCCGGGACTATGACTGATCAGAAACTTAATACGGGCGAAACTGATAACCTTTCTGCTAACTCCTTTAATGCGCCAACGCCTGGCCAATCATATCAAAATGCTAGTGGGACTACCATCTCAGGAACGACTTATACTTATTGGACATTTGACGGTTGGAATACGGCGCCGGATGGCTCTGGGACTAGTTATACTAATGGACAATCTGTGGTTGACCTTGCCGCAGATGGTGGTAATATTACTCTCTATGCACAGTGGAAAGGGAACGAGGGCATGCGGGTAAACTTTAATGGTAATGGCGGAACGTTCAGTAATAATACTAATAGTAATATTGTTTACTATCGTAAAAATTGTGTAAATAAGTATGTTTCTACATCTAGGAACTCTCATACTTCCAATATTAATAATAGTGGGGCACAAATTGGTGAAACTACGTATAGTAGCGATTTGGCTACTAAAGATGTTATAACAGTTTCTGGCGCTGATTCACTTCATGCGACAATTACTTATGGTACCGAACAAGGCTTTGATAAGCTATTCGTAATAGAGGGTGAATATACGGGGTCAGTCACGAATGATATATATGATGCATTTGCAACATATACAGGGGGTGAAAACAATACTACTACTGTCGAGTTGGATATTCCTGGTGATACCGCAACATTTGCCTTCTATTCAGATGGATCGGTAGAATATTGGGGCTATTATGTTAGTGTAGTTGGTTATTATGATGAAGAGCCAGCTAGTTATGATCATACAACTCAGGTTTGCCATCTTGATTTTGCGGCTGGAGATTATGAAGTTCCTGATGCCGGTTCGCATAAACTCTTCCGTGGCTGGAGCGAAAGTAGTTCAGCTACTACTCCTACTTATGATTCAGAAGGCGACATAATGGAAAATCTTTCTGGAAATAATGGCCAAACAAAAACACTTTATGCGGTTTATGACGATTTATGGATTATGACTTTTGTAAATACTGCTACGAACGAAACGCAAACTAGGTATGTTGTACAAGGGGATAGTACTGTGATTACTCCTCCTGTCGCTTGGTCTCGTGAGGGGTATAAATTAGTTGGTTGGGATACTAATAGTGCTGGGACTACTGCTGTCTATGATGATATGGGTTATCTTGTACCAAGTAGCGATAGAACTTTCTACACTGTATGGGGTATGACTTATACTATCAATTATAATGGCAATAATGCCGATGCTGGTAAAACTATGAGTGTTACTCACAATGTAACGGCAAATGAAGAAGTTTCTTTGTACCCCCCGAACTATAAACGGACAGGGTATGGCTTTGCAGGGTGGTCTACTGAGCAATTAGATCCAGATTCTGCTAATTTCCAAACAAATTTAGCTGATGCTGTTGCTGCCAATAAAGTTTATGGTTCCCATGCTGTCATCAATGCTCCAGCTTATCCAGCCAGTGGTAATACCATTACCCTTTACGCCATATGGGTCAAACCAGAGGCTAATGCTAATTTACAAAATTGGACCGGCTGTTCAAGCTTGAATATAGGAGATGTTAGGGCCTTGAAAGACACAAGGGATAATGATGTTTATGCCGTAGCCAAATTAGCGGATGGTAAATGTTGGATGATTGAAAACTTAAGACTTACTAATAAAGATAGTAATAATAATACGATAGTATTATCTTCGTCTAATACTAATAACCCGTCGCTACCAATTGTAAATAGTAGAGATCAATCTACTGGCAATATTTTAACAAGTTCGAATTCGCTTTCGGCCTCGCAGGGAACGTGGTGCGATAGTTATGATGACGCTTGTGTATTCCAGTCTATGATATATTCTAGTTCTGATAATTCCGTTACAGAAATGACTAATTTACTGTATGACGTATATTCATTTGGTACTTATTATAACTGGTATTCCGCTACTGCTGGTAATGGTAATAGTGTTTCTGTAGAAAAAGCAGTTGGAGATATTTGTCCAGCTGGTTGGCGATTGCCAAGGGGCGGAGACAAAGCTCACCAGTCTACCAATGATTTTTGGTCATTGATTGTTGATGGTTTAAATGGTGGCGTAAAACCAGAAAACTATAGTAGTACTATGTACCCATATTATTCCGACAACGAAGAAGCTGGCCCAGTGGATAGAATGATAAGGGATTTTCCTAATAATTTTATTCGTGCAGGAAGTGTTACGAATGGTGAAGTGTGGGGGCCTGCTGCAATTATGAATTATTGGGCATCTACAAGCAATGGTGATTCACCTACTGCGAATACTTTAGATTCTGATAACCTAAGGGTCGTTCTCGGTGGTCATAGCTGGCCAAGATACTATGGTTTTCCGATAAGGTGTATGGTAAAGGCCGAATATACGATTTCTTATAATGCCAATGGTGGAACGGGAACGATGAGCGATCAAGCGGTTGAAGTTGGCGATATAGTGAATTTGAATTCGAATTCCTTTACCCGAACAAACTATATATTTGCAGGCTGGAACACGGCAGCGAATGGCAGTGGGACAAGTTATACTGATGGGCAATCGGTGAGTAATCTTGCAGCAGCTGGTGGGACAATTACTCTCTATGCTCAGTGGCAACAGCTCCTTTATGATAAGGTTGCTTCTATGACTAAGGGTACCCAAACTAATAACACAAATACTACTACTGGTATTCAGGCTACTATCACCACAACTAACTCTGGTGTTTATACATATAGTAGCTCGGTCTTTGGCGCAGCAACCGATGCGAGCAGCGATTATGATATATACTATTATCGTGGGATTTTGGAACCTTCTGCTGATCAGGGTACTTATGGTTCTGATGGTAAAGCTACAACTTATCCAAATTATGTGAGACTAGATAATAACACTTGTTGGAGAATCGTTAGAACTACTGGTTCTGGTGGCGTGAAGATGATATATAACGGAACGTGGGGAAGCAATACTTGTGCTAAATCTACGACCAACGCTCAGATTAGCTCGCCGGTTGCAACGAGTACCTTTAATGGAGCTTCTGGCACGGCGAATAATTCTAGGCAAATCGTGCGGGTAGGATATACGCATAACAGCACTTATGCTAGCACTAGCACAACTAGCACGGCCTTTGCTACGGTGTTTGGTAGTAATACTAGTTATTCAAGTAATAGCACAAATTCTACGGTAAAAGGTAATGTAGAAACTTGGTATAACTCTAATATGACGAGTTATACAAATATGTTAGAGCCTAATGCTGGTTATTGTAATGACCGTATGTCGTATACTACTAGTACTGGTACTACCGCTACTTCCAATATTCGTCCATATACTACTAACACTGGGACTGGTGGTACGTATGTAGCTTACTTTGCAGGATATCAGAGGAACTTAACTACGGCTAGAACTCCAAGTCTTGGCTGTACTAGCTCTAGAAATATCGTAGATATATATAGTACTGATACTTCTGCTGGTGGTAATGGACAACTATCTGCTCCAGTAGGTCTTCTGACAGCTGATGAAGCTAGCTTTGCTGGTTCTGGTAGTAGCACTGCCAGTCAGGGTTCTTCTTATAATGCTAAGTCATTTTTGAGGACTGGTTCTATATTCTGGACTATGACACCGAGCTATCGTAATCAATATAATAGCAGTAGTAATACTAGTACGGTTCAAGAAATTGCAATAGCGGCAAATGGGAGCCTTGCTGCTACTAGCACAAATACGGCTAATGGGATTAGGCCGGTGATTTCATTAAAGCATGGCGCGACGATTGGCAGTGGAGATGGGACGGCGACTAGTCCGTGGACATTGGCGAAATATACAGTTAATTATAATAGCAATGGTGGAAGTGGGACGATGAGCAGCCAGAGTATTTATAGTGGATTTGGCATACCGCTTTCGTCTAACACATTTACAGCGCCAACCAATAAAATTTTCCTTAACTGGAATACGGCAGCGGATGGGAGTGGGACAAGTTATGGTAATGGGGAATCTGTCACTGATTTGGCTATGGCTGGCGGCTCGGTTACGCTTTATGCACAATGGATAGAGGGCACATATATTCAAGATTTTACAAATGCGATGTGTCAGTCTCAGGCTGCATCTTCAGATGTAACGGTCTATGATGCGCGGGATGGTAGTGATTATACGGTTAGATATATTAATGGTAACTGTTGGATGACTCAAAATTTGAGATTTGCTGGAAACTCATTAAGTTCTACGACTTCGAATGTGGCTTCTACATATACTGATGCCAACCCATTAGTTTTAACTTGGTATGATTTAAAGGACGATAATGGTAAGGACAATCCATGTTCTGGGTATAATGATAATTGTATGCGCGTTCCAGATTCGATTGATTTGGGCACTCTTTGGGTAAATTATACGTCTGAACAGGTTGGAGCTTGGTATAATTATGCTGGTGTTACGGCAGGAACAGTTACTGGGACTTCTAACACTAGTGAAGACGTTTATAATATTTGTCCAAAAAACTGGACTTTACCAACTTATAACCAACAAACTGCTATAGTGAGCTATTATTCAGCATTTTCACCAGTTTTTGCTGGGGGATATGGTCCGGATGGATTGAGTGGGAATGGTGCTTGGTGGTGGTCTTCTACTGCGGCTAGTGGTACATTTCGTTATTTTATGTCAGCAAATAGTGATAGTATGTGGGGAAGTGGGTATACTAATGGTGATTCGAATACTTATTTTGGATATACTACTAGATGTGTACATAAAAACTAATATTAAAAGATTAATTATAATGCAGAATGAGGATAAAGCCGTTAGTTTTTTTGAGGATGTAGTGGTGGTTTTTGGCATAGGTGATGATGGACTGGTGTTCGATAGGATCGGCTTCTAATATAAGATATGGAACTTTAAGATTTGAGGCGCTAGCGATGAGTTCAAAAATTAAGGCGAGACCGTTATTTTTTGCATAGAGAGCTTCGCTTGGTTCGAAGTCGAGGGCTTCTTTATCAAGCCAGTTCCAGTTTTTGTCGACATAGGGAAGGTTTGCGACGATTAAATCAGGGGTAAAATTGACTTTTTCGAGCAAGTGTGATATAATTAAAGGTATAGTGATGCCGAATTTCTCGGTATTTTTTTTAGCAATTTTTAAAGCTTTTTCTGAGATATCGGTTGCGGTTATTTCGGCGTCGGGGAGTTCTAGTTTTAATGTAATAGCAATACAGCCGGAGCCGGTGCCAATATCGAGAATTTTTGGGTTTTTTGGAAGGAGACGAGGGGTTGGTTTGACGCCGAGGAGATAAGGTTTTCCGGCGAGTTTTAGAACGGAGTCGATTAGCTGCTCAGTTTCGGGGCGCGGAATTAAAACGTCTGGCGTAACAATAAAGTCGCGACCGTAGAAATTTTGGTAACCAAGACGATAAGCTAAGGGTTTTTTACTTTCCGAGTTCACGTTCATGTTTAACTAGTTCGCTGATAATATCGTCGATATCGCCGTCCATGGCGGCAGTAATGTTACTACGGGAATAATGGATGCGGTGATCGGTAATGCGGTCTTGGGGGAAATTATAAGTGCGAATTTTTTCAGAGCGGTCGCCGGTTCCGATTAGAGATTTTCTCGCTTCGGAGGCGTTTTTGATTTCTTCTTCTTTTTTCTTTTCAAGGAGTCTCGAGCGGAGAATGTTCATCGCTTTAATGCGGTTTTGTTGTTGGGAACGTTCGTCTTGCATAGCGACGACGAGGCCGGTCGGGAGATGGGTAATGCGAACAGCAGAATCGGTCGTATTGACACCTTGACCGCCATGACCGCCGGAACGGTAAATGTCGATACGTAAGTCTTCGGGTTTGATTTCGAGATCCTGTTCGGAGGCTTCGGGCAGGACAGCGACAGTAACGGTTGAAGTATGAATACGACCTTGGGATTCGGTTACGGGAACGCGCTGGACGCGGTGGACTCCGCCTTCGAATTTAAGTTGGCCGTAGGCGTTGTCGCCACTGATTTTAAAGATGACTTCTTTCATGCCGCCAGCTTCGTTTTCGTTTTTAGAAATTAGTTCAGATTTTAGATGGTGATTTTCGGCATATTTTAGATATAAACGATAAAGTTCGGCAGCAAAAAGACTGGCTTCGTCGCCACCGGCGCCAGCGCGGATTTCAATTAGGGCCGGCTTATCGTCTTCGGGATTATGGGGAATTAGAAGTTCTTCGAGCCGGAGATTTGCGGTCTCAATTTCGGCTTTTAAATTTTCAATATCTTCTTTAGCAATTTCGCCAAGTTCAGGATCATTAATTAGGCTTTCCGCCTCTGTTAGACTGGTGGAAAAATGAGCAATTTTTTTATTCAATTCGAGGATTTCGCGCAAAATAACAGCGCGTTTGTTTTTCGTCGCAAATTCCGGGTCGTTATAGGCATCTGGTTTAGCTAAAAACGCTTCAATTTCTTCTAATTCTGTTTCGAATTTATTTAAATCCATGTTATAATTATAACACGAAATTGGGGATTTAGCTCAGCTGGCTAGAGCGTACGATTCACATTCGTAAGGTCACAGGTTCGAGCCCTGTAATCCCCACCATGGATTAAGATGTTGGAATTAAGAGAAGTTAGTTTTGAGGTGAAAGAGGCGGGGTCTAGGAAGAAAATCCTAGACCATATTTCGCTGAAAATTAAAAACGGAAACTTTATTGGAATAACTGGACCGAATGGAAGTGGGAAGTCGACCTTAGCTGAGATAATTATGGGGATAAAGCAGCCTAGTTCTGGGCGGATTTTTTTAGATGGTCAGGATATGACGGATTTAGGTATTACTGAACGAGCGAAAAATGGCGTCGCGATGGCCTTTCAACGACCAGTGAAATTAAAGGGTTTAAAAGTTTATGATTTACTGAGGATTGCGAATGGTGAGTTGATGTCGGAAGACGAGGCTGGAAAATGTTTAAGACAAGTCGGTTTAGAGCCGAAGAAATATTTATTTCGGGAAATTGACCAAAATCTTTCGGGCGGAGAGTTAAAACGAATTGAGATTTTGTCTGTATTGATGAGAAAAGCGAAGCTAACGGTTTTTGATGAGCCAGAGGCGGGAATTGATCTTTGGAGTTTTGGGGATTTGACGAAAATATTGAAGAAGATGAAATCGGAAGAGAAAATCATTATCACGATTTCGCATCAAGAAAAGATTTTAAAGTTGGCGGATCAGATTTTAGTTTTAGAAAATGGAAAGATTAAAACTGCGGGGAAGCCAGAAAAGATTTTACCGAAAATTATGGAGGCGAAAAATGGAGCTTAAAAGTGTCGAGAAAGAGATTTTTTGCGAAGTAGCGGATATTATGGAAATTCCGGAAGGGGCCTATAATTTTCGGGTGAACGGAAAGTCGGTTGGGCGAAAGTCGACGGAAAATATTGAAATTAAGACGAAAAAAGAAAAAAGCGGGCTAGATATATATATTAAGGAGAATACTAAAAATGAACAGGTACATATTCCGGTGGCGATTAGTGTTACGGGATTAAAAGAGGCGGTTTATAATGATTTTCACATTGGAAAAAATGCGGATGTGGTGATAATTGCGGGTTGCGGAATTTATAACTGCGGTCCGACCAACTCGGTACATAATGGAATTCATCGATTCTTCGTTGAAAAAGGTGCGAAAGTGCGTTATATCGAACGGCATTATGGTTTTGGGGGTGGAAGTGGCGGTAAAATTTTAAATCCGATGACCGAATTATTTATGAAAGAAGATTCTGAGGCTTATCTAGAATTAGAGCAGATAAAAGGGGTTGACTCAACGATTAGACAAACTTTTGCTGAATTAAAAGATAATGCTAAGATTTTTGTGAAAGAACGTTTAATGACGCATGGTCGTCAAAGGGCGGAGAGCATATTTAACATTTCTTTAGATGGTTCTGATGCGGTGGCTGATGTAGTTTCCAGGGCGATTGCGCAGGATTCTTCGATGCAAACTCTAAAGATAAATATTGACGGGAATAATCAATGTCGTGGTCATTCAGAATGTGATGCAATTTTGATGGATAATGCTCGAGTGATTGCTATTCCTTCTCTAAATGCTTTAAATACTAATGCAGAGTTAATTCATGAAGCGGCAATTGGTAAAATTGCAAACGAGCAAATTACAAAATTAATGACGCTAGGCTTAACGAAGAAAGAAGCCGAGGCGGAAATTATTAATGGGTTTTTGCGTTAAAATTAAGCATAAAAAGTCTTGCAAATCCATATTTAGTGTTATATACTAGGTAGTAAGCACTAAATGTAGCGTCATACAAAAATTATCTGAACATACGAAGGAGGTATCAATGTTCAAAAGAATAGTGAAAAGAGACGGGAAGATTGTGAAGTTTGACCCGAAAAAAATTACGGAAGCGATTACGAAGGCAGGACTAGCGACAGAAGAATTTAAAGCAGAGCGTGCGGAGGCATTGACCAAGAAAGTTTTAGACAGAGCAGAAGAAAAAATTACGGCTAGAACGCCAAATGTTGAGCAGATTCAGGATATCGTTGAAGAAGTTTTGATGGAATCGAGCTTTAAAAAGACGGCGCGAGCTTATATTCGTTATCGTCAGGAGCGTTCGAGAGTGCGAGATGCGAAGTCGGATTTAATGATGATTTATCGAACGATTTCACACGCAGATGCCTCAGAAGATTCGGATGTGAAGCGGTCGAATGCGAACGTAGATGGCAATTCAGCAATGGGTAAAATGCTTCAGTTCGGAGCGGAAGGTTCGAAAGTATTTGCAAAATCATTATTACTGAGGCCGGATATTGCGGCGGCGCATGATAACGGAGATATTCATATCCACGATTTGGATTTTTATGCGACGGGGACTTTGACTTGCTGCCAATCCGATCCGTTTGTTTTATTTGAAAATGGTGGATTTAATACGGGACATGGGCATTTAAGGACGCCTAATTCGATTGGCTCATATGCGGCGTTAGCGGCGATTTTGCTTCAAGCAAATCAGAACGAGCAGCATGGCGGACAATCAATTCCAAACTTTGATTATGCGATGGCGCCAGGGGTAGACAAGTCATTTAGGAAGGCTTTGAAGCGGAATTTGAAGAAATATAATAATTTCACCGGCAAAAAGATTGATTTAGAAGTTAAGGATAATGTTCAATATGGAGACGATAAGAAACTCGAAAAGGCGAAGTGGCCGAAAGTAGTGATTGAGGCTTCGAATGAAGATGTTGAGCGTGAGACTTTGCAGGCGATGGAAGGTTTCATTCATAATCTTAATACGATGCACTCTCGAGCGGGAGCGCAGGTGCCGTTTACTTCGATTAACTTTGGGACTGATACGACGCCTTCGGGTCGGTTAATTTCGAAATATTTACTAGAAGCAACGGAAAATGGCTTAGGAAAGGGCGAAACGCCGATTTTCCCAATTTCGATTTTTAAGGTCAAAGAAGGGGTTAATTATAATCCAAGTGATCCGAATTATGATTTGTTTAAGAGATCGATGGAAGTTTCGGCGAAGCGTTTGTTCCCGAATTTCTGCTTTGTTGATGCGCCTTATAATCTTAAATATTATAAAAAAGGTGATTATCGCACGGAAATTGCGACTATGGGTTGTCGAACAAGAGTATTTGCGTCGGTCTTTCCAGAGTCAGACGGAATTGTCACAGGGCGAGGTAATTTATCTTTTACGACAATTAATTTAGTCAGAATTGGTATTAAGCATGGCATTTGTCTAGGCGAGAGAAAAGAAGCAGATTGGGATGGTTTCTATAAAGAATTAGATGAAAAATTAGAGTTAGTTAAAGATGAGCTTCTAGAACGATTCGAATTTCAGGCGAATCAACACGTGCGCAACTTCCCGTTCTTAATGGGGCAAGGGAACTGGTTTGGTTCAGAAAAATTAGGTCCAAATGATACGTTGAGAGACGTGATTAAACACGGGACGCTTTCAATTGGCTTTATTGGTCTAGCAGAAACTTTAGTGGCGATGACCGGAAAGCATCATGCGGAAGATGAAGACTCGCGAGAATTAGGACTAGATATTGTAACGCACATGCGAGAGAAGTGCGATCAATTTTGTAAGAAATATAAATTGAACTTTTCGTTACTAGCGACGCCGGCGGAAGGGATTGCGGGACGTTTTACGAAGATTGACCGGAAGGAATATGGTAAGATTAAAGGTGTAACAGACCGAGATTTCTATACTAACTCGTTCCATGTGCCGGTTTATTATCCAATTTCAGCTTTTGAAAAAATCGAAATTGAGGCACCATATCATAATCTTTGTAATGCGGGACATATTACCTATATTGAACTTGATGGCGATCCGTCACAAAACTTAGAAGCTTTCGAGGCGGTGATTCGGAAGATGCACGATGAAAATATTGGCTATGGTTCGATTAATCATCCGGTAGATCGTGATCCGGTGTGTGGTTTTTCGGGAATAATTACTGGAGATAGATGTCCACATTGTGGTCGGTTGGAAGGTGATGTATCTTTTGAAAAGGTATGCCACTGCTCCTAAGGAGGGATTTATGGTTGATTATCATAAAATAGCGTTAGAAAAAATTAAGAAACGAGTGGAAACGCCGAAGGGATACATTCGGATGTCGGGACCGCTTGAGCATGACAATATTGTAAATGGTGATGGGTTAAGGGTAGTTTTATGGACACAGGGCTGCCCAAACCATTGCCCAGGCTGTCAAAATCCGGAGACTTGGGATTATGAAGCTGGGTATTTAGTAAAAATTGATGATTTAAAGAAGGAGCTAGCGGAGTTTAAAGGCCAGGCTGGGTTAACTTTTTGTGGGGGTGAACCATTTGTTCAGCCTGAGGCTTGTAAAGAGATTGCGGATTTCGTCAGAAAAGAATTGGGTTGGAATGTTTGGAGTTTTTCGGGCTTTACTTATGAAATCATTAAGGAGGCAGGTGGTCCAGTTTGGGAATTTCTTAAATCTCTTGATGCTTTAATCGATGGGCCGTTTATTCTAAGTCAAAGAGATTTGAGTTTAAGATTTCGAGGTTCGAGAAATCAAAGATTATTACGTCTAGAAAAAGGGACTGGAAAAATTTTGGCAATCGAATAATTATCTGCTATAATAAAGATAAGTAATGTGGAGGAGTTAATGGAAAATAGTACCTTTACGGTTTTGCCGATGAGTCAGCGTTTTTCTTTGGAAGCTGGCGAAACTTACGAAGGGTCAATTAGTGTAGTAAATCCAGCTGATGCGACAGAAGACTTTTTGTATAAGATTGAAGTTTTACCTTATGGCGTATCGGATGAAAGCTATAGCGCTGATTTTACAACAACTTCTGGGCATTCAGAAATCGCAAAATGGATTACGGTAGCTGAACCTACTGGCTCAATTAAGCCGAATGAAACGAAGAAAATTGAATTTACGATTGAAGTACCGGAAGATGCTCCTCCAGGAGGACAATATGCGGCGATTGCAGTGAGTTCGAATGCCAAGATGGAATCGAGTGGGGGTGTGGCAGTTAATAATGTGTTTGAACTAGCGAGCTTAGTTTATGCTAACGTTGCGGGTGAGATTACTTTTGGTGGAGAAATTCTGAGTAATGATGTACCGGGTTTTGTGGTATCGCCGCCGATTACGGTTGGAGCCTTATTGAGTAATGAGGGTAATACACATGAGGATGCGACTATTATTATTACGGCTTCAAATTTCTTCACGGGTGAGGTGATTTTACCGACTGAGGAAAATGCGGGGCAATATTCTGAGATTATTATGCCGGATAGTACAAGATATGCTACTCGGGAAATTAGTAATTTACCAGCGTTAGGCATCGTGAAGGTTAGTCAAGCGATTTATTACCACGGCGACTATTCTGTAGTAGAAAAGAACGTAATGATTTGTCCGATTTGGTTTATGGTTTTAGTTTTACTAACGATTGTGTCGATTATTGCTGCGATAGTTGGAATAGTGAAGAAGCATAAACGTAAAAAAGCAGTAATTTAATAAAATTTTAAGATTAAAAGGATAAAATAGGGTGATGGATAAACAAAATCAAGAAAAAAAAGTTAGCCTAGGAGGGTCAATTGTAGTTTCGGCAGTAATGATGGTTTTAGGAGTGTTTTTGGGCTTAAATTGGAATACACTCTTTTCGGGATTTGCTCCGTATTTAGGCTTAGGTAGTAGCGTCCAATCGGAAGTGGATTGGTCGGCTCTAGATGAGGTTTATAATAGGCTAGTTGTTTCCTATAATGGGGAAATTGCAATAGACGAGATGATTGAGGGAGCGAAAAAAGGTTTAGTTGATTCGCTTGGTGATGTTTATACAGTTTATATGAATGCGGAAGAAGCCACGAACTTCAATAATGATTTACATGGTAATGTTGGTTCTGGAGTTGGGATTGAGATGGGACTTCGGGATGGTTACGTCAGGGTACTGCGGACTTTGCCAGATAACCCAGCAAGAAAAGCAGGGATTTTAGCCGGAGACATCATTTATAAAGTTGATGGAGAAGAGGTTTATGATTTGTCGACGGACGAAATTGCTAATAAAGTCAGAGGTGAAACTGGTAGTGAGGTAACGATTACGGTCGTGAGAGATGGAGAAGAAAAATCTTTCACAATGAAGAGGGAAGCGATCAATAATGTTTCGGCTTACGTCGATTATAGTGGGCATACTGCGATTATTACGGTAACGCGTTTTGATAATGATACCGGTAAGATGGTCCAAGATTTTGCGAAGGAATTTGCGGATAAAGGTATTAATAAGGTCATCTTAGATTTAAGAGGTAATGGTGGTGGTTATGTAGCAGCGGCGCAAGATTTACTGAGTCTTTGGCTAGATGGAGAGGATATTTTGATTCAAAAATCAAAACATTTTGACGATAAAGTAACGTCTACAGCTTCGGGCAAAGCACTTTTGAAGGATATGAAGACGGTAGTACTAGTTAATGGATCGTCAGCTTCGGCTTCGGAAATTGTAGCTGGAGCCTTGCAAGATTATGAAAAAGCGACGGTTGTAGGTGAGAAAACTTATGGCAAAGGTGTAGTACAAGAGTTATTTAAACTTTCAGGAGGTTCACTCTTAAAAATAACAACGGCGGAATGGTATACGCCCTTAGGACGTTCGATTAGTGAAACTGGTATTATGCCAGATGTTGAAGTAGGGCGGAGTTATGAAGATATTAACGCGATGCGAGATCCGCAACTAGATAAAGCAAAGGAATTATAGTGAAAATAACAATTGCGACAGCAGTCTATTATCCGATGACAAACGGAGTAGCAGTTTTCTCGCATAATTTAGCGGTAGGGTTAGTTAAAAGAGGGCATGAAGTATTAGTAATTTGTCCAAGCCAGACGGGTAAGAATTATACACGCATGATTGATGGGGTTAAGGTTGCTTATTTAAAGTCTATTCAGACTAAAGTTTATCCTGACCAAATTCACGCCGTGCCGAAAAAGAAAAAGCTTTTAGGGCTCGAATTACCACATTTATTTTATAAACACGGATTTCGGGTTTCGATTTTCCCAACTTTAGAAATTAAGAAAATATTAGGTGAATTTAGGCCAGATGTTGTACATGTACAAATCTCGGATCCAATTGGTCTTTCTGTAGTTTCGTACGCGCGAAAAAATAATATCCCAATTGTGACAACAGAACATAATCAACCGGAAGTGATTACGGAGCCTTTGAAGATGCCCGGAGTAGTAAAAAAACCAGTCAATATGTTGCTATATTCTTATTTTCGGAATCGTCAGAATAAAAGTGATTTCGTAACGATGCCGACAAAACAAGCGATTGATAATTTAATTTTATCGTCGGGGAAGGAATTTAAAATTCCGGTAGCTGCAGTTTCAAACGGAGTTGATTTGACGAATTTTAAACCCGGTAAAGCGCCAAAGGCAATTTATCAAAAATATGGAATCTCGGAGAATTCCCCTCTTGTTTTATATGTTGGGCGGGTTGATCCTGAGAAAAAGGTAGGTTTAGTGATTGAGGCTTTTAATGCGGCGCATTTAACTTTGCCGCAGATTAAGATGGTAGTAGTTGGAGATGGAGTAGATCGACTAAGATTAGAAAAAAAGGTTTCGGAAGCTGGGCTTTCCGATTCGGTGAAGTTTTTGGGACGAGTTTTGCCGCCAGATTTGTATGAATTATATAAAGTAGGTTCAGTCTTTGCGACGGCAAGTGAAATTGAGACACAAGGAATTGTTTTAATAGAGGCAGCCGCTTCGGGGTTGCCGTTAATTGCTGTGAATAAGGGCGCGGTTTCTGAGGTTTGTTTAAGTGGAGAAAATGGTTATTTATGCCAGCCTGGTAATATAAAGGAAATTGCGGAAGCAATGGTCAAGATTTTATCAGACCAAAAATTATGCGAAAAATTTGCGAAAAAATCAGTTGAGATTGCTTCGGAGCATGATTTTGAGAAGACTTTAGATAAATTTATCAATATTTATAATAAAGTAGTCAAAGATAAAGATAATATTTCGGCTTAGTTTTAAACGACAATATTTAATAATTTAGCTTTTTTAACGAAGATAGTCTTTTTAACGCCGTCTTTAGTATATTTCTTGACTTTTTCATCTTTAAGAGCAAGTTCAGTAATTTTCTTTTCATCTTCTAAGTCGTCTGCATAGACGGTGAGTTTAGCTCGGAGTTTACCATTAACCTGGACTACGATTTCTACAGTAGTTGAAATGAGATATTTTTCGTTCCACTTTGGCCATTCATCGTCAGATTTTAATTTTTCTAGCATTTCAGAGGCGAGATGCGGAGCGAATGGTTTTAAGAGCTTTGCGAGAACTACTAAGTCTTCTTTAGTAGCACCGATTTTATAAAGCTCGTTAACATATTCCATTAAAGCGGCAACTGCGGTATTAAAGTTATATTTATGGAGATCGTCGGTGACTTTTTTGATGGTTTTATGCCTAATTGTTCGGGTTTTATCTGATTTAGTAGTATCTTTATCGAAGCATAAGGTCCAGCAACGGTTAAGGAAACGATAAACGCCGCCGACGGAACGAGGATCCCAAGCGGCATCCATATCATAAGGACCGATGAACATCTCATAAGTTCTAAGTGTATCGGCGCCGTAGCCGTCGTTAATGACGTCAAGCGGGTCGATGACATTGCCTTTAGATTTGGACATCTTTTTGCCATCCGGGGCATTAATGTAGCCATTATAGAGAAGTCGCTTAATCGGTTCACGGAATGGTAAGAAGCCTTCATCGGCGAAGAATTTACACCAGAATCGAATGTAAAGAAGGTGGGCGACGGCGTGGTCGGCGCCAACGTAATAGTCGATTGGGTCCCAGTAAGCGATGGCTTTTTGGTTCCAAGCGGCTTTTTTATCATGTGGTGAGGCGTAGCGCCAAAGATACCAGGAAGAACAGGCGTAACCGTCTAGGGTATCAGTTTCACGAGTCATTTCTTCTAAGTGGGTTTTACCAGTTTTAGGATCCTTTACTGGGATTTTAACTTTTAGCCAATCTTTCGCTTTAGCAAGGGCGGAGTGGCCGGAATGGTCGGGCTGGTAATCTTTTACTTCAGGAATAATCACTGGCAGTTGATCTTCTGGGATAGGATGAGAATTACCTTCTTTATCATAGGCGATTGGAATAGGACAACCCCAGTAGCGTTGGCGAGAGATGAGCCAGTCGCGCATACGGTAGGTAGTTTTTGGAGTGCCGAATAAGTCGCGGTCACAAAGTTCAGCTTCGATGATTGGTAAGTCGAATTTTTCGGCGAATTCGCGGTCACGCTCGTCATAAGCTGGGACTGCCATAATAGCGCCAGTACCGTAGCCGGCTAGGACGTAGTCGGCGACATAGATAGGAATTTTTTCTTTTGTCGCAGGATTCAAAGCATAACTACCGGTAAAGACACCGGTTTTATCTTTATTCTCTTGGCGTTCAATTTCAGATTTTCTGAGAGCAGTGGCCTTATATTCGTAGACTTTATCTTTTGTATCATCTGTTAATAAACAGTCTAGTTCAGGGTATTCAGGCGCTACGACAAGGAAAGTAGCACCAAAGATTGTATCAGGTCGAGTAGTAAAAACTGTAATTTTCGGAGAAGCGTCAACTACCTTGAATTCGATTTCGGCACCAACGGAACGACCGATCCAGTTTTTTTGCATGGTTTTAATTTTTTCAGGCCATTCGAGATTATCTATTTCGTCTAGAAGTTCATCGGCATAGGCCGTAATCTTAAAGAACCACTGTTTCATCTTTTTCTTTTCAACTTCGTGACCACAGCGCCAGCATTTACCGTTTTCAACTTGTTCGTTGGCTAAGACGGTTTGGTCCTCAGGACACCACCATTGGTAAGATTCTTTTTGATATGCTAACCCTTTTTTGTATAACTGTAAGAAACACCACTGAGTCCATTTATAGTATTCAGGATCAGAAGTATTGATTTCACGATCCCAGTCAATGGCAAAACCGAGTCGTTTAGCTTGTTTACGGAAGTTATCGATATTAGTTTTAGTTGCGGATTGAGGAGAAATACCAGTTTTTATAGCATAGTTTTCAGCAGGAAGACCAAAAGTATCGTAACCGAATGGTCTGAGGACATTCAATCTTTGTTGTTCGTAGAAACGGGTTAAAACGTCGACGATGGTAAAATTACGTACGTGCCCGACGTGGAGTCCGGCTCCAGAAGGATAAGGAAACATTTCAGCTAAAAACATTTTTGGCTGATTTTCGACTTCAGCAACCTTAAAGGGCTTTTCTTTTTCCCAGATTTTTTGCCATTTTTGTTCGATTTTTAGGGGTTCATATCTATCCATGCATTTAATTATATCATATTTATTGTATAATATAGGGATGGAAATGATTTTAGTGTTGCATAACATCCGTTCGACTTATAATGTGGGGGCGATTCTAAGGACGGCAGAAGGGCTGGGAGTTCGTAAAGTGATTCTATCTGGCTATACGCCAAAGTTAGATGATAATCATTTGTTACCGCATTTAAGAGAAAAGCTAAATAAAGAGATTCATAAAGTTGCTTTAGGGGCAGAAGATTTACTAGATATTTATTCATGTGGTGATATATTTTCTAAACTGAAAGAGTTTAAAAAACAGGGTTGGCAGATTTTAGGGCTGGAAAACAATATTGAAAAAGAGAATTTGATTCGCCTAAATGACCCCGATTTAAAAAATAAATTATCGGATAAAATGGTTTTAATTCTTGGGGAAGAAGTTAATGGTATAGATTATTCATTACATGATATAATTGACCTGTTTATTGAAATACCAATGAAGGGTAAGAAAGAATCTTTTAATGTTTCTGTAGCGGCGGGAATTGCGATTTATGGTATAATGAATTTATGATTAAAGTATATACAACACCAACTTGTATTTATTGTCACGCTTTGATGGATTGGCTGGATGATTTAGGGGTAGAATATACGGAGATTGATGCGACGAAAAATGAGAATATTAAGACTGTGCCTGTGACGGAAATCAATGGAGAAAGAATTGTCGGATTTGATCGTCCAGCGATTAAAAGAGCTCTTGCGAAATCTTAAAAAACGTGATAGAATGAGTAAAATTATCTATTAAATTTAAGGAGTAAGATGCCTGAACCTAAGAAACAAAGCAGTCCACGCAAAACTGGGCTTCGTAGGAGTCATCTTCGATTAGAATTGGCTCGGAGAGTGAATAAAACTTCTCCGGTAAAAGCGTTTGAGACGAAGAAAAAGACGCCGAATTTAAAAATTAAAACCAATAAAAAAGTTAAGTAAAGAGAAGATTAAAAGATATGGCTAGTAATCGACATTTAGGTAGAGTAATCGTTTTGCAAAGTTTATATGAGTATGAGCTCCGGACGCTTGCGGACGACCCAGAAGTCGATCTCGACATTATCATTGCTAGAAATATTGAACCATATGAAAAAGCGCTAGGAGATACGGAGTTTGTTTATAATTTAGCGAATAAAGTAGCGGAGAACTTTGAAGTTTTAGATAAAGCGCTTCAGCCAATGGCGCCAGAATGGCCGATTGATTCGATTTCTGCAATAGATCGTAATGTTTTAAGGATGGGGCTATACGAACTTTCGGAATGTGGAGAGACAATTCCGCCGAAAGTTGCCATTAATGAGGCTGTGGAGCTAGCTAAAGCGTTTGGTTCTGAGAATTCTTCGAAATTTATTAACGGAGTACTCGGAACAGCTTATAAAAAGCTCGGAATTACTGAAGAGAAAAGTCATGAGTCAAAGGATAATCCCGTCGATGGAACCGACGGCGAGGCGATCACTAAAGATTCCGGAAGCCCTACCGACGGATAAAGAGAAGGAATCTACCCTCGATAAAATTAAATCTGCGGTTTTCCGTAAAAAGGCAACCATTCAAGAAATTGTAAGGGAGCCGACTTCGGGTGGGATTGTTTTTAGGTTTACGAAAGATAAGAAAGATATTGAAGTTTTATTAATTCAAGATTCGAAAGAGAGATGGACGATTCCGAAGGGGCACATAGAACCTGGTGAGACTGCTAAAATGACGGCTCGACGTGAAATAGAGGAAGAAACGGGTTTAAGAAATGTTTCGGTTTTGACGTGGCTCGGGAAAATTCACTTTAAATACCGTAGGTTAGATAAATTGGTTTTAATGACGACACAGATTTATTTAGTACAGGCTTTAGATAATCACGAGATGCCAATGGCGGAAAAATGGATGAAGGGGATAAAATGGTTTTCATTCTCAGATGCGCTAGAGGCGATTGAATATGAAGATATTGAAAAATTAATGTTAATTGCGAAGAAAAAGATTCGTGCGGGGGACTATTAGGAGGTTTAATGGATACGAATAAATACCAAGAATTTGCTGAGAATAAGCTAGGTTTCAAATTTAAGAATATCAATTTATTGGTAACGGCATTGACGCATCGAAGTTATGTGAATGAACATAAGATGACACATGAACATAATGAGCGGTTAGAGTTTTTAGGGGATGCGGTTTTAGAGTTAGTTTCTTCAGATTTTTTGTATCGGAATTACAACGAACCTGAGGGAATTATGACGGCGCTGAGGGCAGCGTTAGTCCGGACTGAGTCGATTGGTGAGGCGGGACGAGAACTGGGTTATGAACCTTTAGTACGCCTTTCTAAAGGTGAACAACAGGGGTCGGAACGGGCGCATGATGTGATTCTAGCGGATTGTTTTGAGGCGGTGATTGGGGCAATTTATTTAGATCAGGGGTATGATGCAGCGAAAGAATTTATTTCTAAGCATATTTTGGTAAAGATTGATGAAATTTTAGAAGAAGGTTCTTGGCGAGACCCGAAATCCTATATTCAGGAATTGGCTCAAAAAATTGATGGGGTAACGCCGGTTTATCGGACCTTGAAAGAAGAAGGGCCGGATCATGATAAGAAGTTTACGGTCGGGATTTACGTTGGAAATGAATTAAAGGGGACGGGAACTGGGCATTCGAAACAGGAAGCGCAAACAGAGGCGGCTAGAGAAGGAATTAAGAAGTACCGTAAGAAGTAAGAAATGAAGTAAAAAGTCAACCTAAGGTTGACTTTTTTGATAAAGTGTGATATAATACGAGTTATATCCTAATTTTGACTTAAGGGGGTGTATGAATTGTCAAATGAGGAAAAAGAGCACATTGAAATAACGAATTCTTGTAAGGAGTATTGGTTCGCTGTTTCTGAAGTAATTGATGCCGCTGGTAGCTATGCTGCGGCAATCAAATTGAGAGCTAATTTGCTCGATCCGAATACCGCTTGGAAAGTTAAGCATGTATTGGAGGATAGTTTCTGTAATAGTATGGCAAATCTTAATAATGCGATCTCTTATAGAGAAGACACATTCTATGGCAAAGTTGAAAAACTAAACATCCTTTGCCGCTTGAATTGTATTAATACAATTCAAAAACCGCGTGTTTTATTAGATTTGCTACTCAGCGAAAAAAGGCGACGCTCGTATAGATACAAATTAAGTCGCCGATTAGAGAAGGGCATTATTTGTCCGATGCAAGATTTTGAAACTAGAGGACGCAATTAATGTGTCCTCTTTTCTTTTGTCTTAATTTATGATATAATGGTTCGAGTTAATAATTTAAGGAGAAAAAATGCTAGCGATTCGCATGCAACGTAATGGCCGGTCACATTATCCAACGTACCGGATAGTCGTCCAAGAATCACAGCGTCATCCGCTTTCGGGACGCGTTGTGGCCGAGGTCGGCAACTATAATCCCGCTACTAAAGCTTTGACTTTGGATAAAGAGGCGGTGGAAAAATATTTAAAGAATGGGGCACAACCTTCTTCGAGAGTAGCTTTCATCTTGAAAAAGAATGGGGTGAAGTTACCAAAATGGGTTAAAATGGCGCCAAAAAAGACGGTAAAAGCTAAACACGCTGATAAATTGCGCAAAAATCAGCCGAAAGAAGAAGCTCCAGTAGAGACTCCAGTTGAGGTTGAAGAGGCTCCGGTGGAAGCGCCAGTGGAGGCCGAAACAGAGACTCCAGCGGAACCAGAAATTGAAACGACGGAAAAAGCACAAGAATAATTTTTGTGCTATAATGTTTTTATATTAACATAACTAAAAATGGAGAAAAACATGGCTACTATTGATCAGCAGTTTGTAGAATATATCGTAAAAACCTTAGTCAATAATCCTGAAAAGGTAGCAGTTGAACGTAAAATCGATGAAAAAGGGGTACTTTTGTCGTTGACGGTTGACCCTGAGGATGTCGGGAGAGTAATTGGTAAACGCGGAGTAACAGCACAAGCTATTCGAGTTTTATTAAGAGCGTTAGGCACTAAGCAAGATGCCAGGTATAATTTAAAAATTGTAAATACTGACGAGGAAGGCGAGGCTCCGAGAGAAAAGAAATCTAAAAAGAAAGTGGCTGAGGAAGCGCCAGAAATCGATGAAATTGAGGACGATGAAGAGGTAGAGACAGAGGATGAAGGCGAAAATGAATCTTCGGAACTTGCGGAAAAAACTCGCGCTGAATTAGCTGATTTAGACGATCTTGATATATAAAAAAGAGCTTGACTAACGAAAAAACTTGTGTATAATTAAACATAAGCTAACTAACTGCGAGTCGGCTTGTAAATAATTTAGAGATGCGTTGAGAGCTTATCTATGTCTAAAAAATCACCCACCGTTGAGGTGGTTTTTTAGATAAAAAAATACTTGCAAAAACAAAATAGATATATTATAATCTTCTTCAGAAGTAGTGTGCCTTATTTTTAATACTTAGGGAAGCTGGCGACTTTCTGGGGGAAGATAAGGCAGTAATCTTCAGCGCTGAGATACTAATAACACTAATAAAAAGAGGTAGAATGGCAACAAAACCTAGTCGAGGTGAGAGAGTATTTTTCACCGAAGGTGACCAAGCGCTTCCTATTCCGGATCTTACTGCACACCAGAAAGATTCTTGGGAAGACTTTGTCAAAAACGGACTAAGAGAGGTTTTTGCTGAGCTTAATCCAATAGATGATTATACCGGCCAAAAGCTTTCGCTCCGATTTAAAGATTATTATTTTAAAGAGCCAAAGGAGTCTGAAAAACAGGCTAAATACAATTTGGTGACTTATGAAGCGCCGCTTCACGTTCTAGTTGAGCTCGAGAATAAAGCTACGGGCGAGAAAAAAGAGCAGGATATTTACTTCGGTGATTATCCGTGGATGACAGAACGGGCAACTTTTATTATTAACGGAACAGAGCGTGTAATTGTTTCACAATTGATTCGTTCGGCGGGGGTTTTCTTTAACGCAGAAACGATTGGGATGAGGCGCTATTATGGCGCAAAGATTATTCCAGGTCGTGGAGCATGGTTAGAGTTTGAAACTGCGGCAAATGGAGCAATTTATGTTAAAATCGATCGTCGTCGTAAGATTCCTGTGACGACCTTCTTAAAGGCTTTAGGACTTTCAAAGTCGGAAATTAAAGAACGTTTTGAAAAAGTTGATGATGGCGAAAAAGGCTATATTGATATCACTTTAGAAAAAGATGTAACTTCTTCTCAGGGCGAAGCTTTGCTAGAAGTTTATCGTAGGTTAAGGCCAGGTGACTTAGCGACGGTTGAAAACGCAAAATCGATGATTGAGCGGACTTTCTTTGATCCAAAGCGTTATGATTATTCCAATGTTGGTCGTTTTAAGATTAATCGTAGATTAAACTTCGACACACCGAATGATCCGGCGCACCGTACACTACAAGTTGATGATGTTGTAGCGATTATTGCGGAAATAATTAGATTAAATAATACGCAAGAACCGGCAGACGATATTGATTCTTTATCAAATCGTCGAGTTAAGTTGGTCGGTGAGCTAGTCCAACGCCAATTCCGGTTAGGTATGCTTCGCTTACAGCGTAATATTTTAGATAGGATGTCAATGGCAAATGTTGAAGATGTGACGCCTTCACAACTTCTCAATTCTCGTCCAGTAGTAGCAGCCGTGAAAGAATTTTTTGCTACCTCTCAACTTTCTCAGCTGATGGATGAGGTTAATCCGTTTTCTGAACTTGCGCATAAGCGACGTCTAAGCTCGATGGGTCCTGGCGGTTTAACGCGGGAACGAGCTGGTTTTGATGTGCGTGATGCGCACCCAACACATTACGGCCGTATTTGTACGGTTGAGACACCAGAAGGTGGTAACGTTGGTCTGGTATTGAATTTTGCGACTTATGCGAGAATTAATGAATATGGCTTTATTGAGGCGCCTTATCGTGTAGTAAAAAATGGTAAGGTGACTGACGAAGTAGTTTATATGGATGCGGATACAGAAAACGATATGATTATCGCTGACGCATCAGTTAAGTTAGATAAGAATGGTAAATTCGTGGAAAGCTGGGTTTCGGCGAGGGTACATGGTACGCCGGCTCAGGTAGAATCAAAAAATGTTACGCATATTGATGCGGCACACAAGGAAATTCTAGGGGTTTCGGCGAGCTTGATTCCATTTGTGGAAAAGAACCGCGTTGACCGTTCGCTTATGGCATGCGCGATGCAGAAACAGGCAGTACCACTACTAAAAAATGATGATCCGATTGTAGGAACTGGGATTGAGCGTGAAGTCGCTAAAAACACTTCACAGTTAGTCATGGCTACTGGTCCTGGTGTAGTGAAAAAGGCTGATGGTGAATCAATTATTGTCACTTATAACAAGGGTGGCGATGTTGAATATAAATTACAGCATTTTGAAAAGACTAATGATGATCGTTGCTATAACCAAAGATGTGTTGTAGCTAGAGGCCAAAAAGTAAAGAAGGGTGATACCTTGATTGAAGGTGCATCGATTAGCGACGGAGAGTTGGCTTTAGGTAAAGATCTTCTGGTCGCCTTTATGCCTTGGCGAGGTTATAACATGGACGACGCGATTGTGATTTCGAATCGTTTAGTGGAAGATGATACTTTGACTTCTATTAATATTAAAGACTTTGATGTTGAAGTACGTGAGACTAAGCTCGGGCCGGAACAGGTGACGCGAGATATTCCGAATGTTTCGGAACACTCGTTACGCCATTTAGGTGAAGATGGGATTGTTACCATTGGTTCTGAGGTGAAGAATGGTGATATCCTTGTTGGTAAGATTACTCCTAAGGGTGAGCAGGAACTTTCTTCGGAAGAGAGACTATTAAGAGCGATCTTCGGTGAAAAAGCTAAGGACGTCCGCGATACTTCAGTAAGAATGAATGGTTCTTCGACTGGTAAGGTGGTTGATGTACGAGTTTATACGCGTGAACAAGGTCATGAATTAAAGGCTGGCGTTTTAATGCAAATTCGAATCTTCGTAGCAGAAATGCGAAAAATTGGAGTTGGCGACAAGTTGGCTGGTAGGCATGGTAATAAGGGTGTGGTTTCGCGAGTTTTGCCGGTAGAAGATATGCCATTTATGGCGGACGGGACGCCGATTGATGTGATTCTCTCACCAATGGGTGTACCGAGCCGTATGAATTTAGGTCAGCTTTTCGAAACGCATCTTGGAATGGCGGCGAGAGCCTTAGGTTATAAGGTTGCGACGCCTTCATTTAATGGGGTGCCGGATGAAATCATTTCGAAGGAACTAAAGAAGGCCGGTTATGCGGAAGATGGCCGTGTACAGTTATATGATGGCTTGACTGGTGAACCGTTTAATGAGAGAACTTCGGTTGGGGTGATGCATATTTTGAAACTACACCATATGGTTGAAGATAAGATTCACGCACGTTCAACTGGACCTTATACAATGGTAACGCAACAGCCATTAGGTGGTAAGGCACAGAATGGTGGTCAGAGATTCGGTGAAATGGAGGTCTGGGCACTTGAGGCTTATGGTGCAGCAACGACGCTTCAGGAAATGTTGACGATTAAGTCGGATGATGTTTACGGACGAGCGAAGGCTTACGAGGCAATCATTAAACATGAACCAATCGAAGGGCCGAAGCTGCCAGAAGGCTTCAATGTCTTAGTAAAAGAGTTACAAGGTTTAGGTTTGAAAGTTGATCTCTTGGATCACGGTGAATCAGCCGATGCGGGAGATGTAATTGAAAAGACTTCGAGAGAAATCGAGATGTCAAAGGATGACCAGTCAATTTATGATCAACATAAGAAAGAGACTGAGCCAGAAATTGTTGACCTTGATGAGGAGGAGGCAGCAGCATTAATGGCTGATGAGGGTATCGAAATAACGGAGGGCGATGACGATGGAACAGTCGACCTCGGAGAGGAGTTCTAAAATGGCGTGGATGGATAATTTCATTAGTGCTTCGGACTTTGATTCTATTAGATTAACGGTGGCAAGTCGTGATGATATTTTGAATTGGAGTTATGGAGAAGTAACGAAGCCGGAAACGATTAACTATCGAACTCAAAAACCAGAACGGGATGGGTTGTTCTGTGAAAGGATTTTTGGGCCAACGAAAGATATTAATCCGCATGATTCTAAATTAAAAGGCGTACGTTCGCGTGAGGCGGCGGTAGATAAGGAAGGTAATCTTGTCACTAAATCAATTACAAGGCGTGAGAGAATGGGGCACATTGCTTTAGCGGCTCCAGTTGCGCATATATGGTTTATGAGAGGAATTCCTTCAGCTTTGAGCTTACTGTTAGATATAACAGTAAAGAATATTGAGAAGGTGGTCTATTTTGCGACTTATCTCATTATTGAGGCTAAGGATGACGAAATTAAGAAGACGCTTGAAAGTTTAGAAAGCCAAACGATGGCAGCTAGAGAAGCCATTAAAATTCGCTATGAAAAGGAGGCGAAGGCCGAAGGAGCTGATGTAAAAGCTTTGGCGGAAGCCCAGACTAAAGAGTTAGAAGAATTAGATAGCGATTATAATACACGTAAATCAACTCTAGATTCCTTTAAGAAGGGCGGAGTGATTACGGAAGTTGAATATCGTAATTTGCCAGAAGAATATGAAGACTTAATTACAGTCGAGATGGGCGCAACTGCTATCAAGAAGATGTTAGATGAGATTGACTTAGACCAACTAATTAAGAATCTTCATAAAGAAGAAGCCGAAGCAAAAGGCCAAAAGGAAAAGAAATTACAAAAGAGATTAAAAACTCTTGAGGGGATGCAGGCTGCGGGAATTAAACCAGTTGATCTTGTCTTAACGGTAATTCCAGTAATTCCGCCAGATCTACGTCCAATGATTGCACTTCCTGGTGGTAGGTTTGCGACATCTGATTTGAATGATCTTTATCGTCGTGTAATTAACCGAAATAATCGTTTGAAAAAACTACTCGATCTTAACGCTCCGGAAGTGATTTGTCGCAATGAAATGAGAATGCTTCAGGAAGCAGTAGACGCTTTGATTGATAATTCGGCGGCACATGGCTCGAGAGGCGCTAACTCGACGAATGGCCGACGTAAATTAAAATCATTATCTGATTTACTTAAAGGTAAGCAAGGTCGTTTCCGTCAGAATTTGTTAGGTAAAAGAGTTGACTATTCTGGACGGTCAGTAATTGTAGTTGGGCCAGAGCTAAAGTTAAATGAATGTGGTTTGCCGAAGCAAATGGCGCTTGAGCTCTTTAAACCATTCGTAATTTCATGGTTGATTGGTAATGAGCATGCTAATAATATTAGAGCAGCGTCGAGATTAATTGAATCGAAAGAAACAGTGGTTTGGGACGCGCTTGATGAGGTGATTAAGGGTAAATATGTACTCTTAAACCGTGCTCCGTCGCTTCACCGTTTGTCAGTACAGGCTTTCCAACCAAGGTTGATTGAAGGTAAGGCAATCAAATTACATCCGTTAGTCGCTTCGGGCTTTAATGCAGACTATGATGGTGACCAGATGGCGGTCCATCTACCACTTTCAGAATCAGCACAGGCAGAGGCTAGAGAATTAATGTCGGCGACGAAAAATCTTTTGAAGCCTGCGGATGGTTCTCCGGTTCTGGCGATTTATCAGGATGTGGTTCTAGGAACTTACTATCTAACTTATGATAAGCCTGGGACTGATCAAGGTAAGCCGAAGGCGTTCTCGTCAGTTTATGAAGCGGAAATGGCTTATGATCAAGGTATTATTGCGCTTCAAACTCCGATCCGGGTATTTACTAAGAAAGAGATTAGAAATACAACTTTAGGGCGAGTAATCTTTAATGAAATTCTACCGGCTGATTATCCTTACGACAACTCAGTCCAAACTAAGAAGCATTTGTCGAAAGTGATGGCAGATATCTTTGATCTTTACGGTTCTGAAGTGATGGTAAAAACTGCGGATGCTCTTAAAGACTTAGCTTTTGAATATGAAACGATTGCTTCTATTTCGACTGCAAAGGATGATTATCCGACTTATGATGAAATTGATGATTTCATTGCGGAAGGTGATGCGAAGACAGCCTTGATTCAAAAACAATTTAATGACGGTTTAGTGACTGAGGATGAACGTTATAAGTTAACGATTGCGAACTGGCGGGATATTGATAAAAAGATTTCGGAATTCTTACAAGGTAAGCTTTCAGAAATGGATACCGATATCGCAGTAATGGTGAACTCAGGAGCACGTGGTAATATTTCGAATATTAAGCTCGCTTCGGCGGAAATTGGTATCATGGTGGATATTAATAACAACGAAATTGAGCTTCCAGTGAAGTCTTCATATAAGAAAGGTTTGAATACTCTAGAATCCTTCATCGCGACACGAGGTGCGCGTCAGGGCCAGGTTTCGACGGCGTTACGTACGGCGGACTCGGGTTATCTAACGCGTCGTTTGGTTGACGTTTCACAAGATGTCTTTACTACAGCTGAAGAAGCGCCGGATCCTGGATTTACGGTTTATCGTAATGAAACTGAGCTTTCTGGAATTGGATTTAGCGCTAGGATTGCTGGACGTTGGACGGCTGAGGCAGTACCTGGCTATCTCGAAGCGGATGAAATGATTACGAAAGAAATGGCGGAACAAATTGAGGCGGATGAAAAAATTGAGTTCGTTAAGATTCAGTCAATTCTTTCGACGACAGCAGTAGATGGTATTCCGAGGAAGGCTTATGGCGTTGATATGTCTACACGTGAGTTGGTAGCAGCTAATGAGCCAGTTGGGGTAATTGCGGCACAATCTCTCGGTGAGCCAGGTACTCAGCTAACACTTGATACTAAACATGGTTCTGGTGTTGCAGGTTCTGGGGCAATTGCTAGAGGTCTTCCACGGGTTGAGGAGCTTCTTGAGGCTAGAACGCCAAAAGGTCAGGCTTACGTTTCGCCAATTGATGGTGTAGTTGACTTATGGGAAGATAATGGTCACTATGTTGTACAAATTGCGCCACAATCTGGTGCAATCGAACGGATTGAACTTGAGGGCCGCAAGCCAGCGGTTAAGGATGGCGATAGTGTGAAAGCCGGAGCTGTCTTAATTAAGAAGAGTGGCGATAAGGCGGCAGTCAAGGCTTCGAAAGATGGTGTAGTAGAATTAGTTAAAGATGCAATTATCTTAGTAGCTGCGGCAGTCTCGCCAGTAAGGATTGAGATTCCTGGTGATGCTGAAATGATGGTGAAGCCAAATGATTCGGTCCAAGCGGGTGATCAATTGACAACTGGTTCTCTAAATCTTCAAGATTTATTAAAGTATAAAGGTATTGAAGCGACTGAGCGTTATATTATGAATGATGTTTTGAACGTTTATGCAGCGCAAGGTCACGAAATTTCACCAAAGCATTTGGAAATCTTAGTGCGTCAGATGTTCTCTAGGGTACAAATCAAAGATCCGGGTGATTCGGAGTTTGTTTCGGGCGATATTACTTCGAAGGCTTCAGTCATGCTTCAGAATGAAGAGCTTGAGGCGGCGGGTAAAGCTCCGGCGACTTATACGAATTTACTACTTGGGATTACTAAAGTGTCGATTTTCTCGGATTCATTCCTTTCAGCAGCTTCATTCCAGGATACAACTCGTGTCTTGATTAATGCGGCAATTAATGGACGGGTAGACCGCTTACGTGGTTTGAAAGAGAACGTGATTATTGGTCGCAAGATACCAGTAGGTACGGGTGTAGCACCAATTGAAGAATTTGAAACGCCGGATTCGAAAGTTCCTACCGAAGAAGATTTAGAAAATTTATAAAATTAAAGATTATATGATATACTAGAATTAGTCATTAAGAGGTTTTATGCATTTCAAAACGATTTTCAGATCCCTAAAAAATAAAGATATGCTGAAGAGAGTATTAACGATTTTTGGTATTATTTTGGCATATCGATTATTGGCACAAATTCCCGTGCCGATGGGGGATGCCTCGACTTTTAAGGAAGCAGTTTCGAATTTATTAGAAAAATCAGATTTTTCGAGCTTTCTTAACTTGATTTCGGGTGGGGGTCTGGCATCGTTTAGTATTATATTAGTAGGGCTTTCTCCTTATATTACTGGTTCAATTGTGGTTCAACTTTTGACTAAAGCAATTCCTGCTTTAGAAGAAATTTCGAATGATGGTGAGACTGGTAGACGAAAGATTAACCAGTGGACACGGATTTTGACTGTTCCGCTAGCAATTGTCCAGTCGATTGCTTATATCTATATTCTTTATAAGTCGACAGTAGCGGCAAATATTGCGACCGATTTTGTACCTACGGCTGGAGATTGGGCGCTTTCTGTAACGGCAATGACGGCTGGCTCAATGATACTAATGTGGATGGGTGAGTTAATTACGGAACAAGGTGTAGGAAATGGTATTTCAACTTTGATCTTTGCTTCGATTATTTCGCAATTACCTACTACAATGGCTTCTCTTGGTTCGGCTTTATTCGATACAAGTGGAGGAACACTAAGTTTATTTGGTTGGTTAAATATTCCGGTTAATCCAACGGTTTTCTGGATTATACTTGGTTTTGCGATTGCGATGCTTGCGGTGATTTACTTCTTAGTGAAAATGAATGAAGCGCAGAGAATTATTACGATTAATTATGCGAAAAGAGTACATGGTAATTCGTCTTATGGTGGAATTAAGTCGATTTTACCGATTAAGATGATTGCGGCTGGAGTGATTCCGGTGATTTTCGCGACAGCTTTCCTTTCGCTTCCAGCTCTAATTGGTCAAGTGATTACGACGGTTAATCCTGAGAATGAATTTGGGGCTTCGCTCGTGACGATTTTCTCGGCGCCATCGGCAAATAATTTCTCGACTATGTATCCAGATGGCATCACGGCGCAGTGGTTTGTTTATCCGATTACTTATTTCTTACTAGTCTTTATGTTTACCTATTTCTATACTTCGATTATCTTTAATACTAAAGAAATTGCAGATAATCTCCAAAAGCAGGGAGGTTTTATCGAAGGTGTGAGACCGGGTATTGCGACATCAAAATATCTTGGTAAGGTCGTGAATCGATTAGATTTGTTTGGCGCATTAGCGTTAGGTTTAGTAGCGATGTTACCATTTATTACGGATTATATCTTCATTTTAGTAACTGGAGCGCCAATTGGGCTTTCGATTTCCGGTACTGGGCTACTTATCGTAGTAACAGTTGCGCTAGAGAATCTAAGGTCGGTAGATTCAAGGGCTTTAATGATAACTTACGACGATTTTAGTAATGAGCTTAAAGATTAAAGGGTGGCGAAAATTTATTAAATGGGCCCTTTGGTCGATTATTGGGATTTTGTTCTTAGTATTTTTGATTAGAGTAGTTACTTTTGAAAATTATTATTATAGTGAAAAGGAAGGTAGTGAGCGGGCAGTAGCACTTCTTTTAGAAGAGAATGAAGAATTAATTGAAGTTGAACCGACTGAAGAGGAAGTAAAGGAATATGTAGTAGCGGCGGATCGGCCGAGATATCTTTCGATTGAAAAATTAGGAGTCAATAAAGCAAGAATTTTAGCGATGAATGTTAATGCAAAAGGTGAACTAGCGACGCCAAGTAATATTTTTGATGTGGGTTGGTATGAGGCTTCAGGAAAACCAGGCCAAGGAGGTACTTTAATTATTGATGGACATAATGGTGGACCACATGTACACGGAGTTTTTAAGGCTTTACCTTCTTTAACAGGTGGTGATATTATTAAGATTGAAAGAGGGGATGGGGTGATATTTGAATATAAAGTGGTAGAGAATAAGGAAATTCCTTTAAGCGAAGCAGATGATTATATGTCGGTAGCGGCACAGTCGCCGGAAAAAGGTAGAGAGTCGGTGACATTGATTTCGTGTACGGGTGAGTGGTCACAGACGCAGAAGACTTACCTTTCAAGACAATTTACAAGAGCTGTACTGGTGAGTGACTAAAACAGATTTAGTTTTTGGGAGCGCTCAAGGACACTAACCTAAGCTTTACTCTTTCAAATTAAATCTATTTTGGTCTTTACAAAGTATTATTTTTGTGATAAACTTGGGTAGTAATTTATGGCTAGTCAAAAGGAAGTGATTAAGCTCACAGGTAGTGTTGTTGAGGCACTACCGAATACCCAATTTCGGGTTGAACTCGAGAATGGTCATATTATTGTTGCCCATATGAGTGGACGTATGCGAAAAAACTACATTCGTTTGGTTCCGGGCGACAGAGTCGAAGTTGAGTTAACCCCTTACGATCTTACAAAGGGTAGAATCAGCTTTCGACTCAAAGATTAATATTAACTGTTGTAAAAATTACAACATTTTAGCTTAGTTGCAACAAGCTAAAACTGTATTTTACAACTTAACAGGAAAGGATATTTTGACACTATGAAAGTACGTGCAAGTGTTAAAAAAATTTCCCCAGATGACATTATAGTGCGCCGGAAGGGTGTGCTTAGAGTCATCAATAAGAAAAAACCTAAGAATAAGCAAAGGCAGGGTTAAATATGGCTAGAATAGCTAGCGTTGTGATTCCTTCCGAAAAACAAGTGTGGATTGCGCTCACTTATGTTTATGGAATTGGACAAACAACTAGTAAGAAAATCCTTGCGGAGGCTAAAATCGAGCCTACCACTCGGGTGAAAGATCTCACCGAGGCTGAAGAACAGAAAATTAATGATATTATTTCCACAAAATATCATGTAGAGGGGGATCTTAAGCGTCTCGTGAGTAATAATATTAAACGTTTAAAGGATATCAATTCATATAAAGGTATCCGCCACAAGGCTAAATTACCAGTCAACGGCCAACGTACTCGTACGAATGCACGTACTCGTAAGGGTAAGGCGATCGCGGTCGGTGGTACACAACCTAAAGCAGCGAGTAAGACTTAAGGAGTAGAAGATGGCAGAAGAAGAAGTTCAAACTACTAATGTTGAAGAAGTCAAAGCTACTAAAGCGAAAGCCGGTAAAAAAGGCAAACGAATTGTTAATGCTGGTGCCGTTCATATCCAGGCCACGTTTAATAATACGATTATTAGCGTAACTGATAAGAATGGTGGAGTTTTAACCACTTCCTCTGCGGGTGCGAATGGTTTTCGTGGCTCGAAAAAAGGAACAGCTTTTGCGGCTGGAGTAGCGGCGGAAAAGGCTTTGGAATTCGCGAAGAAGAATCATGCTCTTAATTCAGTCGATGTCTATGTCTCAGGGATTGGGCTAGGTCGAGATGCGGCGATTAGAGCAGTATCTTCGGTCGGAATTAGAATTGACAGCATTACTGATATAACCCCGATTGCGCATGGTGGTGTGCGACCAAAGGGAGAAAGGAAACCATAATGGCACGTGATCATTCTCCAGTTGTAAAACAAAGTCGCCGTGAAGGATTTGCTTTGGCGCCAAAAGCGCACAAAATCATGGCAAAGAAATCTGGTATTCCAGGGGAACACGGTGATATGCGGGTTAGAGGTGGTAGCCTATATTTGACGCAGTTACGTGAAAAGCAAAAAGTGCGTCGAATGTATGGATTACTTGAAAAACAATTCGCAAAATTAATGAAAGAGGCTCAGAAAGCCGATGGTTTGACGGGCGAAAAACTCCTTGAGTTTTTGGAGCGTCGAGCTGATAATGTGATTTATCGAGCAGGATTTGCTTTAACACGTAGACAGGCTCGCCAACTAGTCTCACATGGTCATTTTCTTTTAAACGGACGAAGGGTTGATATTCCTTCAATTCGTTTGAAGCCAGGTGATGTCTTAGAGGTACGACCTAAATCTAGCAAGACTGAATATTTCAAAAATCTTCCGAATATTGTGAGTGCGTCAAGTGCGACTCCACTTTCGTGGCTAAAGGCTGATGCGAAAAAGATGAAAATTGAGATTACCGCTCTTCCGAAACGTGAGGAAGGGGAAGCTGGTATAAATGAACAATTAATTGTTGAGTATTACTCACGCTAAGGAGAAAATAGTAAATGACTACAAAAAATATTCACGAAGCAACATTAGCCGAGGTCAAGGATCTTGGTCGAAACAGCGCTGAATTTGTCATTAAGCCACTTTATTATGGGTATGGCAATACATTGGGCAATTCTCTTAGACGCGTTCTTTTATCGAGCGTAAAAGGGGCAGCAATTACAGCTTTTTCGATTGAAGGCTCGAATCATGAGTACACTTCGATTCCTGGCGTTAGGGAAGACGTAGTTGATATTATGTTGAATTTGAAGAATATTCGATTCAAATGTCATACGGATGCGCCAGTTGAACTTGGCTTAGAAATGAAAGGCGATAAACAATCTGAGAAGGATGGCGATAAGCGCGTTATAGCTGGAGATATCAAATTGCCAGCTGAAGTCGAAATTGCTAACCCAAATCAGGTGATTTGCCACATAGATGATCCAAAGACAGTTTTAAAGATGCACTTTATCGTTGAGACAGGGCGGGGTTATCTTACGATTGAGCAATCGAGTGAATCGAGAGTACATAGCGATATGATTGCGGTAGATGCGGTCTTTACACCAGTATTAAGAGTCCGCTATAAGGTTGAGAATACGCGTGTAGGTCGAGATACGAATTTACAGCAACTTACTTTAACTGTTGATACAGATGGAACGATGACACCTCGTGAGGCGTTTGAAGAAGCAGCAGCGATTTTAGTTAATCAATATACAGCTTTAGCTGGTAGCACCAGGGTTGAATCGACTCCTGCGCCGGGGGCGAAGCACGAAGAAGAAGATTCTGGATTAATGCTACCAATTGAGGAGCTTGATCTTTCCGCGAGAACCGCTAACGCTCTACTTAATAATGATATTAAGACCATTCGTGACCTTGTAATGCTTTCAGAGACGGATTTGAAGGATTTGAAAGGATTTGGAACGAAGGCGTTAGACGAGGTTAAAGAAAAGTTAACGGAGTTAAATATTTAATATGCACGCACATGGAACAAGAGGCCGAAAGTTTGGCCGCAAAACCGATCAGAGAAGGGCGCTAGTGCGTGGGCTAATGTGCTCTCTCATTAGATATCAAACTATAACTACGACTTTAGCGCGCGCGAAGGAAATTCGTCGCATGACGGAAAAATTGATTACCCTTGCGAAAAAAGGCGGTTTAGCGAATCGTAGACTAATTATTGCGCGGTTGAATGATATTGAGACGGCGGATTTATTAGTTGATGTGATTGCGCCACAGATTAAGCGAAATTCAGGTTACTTGAAGATTGAACACGGAGGTTATCGGAGGGGTGATAACTCAGAGATGGGAATCATCAGTTTTGTAGATGAAATTTCGTTTGAAGAACCTGCGAAGGAGTCTGAAAAGCCAGCCAAAAACGCTAAAGCAGCGAAAAAGGAGGCTAAATAATGAAAACTTTTAGTCAAAAGGGCTCTGAAATTAGCCGAGAATGGTGGCTAATTGACGCTTCAAGTATGCCACTTGGTAAGCTTGCGGTAGTAATTGCGGATAAGTTGATGGGGAAATCTAAGGTGACTTATACTCCGCATATTGATAACGGCGATTTTGTCGTTGTAGTGAACGCTAAGGATTTAGTGGTAACTGGCGAAAAGATGACTCAGAAGAAATACTATCATCATAGTGGTTACCCTGGTGGAATCAAGGAATTGAGCCTTGAAGAGGTAGTCAAAAAAGAGCCAGCACGGGCTATCCGTGAGGCAGTTAAGGGGATGATGCCGAAGAATAAATTGGCTGCTGATAGATTAAAGAGATTAAAAATCTTTGCAGGGGCGGAGCATACGCATGCAGCTCAGAATCCAAAGGAGATTAAATAATGGTAGCGACAAAGAAATATACTTATGGATTAGGTCGACGCAAATCCGCTACTGCGACCGCTCGTCTCTATAAAGGTAAGGGCGAAATCACTATCAACGGTAAGCCAGCTTTAGAGTATTTATCGGGGAATAAGACTTATTTAGCGGAAATTACCGATCCTTTAGCTTTGGCGGGGAAACAGAAGGAATATGATATCACGGTTGTAGTAAAAGGTGGTGGCTTATCTGGACAAGTTGATGCAACTAAGTTAGCTATTTCGAAGGCTTTAACAATTGAAGCGTCTGATCTTCGACCAATCTTAAAGAAGGCGGGGATGATGAAGCGCGACCCGCGTGAGAAAGAGCGCAAAAAATATGGTTTGCGTTCAGCGAGAAAGAAAGAACAGTTCTCGAAGCGTTAAAAGGTTGACAACCTGGAAAAAACCACCCTTTTGGGTGGTTTTTGGTGTCAATAGGGATTTTCGTCTGGATTTTCATAATCATACCAGACTTTTTCTCCTTGGTTACCGTATTCGTAGGCGTAAAAGGCATTATGCCATTCGCCTGCGGACGGATCGGAATCTGCTACGAAATAACAATATTCCTCTGGGAGAGTGCGACCGACATTTTCTTCGCCAGCATTCTCCCGTTCCCATCTGTCGACAACATCTTCGACAAGGGAAAGATTAGCGTCAGTTACTGGGTTACTAGAATCGTAACCTGTGAACTGCATGGGGGCAGAAACGATTTCAGAAACACTGTCTCCGAATGCACCTGAATCGTAGCGATTCAGAATGGTCCAGATGACCATAGCTCTTTCAGCTTCGGATGCGACTGAATTAGCTTCTCCGTAGAGAAGCTGGGCCATCATTTGCTTTTCGTAATCAGAGATGGTGCCGTCATTAGAACTGGTGGCCCAGTTATAAACTGCAGCTACAGTTTGATAATCCCAATCTTGATAAGAGACTGGCTCTTCGACAACGGCGGTAGTGACAGTAGCTTCTACAGGTTTTAATCCTTTTTCAACACTTTCGGTAATTCCATCCTGTTTGACTTTAGTCAAAATAGCTTTTTCCTCTAATGGAATAGCTTTTAGTTCAACTTTAGCCTCAGCGGTCTGGATAGGAGTTTCTTGATGAGGCGACCTGGCGCCAATGAGAATCCCTATTACTAAGAAGACAACAACAAATAAGGCACATCTGACTTTTCTGGGACGGAGTTTCTTCACCCGTGACCCCTCCTTTATGTAAATTATTACTATGGTCTAAGCCATATGACCTTATTATATCACACTTATGCTAAAATGTCAAGAAATGGCGTATCAAAAAAGCAAGACTTTCGTTCTCGCTTTCTATGATGGTGGAGTGCAGGAGACTCGAACTCCTCACCTCGACAATGCGAATGTCGCGCTCTACCAGATGAGCTAGCACCCCGTAAACTATATTATACCATACTTTAGAGTCCAGGAACAGGAAATTTCAAAGCAAGAGCACGAACCTCTTGATGAATGGTTTCAATTTCAGCTGAAAACTGCGGAAGGTTGGCTTCGGTTTTGGCTTCTTTACAGATATCAGCGATCTTTTTCATCCAGAGGGCAAGGGTTTTCATTTCTTTTTCACCTAATCCACGTGTAGTAATAGCGGGTGTACCAAGACGTACACCGCTAGGACGGAAGGCTCCACCTTGATCATCAGGGAGAGCATTGGCGTTAAGAGTTAGACCGATTTGGTCAAGAGCCTTTTCGTAGAATTTACCATCTATACCGAAACTTTCTTTAACATTGATTAAAATTAGATGGTTTTCAGTTCCATCCCCCTGGAGGACGAAATCTAATTTAATTAATTCTTTTGCGAGAGTTTTAGCATTTTTAACGATATTTTCGGCGTAAGTTTTAAATTCGGGTTGAAGGGCTTCACCGAAGGAAACTGCTTTAGCAGCGATGATATGCTCTAATGGGCCGCCTTGGGTACCCGGGAAGACGGCACGATCAATTAAAATTGGAATGTTTTCGAGGGTTTTTTCGGGTTTTTTCAGAGGTGAGGCGACATTGCCCTTAGAGAGAATCAGACCGCCACGAGGGCCACGTAAGGTTTTATGGGTCGTAGTAGTCATAACATGAAAACCATAATCTAAGGGGTTAGGGTGAATACCGCCCGCGATTAACCCAGCTACGTGAGCCATATCGGCCATTAAGAGACAATTAGGGATTTTGGTGGCGATTTTTTGTACACGCGCAAAATCTGGAATTTTCATGAAGGCGGAATAGCCTACCAGGATGATTTTAGGCAGTTCTTGGAGGGCTTTTTGTTCTAGCTCTTCGTAATTAATATCACCATCATCGGTTACGCCATAAGAGATGAAATTATAAATTTTTGCAGAGCGAGTAACAGGAGCGCCGTGGGTTAAATGTCCACCAGCAGGGAGGCTCATGGCTAGGATTTTATCGCCAGGATTACACCAGGCAAAATAGACTGCTTCGTTTGAATTGGCGCCGGAATGGGGTTGAACATTAGCATGGTCAGCATGAAAAAGTTCACAGGCCCGGTTAATCGCAAGACGTTCAATGCGGTCGATATTAATTTGACCTCCATAGTAGCGATAGTTGGGAAGAATTTCTTTAGCAATTTTCGCTTCAGGCCAGGCGTTAATACCTTCGAAACTAGGGTAGCCTTCGGAATATTTATTGGTTAAAATTGACCCCATTGCTTCTAAAACGGCTTTTGAGACGTAGTTTTCGCTTGGAATTAGTTCTAGGCCTTCGCTTTGGCGTTTTTTCTCTTGATTGATTAAACTAAAGATTAAGTCTTTCATTTTTCCTCCTTCAAACTATAATGAACAATTTTATAATTTAAACTATTTTCGGAACCTGTTTTAATAATCTTTTTTTGGTATTTTGAACGATCGAATTCTGGGAAAAAGACAGTCGCAGAGGGGTCAGTAGCATCTATTTCAGTTAAATAGAGGTTTTTCGCATGAGGGAGAAATTCACGATAAATCATGCCACCGCCAATGATAAAAAATTCTTCGGAGGAAGCCTGATTCTTTTCAATAAAAGCTTCGAGATTTTTAATAATTAAATCTGGTCCAGGGACATCTTTTTCAGAAATGACGATGTTTTCACGATTTTTGAGTTTTCCTGGGAGGGATTTCCAGGTATTTAGCCCCATAACGACTTTATGGTTAGTGGTAGTTTCGCGGAAAAACTTCATATCTTCTTTAATATGGAAGATGAGACCGTTGTTTTTACCTAATTCGTTGTTTTTTCCTACTGCGGCAATGATACTAAACATAATCCTCCTTCTATTCCGTTACGGGCATCTTAATAACACCGAGATTTTCGTAATTTTCTAATTTAATATCTTTCAATTCGCGAGAATTGTCAAAAGCATAAAAATCTTTAATATCGGGATTAATCCAGAGTTTCGGGGCTTTCGGCAGAGAATTGGATTTAAGGGCTTTTTCATAACGAGAAATCTGTTCTTTAATGCCGTCGATTTGATTTTCATAAATATGAGCATCGTTCGTCACGAAGGTCATTTGACCGGGTTTGGCGTTAATGGTTCGAGCGATAAGATGGCAGAGGACGGCATATTGGACAACATTAAAGGGGAGACCTAGGGGGACATCAGATGAGCGGGAGTTGACGAGTAAATTAAGTCGACCGTCAATTAGGTTCCATTCTGTATTCCAGACGCAGGACGGGAGAGCGGCGGTTTCGAGCCACTCGTTTTGCCAGAGAGATAAGACCATACGACGATTACCAGGGTTAGTTTTTAAAGTTTCAATCAGGTTTTCGATGAGGTTATATTTTTTGACAATCCAACCGTAAGCGGTGCCAATGGTATGAGCAAAATTTTCTTTAGGCTCGGAAGGGTGTTTTTCGGCGAAAATTTGGTTGAGATTACGTCCCTGGTACTCGCCAGACTCAGAAATTTCCCACTCATCCCAAATTTTAACGTTACGTTCTTTGAGCCAGCGAACGTCGTTTGAGGCGGCTTGATAAATCCAAAGAATTTCGAGAACGGCAGTTTTAAAGCCAACTTTTTTTGAAACTAAGATAGGGAATTCAGATTCGAGGTCAAATTGGAGGATTTGATGTGGTAGACGAATCGTTTCGGCTGATGAGGCGGCTTGGGCGGTATGATCAGGAATAGCGGAGGCGACCTTAGCGGAACGGCGGTCGGTTTTCTGGTAATTAACGATTTTTTCACCCTGTTCTAGTATACGTCGGCATAAATTAATATACTGTTCGTCAAACTGGCTCATTTTCCTCCTTTTTCATATTATAGCATGGTTTGTGATGCTGTAAGGAAAAAGCCCCGAGATTAACTCAGGGCTTGAGGGGGTGTTATTGGTAGTCTTTTTCTCGCCAGTTATACCATTTTTGATTGACTATTAAAGTCAACATAACCATTATTGATGTAAAATAGCCGTATTGGTCGAATTTCACAATTTTGCGTAGTTTTAAATAGTCGATAGTCCACATTTCGCTTGCTTTACACATATCTTGTTCACAAAAATCGCAAAGTGTCATTGCCTTTAAATCTCTAGTCGAATTCTCAGGTTCATGCTTTGATTTTTGCGGAGAGATACCGTGATAATCGTAACAAAGCGTAATGATGATTGCAGAAATTTTGTCGGCTGCATATAACATATTTCCGGTTCTGGTTTTACGTTTTTCCATATCCTCAAGAAGTTCAGCAATTTTTTTCTCTGATTTGTCTTCACGTTTTGGAGAACATTCGCTAAAACTCTGCCAGTAATCTTGTTCTGCAATAGCCTTTCTAGAATCATCACGGCTACCATTATCTGGAATGTCGCCAATGATATTTTCTGGTAAGTCATGACGGCGGAATGCTTCCATCACTTCTCGATAAGAATACCCATCTACAGTCTTAAAAACGTCTGGCCCATAGATGAACATCCAAAATCGATCAATTAAAGCGATGCCAAGATTAGTGTGGGCGGAAACAGATTCGTAAGCAACATTTTCTTCTGTGATATTATAAATACGATTATACCCGCGTGAGACTAGTGCAGACGATGCAATTTCAAGGATTTGATACGTGGTATTATAGGCTTCCTCACTACTAAGAGGGATATATGATTCAGAAGGGCCAAATAATATCCTCTCCTGTTCAATTATACGTTCATATTCCTTCTTTAAACTTTCGATGCTATTAAACAAATAAACACCTCCTTTAAAAGTTCGCCACCCTCGTAAATAGTTTACTATATCTTGACAATTTTGGCAAAGTGTGCTATAATTTAGTCATAATTTGGTCATAAATGGGAGATTAAAATGGCGAAACGCCTTTTTTTGTTACTGTTATCAAGTTTAATAGGGGTAATTTCTTCACCTAGTTTTTTGACAGCGGATAATGCGTTAAATATTAAACAACCAGAATTCAATGCTGTCAATACTGTAGAAATTGTTAAAGAAGAACCCGAAACGGTAGTTTATCAGGAAAACGTGCCGGCAGCTAGTTCGACACCAGTTTTAGCGGTACAAACTATTCCTGTTAATAATATTGCGATTGCAGGGCGTACCCTTGAAATTATTAATGTAGAAAGTACCGCGATTGATTCAGGTAACCATGTTAATAAATATGGTAATAGATTTTTGTATGGGCATAATACTGGGGCGGTCTTTGGCGGATTAAGTAGTTTGGGTGTAGGTAGTATTTTTACGGTCACTGAGGATAGCGTAAAAATAACTTACCGAGTTCAGAGAGTAGTGATTTTTGAAAAGAATGTTGAATCTGGTAGATTACAAATAAATGGTGAAGGTAATTATATGCGTCCAGTGGCGAATGCTACGATGGATGGGGTACAATATGATTTATCAATCATGACTTGTTATGGTACCTCTTATGGTAATGGAGACGCTTCACACCGTTTAGTTTTGTTTGCAGATGCAGTCTAAAAATATTTCTTTTGTGATAAAATAAAATTATGAAACGATGGGGTTGGTTTTTTCTAATGGTTTTGGGGTTTTTGTTAATAATTGCGATGGGGTTTTTGTTAAAGATAGACTTAGATAAAAAAGAAGATATTTCATCGATGAAGGATAATGGTTTGCCCATTATAGATATTAGTTTGAATGGAACAACTTTAGAAGAATTTAAGGCAAGTGATAGATTGACGAAGTTTGCTGGTAATAGGGTGCGTGTAATAGATTATGGAATTAAGGAATATGATGACGTTGAAATAAAAGGACGGGGGAACTCAACTTGGTCTGAAGAAAAAAAGCCAATCCAAATCAAATTTAACAATAAGGTGGGGCTTTTAGGATTGAATAAATCTAAAACTTTTATATTACTAGCAAATTATTTTGACGATAGTTTTTTAAGAAATAGCATAGCTTCTAGATTAAGCGAGATGATTGACAGTAGATATATACTTAATGGTAAATTTTTTGAGTTATATATAGACGGAGAATATGAAGGCTTATATTATTTAATGAATAAGGTTGAAATTGCGCAAAATCTAGTAAATTTGAAAGATGAAAAAGGTGTTTTGGTTGAATTAGACACTTTGAGAAATTTTGATGGCGTCTGTTTTACGACTTATAAGGGAGATTGTTTAAAATTAACTGATGCAGTGTCAAAGAAGAATGAAGTGGTAAAATTACGAGCGATGGAGAGTTTTTTAGCTGATTTTGATGCGCTAGAGTTTGCAGTAAGAGAAGGTGATTATATAAAAGTGTCACAACTCATCGATATAGATTCTTTCGCTAAGTTTTATTTGGTGAAGGAATTTGCGGCTGATCCGGATGCTTATCAGGCTAGCTGGTTCATGTATAAAGATGGTGATGAGGATAAGATTCATGCTGGGCCGCTTTGGGATTTTGATTTGGCTTTTGGTAATTATCAGTGGGGAGATAATGATAAAAAAATATATTATTCGCCACGAGAAACTATGGTAAGAAGGCGCGATGCGTTTGACGAGAATGGTAATGAAAAGAATATAAAGGCATCGAAATTGATTTATTTCTTAATGGATATTCCGGAATTTAAAGAACGAGTATCTCAAATTTTCCAGGAATATTTATCTGGTAGAAAAGACGAATTAGTTACTTATATTTCGAAAGAAGCAGAGAAAATTAGAAAAGCAGCTGAGCTGGATGGAGATAAATGGGCAAAATCTGCTTTTGATTCAGAGGTAGAGTATGTATCGAATTGGGTAGAGGAAAGATTTGATTATTTTGAAGAGGTCTATGGCCAAAATCTTCAAGTTAGGAATAGTTTTTTACAATAAAAAATGGTGGAGCACACGAGATTCGAACTCGTCACCTCTTCTATGCCATAGAAGCGCTCTACCAAATGAGCTAGTGCCCCAACGTTTTTATTTTAACATAATATGTGCTAGAATTGAAGTATGAAAACGATTTTGACCGGGCTACGGGTAAATAGCGATTTACATTTAGGCCATTATTTAGGGGTACTTACTCATATGGCACGGCTTGCTAATGAACATAGTGATGAATATCATGTTAATTTCTTTATTCCAGATCTCCATTCGATTATTAGCGAAATTGATGGCGATATGCATAGTAATACGCTTCGTAACATTAAATATTATATTGCGGCTGGGCTTAATGTTAATCCAAATGTACATTTTTATCGTCAGAGTCGGATTCCAGCGCATTCTGAACTTTGTTGGATTTTGAATTGCGTGGCGACGATGGGCGAGCTTGGCCGAATGACTCAGTATAAGGAAAAGGGTGAAGGAAAATCTACAGTTAATGTCGGGATTTTTGATTATCCTGTTTTAATGGCAGCTGATATTTTACTATACGACGCGACCTATGTACCAGTTGGCGAAGATCAATTTCAGCATTTAGAGTTGACGCGTGATCTCGCGATGCGTTTCAATCATAAATACGGTGAGATTTTCACTATTCCCGTTAAGACAAGTGATCAGGCTAAATTTATGGGTGTTTCGGATGGAATTCGCATTCGTGATCTTCTTAATCCTGAGAAAAAGATGAGTAAGTCCACTCCGGCCGAGAATTCTAAGATTATGTTAACTGATAAACCGGAGATTGCGAATAAGAAAATCATGTCTGCAACGACAGATTCGTTTGGAAAGATCAAATTTGATATGTGGAGCCAACCTGGAATTTCTAACTTACTTCAAATTGAGGCGTATCTAAATAATCTTCCACTTCAGGATGTAATTTCGACCTGGGCTGGTGAAACAAAATACGGAGAATTGAAACGTAAAGTGGCTTCAAGCGTAGCTAATTTCTTAACTGATTTTCAAGCTAGAGTTGAGCAAATTTCTGATGAGCAAGTTGAAGAACTGTTAGAGCAAGGCGAAGAATACGCGGATAAAGTAGCAAGTGAAAAATTATTGACCGTACAAAAAGCCATCGGTTTGCGTTAATTGACATCTTAGCATAAGTGTGATATAATATAAGTATATGATTAGAACTGGGAAAAAATTTAGTAAACCTGAGATGTCGCGCGTAATAAATGGTGATACTGAGCTGACTGAGCCAGAGCGGGTTGTTGAAAAAGTGCGGCTAGATGTTTTGATGTCAGAAATTTTTAAGAGTTATAATCGCTCTACTTTACAAAAATTTATTGAATATGGGTTTGTCCGAGTTGATGGGGAACTAGTAACTAAGCCGAATCGAAAATTTGAGCGAGGGGTGAAGATTGATCTGAAGATTCCGACTGTGATGAAAAATGCGGATTTAATTCCATGGAAAATTTATGAGGATAATCAGGTTTTAGTTTTAGACAAGCCAGTTGGATTATTATCAATGGCGATGGGGCAATATTGTCCAGAAAATACTCTAGAAAAATATGGTTTGATTGTGCATCGTTTAGATCGGGATACTTCTGGTGTAATGATTTTGGCAAAAAATCCTGAAACTCAGGCGTTTTTAAAGAAACAGTTTAAGGAACGACAGGCGCATAAAGTTTATTATGCAATTATTGAGGGCCGACCAAAATTAGATGAGGCGAAGATTGATTTGCCGATGGCTAGAGATTTAAAAAGACCGACGACATTTAGGGTTGATCCAAACGGTAAAGCAGCTGAAACGTATTATAAAGTAATTAAGAGCAACCAGGAGTATAGTTTAGTTGAACTTAGACCTGTAACTGGTCGAACGCACCAGTTAAGAGTACATATGAAATATTTAGGTCATCCAATTTTAGGTGATCCAGTTTACGGGGAGAAAAAAACTGGGGTAAAACGGCTTTATCTCCACGCTCATAAGCTAGAAATTACCCTACCTAACGGAAAAAGGGCGACTTTTACAGCAGATTTACCGAAGGATTTTGCAGATGTTCTTCGATAATACAGATGAAATTATCAAAATTGCGCAAAAATCTGGTTGTGCGGTCTTTGTGATGCCAAGGCAGGTAGATTTTAATATTAAGAACGCCTTAATTTTAAAACCTGAAGAAAAAACTACGATTACGATTGATCAAATTAGAAATTTAATTGGTCAGGTTGCTATGCGCCAGCTAGAGGAGCGCTATATTATCGTCAGACCAGCAGATTTATTAAATGAAATTGCCGCTAATGCGCTTTTAAAAAGCCTAGAGGAGCCAAAGGAAAAAATTCATTATATTTTAATTACGGATACCCCTTCAAAACTATTGCCAACGATCTTGAGTCGGTCAGCAATCTATTTCTTAAGGACTAGTCCCCGACTTAACGAAAAGATTTTAGTAGACGAAAAAACTATGGATTTAGCAAAAAAACTAATGACGGCTAGAAAAAATGAGTTGGTTGATATAGCGGAGCAAATTACAAAAGGTGATGGGGCGCGAACTTATGCTTTAGAGGTAGTTGGTACAACGATTGAGATACTTTATAAATCATATTTTTTGACTGAAAAGGAAATTTTTTTAAAGAAATTACCTAAGTTTTTAAAGTTATATGAAAATTTAGAAAAGAATGGGCATCTAAAATTACACCTAGTGGCAGATTTGATTTAAAGGTTGATTTATTTACTAAATTATTATAATATTTATGTATGATTGCAGTACTGATTATTTTGTGCTTTACGGTTTATCTTTCTTTCTTCTTTCCACTTGAGATTAAAGAAAAAAAGAAAGAGGAAAAATCGCCGAAATATACTGCACAGATGAAAAAACTTTGGCAGATTGCACAAACTTCAATGAAGGAACGTAAACCTTTTCGAGCAGAAAAAGCTTTGCTTACGATTCTAAAGTTCGATGAGAAAAATGCAGCCGCCTATAACAGATTGGGGATTCTTTATGCTAAGAGTAAAAAATATGATGAAGCGGTTGAATGTTTTGAAATTGCACAGTCTTTAGATAGTAATTCTGCTTCGATCCATAATGCTGGTTTGATTTATTTAGAAACTGGGGCTTATGAGAAGGCAGCAATGGCTTTTGAACAAGCAATTGAGCTAGAAGGTGACGTACCGTCACGTTATATTGCACTTTCTAAAGCAGAAGAGAAATTAGGTCATACCAAAAAAGCAATTAAGGCCTTAGAGAATGCTTACGAGCTAGATCCAAAGGTTTCGACTTTGAGATTGATTTTGGCGATTTATGAGGATAGTGGAGACGAAGAAGCAGTTACGGCAACTGCAGCGCGTATTGAAGAGCAAATTGTACGTGATAATGAGTCGAAACGAAGGAAAAGTTTAAGTAACGCGCGAAAATCGATTTTAAATGTTTCAAAGAAATCTAAAGCAAAAGCTACGGCATCGACAAAAAAAGTAGCAATAAAACAAGATAAGACGAATTCGAAAAAACCTATGCCACGCGTAATCAAACAACATGTAGGACGAAAACGTATTTAATTGGCTTCTTTGGTTGATTTTTTTGCTAAAATCCCATATAATTATTATTAAGCTGGAATCGTCTAGTGGCAATGACAAGAGACTGTAAATCTCTCGCGCTTCGCGCTTCGTAGGTTCGAGTCCTACTTCCAGCACCACATTAAAACGTGCTGCAAAAAAAGCGGATTCGTGCTATGCATCGAGTCCTACTTCCAGCACCATTTTTAACTGATTGGATAATAAAAATGAAGATTGCGATTTTAGGAGCGGGAGCGTTCGGAACGGCGCTTGGAGGTATACTGGCCAGTAATGGTTATGATATAGATTATTATGATTCTAAAATCATGGATGAACCATTACGGGAAGTATTAGATGATGCAGAAATGATACTACTCGCGGTGCCGTCAAAAGCGGTACCTTATCTTTTGCCACATTTACCTAAGAAGAAACCCCTTATTATTGCTACTAAGGGAATATTATCGGATCAGACCTTTAAAGACTTTGATGATTATATGATTCTTTCTGGACCTGGTTTTGCGGTAGATATTAAGGCACATAAACAAACTAAGTTAACTGCGACAGATAAAAGAATTATCGAGATGTTTGGAACGGATTATTTGACTTTTGATACGACAGATGACGAAAAAGGAGTTCTGATGTGTGGAGCGTTAAAGAATGTTTATGCGATTTTAGCTGGGCTTTTAGGTTTAAAGGTGGGGACAGAAAAACACGAAAAGTTTCTGAAAGATGTTGAGAAAGAAATGAAATTAATTTTGGCAGCAAATGGAGCTAGGGCAGAAACTGTAGATTTAGTTTGTGGAAAGGGCGATTTAAGAATTACCTGTAATTATCCTTCGAGGAACTTTGAATTTGGCGATAAGTTAAAGGATAATCCAGATTACCAACCAGAAAAGACGGTTGAAGGGATTTCGGCTTTAAAGAAAATTAAGCGGGGGGAAATTGAAATACCAGAAAAAGCTGTATTATTACTAGATTTAATCAAGAGAAGTAATCAATGGGCTTAAATCAGAAGCAAAAAGAAGCGGTAGAGTATCTCTCAGGGCCGCTTTTAGTTTTGGCAGGTCCAGGTACAGGCAAAACGCAACTTTTAAGCCACAAGGTTGCTTATATTTTAGAAAATTTAGACACTAATCCTGAAAATATTTTATGTTTAACCTTTACTGAGACTGGAGCGAAGAACATGCGTGAGCGGTTAAAATCTATTATCGGTAAGGATGCTTTAAAAGTTAATATTGGGACTTACCATGCTTTTGGCTCTGATATTTTGGCGCAATATAAAAACTACGCGGAAGATTATGATCGTAAACTTGATCAGCCTATCGATGAAGTAATTCAGTATAAGATAGTTAAAAAGCTTCAAGATGAGTTATCAGCGACGGATATTTTAAAAGGCGATAATGTTAAAGATATTATTGGCGTAATTGGGGAGGCAAAGTCGGCTGGTCTTTCGTCGGCAGATTTATTAAAAATTGCCGAAAAAAATATTGAGGATTCGAAAGTATTATCTGAGGCAATTTCGCCATTACTGATGAATTTAGTACCATATAAATTTCGTGAGTCTTATGAAGGAGCATATCGACCAATTTATGAATTGATTAAGCAATATGATAATCTAAAACCGATTTTAGGAACGGTGGAGCGTTCAATTGCTGGCCTTGCGAGAGATTTGAAGGCAGCTATGCTAAAAGCGGATGAAATAAATAAGCTAAAGCCTTTGAGCGACTGGAAGGATAAGTATTTTGAGAAAAACCAGAATGGGAATTATCGTTTAAGAGATCGGGTAGCAAATAAAAAGTTGGTTAGTTTGGCTGGGATGATGTCGAATTATAATCAATACCTGAAAAAACAAGGACTATTTGATTTTAATGATATGATCGAGGAAGCGGTAAAAATTTTGAAGAAAGACGACGGATTCAGGATGACTTTACAGGAACGTTATCAATTTATACTCTTAGATGAGTTTCAAGACACTAATCCTTCGCAGTTTGCAATTGTAAAACAACTCACAGATTATGAAAATCCGATGATTATGGCTGTAGGTGATGACGACCAGGCAATTTACGAATTCCAAGGAGCCTTAGCTTCTAATTTAACAGATTTTCAGAAGCATTACTCGGCTAATGTAATCCCACTAGTAGAGAATTATCGCAGTACTCAAGAAATTTTGGATTTTGCACATGAAATTATCAAACAGGCGCCCGATAGATTTGCTGATAAAGAATTAATTGCTCATCATGATAATCCTGAGTATTCACAGGTTAATCGTTATGAATTCGTATCTTCTGATGCAGAATACAGCTTTATTGCGGATGAAATTTTAAAACTAATCAAAAGTGGAGTAAAGCAGAACGAAATTGCGGTGATTTCTTATAAAACTAAGTATTTTGAACCATTATTATCCTTTTTAAAGGAACACGAAGAAATCAAGATAGCCTACGAGAAAAAGGATGATTTATTTAATGATGAAAAAATTCATGAAATTTTGACAATGGCGAGGTTTGTATTTGAAATAGCGAATGAGAAAAAACTTAGTGTCCAAATTTTAGAAATTTTGTCTTATCCATTTTTTAATATACCGACGCTTGAATTAGTTAATTTAGTAGGTCAGGCTAGGTTGAACCGCAAACCAGTTTTTGAGACCTTAGCAGAGTCGGAAAATGCAAAAATTGTTGAAGTGATGAAGTTTTTTGCGGACTTAGCCTTAAAGTCTTTGACTGAATCCTTAGAAGTTATTTTGAATTATTTAATTGGTTTAACCGAATTAAACGGATATAGGTCGCCGTTTCTAGAATACTATACTAAGAAGGAATATGAGGCGTTTATCTTTTATGAGAGTTTAGCGGCGCTAAGAGGAAAAATGACAAAGTACTTTGGGGAAAAAGCTTTGCGTTTAACTGATTTGGTTGAAATGATAGATGATTATACACTAGCGGATATGCCCTTAGCGATTACGTCGCCATATCGCGAAGCGGAAGATGCGGTTTCGATTTTATCTGCGCATAAGGCTAAGGGGTTAGAATTTGCTTATGTTTTTATTATTTCGGCTGATCATACGGCTTGGGGTAAAGGCAAGGGGAATAATAATCTTCTTAGTTTACCGAAAAATTTGATTCAAATTAGACATACTGGAACTACTGATAGCGAAAAGCTGAGGGTTTTATATGTCGCTTTAACTCGAGCGAAAAAAGCCTTGTATATTACGAATTCACTTCATGATTTTAACGATAAATCACCAGAGCGGCTCGAATACTTTGAAGAATATGTTGAAGATGATGAAGTAGTTTCACCATTTTTGCCGACAAAAAAAGTCAAATGTATGTATGATTTAAAGATTTCCGAAAAGAAAACTCAAGATTTAAGGAATTGGCTAAAAACATTTACCAGCTATGAACCAGATTTAAGAGAAATCTATAAGCATCGAGTTGAAAAATGGCGGATGTCACCAACGGCATTAACATCTTTTATTGATGTTGTTTATGCGGGTCCAGCAGCATTCTTCAAATCATATATTTTACAGGCTCCGCGTGAATCTGAAACCGAAGCACTAGCGTTTGGTAATTTGATTCATAAGGTTTTTGAGACAGTAACTAAAAATGGTATTTCTGACGAGAGAGCGTTAAATTTCTTTATGGATGAATTAGATAAGTATGATTTACCAGTCGAAATCAAGCAAAAAATAAGGGAGAAAGGTCCAATTAATCTTTCGATTTCGTTAAAAGAATTTGGCAATATCTTGAGGCAAGGTAAGGCGGAGGTTGATTTTGGGGCGGAGAAAATTGTGGTTGAAGGTGTGCCGGTAACTGGTAAGATTGACCATATGACTATCGATGAAGAAAATAAAACTATTGAGATTTATGATTTTAAAACGGCAGGTTATCATAAAGAAAAATGGGAATCGCACGCTTCGTTATATAAATATAAGTTACAGTTAAGTTTTTATAAATTACTCTTGAATAATTCGCTTAAATATTCAAAGTATAAAGTTAAAAAAGCTCATATATTATTTGTGACGCCAGATAATGATGGTGAGGTGCATGATAAAGTCTATGAGTTTTCTGAAGACGAGGAGAATGAGCTGAAAAAGCTTATGAAGGTGGTTTATCAAAACATTATTTCACTGAATTTTTTGGATGATCCAGAGATTTTAGTTGAGCCAAATACTAATTTAGGGGTGAAAGATATTAAAGAATTCATTGGGCTCTTGCTTGCGAAAAACGAAATAATTTAGTAAAATTTCTGAGCACTTAAAGTAATTTTAGGTAGCTCTTTACGAAAGGGGGGTGATTTGATTGGTGACATGGGTGTGCGAACGTTGTGGTAAACCGTTCTTGACGGAGAAAGAACGTGATCGTCATCAAGGCGAATGTGGCTTAGGTTATCGAGCTAAAAAGTGTATTTATTGCGATGGCAAAGGCTACAACGTCTATGGTATAAAGTGCTCTCACTGTAATGGTAGCGGCAAATTGCCGTGATGAGAACCAGTCCCAATCAAAAAATGGCAGGGCAAAAGCCTTGCCATTTTTGGTATAAACTTGCTTTTATTGGCTTTCTGTGGTAAAATTAATCTAATTATGGCAAAGAAGAATAATACTAAGAGAAAACTCGTCGGATTAGTCTCAGAGGAATCTGGGGTGAGAGCTTATTATACGAAGAAAAATACCATGAATACACCAGATAAGCTCTCGCTAAAGAAATATGATCCAGTTTTAAGAAAGCATGTGCTTTTTGTTGAAACGAAGAAGAATTTGGGGCGAAACGAAGTTAAAGAAAAGAAACGTTAAGTCAAAAATAGAGCTAAGAGGCTCTATTTTTTTATTTCTCAAAATAATTGAGGCGATATTCTAGGTCACGAATGACATTCATAAAATACATAAAGCTTTCATAGGGCGAAGCGTAGGCCGAGAAATAGGCGTGGACGTCGCCATCATTCCAGTATTTAGTACACATAGAGTAGGGATGGTCAGAAGTTGTAAGAAGTCGCCAATCTGAGATTAATCTTTCATCATTGGTGGCTAATACTTTATCACGTAAGTTATATAGGGTTTCCATGGCTGATTTTTGCATCGCATTCGAAAGCCATGCTGATAAATCGCGTTCAGTGTCTGCCCATGTGACGGTTTCTGGCATAGAAATTTCATCAGCTGGTTCCATCAAATTACAAGCTTCGGAAACGGTTAAGAAATTATTGTCGTAGACACTTAGCCAGGAAGAAATAAGATGATTAATGAAGTCAAAGATGCCGGTATCAGCCCACTGGTGTTCACCAAAAGTTTCAAAATCCATGAAGAGATTAATCAAATTACCACGAAGGCAATCCATGTCGAGCCAATTTTGGTATTTTGAGACGGTTAGAGGCCATTCGTTCCAACTACGATCAGAAAATCTAAAGGCAATATCATCAGATAGGCGATAATTCTTTAGCAACAACTTCAATTTTTTACAACCTGCTGGGCGATAAACGTGATTTGGACTGCGCCAACCGAGAATCTTATCCCAACCTTCAGCTAAAATACCTGTATAACCTTTGTCTTCGGCCCACTTTGCCAGACTATCATTATATGCCAGCTCGGTATTGCGAAAAATGCGTGGAGTAAAATCAAATAGTTCTTCAATCTTATTAGCATGAAGAGATACTTGGTAATCAAATTCTTCTAAATTATAGTAATAGGAAAGTGAATGATAATAAGTTTCGCCGACGATTTCTGCCTGACCGGTTTTAACCATGCGACGAATGGTTTCAATTAATTCTGGCGCCCATTTTTCAGCTTGTTCGAGCCAGGTTCCGGTAATTGAAAGAGAAATTTTAAAAGCAGGGTATTTTTTAAGATTATTCTCAAGCAAGCTAAGCATTGGGCGATAACTTTTTTCAGCTACTTTCTTAAAAATACGTTCGTTGGATTGGCGGCTATAATAATCAGAATTAAAATAATTGGAGTCATTCGAGACGTCAAAAATCGAGTACTCACGGTAGCGAGTTGGCTGATGAATATGCAGATACAAACAAATCGAACGCATCTAATTCCTCTTACGCTTTGTGGTTTTATTATATAGCTTCAAACATTTTTTTGCAACTTGATCCCAGGAAATTTTACGATATTCAGCTTTAACATTATCTCTTAAACTGTTCATAAGGGCAGGATTATTCGAAACAGCAAGGATTTCATCAGCTAACTTTTTCTGATCCCAAAAATCGTATTTTAAAGCCGACCAAATGATTTCTGATACGCCGGATTGTTTAGTGAGGATTAAAATGTCTCCATGGTGAGCAGCTTCAAGGGCGGTTAAACCAAATGGTTCCGAGATTGAACTCATTACAAAAATATCAGTAATTGAATAAATATCACGTAATCTTTTTCCGCGGATAAAGCCAGTGAAGATAACATTTTCAGAAATGCCTAAATCGGCAGCTAACTCGATTAGCTCATTACGTTCTTCACCATCTCCTGCGAAAATAAAGATTAATTTTGGATTTTTTGAGATAGCAAGAGCCGCCGAGCGCATTAAGTTTTGTAAACCTTTTTGGATAGTAAATCTACCAACGGTCGAAACAATAATATGTCCAGTTTCTTTTAATTTTTTAACGTAACGGTAGTTTTCATCCTGAAACTCATAATTATCTTTTTCGTAATCCTCATCTAGGGAATTATAAATAACGTCAATTTTTGATAGTGGGATGTGATATTTTTCATGAATAATGCGTTTAGTTGCTTCGGAAACAGCAATAATTCTATCAGCCATCATTAAGCCTTCGTATTCAATTTCGTGGATGAGTGGATTACCAGTATGCATACCGGAACGGTCAAATTCGGTAGCATGAACATGCGCAATGAGCGGGATCTTAAATTCTTTTTTAGCTAAAATACCAGCTTCGTAAGTTAGCCAATCATGGGCATGGATTATATCTGGTTTGTGACTCATGAGATATTTTTCAACGAAATCACAGTAGCTTTTCTGGATTTCCCGAATTGAAACCATTTCGTTGCCTTTAAAAGTTGGAATGAATTCTTCAAATATTTTTAGAGATTCATATGAGCCATTACCATAGCGATAAATTGGATCGAGATTAGTCGCGGACAAAACTTTCATGAATTTAGCTTGAGGATGTTCGGCTTTGTAGGGAAGGACAAACTCAATATCTGCTCCTTCTTTCGAGAGAGCTCTAGCCATGTTTAAACAAGCGACACCCAAACCACCGCTATTGTGTGGAGGTAGTTCCCAACCTAGCATAAGTATTTTCATCATTACTATTTTAGCATAATTTTATTATTTTGGAAAAATTTTGTGGTAAAATAGTAAGGTAACTTCAAATAGGGGTGTAGCTCAGGTGGTAGAGCACTGGTCTCCAAAACCAGGTGTCGCGAGTTCGAGTCTTGCCGCCCCTGCCAGGAAGTTACTTTTTTGTGGCAGAAATTATCATATGATTTTAAATATATATGATATAATAGATTTATTATGGAAGGTAATAAATCTAAACCGCGTGGATTGCTCGTATTTGGGGCCCCTTGTAGTGGCAAGACTGTATTCAGTAAAAAGTTCGCAAAGAAATTCGGGTTGGCTTATTATGACCTTGACGACCTGGCTGAAAAAAATAATTTTTCGCGAGCAAATATTTTAGTAATTTTAGATGAGATTTTAAAAACTGGCCAAACTATTTTAGTTGAAGGTGGCTTAAAAACAGAAAGTGATCGAACGGAAATTCGAAATCTTTTACGAAATCATGATTATGAACCGTCGCTAATTTGGATTCAGACTGATATTGCGACAATTAGGACGCGCTTAAAATCGAAATATAAGAATGTAGCAAAGGCAAAAGAAGTTTATGATGAAGCAGTAAACGCGATTGAAGCGCCGACTGAGGTGGAACGACCGATTATTCTTTCCGGTAAACATACTTTTGAAACTCAAACTAGGCATGTTATCACTGGTCTTGCTGACTTGTACGAAAAATAATGATTATTGAAGATAAAGAATTTGGGGAAGTAATTGTTCGAAAGAGTCCGCTAGCGAAGGGCGTTAGATTTTCGGTTTCGACTTCTGGTAGATTACAGATGTCGGTACCAAAATACACATCGGATTTTTTGGCAAAACGATTTCTAAATAGTAATCGTAAAATGATCAAAGAAAAACTACCGATTAATGACCCCGCGACACAGCGTGCGAGAGATTATCAAAAAAAACTTTTAGCCAAAAAAGCGAAAGAATATCTACCGTATCGTTTAGAATATTATGCTAAATTATATGGTTATACTTTTGATAAGTGTAGATTGACTCACGCTAATACAAGATGGGGAAGTTGTTCATCTAATCGGACAATATCACTAAATATTGGCCTAATGAAATTGCCGGAGGTCTTAAGAGATTACGTTATTATACATGAGCTGGCACATCTCAATCACATGGATCATTCAAAGGCTTTTTGGGCGGAAGTTGGTAGTCACGATAAAAATTATAAAAACCACGAGAAAAAAATTAAATATTTTAGCCCTGGACTTTAAAAGTTCTTATGTTATAATGGATTTAAGGAGGAGAGGTGGAGCTAAAAAAGCGACTAGACTTTAGAATGGTTTTAGTTAGTTTATATTTTGTTGCTCTATTCATTTATATCTTAGTTGGATTACAGCCTGCGGGAGCGAAAAATTATAATGTTTCAGCGCATCTTTTCATCCCTAGTATTAGTTTGTCAACTGATGTGACGACTTTAAAGCTAGTAAATCATACTTTAGAAACGCCTGATTATATTGTAGGAAGCTACACGAAACATGAGAATAAAACTTTACTAATTGGCCATTCAAGTACGGTTTTTAAAGATTTAGATGAAGCAAAACTTGACGCGGTAATTTCTTATGATAATTTAGAATACATAATTAAAGATATTAAAACATTAGAAAAATCTGACATTAAAATGAGTCAACTTTTGAAAAATACCGAAAAAAAGACGCTAGTCTTGATGACTTGCGCGGGGGATGATTTGGGCAATGGTGATGCGACACATCGTTTAATTATAACTGCCGAAGCCGGATAGCAAAGCCTCCCCCAGGAGCCATATAAAGATCTAACGATTCATTTTTGCCAACATGTTTCTCTAGTATTTGGATAGCGAAAGGATTATCACGATAGTGAGCATTATCCGCATCGGTATATATTTCGGCGACATAGCTACCGTGTTCGAGAAAATCTAGGCTGACGTTGACGCGACGAGGATTTTCGTCAGTGACTCCGCCAATATACCAATCATTACTGTTACGGTCTTTTCTAGCTACAACATAGTATTCACCAACCTCACCGGCTAATGGAACGGTTTTCTCGAAACTAGTTGGAACGTCATGAATAAACTTAAAAACATCGTGATGTTTTTCTTCATAAAATATAGGACGATCAGCAGCCATTTGCATGCCAGAATAAATTGTGACAAAATAGGCAATCTGACGAGCGAGAGTGGTCGCTAGACGTTTTACAGCATTATCTATATCAAAAATTCCACTTGTATAATCCATGCCGCCGGAAAGTAAGCGTGTATAAGGTAAATAACAGGCGTGTGAGGGCGAAAGGGCGCCACCTTCGTATTCTTGGCCACGTGCGCCTTCACGTGACAGAAGATTAGGCCAAGTACGCTCGATACCGGTTCCTTTAATAGGTTCATGGATATCTAGACAAATATGCTTGCGTGCGGCCAGTTCGACGGTTTTTTGATAATGATTAACCCCAATCTGAGAATGATGGTATTCTCTACGGCCATTAATTAACATCATACTGCCGGCATATCCAGTTTTAATATAATGTATTCCGTTAGCAGCATATAAATTATAGGCGGCCTCGAGTTGTTTTTCGTAATTATCGACGAAGCCAACAGTTTCGTGATGGCCAACTAGTTCGACGTGGTTCACATTAGCATAACGAGCGACTTCTTCTAGATTAAAATCAGCTGAGGCAGTTGTAAAACTATTATTAATGCCATTTTTGAGCCAATCTCCGCCCCAACCCTCATTCCAACCTTCAATGAGAAGCCCAGAAATCCCTAATCTAACAGCGGCATCAATATATTCTTTGGCATGTTCAGTCGTAGCACCATGACGAGCACCCGGAGCCCAAGTCCATTCGCCAACATACATAGCCCACCAAATTCCTAAGAACTTTAAGGTTTTAACCCAAGAAAAATCATACTTTGGTGGATCATTTAAGGCGTATATTAAGCGGTTGGTAGTTAGTTCGATTGCAGAATCCGCTAGCATAATTAAGCGCCAAGGCGTTTGAAATGGTAATAATAAATGGGCTTTGGTGCCATCAGATAGGGGCGTAATGTCAGTTTGAAGGGCATGCGCCTCATTTAGTTTTATGGTCATGGAGCCGTAATTATAAAGCGCAGCTTCGTGGAGGCTAAGATAATAACCGTTGGGAGTTTTAATAGTAAGCGGAGTATGTACTGATTTCCTTAGATCATAGACTGAACATTTTTCATAATTATATTCGTAGCGATCTGGTTGATATGCGGGAATTTGCCAGGCAGAACAATTTAAATCTAAATTAAATTCCGTGAGCTCGTCTTTAATGGTGATCCTTTGGAATTTAGGTTGAGGAGGAATTTCATAGCGGAAAGCGACACCGTCATCAAAAACCCTAAATCGAATGGTAAAAATACGACGGGGTTCTTTGATTTCGGTAATATAGAAGGCGGACTCTGAATAATTGTTTTTAATATAACGATCTTCGCCCCATAAGGTTTCGAATACTTCATCATTTTTTTTAGTTTGTTCACGAATAATTTTTAAGTTTTCTTGGAGAGGTTCTTCGCCATAAATTAAAAAACCTAATTTTGAGGGTTTGACAATAGGTTTTTCGTCACGAAAAACAGAATAAGAAATTCGGCCCGATCTTAAAGAAAAATGGCACCGAACACGGTTGTTTGGCGAAACGATATCTTTTTCTAACTCATTCTTAGTAAAGAGGTTTACCCACTTAAACATAAATATATTATATCATACCTTAATGTGTTATAATACAAATATGATGCGAGGCAAAAGTCGTTTGAGAATTTTTTTCTTGGGGTTGTTTTTCTTTGTGATTTTTTTCGGAATAGCTTTTTTAGGAATTCAGTTTTTTACTAAAACTGGCATCTTTAGAATACCTGGTGTAGTTTACTATTCTGAGGACTTAAATGAATCGGAATTAGCTTTGTTGAATTCAATTTTTACGGAGGAAGTAGATTTAGATAAAGATGTTACAATTAATGTTAAAGAAAGTTTTGAAAAACCAGTCATAGAAGAGGGAGATTTTATTAGTGAAATTTTTGTCCCAGTAACTGATTTTTATGAAACCCGAACGGATATATCTGAATTCGAAGAAGACGAATATGAAATGATTCCGATCGAAGAATTAGACTTTCAACAAAAATTATTAATGATTGATGGAAAATACTATTTAGATGACTTTGATGATGGGGCAAAATTTAGAGTGATTAGTTTTTATTCTGAAAAGTATGACGAGGAAATTAAACCTTTAGTCAGCGAGGCTTTAACAAAAGTTTTCCCGGAGAAAACTTCAGTTCTAACCTTTGCGCAGACAGGCGTAACGGCACTTTCGAGAAGAATGAACTCAAAACTTGCTCAAGTTGGGGACGCAACTTATTTTGCTGATAATATTAAAGATTATTTGGCTAATTTTGATTTGACTCATACTTCAAATGAGTCTTCCTTTACGGATTATGCTACTTCGAGTAATATTTGTTCAGACAAACGCTTTATTGATACTTTAACAGTAATTGGATTAGATATCGTTGAATTAACCGGTAATCACAATCAAGATTGCGGAAACGAAGCAGCTATTGAGACAATTGATACTTATAGAGAAAATAACATTCAGATTGTAGGTGGTGGCAAAAATGCAGAAGAAGCAGCAGTACCATTAGAAATAGATGAAAAAGATACTAATATTACATTTCTAGCTTATAATTTGTCGACAGGTGGAGCAACTTATGGTGAAACACCTGGTGCCAACCAATATGATGAGGATAACGCCGTTAGCGAAATTAATGCAGCTAAAGATCGTGGAGATTTTATTATAGTTGATATCCAATACTATGAATGTAGCTCTTATGATTTTACTTATGAAAATACAGCCTGTGACTATGCTAATTCGGCAGCTGGCGACCAAATTGGGCTCTTCCGCCATCTGATTGATTTAGGCGCAGATTTAGTAGTCGGAACCAGTGCACACCAACCGCAAACTTTTGAATTATATAAAGATGGAGCAATTTATTACGGCTTAGGTAATCTGTTTTTTGACCAAAGTTGGTGGCCAGGCACGACTAGAAGTTTAATTTTGGCGCATTATTTCTATAACGGAAAATTATTACAAACTAAAATTGTGCCAACTGTTTACGACGACGATTTACAAACTAGACTCTTAGACGAGGAGACGGGAAGATGGTTCATCAAAAGACTCGAAGCCGCCAGACCATAGTAAAGTGCCAACAATCCAATACGATTTTTTTGGCTTTACTTTGTATTTTTTTAATTACAATAGTTTTAGCAATATATGTAATTATCAAAGCTAATCTAGATCAGAAAAGTGTAATTAACGAATTCAATGAAATTATCGTAGAAAAGCAAGAACCAGATATCCAAGCTATTGATTTTCAATCAGTAGTGGACGAATGGACCAGTTCAGTAGCTGGGGAAAAGAGTGTGATAATCTATGATCTAGACCTTAATAAGATGGTTGGTAGTTATAATACGACGAAAAATTATAATACAGCTTCATTATATAAATTGTTTGTAGTTTATGAAGGCTATAGAAAATTAGAATCTGGTGAATGGAAAGAAGATGAGTTGGTCGGATCAACTGGCTATACAATTTTAGGGTGTCTTGATAAATCAATCAGAGAATCATATTCGCCCTGCGCAGAAGCTTTATGGGCTAAAATTGGGCACGATGAACTGGATGAAATTATTGAAAAAGACTTTAAAATCACTAATTCTGAGATTTCCTCATTAGTTTCGAACCCTGAAGATGTTTTGAAAATTATGAAGATGTTTTATCGTCATTCGGATATTAAAAGTGAAAATTATCTCGCGGTTTTAAAAGATTCCTTCTTAAATCAACCTAAGACAACCTATGATTGGCGGCAAGGTTTGCCGAGTGGTTTTTCGGATAATGCAAAAGTTTACAATAAGGTTGGTTGGGAATATAACGAGAGTGGTTATTGGAATATTTATCATGATACGGCGATAGTAGAATTTCCTGAAAAAAATCGACATTTCATTGTCATTGTTATGACTAACCGTGTGCCATTTCAAAAAATTCGAGGACTAGGTTCCGAAATCGAAAAAGAATTTAATAAGTACTAAAGAATTGAGACCAATAGGTTTTATAGGTCGAATCTAAGTCAAAATTAAAACCAACCGCAAGTTTTGTATAATTAGGATTTAATATATTTTCACGGTGGGAATCTGAGCCCATCCAGAGCATCACTACAGTAACTGGAGAGACAGCAGCATTACCGATGGCAAGGTTTTCGCCGCTAATTCCGCCGGATTCTGGATTAGGACAGGCAGTTGACCAGCTAGAACCGTCTGGGCGAGTATGACTATAAGATTGGACGATTTCATCCGCACGAATATTGGCGGCGGTTTCGCAAGTTACACCCCAGGTTAGTTGGCTTAAATCGTTATTGGCTCTAATATTATTAACAAGACTTAATACTTCGCGTTTCCATTGTTCGATTGGCGGGGCAATTACGGTTACAGTAATACTGTCTTTACGTTTACCGTCATAAGTGCCAGCAGTAATAGTAGTTGTACCAATACCGCTAATAACGGGGTATCTGCAAGTTTCATCATTATAGCCCAGCCATGTGCGGGCTGAGTTATAAAAACCGGCAATGACGTTTGTATCAGAAGTCTGCCAGTACATCTCGCCTAAATCGCTCAAGCCATTACCAACGCAGATATCAATATCTGGCGTAGCATATATAGTCATGGCGGTTTCGTTCCAAATTTCGCCGTTAGGTACTGCGCTAGAACCAAACTCATAGCCGGTTTGGGCAGTATAGCTATAGCCACCAAGTTCACCACTATAACTCGCGGCATTAGCGTTAGCATCGAAAGTCGAGTCGATTAAAGCGGTCTCGTCGACATTAGATTCTATAATATCAGATCTTTCACCAACGGCCCTAAATTCTAGACCGCCGTTTAGCCAGATTGCACTAGCGATTGCAATACCAGCAATTAAAATTGCCACAGCATTAATAGATAGAAGAATAGTCCATTTAGTTTGTCTGAGAATAGCCGTAGCCATCTTACGCCTTCTTCATTTTTTTAGCATGTTTTTTGGAACTGATGGTTGTAGCAACTAAATTAATCACAGTTTCGATTTGGACAATATCACGTTGATTAAAACTTATTTTACCAACAGGTTTACCAATGATCATTTGACCAAAGGTATTTCCGCTACTATCTCTAAGGGCGGCAACTGCCGAAACATCAAGTTTTTGCCACCTTTCATCATTTTCATTAATTTTTTGCCAAATATCATTTTCGGGGTCACCTAATTTAGAAATGATATCAACTTCATCAACGGTAATTTTACTAAAATTCGAACCGTGGATTTGTTTATCAATTAAAAGTCCAATAGATTCGAAGTGCATATGATCGGCTAGGAAATCTGCTAACTCTCTTAAATCGGCATTAGTACGGGGCGTAAACTTATTTAATTTTTTAATAATATAAATCATATCGACGTCTTGAGTCGAAATGAGAGAATGCATTAGCATATTAAGCTCATTCATAGCAGGCAATAATAACAAAACTATGAGAATCATGATGAAGTTCAGAATGATAACTTCGGTTGATGGGGTAGAACCGCGGAAAAGTAGGGCGAAAATTATGGAGAAAATGACCATATAGATAACTGCGGCAGAAGTAGTAATAACGATGTATGATAGAATCTTGAGCCAAATTGAAGATAAATTAAGGGCATGGTAACGTAAAATCGAGTAGTAGAAGGCAATGATTGTAGTCGAGACTGATAGTGGGCCTAACCAAACCAAATCCCAACGCCAAAGCGGGAGAATGAGACAGAAGATGAGAGACATGGTACCTGAAATAGCAAAACCAATTAAGAGGACTAGATCACCACCACGTTTCTTCTTCGAGGTTGGCTTAATAATTTGTTTAAAGAGTGTTAAAATCACGGCTGGGACCAAAAGACAGAAAAATGCAATATAAATGAAGTAAAAGGCTCCAATATTCGTCACGAGACTGTTGCCAGCACTACTAAGATTTACGTCAGTATAAAGGAGTCCTGGGTTGTTAATAAATACACCAGATAGAATAATGCCGCCAATCAGGAAGGCTAAGGTCATATATTTGCCATATTTTTCATGCCAACTGATATAGCCGAGTAAAGCAATATCGATGAAGATAGAGCTAAGATAGGTCCAGCGAATTGACCAGTCAATTGAATTACGCCAACTAGGTTCGGCAATTAAGAAAATTGAAATGGACACTGTCCACATCGCCGCAAAAATTGTAGCGACAAAAAACCAGGCAGAGCGGGAACGATCGCCCTTCGTAGAGCCGAGGAAAACCGCGACGCCCGATAGTAATGTTAAAACTGAAACCGTGATAAGCAATATTGCAATTAGTTGCACGTGACCTCCTTTTTACCTATTATAGCATAAGTAGAAAAGTTTATCTACGATTTTGACCGCCAGGAGGCATCATTTGGTTTGTGTAGGCATTACCAATTATTGTAACAATATCTTTAGTGGTAAATGAATCATATTCTGCATCATTGAGAAAGATTTTATAGGTAGTTCCTGGCATAAGGGCGCTCGAGCCAGCTGCAAGGTGAGTAAAGGTTTTAGTCGATGTATGAGACAAAATCACATTACCATCTAAATCTCTTATTTCTATTTTAGTGCCGGCTCTTTGCGTAGCAGTAAAGAAGACACTAATGCTATAGACCGATGAAGATGAACCTAAGTCTACCGCCATACCACTAGAACCAACCGCAATGACATTTCCCCCCTTCATAATAATACCCAAACCAGCGTCGAGCGCACCGTTGCCATTATTAGTAGGGCCGTCTATCACTAAGTTCCCATTATTATAATTAAGCCAACCATTTGAGTCGACACCATCACCAGAAGCATCAATATATATATCTCCGCCGTTAATATTGATGGCGCAATTATCATCCGTATAAAAGAACTCAGCGCCTGGTCGATTACTGGCGGATTCATCGGCACCACCGCCAGCATTAATGCCGTCATCAAAGGTAGTCAGATTAAGAGTACCGTCATTGATAGTAACAGTTTGGGCTTCTAGACCTTCGTAGGCTTTTTCAATAGTAATATTGCCGCCATCAATAATTAATTCAGAATCAGCATGAATGCCGTCATCGCCAGAATTAATTTCGATATTACCATCCACAATGCCCACATAATTATTAGAATGAATCGCATCATCATAACTATCGATAGTGTATTCGCCGTTATGGATTAAAATACTGTTGATGGCTTCGATAGCTTTACCTGAGGTTTTAATATCAAAAGTCCCATTTTCAATTAAAACAAAACCTTTACCAGCATCAACTTCGTTAGTAGATTTGATGGCATCTCCTTCAGATTCAATCGTAAAATTACCATTAGTAATATAAACTGAATCTTTACCGCGAATAGCGTCATCAGCAGATTTGAGATAGTAAATACCGTCATTAAAATTAACGTCGTCTTTGCCAACTATGGCGTCCTCAAAATTAGCCGTAAGGTTAAGCGAGCCAGTACCGGAAAAGGTTAAATCGGCTTTAGAATAAATTGCACCGGTGACATCTTCGTCATAACTCGTGGCATAGCTTTCGCCATCTTCAAGTGTATTCTCACCCACTAATTCAATTACTAAATCATCACCTTCATAACAAGAAATCGCTGGACCAGTAGAGTTTTTAATTGAGACTTGATCGAGGATTAATCTAACTACTGTATTTTTTGTATTAATAGTAATTTCGCCATCCGCTAAGGAACCAGTTAAATGATAGGTTCCAGGTTCAGTAATACTCAATGATTCAGATAACTCTATATCGTAAGTTGGATAGCGATCCCAGTTGATTTTTGAGTTACCGTTATCAGCTTCAATGGTATTAGAAACCTTACTGGCATCATCTCTATTTAGACAAGAATTGATAATAATTGCGATGACAAGGACTGAAATAATAGCTAGAGCACTAAGAACCCATTTTAAATAGGATTTATGATTAAAACTTAACATTAAACCTCCTCTTCAAGACACGGATGAGATAGTAAAACTTTTAGATTACAATTTTTAACTCGAATTTCGTCTAGAAAGGCTTTTTCTTTGACACCATTTCTCATAGTTACGTCGTAAGTTAATTTGTAAAGACTACCCATATTCATAGTTTTCATGCGGACAAGCTCGGCTTTAGTAGTATATTTTTTAAATATTTCATCAAATACTTCTTCATAATCTAAATCTTCAGGTATAACAATTTTAAGCACACGATTTTTCCGATTCGGTTCGAGAAAATGAGTAAAGGAAAAGATTAAAATCGCAACTACTGCAATAATCGTAATAACAACACCGAAAAGAATATGGCCCATGCCACAAGCAAGACCAATCATCATCGCGAAGAAAATACTGAGAAGCTCTTTGGCTTGGCCCTGGATAGAACGAAAACGAATCAGCGAAAACGCACCTAGAATTGCGATAGAAGTACCAAGATTACCATTAATCATAATCATGACGGCCATCACGAGTAATGGCAAAGTAGCTAGTGTCACTAAGAAGCCTTTTGAAGTTTGGGAGGTCTTCATATGTGTGACTGCGAGGATGACTCCTAAAACTAAGGCGGTAAAGGCGCAGATTAAAGCCGTAGTAATGTCGAGGCCAGCTGCGGTTGAATCAAAGATTGTATTAAACATGCTTTTCCTTTCTTATCTTTTCATAAATTTTTCCCACTTTCGAAAATTGTTGGGGGTAAGCCCTATTTTCCGAAAGGGTTTTAACTAACCAAAGTGGTAGGACGCCATGGGCTTTAATTTCCATAATAATATTTTGCCCATCCTTAAAATAAATTTTATCATTTTTTTCTTGAAAAGAGCTTAAAAAATCTGTACGATATTTCAAATTTTCATCAAAAGTAATGCGAAGGCCACTGTCATCTTTATAACTTTCACGATCATAAATCACTAAAATTTTAGGCTTTAGGTCGAAATGGTCAATTAAATAATCAACTTCTTTGGCGATTTGGGGATCGTTAGTATTTTCTAAATCCCGCTCTGCTAGTTCGGTAATCGTTTTTTGATGCTCTAAAAACTCCAAAAAATCGTTACGCGTAATCATAACTCGGCGTTTATAACCAACGTTATTGTCTTTTCCACGTAGTTTAGTTTTAATTTCTAGAAAAACGCGATCATAGCCCTCATAACTTCTAGCTCGAATTTTTTCTTTAAATTCGGGTTGATCGATAGATTGAATGATTAAATCATAATTATCATTGTCAAAATATAGATTGAAAACTTTCGAACAAAAGTAGGCGTCTTTTTTCATATTCTTTTTAATTACTTTTAAAAACTGTTTTTTAGCTTTTTCGGTAATTAAATATTTCTTTTCAATCCGGTCGAAAACTTTTCCTTCCATAATATATATTATATATGATATTAGTTAAAATATGCTTAAAACCTAATCTGAGAGTTTTAAGGTTGGTTTAATTTATATATATTATAATAATGGTATGAGAATACTATATGTAGAAGATGAAAAGTTTTTAGCCGAAGCAGTAATTCATCTATTAAAGAAAGAAAAAATTAATGTAGACCATGCGGCAGATGGTGAGGAAGGTTTAGAATTGGCGCTTAAGCCAAATTATGACGTAATTGTCTTAGATATTATGTTGCCAAAACTATCAGGACTAGAAATTTTAAAGGCAGTTCGTGGACACGGAATTAAAACGCCAGTGATTATGTTATCAGCTTTAAATGAAGTTGAGGATAAAATCAGAGGCTTAGATTATGGAGCAGATGATTATCTAGCTAAACCTTTTAAGACAGCAGAATTAATCGCAAGATTAAAAGCTTTAACTAGAAGGCCAGCTTTAGTGGATACGGATTTTTTGAGTTATGATGATTTAAAGCTAGACTTAACTAACCGTACTTTAAATGGAATTGAGCTGACTGATAAGGAGGCAGGGATTTTTGAAATGCTGATGAAAACTCCTGGTTCGGCAGTCACTAAAGAACAAATCTTAGTTCATGTTTGGGGCTCGGAGGCAGAATTTGAAGAGAATTATGTTGAGGTTTACATTTCTTATTTAAGAAAAAAATTGAAAAGTCTGAACTCAAAAGTCGAGATTAAAACTATTCGTAATTTAGGATATAAGCTTGTATGTTCAAAAAATTAAGAACTCGGCTCATTTTGATTAATCTTGGAATTACTTCGGTTGTGATTTTGACGACTTTTACGGCTATTTACATTTTTGCGACACAATCTGCTAATAGGCGGCCATCGATGCCAGACAGCCAGATTAATCTATATACAGATGATTTTGAAAAATTTATTGATATTACAATTCAGAATGAAAAACAGGCGGCGGCGAGAGATTTACTGGTTACACTAATCATTTCTGGCATTGCGATCGAAATTATCGTAGCATTTGTTTCATATTTCTTAGCGGAAGAGGCGATTAAACCGGTACGCGAGGCTTACGAAGCCCAAAAGGTCTTTATCGCGAATGCTTCACATGAGATTAAAACGCCACTAGCGGCCATTTCAGCAAATCTTGAGGCGGCGAATATAAAAGGCAATAAATGGATTTCGAACGTCGAAAAAGAAACAACAAAATTAGCTGCTTTAAATAATGAATTACTCATACTCGCAAAAACAGATTTAATTAATGAAAGGGCGTTAGATGAAGTAGATTTAGGAAAAATTACTAACGAAAATATAGAAACCCTTGGGGCAAGATTAGATAGAATTAAATTTGTGAAGGAAATCGATGTACATGGAAAAGTCAAAATATCCGCAGCGGATTTTTTACAAGTTTTAGGGATATTAATGGATAACGCAATTAAATATTGCGATAAAAAAATAGTTTTAAAATTAACTAATCATGAACTGATTATTACAAACGATGGCACTACGATTAATGAAAAAGATTTACCGCATGTTTTTGAAAGATTTTATCAAGCGGATAAGTCTCAAGAAGGAGTTGGGTTAGGACTTTCCATTGCAAAATCCGTAGCGATGAGAAATGGCTGGGAGCTAGGAGCGACCAGCGAAAATAATCTAACTAGTTTTGAACTAAAATTCTAAATAAATCTTGGCTGGGGATGAGGGATTCGAACCCCCGAATGGCGGGACCAGAACCCGCTGCCTTACCACTTGGCGAATCCCCAAGCTCTCTACATTTTATCATAATTTGCCAAATAATGCTATAATGGCTATTATGGTAAAGAAGAAAGTTTTTAAAAAAAGTGAGCTCAAAGAATTATCGGCAGAAGAGGTAATCGATAAAATTCAACATGAAAATTATTCTTTATTGACGACACTGGGGGCGGAAAACTTAAGAAAAGAAATGGTACCGGTCGGGAAGGCTTGTAATACGGCGATAAATTATTTCTTCGGCACGACTGGGCCAAAAAGTAACCCAGAAAAGCATAACAAGGCGGCGAGAAAAAAACTAGTAAAGGTTTTATCAAGAATCACGCCGGGAAGCTATGCGGGAATGCCAAAAGACAACGAAAATGGCTTAGTAATCGGTTTTAATCATCCTTCTCTTGGTGAAATTGCGAGAATTTTGACAATGAAAATTGACATTATGGGTGATAAGCCGATGTATTTTCCGGTAAATTTACCTTGGTATGAGGCGCTAGCACCGAATTTTGATCGTATTAAGAGATTGGGGATTATTATTACACCAACAATCACGCCGTCGACTTGGAAAAAGATGAATTTAAAAGAAGGGACGTTGCTTTACGAAGAAGGGAATCGTTTAAAAAGAGAATTTCGAAATATTTATACTAAACTTTCGCACGATGCAATTAAACAAGGCGGGGTAATTTTCGTCGCACCTTCGGCGACTCGGCAGGCTACGGTTTTTAAAACTGAAGAAGCTTTTAGAAAAGAAGAAGATATTATCCCGACGATGTCGATGCTCGCGGTAAAACTTTACCAGGATCCAGAAATTAATTGTGACTTTTTACCGATGGCCGTTTTGCCGCCTAAAGGCTATAAAAAAGGTTTGAATTTTCATAAAAAATATCATTTAATGCCGGGCGAACTCATGACCGCAAAATACATTCGAGATAAATACTTTAAAAAGAACCCTAATCCAGAAAGATTAGAGGGATTTGACTACGATTTTCACCAACGCATTGCGGAAAAATTACCTAAAAATTTTTGGTATTAGTGTGTTATAATCATAAGCATAATGGACGTTGAACCGTATTATTATCATCCTTTAGAAAATATTGAAGATGTTGATATTTTCTATGAAGCGATGGAACGTGAGCATTTAACTAAGGCACTTTCGCCCGAAAGACCTTATACTTATTGGACGATTGAATTATATGACCAATTTAACGGTATTCGGGGCGGTGGTGGTTTAGGTATACTAGCAGCAGATACAAGAAGAGTAGCGGAGAAAATGGGCGTGCCGTTTGCTTTAATTACGCCATTTTATCCTTCGGAAGTGCGTCAGGTTTTAAAAGATAATCAAATTGTTGATCAACATGTTCCAGTTAATTATCGAGATTTCGGTTTTAAACTAATTGATAAGGTTTTCATAAAGTGCCAAAACAATCTTTGCTCACTTGATGTCATTGAGAAAAAGTTTAGGAATACACGAATTATTGGAATTACCGAACCGAATTTTGGCGAACTTTATTCTGGGATGAGTGGTTCAGATCATCGACTTTACCAGGAAGTAGCTTTAGGGTTCGGAGGATACGCAGCGTTAAAGTTGATTGGGTTAAAACCCGCAATTATGCAATTAAACGAGGTAGCGACTTTCTTTGCGGCGCTAGCTAGATTAGACGAGTTAACGACTAATGGAATGGACTTTTACGAAGCGGTAGTTTATACGCGAAAGCATACACTTTATACGAACCATACGCTCGTCCAAGCTGCAGAAGCAGAATTTTCTTTTGATCAATTTGAACGATTTGTCTTCCCGAATTTGAAGTCGCTGGCCGTGAAAAGATGGATAGCGGATAAATTTAATGATGGAAGAATTAAATTGTCTTCCGTGACGATTGAAATTGCGGAATTAAAGAGTGGAGTGTCGAAATTACATACTCGGGTAGCAGACTATCGAGATATTGCGGGTAATAAAGTAAAGTTTAAGCCGATTACTAATGGGATTGATATGGACGCCTGGGTACTGGCGGAAACGATGAGTTTTTACCACCGAGCTGAACTACTGGATAGGTTTAATTTGCCGACGGCAAATTATGCGGAAAGGGTAGAACTTCTAGGAGCGGAAAAAATTAGAGAATTAAAACGCTATGGTAGGGGTATTTTAAATATTTGTTTGAAAGATCGGCCGGATCAGAACGGGAATATTTTAAAGTTTTCGGGTGATGATTTTATTTTCGATTTTAAACGTCGCTTTGTAGATTATAAACGACCAGATTTACCGTTTAGAAATCCAGATCGGCTGAGAAATATCTTAGAAAAGAAAAATGCACATTATATTATTGCGGGTAGGGTACATGCCGGAGACGAAGTAATGTCTTATAAATTGAAGCATCTGCTTGAAACAGTCAATAAAGATGAATATTTAAGAACACATGTTCATTATATTGCGGATTATGACGAGAAATTGGCGTTTGGGCTTTCGGTTGGTTCGAATGTAGCGATTAATATTCCGATTGTAGGATTAGAAGCTTGCGGAACTTCTTGGATGAAGGACGTAGCGAACTTGAATATACTAATTTCGACACACGATGGAGGTGTGGCGGATGCGTCGATTAACTCGTATTTGAATGTTTCCGGTGAAGACGATGAGGAAGAGTTAGATATGCTTTATCAGAGAATGGAAGAAGCAATTTTAGCTTGGGAAAATGATTTTGATTTAGAATTTATTTTAAGACGCCAACTTTCAGCTTTCTTGCCGATTGTTTCTGGTTCAAGAATGATGAAAGACTATCTTGACTATTTGTTCCCGATGTAGTATACTCTTGACAAGTCTGGTATCAGACTTTTTTTAGTGATATTATTAGAAAAAGGAGTATGATGGCGAAGATAACGAGAATCAAGGCGAGCGACTCTCCGCGAGAAGAAAAGTCGGACGAGCCTAAAATTACTAGACAAAAAGTCGTGGTAAAAGACAAAAAAGAAGAAAAAGCCAGTCGTAAGGAAAAACGAAAGGCCGAAAAGGAAATTGCGAAAGAAAAACCAAAGAAAAAAGTTTTTATCCTGTTTCGTCCATTCGTGGCTTTCTTTGATTATCTAAAAGGCGCTTGGCACGAATTACGCCAGGTACGTTGGCCAAATCGAAAAACGACTTGGAAAATGGTCTTTGCAGTGATTGTCTATACAGCTTTATTCGCAACGGTCATTGCCTTATTTGATTTGTTCTTTTCATGGTTATTTAATTTAATTTTAGGATAAGGAGTTAAAATGGCAGTAAATAGATATGATGATACAAGAGCCTGGTATGCGATTTCGACTTACTCGGGCTATGAAGATAAGGTCGCCGATTCGATTAACCAGCGCACTAATACCGTAGAAATGGCGGATAAGATTTTTGAGGCAATTGTGCCGAAGGAAAAGCAAATCGAAATTAAAAACGGAAAGCGAAAAATCGTTGATCGTAAGATTCTACAAGGTTATGTTTTAGTCGACATGAAACTTTCGGATGAAACTTGGTATATTATTAGAAATACGCCGGGTGTGACTGGATTTATCGGTACGGGAACTCAGCCAACGCCAGTTTCAGAAAAAGAAATTGCGAAGATTAAGAAGCGAATGGGGGTTGAAGATCCGAAGTTTTCAGTTAAATATGAAGTTGGGGAAGTGGTTTCGATTACGGACGGACCATTCAAAGGCTTTGATGGTTCAATTTCGGAAATCGACGCGGCAAAAGGGAAACTAAAAGTCATGGTTTCCATGTTCGGACGCGAAACGCCAGTTGAGCTTGACGCTTTACAAGTAAAACAATTGTGATATAATATAAAAGTTACGCACTAGAAAGGTATTTTTATGGCAGAAAAAAAGGTGATTGGAAATCTTAAACTTCGTATTCCGGCAGGACGCGCAACGGCGGGACCTCCGGTTGGCTCGACACTAGGTCAGTGGGGCTTAAATATGATGGATTTCATTAACCCATTTAACGAAAAAACGAAAGATTTAATGGGTAAGAACGTCATCGTACACATTCGAGTTTTTGAGGACCGAACTTTTGATTGGAAATCTCTTGGTCAGCCAGTTGATGATTTAATTCGGGAAGCAATTAAGATCGATAAAGGTTCGGGAAAACCGAATGTCGATAAAGTTGGTAAAATTACCAAAGCGCAATTAAAAGAAATTGCGGAAAAGAAAATGGACCAATTAAATGCTGTCGATATCGATGGTGCGATTAAAATCGTAGCTGGAACAGCACGTTCAATGGGCGTTGAAGTAGTTGATTAATTACTTGCTTTTAAAACATAACCTTGATATACTGGTTATATGCGAGTTAGTTGGGTAAATGGATTGGCTTTGTTAAATGTAACCTTGCTGACTTTAACTTTTTTGAGCTTAAATAATGTTTCGGCGGACGAGAGCGTTGTCGACGAAATTAATATTAGTATTTCCCAGTCTTGTACGTTGATTGGGGATTTTAACGATCCACATACGGCTCAGGTTTCAAATAATACTTACCAATCGGAAATAGGAACGACGACTTTAAAAGCTTTTTGTAATGATTCAGGCGGGTTCGCGATTTATGCAATAGGTTTTACTGGCGATGAGGACGGAAATACCGACCTAGAAGGAATGGGTGATAATAGCCATATAATCGCGACTGGTCTCGCAACGAGTGGAGAGACTTCAAATTGGGCGATGAAGCTAACGGCGACTGGAAGTAGTTACGTTCCGACGATTGAAAATAGTTTTAATGCTTACCATTTAGTTCCGGAAAGTTGGCAAAAGGTCGCTAGCTATAGTTCGGCTACGGATATTCCGACAGCAAATTATACAGCTACGGGTTCTACGCTAACGACAACTTACGCAGTTTTCGTTTCGCCGAGCCAAACAGCAGATACTTATCACGGGAGAGTAAAATATACGCTCGTTCATCCGGTTTCAAACGTGCCAAATCAGGAAAGGACTTGCGCGGCAAATAAAGTTTGTTACTGGCCGAATGCTGGTGATATGACGGCTGGTGGAGTAGGAGTAGTTGATACAATGGGCGACCAAAATCTTACTGCCACAACTACTCTCTGGATCTCTAACTTTAAACGCCCAGGTTATGGTTTTGTAGGTTGGTCTGATAAATATGATTGGGAACTTAATGCTAATGATGCTAGTGGCAATGGAACAGGAGCTAATGCTGGCTATCATATCTATGGAACAAACCAAACACTAACTTTAAATACAAGTGATTATAGCGGGACTAATGGTGGTTTATCACTTTATGCTGTCTGGGCTCCATCTGCTGGTAATCTCCAAGGCTGGAATGGTTGTTCTTCCTTAGGCTCTGGTAAAGTTACGGCTTTAACTGATACTAGAGACCAAGATACCTATGCTGTAGCTAAACTAGCTGATGATAATTGTTGGATGATTGAAAACTTAAGATTAGATTATGATGCTAATATAACCACGGCTAATACCCAAAGTAATAATGGCGCCTTTGGTGGAGTATTCTCAGGGTTAGCAGAGCCAGAGACAGCGAACTTTGAAGATGTTACTACCGCCAATAGCCTATATAAATCTGATGGTAGTGGAGATATTAAGGGAGTTAATGGTGCAACCCTTTCTGATATAGGGACTACTGGTTATCCAGGTTTTCGTTTCCCAAGATACCGTAATGATAATACAAACACTGATAGCACCATCAACCCAAATACTACCGTATCTACTATGACTAGTTATGACCAAAACACCTATTCCTCTGGCAACTACTACACTTGGGACGCAGCTATGGCGAACACCAATTATTACAATACCACTACAGTTGATGCTAATGGCTTTACTCCATCAGAAGCGGCCGGTACTTCGCTTTGTCCTACTGGTTGGAAATTACCATATGGTAGGGATACTGGCAAAGGTGCTACTACTGGCGGATTCTCCTATTTAGATATCCAACTTGGTGGCACAGGAACAACTTCAAATTCTAGCTCTACTCCTACTGGCGCAGATATGTCTAAAATATACAGAACTTATCCTAACAACTTCATCTACTCCGGCGAGGCCCTTATCACGTCGGTCTATTATAGGGGCAGCAACGGGTTCTATTGGTCGTCTACTGCGAGCGATGACTTCAATAGCTACCGCCTGGCTCTGGAAAGTTCTGGCGTCCGCCCAGGTTCGACTAGCTTCTATAAGTACTACGGCTACTCTATTAGGTGTTTAGTCGGTAGCTAATAAACATTCTGAGTTGAGAAAATTCTAAGATAAACTATAATGATATATATGGCGAAGTTATATTTTAGATATGGGGCGATGGGGTGTGGCAAAACTATGCAACTATTACAAGTTGCGTTTAATTATGAAGAGCGTGGGCATAAAGTTGCGGTAATGAAGCCAAAAACTGATACGAAAAATGGCACGAAACTCTTAACACGCATTGGACCGGAACGAACAACAGATCTTTGTTTTGATAAAAAAACTAATTTACTAAAAGAAATCTCAGAAAAATTTGCGGACACGCATTGTATTTTAATTGACGAGGCACAATTTTTAACGCCTAAACAGGTCGACCAGCTGATGATGGTGACGATAAGGCTAAATATTCCGGTCATGGCTTATGGGCTGAGACTAAACTTTAGATGTAAGGACAGTGGATTCGAAGGAGCGACTAGATTACTCCAAATCGCTCACGACATTGAAGAAATTAAAACCATTTGCGAATGTGGGCATAAGGCAACTTATAATGCGAGGTTTTTAAACGGCAGATTAGTTGCGGATGGACCAGATATTTTAATTGATGATGGTAAAAGTAAAATTGAATACCGGGCACTCTGTCCAGCTTGTTATGAAAGGTATTTAAAATGTATCTAGTGATTGAAGGTCAAGACGGAACGGGGAAGTCGACACAAGCTGAGCTTTTAAAAACCTATTTTGAAAAAAAAGGTAAGAAAGTAGTTTTATTAGAAGAGCCGGACGGCGACTTACCACAGGCACATGATTTACATGACATGATTTTAACGCGAGGTTATCATCTAGAGCCCCTGACGAATGTTTTACTGTTTACGGCGGCTAGGGTTGAGCTTTGGAAAAAAATCGCAGAACCAGTTTTAAAAGCAGGTGGCGTAGTGATTTCGGCACGAAACTACTGGTCTACACTAGCCTACCAAGGTTATGGCGAGGGAGTTTCTCGAAGTAAAATTATTAAAATCACAAAAGAACTTTTACCGGAAAAATATTTTCATCCAGATTTAGGTTTTATTCTAACAGTTTCTGATGAGGTGCGGTTAGAGCGTCAAAAAGGGCGGGGAAAGAAAACGGAAACCTTTGAAGCAAAACCTAATACTTTCCAACAAAAAGTGAATTCGGCTTATCCGAAAATTGCACAGGAATTTCAAATTCCTATTATTGATGCTTCTGGGACGATTGAAGATGTTTATAAAGCTTTAATGAGTTTCATCGAGAGACATGAAGCGAAGTAGCTCTGGGTGGAAGTAGAGATCGATTTTACCAATTGCGCCATGGCGGTGCTTCGCAATGAGAAGCTCAGTAATATGAGTATCTTCGTAATTATCGTCGTTTTGTTTATAGTAGTCGGGGCGATGGAGGAACATCACTAAGTCAGCATCTTGCTCGATTGAGCCGGATTCTCGTAGATCGGAAAGGACTGGGCGAGGATTTTCGCGTCCGGTCACGTTACGAGAAAGCTGAGCGAGAGCCACGACGGGAATTTCTAGCTCTCTTGCGAGAATTTTTAGACCACGCGAAATTTCAGTAACTTCTTGGACTCTTTGGCCACGATAGCGGTCAGAACCTTGGAGTAACTGGAGATAGTCAACAATAATAATACCAATATCATGATCGTGGACGGCGCGTCTAGCTTTATTGCGTAGCTCGATAATCGACAGAGAACTATTATCATCAATATAAATCGGGATTTCGTCCATTTCGCCGAGGGCATCATCGATACGCGCAAATTCTTCGTCGGTAAGATTACCAGTTCGCATCTTCCAGTTATCAACGCCCGAAACATCGGAAATCATCCGGTCGACAATTTCTTTAGCTGCCATCTCGAGCGAAAAGAAGAGGACGCCCCTTTTATTAATATTCGCAATATTATAGGCGAGATTTTGGGCAAAAGTCGTTTTACCCATGGCCGGACGGGCGCCGACGATAATTAAATCGCCTTTTTGGAAGCCTGCCGTCTTTTTATCTAAATCCCTAAAACCAGTCTTTAACCCGCGTAAGGCACCTTTATTCTTATGGAGCTCAACTACGCGCTCTAAAGCGTCTGCGAGGAGTTCTTCCATGCCGACATAATCACTTTTAACAATATTATCTGATACTTTAAAAAGTTCTTTTTCGGCGTCGCCAATGAGGTTTTCAACGTCAGCATCTTCTTCATAGGCTTTATTAGTAATTTCCGTACCAGCTTCAATTAAGCGACGTCGAACTGAGGCTTTTTCGATTATTTCAGCATAGGCTTTCGCGTGTGAAGCAGCCGGCACAAAATTAGAAAGCTCGGTTAAATAAGTTGCGCCACCAATTTCTTTAAGTTTTTTCAAGGATTTTAATTCGGCAGTTAAAGTAAGAAGATCAATTGGTTTATGCTGGTCATAGAGATTTACCATAGCCCCAAAAATGGTTTGATGGCGTTCTTCGTAAAAGTCACGCGGTTTTAAAAGAGTCAAGATTTCCGGCATCGCAGCATCAGAAAGCATGATCGCACCTAATAAAGACTTCTCGGCGACGACGTCTTGAGGCGGGACTCTTCCGCCACTGGTTTTAGAATGGGTTTCCTCCTCCATCTTTAGTTACCTCACCTCCCATTATATCAGAAATTCTGGCCAGCATGGCGTCTTTTTTAGTTTCGACAGGGGTTTCATTTTCTTGGTGTATTGTAATTTTTACCCCCACCCCAGCTTCTATTAAAATCTTTTTATTATTATCACGAGTTAAAATACTGCGTTCAATTTTTTTCTGAGGATAGATGTGGAGTTCATTGCCAATAATTTTATACTGAGTTTTAATCAGCTGGGAATAGACCGCCTCGTTCATTCCGCGCACTTTCTCGGTAAACTGCGTCCAATCGAAACTCGTCACCGTAACGGACGGAGATGGAACTTTTACTGGAGTTTTCATAGGTTCTGGTAAATCTCCAGCTAGAGCGACTAAGAGTTTCGCTTCTGGGAAAGGTGCTCTCACTTCAGGCAATTTTTCAAGAAGCGGAAAGAAAACAAGATTTGGTTCAGCTAAAATTTGAGCAATCAATTCTTCAGCCAGGGTTTCAGGTTTAACACCAGATGATAATAAATCTTTGAGGACTGTTGTAATTTTTACAACATTGTTAGATTGATATAATTTTAAAAGCTCCTGGATTTTTTCGTCTTGAGGTAAACCCATGACGGAGACGACTAAATCTTTAGTGATTTCGGCGTCTGATAAGGTCGAAAGCTGATCAAGCAGTGAAAGGGAATCCCGAAAAGAGCCTTCTCCGCGTTTTACGATTAGTTTAAGCGCATCGTCACCAATATGAATCTTTTCCTTCTTGACAATTTCTTGAAGAAAATTGAACATAGTTTCAGGATCGGCTAGCTTAAAGTTATAGGTTTGGGCTCTTGAGGTAATAGTTACGGGGACTTTATAAGCATCGGTCGTTGCCATGATAAAAACAATATGTCGAGGCGGTTCTTCAAGAATTTTCAGTAGGGCATTAAAAGCTTCTTTGGTCAGCATGTGGACTTCGTCGATAATATAGACCTTATATTTTCCACTAGTCGGGGCAATAAGTGCCTTTTCACGCAGTTCACGAATATTATCAATCCCGCGGTTACTGGCACCATCAATTTCAACAATATCGACATAGTCGTCTTCAATTTCGTATTTAAAGCCGTTGATTTCATGCGCTAAAATCCTCGCTACGCTTGTCTTACCGCAACCTCTCGGACCGACAAAAAGATAGGCATGGTTAATCTTTCCTTGTTTTAAGGATTTCATCAGCGGTTCTGTGACTTGTCTTTGCCCAACGACTTCACCCAAACTCAGCGGTCGATATCGCCTATATAAATTTTTCATTCTTACTATATATTATACATCAAAAATCTAAGAAGATTAAAGAGCGGCTTCAACAGCAGCCCAGGTCGCATCATCGTTCTTAGCCGGAATAGTTGCGGAAACTTGCGCACCTTCTTTTAATCTAAAATAGGTCACGGAAGCATAGAGAATTTGGTATTCCTTACCACCAACTTCTACATAGTATTTATCGTCATGATGAGTCAAAGTCCCAATCACGGTTTTACGTTCAACAGGTCCAATCTGTTTATAGAGGAATTTACCGTCGTCCGTAATCGTTAACTTCATAATATCGCCTTCAACTAATTTAGACTTAGAGGCGTAGTTAGCTGGCACAGGATAGTTTTTACCGTCTGGGCCGATCATGATTTGACCATCAAAAATCCCTTCGATAATTTTTCCTTCTGGACCCGAAACTACAGTATCCCTCGGCGCAGCAATTACTTCGCCGTCACCAATAATGGAAATTAATAATTCCTTTGCGGCTGACAGATTAGTCTCCGCCTCACCCAGTAGACTGCGTAGCCTTTTTATTTGTTTTTCTGGTATTTCAGACATTACCTCGCATTCCTGTCTAAATATAGTATTAATATTATATTATATCTTCCGCCTATTAAAGTCAAGTATTTTTAGAAAAAGTTTTCCACTAAAATAACCTCGGTCAGACAAAAAATGTTGTAAAAATTACATTTATTCTTTTTTCCAGATTCCAGTATGTTTTTTGCCGTCGATAATGATAGTCGGGATACCTTTAGCTTTCAGCTCGTTTTCAATAATCTGACGATTTTCTGACATTTTTGTGGTAATTTCAGGGTAGCCAACAATAGTTTGAATTTCTTTAAAGGCACCGTCATCTATCCCTTCCTGCTTAAGCCATTGTTTAATCTTCGAAATGGCCTGTTCTTCGGTATAATCTTCATTGAATTTATTCTGGTAGGAAATCCCTTCGCTATTTTTATCCATGAAGATATGATCGATGATACTGAGCGATAGACCCGACTGGAATTGTTCGGCTGCGAACATATATTTAACGACGGTTTCGGAGTTTTTAAATTTATAGTTATTATTCGCGTCCTGAATAGCAAACGGGACAAGTCGGACGTTATAACTATCGAAGAAACCGCTATTTTTTTGATTACGATATGACATCAGACAAGCCGAACAACCTGGATCGAAAATATCTACGACGGTCGACAAGCCGCTAACTTCGCCACCACTAGCATCGACATAGTTAAAATGATAATCTTCAGCGTTATAAGTTCTAAATTTGTCTGGAATGGCTTCGAAGATTTCACCCCATTCGGTAAACCAGCGCCCAGTAGCCTCAAAGGCGTTTTGTGGTTCGCTCTCATCGATTGAACACATTTCTGAGCCGAAAGAGCAGGCTGCCGGCTTCGTCACATTACAAGTTCCTAAGGCCCATAGGGCTAGTAGCGACTTTATAGCGGTAAGAATTGCCCAAACTGCGACTACAACGATTACGATGGAAAAAACTTCAATTAGAATCGAGAGAGGTTTAACTAGTTTCGGCTTTTTTAGCATGACTCGGCTAAGTAAAGTGTTTTTGACGTCATCTTTAAAGCCGGTCTCACATTTTTGTAATCGGACTTTTTTCCATAGACAGCCCCAGGCTTTTTTCATAGCTTTTAGATAAGCTTTACCGATTTTTGGTTTAAAAATCGAAATAATGGCGACGAAAACGCCGAGAATTGCTAGAATAATAAATGCTGCTATACAGACCATAATTAAGACTTATTTTACCACATTAAATGATTTTTGACATGACCTTTTTGACTTTTTCGATATCTTCAGGACGGTTGTGTAGGCCTAAAGAAAAACGAATTAAAGGCGGGTATTTACAGACGTGATCGAGATAATAGTGTGCGCAGAAATATCCCGTCCGAGCCATGATATTTTCGCGTGACAGGGCGCTACCGAGAAGGTGCGAATCAAGGCCATCAACATAAAACGATATGGTTGGGTTTTCGAGACGATTAACTAAATGAACTTTCTCGGATGAAGAAAGAAAATCATAAAGTTCTTTCGTATTATTTTCCAAGTTACGCCAGGCGGATTTTGGTAGTTTTTCTAGCCAGTCTAGGGCCTGACCTAACCCGACAATCTCCCCCCAAGCTTGTAAGCCGGCTTCGAAACGAGTATAACGGTGTTCTTTTCCTTCAGCTGATAATAAGTATGTATCTTTATTAACATCGTCTACCATGCCGCCGCCGATAAAACCTACTGACATTTTTTTCACTAATTCATCACGCCACACGATAACACCAAGCGAAGGAGCGTAGAGCTTATGCGCTGAAAAACAAATGGCGTCGGCTTCGATACCACGAATAATTTCCGAAGAGTGCGCCATGGCTTGGGCGGCGTCGATAATAATAATCCCGCCAGCTTTATGGACGGCTCTAACTACTTCTTTAATATTGAGTAGTTTTCGTCCATCGAAATTCGAAGCGCAGTTAATGACTACTACGGCATCGGAAAAATCGTAGGCGCTTAAATCAATCGTCGCATCTTCGTTGCGTTTCATGACTTCGCGTGGTAAACCAGTACGATTAGAAAAAGCGATTGTCGAAAGAAACGGGGAATTATGTTCGATTTCGCTGGTCATGACTTTTTTAAACTGAGAACCATCTAGCTGACTCAAGATCAAATTAATTCCATAGGTCGTATTTAGGGTAAAAGATGCGGTATATTTACGTGGGGATAATTTGAAAAATTTCAATATTTTTGCGCGCGTCGCCTCAACCTTTTCGTCGGTTTCAACACCCCATTTGTACTTCACACGTTCGCCGCAAGAATTATGCTCGGTGTAATATTTATTAATAGCGTCAATAACTGGACGTGGTCTTAAACTCTGGCAAGCGGAGTCAAGGTAAACTGCTCCCTCACCTAAATAATCAAAATCATTCATATATTTTATTATATAACAAAAACTAGGAATATCTTAGATATTCCTAGTTTTAACATACAATTAGCTAACTTTGAAATTAAGCGAGTTCGACGGTTGCGCCAGCTTCTTCGAGCGCTTTCTTCATCGCTTCGGCTTCGTCTTTTTTGACTTTCTCTTTTACAGTAGCCGGAGCGCCATCGACGATAGCTTTAGCTTCGCCAAGGCCAAGTCCGGTTGCTTCCTTAACAGCTTTGATGACTGCAATCTTTTGCGCACCAGCTTCTTTCAAAACGACATCATATTCGCTTTTACCCTCATCGGCAGCAGCGCCAGCTTCTGCGACTGGGCCAGCTGCGACCGCAACGGCAGCAGCGGCTGGTTCGATGCCGTATTCGTCCTTAAGGACATTTTTTAATTCATTGACTTCGAGAACAGTTAATTTAACTAGTTCTTCGGCTAATTTTTTAATATCTGTAGCCATAGTAATCCTTTCTAAAAATATTTGAGTTGCTAATTATTGAGCGTGAGCTTCAAGCCCTGAGACGATACCAGATAGACCACCGGAAAGACCGGAAATGGAATCTGTAACTGGCGAGAGAAGTTGAGCAACAACCTGAGCAATAAGTTCGTTTTTGCTCGGCATCGCTGCTAGCGACTTAACTTCGTCATTTGAGAGCGTTTTACCAAGATCGCTAAAACCACCAACTAAATCAAGCGCCTTATGGGTTTTAGCGAATTCAGCTAAAATTTTAGCTGGCGCGACTTCGTCGTCGGAAGAAATTGCATAAAGCAATTGTCCAGTTAGTCCAGTTGTATCGGTATCTTTATAAACCGCAATTTGGTTCATAGCGACCCGTACTAGACGATTTTTAACTACCTTGATTTTAACGCCCGCTTCGCGTGCGGCTTTCCTAAGCTCTTGTAGTTCGGCAACGGTTAAGCCTTGGTATTTAGCATAAACCGTCGTCTTCGCATTAGATAAAAGTTCCGTCAAATCAGCAACCAATTCGTTCTTTTTATCCTTTGAAATTGCCATAAAAAGTTCCTTTGGTTTAATTTAATATTCAGTTAGCTAATTGTTAAATAGCGTCACCAAACAAAACTTACAAGAAATTTCCTCGGCGACATTATTAAGAGATAATCTCCGTCGCTGTCTTTGGTAACTGGTTTAATTATAACAAATTCGATTTAATAAGTCAATCAATGTCTTTTGTAGTCATAAACTGGAAGATTGCCCCGATAAAAGCAAAAATTCCAATCATAGGGAAATAGAAGACTTCCATACTAACGTCTGGGAAGATATTTAAAACCGCCATTGTTAAGGCGTAGGCCCCCGCTATTGCCGTAGCGATAATGACAGCTGGTTTAATTAAGGCAGTACCTGCGGCAGCGGCAACTGCACCAATAATCGCACCAATAGCTAAAGTTGGAAGATCTGTACCAAAATATTGAATCGTTATCATCATCACAAGGAAGAAACAGATTCCGGCAATACAAACTTTTTCAATCGAAAAGCCAAGTAAAGCTAATAGTAAACCACCGGCGATTGGTAGTAATAATTGCCAGAGATTATTTTCAGCAATTTGTGGTACTAAACCATTTAATGCCGGCATTAAGAAGATCATTAGATTATAGCCAATCAAAAACCAGATGATGAAAAAGGCTAGTTTTTTAAGTCGGTAGCCAAATAGTAGGACCAAAAGGCCAATCCCGATTAAAATGATTGATTCATAAAGTTCTAACCCCCTGAATTTTGATTCTATCTCTTTAAAAGCTTCCATGAGCCTATTGTAACACAGATTTTCTAAATACAATATATTTAGTTATAGAGATTTTCGAGCATGATAGATGGGCCCATCGTCGTCGTAATGTAAACCGACTTGACGTAAGAACCTTTGAGTGAAGCTGGTTTCTGGGACTTCAAAGAATCAAAGAACGCATTAGCATTCGTGACGAGCTTATCAGCACCAAACGAAACTTTACCAATACCGATATGAACAATTGCCTGCTTATCAACACGATATTCTACTTTACCAGCCTTAGCTTCTTTAACGGCTTTAGCTACGTCCATCGTGACAGTACCGGCTTTTGGATTCGGCATCAAGCCTTTTGGACCAAGTAATCTTGCGAATTTACCTAATTTCGGCATGTATTGAGGGGTAGAAATTAAGATATCGAAATCGACAACGCCTTTTTCGAGTTGCTTCAAAAACTCTTCGTCTTCAGCAAGGTCGGCTCCAGCCGCTTTAGCGGCTTTACAAATATCTAACGGCGCAAAGACGGCAACCTTAACAGTTTTACCGTTGCCGTTTGGTAAGACGAGAGTAGTACGAATGTTTTGGTCAGCTTGGCGCGGATCAACACCGAGTCTGGCATGAACCTCAACTGAGGCATCGAATTTAGCAGGATTAGTCTTAATTGCAAGTTCAATCGCATCCTTAAGGCTATAACTTTTACCTTTTTCAACTAATTTCGCCGCTTCTTGATATTTTTTACCGCGACGTTCTAATTTCGAACGAGTCACAGGCGTAGCACCTTTTGGTTTAGCAGTGGTCGCATCTTTAGCAGCTCGCTCCAACTTACGGGCCTGGCGCTCCTCTTCTGCTTTTACTTCTTCGACATGTTTTTTCGACTTTTTACCAGATTTCGCAAAAGTTTCTGATTTTTCTGATTCAACCTCAGCTACTTGTTCAGTAACTTCAGCTTTTTCTTGAGTTTTGACCTCTTCTTCGGTCATAAATATCCTTTCTGTGGTAATAGCGAGTAAACTCTCCCACGTTTATTAACTCCGGCTATTATACCAAATTTTACCTAAAAAAGCAAGAAAAAGGGAGGCTCTAGGCCTCCCGCGTGGGTTTTCGTGGTATTTCAACGCTATTTTTTGACTGGCGGTAATACTGGGGGTCTAGTGCATATATGCACTTGTATTTACCGGCTTGTTCACGCTTGATTGCATTGCGAACCGAAATGACGAAACTATTCAGGTCCCGCCACGGCTTGTCGGTACTGACAATACGTTGGATGTTTTTAATCCAGAAGATGAGTTCTGAAAACTTCATCTGCTCGATTTCAAAGACCAATTGTTCTGATGACAAGATGTTGAATAGGGGTATTTCGGGAAGTTCCCGAATTACCGTTTCGTTGACGCGCTTAGGTTCGCGCCATTTTTTCTCCCGCTTATAAGCGTAGAGAAAGCGATACTCGATTACTAGAGTTCGATATCGCTCACTATACAGGAACCACAGACCAATAAGATTTCTTTCAGCCTCATTCCTTTCCATTTCGTAGTCCTCCCGTATGTAAAAGATCAAAACCCACATTCTCATTATAACATACTTGAGACAAAAAGTCAAAGTTAATCTATAGTTTCAGAATTATTAGTTATCAATTATAATAGATTTATGCACGAGAGTTGGAAACCATTTTTAAAAGCTGAATTTGAAAAGCCTTATTTTCAGGAATTATCGCAGTTTTTACATACCGAATATGAAACAAAGACGATTTTTCCACGTAAAGAATTAGTTTTTTCGGCTTTTACGACTGATTTAGACGAAGTTAAGGTCGTTATTTTAGGACAAGATCCTTATCATACACCTGGGGCGGCGATGGGCTTGGCGTTTTCAGTACCAAATTCGGAGCCAATTCCACCATCCTTAATTAATATATATAAAGAAATTGATGCGGATATCGGTCGACACGCTAATCCACGCGGAAGTTTAAGGAGTTGGCAAAAGCAAGGTGTCTTATTATTAAATACAGTTTTAACGGTAGAAGCGCATAAACCAAAATCGCACAGCGGAAAAGGTTGGGAAATATTTACAACGGAAGTAATTAAATATTTAAACGAAACTCGTCCGCATTTAGTCTTTATTTTATGGGGGCGAGATGCGAGAAATAAAAAATCACTCATTGACAGTTCGAAACATTTAATTTTAGAGTCGGCACACCCGTCGCCATTATCGGCGCACGCAGGATTTTTTGGTAGTAGACCGTTTTCAAAAACTAATGAATTTTTAGAAAAAAACCATTTAAAACCAATTGTATGGTAATTAAATCCATTGAGCGAGGCGGCTATATTCTTCTGAACCTTTTTCGTAAGAATCTAAGATGTCTTCAATATAGGTTTTACCGTTAGTGAGATTAAGAGTTTCGACATTTGGCATGGAAGTAAGCAGGCGAATAACAGCTTCGTCGGTTTCGATATTAGTCATAGATTTTTTCGGGTCGGTAGTATGAGAATGGACACGTAGCTCCTTATAAACAAAACGTTTAATGCCGGACTGAAGACAATGCTTTAAACAATTCTCACAAGTTGCGACGCGGTTATAGAGCGTACAGCCATCGAGATTTTGATGGGCGAATAATAAGGCATTCATTTCGGAATGAATAACAAAATAATATTTCATCGGACGCTCATTTAAAGTCATTTTCGCCTCGTCGGCTCCTTGGATTAGACCATTATAACCGAGCGAAACGACACGTTTATTTTGGTCAACGATGACGCAGCCCATTTTGCTTGAAGGATCTTTAGATTTTAATGAAACTGCCTCGGCAATATTCATAAAATACTCATCCCATTCTCTTTGTTTACTCATAATTAGTATTATAAACAATATTTTATTTTTCTCAACGTTAAAATTAAGCGTAAGGGAAAAACAGGGGTTGAATTATTTTTGAATTTATGACTATAATCTCGCGACATTAAAATAAGGAGAAAAAATGCGAGGAAAAATCCTGGTAAAAAACCAGGGTGGGCATAAATATCAAATTAAAATTCGCTATTTAATCGTCGCGCTAGCGCTAATTTTAAGCGCGAGTGGAATAAAAATAGAAGCAAGAGCAGAAAGCTGTCCAGATTTAAGAATTGTGTTCGCACGAGGTTCAGGCGGAGAAAGATGGAATACGAATGATTACTTTAATTATAAAAATACGATTGAGGAGAAGTTAAGGACAACTGACCTAAATTACGAATTTATTGACCTTGATTATCCAGCAGTAGGAGTCGGAATAGATCATCTTGAAACGACGATTGGCGCCTATTTCGGTGCTGGCGAAGCCTATAAATTTGGACAGAGCGTGAAGTCTGGTGTGAAAAAACTTGACAAAATGGTTAATGGTTCGGCTTGTCCTGGGACTAAATATGTTTTAGGAGGTTATTCGCAGGGAGCAATGGTAGTCTCGCAGGCTTTAGGAAGTTTAAATGCTGATAGATTAATCTATGCGGCAACTTTTGGCGACCCGAAGATTTATTTGCCAGAAGGCGAAGGGGTTATACCGGTGGCTTGTCGGGGAGAGAATTTGTCGGATTACCGGATGTATGTGCCAGATTGTCAGGCTTATAAAGGGTTACTTGGTGCTTATATTCCATACGAACCGGAAGCTTTTGAAGGAAAAGTGGGGACTTGGTGTAATAAACGAGATATTTTTTGTAGTTCAAGACTTAGTATGAATGATCATTTAGCTTACGTAGCAGACAATTTGTATGAAGATGCTTCACGGGTAATTTTTGATAAAATTACCAAGGCTTATGGAATCGAAAATCACATTTCTTCTCCGCATGATACGGCAATATTGATTGATTCAACTGGTTCGATGGCTAGAATGATTAACCAATATAAAGAAGAAGCTTACCGTTTAGCTAGCGAAACTTTGAATAACGGTGGAAGAGTCGCGCTTTACGATTATCGAGATTTAGATGATCCATATGAGCCAGTACAGCACTGCGATTTTGATACTTGTACATTAGAAATTTTTCAAGCCGAATTAGATAAAATACAAGCAATACACGGCGGAGATACGCCAGAATCGTTACTTTCGGCGTCATTACACGTCATGACGGATTTGGAATGGAAATATGGTTCGACGAAATCACTAGTAGTTCTAACTGACGCCAATTTCTTGTCGCCCGACCGAGATGGAGTAACTTTTGATGAGGTAGTCGCGCTAAGTAAACGAATCGATCCGGTGAATTTTTATATCATTACTAATGCCTACCACGGGGAAGATTACGAAGAATTAGCAGAAAGTACGGGTGGCAGAGTAGTGACGAATTTTGATGAACTAAGTCTATTAACTGATTATATTATGGAGCGATATGATGCTTTACCACGAGTTGAGGAATCGGAAATGGCAGTAGAGCTACCGACTCTAAAGATTAACAAAACAGAGTTAATAGGGGAAGATTTAGTAATGACTTACACTCTGGGAGCAGAAAAGGCGATTGTAGTATTAAATGATTCAATATTAGGAATGGCCGAGGGGGATATGGTTACGATTAGTGGGTTAGATACTTCAGTAGAGAATGTAGTCATGTTAGTTCCGGTAAGCGGCGAGTGGCGAGGCGAAGGGGTAAGTGTAATAATAAATCAAGTAATGCCATTTTTGCCAAAGGTGCCTAATACTGGCAAAAACTAATTCGAGCTAAGATGCCAATGATCACCATACTCGCATTTATAAACTGATAATGGGCCGATATGGTGGTCATATTCGGCAACTTTAGCGGCAAGTTCAGCTTCTTCTTTAGTCCGATAAATAATTTTATGGGTTTCACCAACCCAACAACGCTCGGGTTCATAGATTTGGGGTTTTTGACTATGCGACATAACTTTGATTATATCACTACTCTGGACTTTTCGTAAGAATTATGGTAGAATTACCCTTATGACTTTAAATAAGGATCTGATTCGGAATGTGGCGATTATCGCACACGTTGACCATGGTAAAACGACTTTAGTCGACGGGCTTTTGAAGCAATCGCATACTTTTCGTGATAACCAGGCCGAAATGAGTCAGACTTTAATAATGGATTCGATGGACCAGGAACACGAACGGGGAATTACGATTACAGCGAAGCAAACTTGTGTTTATTATAATGGTTATAAGATTAATATCATCGATACGCCAGGGCATGCGGATTTTTCGGGTGAAGTTGAACGGACTTTAAATATGGCGGATGGAGTTCTATTAATTGTTGACGCACAGGAAGGACCAATGCCGCAAACTAAATTCGTTTTATCGAAAGCTTTAAGTTTAGGTTTAAAACCAGTAGTCGTGATCAATAAAATTGATAAGCCAGTGGCACGTATCCCAGAAGTTTTGTCGGAAATTGAAAGTTTATTCTTAGAACTCGCGACCGACGAATCACAATTATTTTATCCAGTTTATTACGCAATTGCGCGGGAAGGAAAAGCTGGTAAAACGACTGAACTCGATGATGATTTACATGTAATTTTCGAGGCTATTATTAACGATATTCCGGCGCCTTCGGTTGATTCCGATGCGGAATCGGCAAAGCTCTTGGTCGCAGCACTTGCAGGCGATAATTATCTCGGTAAATATTGTATCGGGAAGATATTTAGCGGTAAATTAAAGAAAAACCAGAATGTAAAAATATTACACAATAATGTAATAAAGAACAGTAAGATTGATAATCTATTCATATATAAAGGACTTGGGAAGGAAGAGGTGTCGGAGGCGATTGCGGGGGATATCGTGGCGATTACGGGAGTTTCTGAGGCGAATATTGGCGATACGGTTGCGACGGGCGAAAATCCGGAGGCTTTGCCGGGAATTGAACTCGAAGCACCGACACTTTCGATTTATATTGGGCCAAATACATCGCCATTAAAGGGACGTGAAGGCGATTTTACGACTTCACGCCAAATTGCAGAAAGACTTATGCGAGAGCTTGAGACAAATATTGCGCTCAAAATCGAACCGGATGGACTAGGTTATAAGGTTTCTGGGCGAGGTGAATTACATTTATCAGTTTTGATTGAAACAATGCGACGCGAGGGTTATGAGCTCGAAGTCGGAAGACCAGAAGTAGTTTACCGAGAAATTGATGGAAAAAAATGTGAACCGATTGAAGATTTAACGATTGAAGTCGCGCCAGAATTCGTCGGAGCAGTTAGCCAGGAACTTGGAATTAGAAAGGCAGAATTAACATCGCAAGAAATTACGACTACTGGAACAACAAGGTTCGTCTATGAAATTTCAACTGCGGCGCTAATCGGACTCAGGAATAATTTATTGACTGAAACGAAGGGGACCGTGATTATGTCGTCAATCCCAAGTGGTTATCGACCAGTCGAAGAGAGATATAAACCAGAAAGAAATGGGGCTTTAGTAGCATTTGAGGATGGAGTTTCAACGGCTTATGCACTGGATGCAGCGCAAGCACGAGGTGTCTTGTTTATTCCGCCCGGAGTGCCGGTTTATCATGGTATGATTATAGGTCTTTCGAATAAAAAAGATGATATCGATATTAATATTTGTCGTGAAAAACAATTAACAAACATGCGAACACATGCGTCGGATGGCGCAATCCAACTAACACCTTATACACAATTGTCTTTGGAGCAATGTTTAGATTTTCTTTTAGATGATGAGTTGCTTGAGGTGACGCCTAAATCCTTAAGACTCCGAAAACGCCAACTCGATCCAATTAAAAGAAAGCGTGAAAATCGTATATCATAATTCTAGAAAATAACCCTAATAATCACATTTTTTAATCAAAAAAACAATATTGTTTAGCATTAGTATAATTGCTATACTTAAAATAGGGTGAAATGTATTTATTGGAGAGATGTGGAGAACCCTAAAGTCATTTTGAAGCGAAAAATTTGCCTAACGATGACCATGTTTTTGTTAGCACTACTGAAGCTTAATGGCTCGGTTTTTGCTACCATTGACCCCAGTAATTACACGGCGACGCTGACTATGCAAAACCAGTCTACGGCTATCGAAATTACGCCCACGGACTGGAGCCAGGACATGTATGTAAGCACTATGCGAACATTAAATGTTAGCTCGACCGGTCTTTCGGAATATAAGATTTATGCGAATATTCCATCTAGTGATACGTCGGGAGGGAGTTTGCTACTAGTGGGCGGAACGTCTTCAAGTCCATCTATTTCACAAGTTAATGCTTTGCCTAGTAACGCTACTACTCTTAGCACAGATAATTGGGGCTTTGGTATTCCAAGTAGCACTACGGGGTTACCAACTAATAACTTTAGCAGTACCTATACCGCTGGCACACCGTCGACTAGCAGTACTTATGCTAAATACAATGTGGGACCAGATTACACCCTGATTAGGTCAGTAACTAATGCTTCTGGTAATGATAGCTTAAACTTATACTATGGCATGAGACTTGGGACTGACGTTTTGACTCATATCGGCACATATCAAAACAATGTAGAATATCATCTAGTGGGGAATGCTAGTAATGTACCTGGTGGCGAAGCTACGATTTCACCAGCTTCTGGTCCGAAAGGCGGTGGCACTACAGTTACAATTACCACTTCTTTGATGGCCGATTTTGTGCCACCAGATGTTAGTGTAACTATCGGTGGAAATGCTTGTACTTCACCAACTACTAGTGTTAGTACTGGCGTGCTAGTGATTACGTGTACGACGGCCGCACACTATCCTGAACTAACTGATGTAATAATAAATGTCGCTTCGCTTGGTCTTACCTATACCATCAATGATGGATTTGAATATATTGAAACTGGCGATGTTAAAATTACTAACATTTCTTATGTTTCTGGTGTCAATGTCAGCGGTACGCCAAACCCATCTATAGATGCTAATACGGGCGAAATTGATTTTGATTTAACTTTTTTGGGTGGATTAGATAATACTGATACCCTACAAGCGACTTACCGATTAACTGTAACGAACTCTACCGATGATGATTATACGTTTACTGCTCCGTCCTCAAACTTAACTTTGAGAATATCCCCAACCGAGGTTCGCGATATTACTTATTCGCTGAGTGGCATTGCTGTAGGTGACACTATCCCGGCAAATTCGGCAGTATCGTTTAACATTATTCTTGAGACCGATTATGTTTCAGGTGAGCACAATGCGGAGGGTGGCATTGAAGTTGATCCGGTCACCCAAAGAGACCCGAGTTTAATTGGCGCCATTTCTGGAAGCAATAACGGAGATTTGTCTGGGAATAATACACTAACTTCGTTCCAAGTCAGTGTGGAAAGCACTTTTGACGAAGCAAAAGCCTTCACGATTGATACTCTAAGCTCAGATTTTGAGATTGTGAATAACAGTGGTCAACCGTTAGGCGCCCAAACTATCGCAGCGAACACTACTGGAACTTACACATTCTACATGAAAAAGGCCAGTGGAGCCGCTTTTGCGTCGGAAACTACTACGGCCGGAATCACCATTTCCTATGATAGTACATACACCAATGTAGGTGAAGTAAATATCAAAGTAGATAGAGACCCGTCGTATGTCGATAGTCAGGCTCCAACTATCAGCGGAGTAACAGTTACTAGGGATAATGCTGTTGACGGTAGAGCAGTGATAAGCTGGACCGGTTCCGATAATGTTGGTGTGGCCAGTTATAGTATTTATAGATGTCAGAACAACACCTGTACTAGTGTTGCAACAGGAATTAGCGGACTAGTTAATTCATATACTCTTAATAACATTGCTGATGGGACTTACAATTTTGTTGTAGTCGGTTTTGATGATGAAGGGAATACCGCCACTCAGAATCAAATTAATGATGCGAACACCGATCCAGGACCAGCTTCAGGAACCGGTAATATATCGCTCAGCTGGGCCTACACAATAACTGGTAATATTACAAATGGTAGCCTGGTAAATAATTCTGGTAATACTGTCAGGGCTGGTGGAACTTATCGAGGGACAATTACGCCAAATAGTGATTATACTACCCCATCTAGTAAGAACGATGTGACTGTGAGAGTAAATGGACAAACTACGACCAACTTTACCTATAGTGGTGGCGTAGTAGAAATTAGTGGTGTCACTGGTAATATCCAGATTACTGCAACTTGTCCTTCCAGCGGTTGTTTAATCGAAGGTACCATGATTGCAGTTCTAGACGAAAACGGTAGACGAACTACTAAACCAATCGAAGATATTACCTACGGCGACTTATTAGTAGTTTGGAACCATGAAACTGGCACCGTTGGTTATGTCCATCCTGCTAGGATTGAAAAATCCAGCGTATCTTCTAGTTATCAATTAACTACCTTCAGCGATGGCTCTACGCTGGGTACGGTAAGTTGGCATGGCATCTTCGACGTGGATGCCAACGAATTCGTGTCGATAGATGATTTCGATAAATTCGGAGTGGGGACGAGAGTATATAAGGTAGTAAATGACCAATTAACTCCGGTTACAGTAACTAATATTGAGAGAATTAATCAACAAGTAAATATCTACTATATCACATCAAGCATTTACTATAATATTATTTCCGACGATTTTCTCACCACCAATGGCTATGTAATCACATCCAACTTCTATGGATTCGAAGGCGATGTCCAGTGGCCAGCTACTCGCGCAGAGTTTATTTCCGATCCAAACAACCTATATACATATGCAGATTTTGCCGATATTGGTATCCCACTGCGAATGTTTAATGACTTACGTCTCGGCGAAGCGGCTTATCTCCAAAGATGCGGCATTACTCTGCAAATGTTTAAAGATTATTTGGTTTCGAACAGAGTGATTGAGGATATGGTGCCATATGATGATGAATAGATATGATATAATTTCATTATGTTGATTGATACGCATTGTCACCTGCATGACCGAGAGTTTTTCACGGATAACCAAGCCGAGGAGATGATTCGGCGCGCAGAAAAAAATAATGTGAAAAAGATTATTTGTATAGGGACTTCGCATGAGGATTCGTTAGTGGCGCGCGAATTCGCTAAAAACCATGAAAATGTTTATTGGACCTATGGTATTCATCCTGAAAACGCTAAAACATCTTCTTTTGTTCGTGGACTTGAATCAGAAAAAGATGTTTTAGCCTCACCCAAACTCGTAGCCATTGGCGAAGTGGGGCTAGATTATCATTATGATGGCTATAATCGGGAGGCGCAGATTAAGTTGTTTGAGGAGATGCTACAACTTGCAACAGATCATGATTTACCAATTTCATTTCATATACGTGAAGCGTTTCCGGATTTTTTTGCCGTAATTAGCAATTTTCCGAAAGTAAGAGGCGTAGTTCATTCTTTTACAGACAACAAGAAAGTCTTAAAACGGATTCTAAATGAAACTGATTTCTATATTGGGGTGAATGGAATGGCAACTTATTCGACCTTGCCAACTCCGCCACTAGAGAGGATTTTTCTTGAAACAGATGCTCCTTTCTTGACTCCAAAGCCTTTTCGTGGTATAATTAATGAACCGGGCTATATATATAATATAGCGGAATGGTTAAGCGAAAGGTTATCTGTAGAGTTTAGAGAGGTCGAAAATGAGACTACAAAAAACGCAAAAAGATTATTCAACTTTTAATATACCTTCTTTCTCTAAAGAGAAAGATTATGATTTTGAAACTACCAGTGATTTTTTTGAAATTTATCAAGAATTAAACAAAATTTCTTTGGAGATTGACAAATGTCGCTTAAGGAACTTATAAATAACCCTGTAAATTCTTTGTCAAACTCTTTAGCAGTTTTGAAAAAGAATGTTATGGAACGAAAAACTTATTCAAATCGGTTAAGTTATGATGATTTAATTAATGCCGAGTCGAAACTGGGTCGAACTTTATTTGGTCCGATCCCAGAAGGACACCAACGAGAATTTTTCAAACATAAAAGTAACGTTTGGATTTGGCATGAAAGTTGGGCTAACCAGTTTGGTGATATTGAGCAAATGACCATCCGTTACGAAGTGAGACCGAATGGTGTGTTTAAGAAGTTAAGTGGAGGCGTTTACCAAAAAATTGAAGGGGCTGAATTAGATAATTTTCGCCAAGCAGCTAAATCATATCTTGAACTTGTCAAATCAAAACTCTATTGCTAAAATAGAGTTATGAAGAAAAAGCAAATTATTGACTTGGTGGTTTTTATCTTAGGAATGATTACTCTTATTGTCGGAGTAGTTTTTTTAATATTAAGCTTAACTAAGGGAGCAGGAATTCAAGACGGCGAATATCTCGTTTCGGCGAAAGAATGGGTATTAGAAAGTAATGGGACGAACTGTGAGAACGCGGAAGTAGAAAACCAGACAAATTGCGAATCCCCAAGTGTAATTTGGCAATTCACGGAAATTGGTAAAGGAACTCTAACGACCAATAGCCATCTTAACGACTATGATTTTATTTGGGCTCTAGAAGATGGGAAGATGAAAATTGAGACAGATTGGTTATATGAGCTCGAAAATGAATATGAATATGAACTCAATCAAAGAGATGGAACACTGATTTTGAGAAGTGGCGAAGACGAATATCGGTTTACGGCAGAATTTGAAACTGAATAAAAATATGTTATAATATATTTATGATTTATCTAGATCATGCGGCGGCGACGCCGGTTTCTAAAAAGGTACTTGAGGCGATGAAGCCATATTTTTCTGATGACTTTTTTAATCCTTCGGCAGCATATTTGCCAGCGAAAAAGGTGGCTTCGGATTATGAAAATGCGAAAGCTGTAATTGCGCATGGGATTGGAGCGAAAGCTTCCGACCTCATTATTACCGCCGGGGCGACCGAGGCGAATAATCTCGCGTTTACGGCTATAGAAAAGATGCGAGAATGCCCATCGTTC
>JAZLES010000002.1:0-119208 GCA_045615385.1 Candidatus Nanosyncoccus sp. | reverse complement strand
ACTGTATGTTCGGTTATTAAAAAATAATTCTGTAAAATTTCAACCGCATTTGTTCGGGAAAATAACAGGGAAGTTTTCCACAAATGCGAAAAACTCACGGTGCAAAAAAATATAAAAAAAGTCCAAAAAAGCTCGTGCATTTTGTGAAAAATTATCATAAACTTAAATCAGCGAATAATTAAACAAAAACGCTAAACAAAAGTCGTACATTAAAAAAGTTTGAGATCGACCAACTAGGAGCTCTGGCGCGCATTAAATCTTAGCGAGATGCGTCAAAAAAATCGTGAGTTCCTTCCTCAAAACACACCTCCCAATAAAACTCTATATGGTCTAAACACAATAAGTCTCTCAACGGCTGCGATATAAGATTAGCTTCGCGCTGGTAAATCGTGGTGGATTATATTGTGACTTAAAACAAAAATCAAAGCAGAAACAAACCCGCTGAAGTTTCTAGTTGAACGATCTCAAACGATGTATAATAAATAATATGGAGAAACAACATATCCCTGTATTATTGTCAGAAGTTCTAGCAACTTTGGACCCGCAACCCGGAGAAAGCTACTTAGACTTAACTGCCGGCTACGGAGGTCATGCTAGTAAAATTTTGGATGTGACACGGAATTATAAGGACTCAGTTTTAGTTGACCGGGATGAATTTGCCGTAAATTATTTGAAGAGCAAATTTCCACCCGAAACTGAAATTAAAAATCAAGATTTTTATAATGCGGTGCTACAGCTTATTGAGTGTGGAAAAACTTTTGACTTGATATTAGCGGATTTTGGAGTTTCATCTCCGCAATTAGACATGGAAAATCGTGGGTTCTCATTTAAATATGATAGCCCTTTAGACATGCGGATGGATCAAAGGCAGGTTTTTTCAGCGGCAGATATTATTAATAAGTATAGTGAAAGGGAATTAGCGACAATTTTTATTCGGTATGGTGAAGAGAAGCCTGGTCACGCTAAACTGCTAGCTCGAGAAATAGTTCATCATCGTCCGATTAAGACGACTAAGGAACTAGCCGAAATTATTATGAGGAAGTCGAAGTATTCAAAAATCCATCCTGCCACTAAAATCTTTCAGGCGGTTCGTATAGTAGTTAACGCAGAGTTAGAGCAAATTGAAAAAACTCTCCCACTTTTGCCAAAACTACTTAACAAAAATGGTCGTGTAGGAGTTATTACTTTCCACAGTCTAGAAGATCGGTTAGTTAAAGATTATTTTAAGACGGCTTCAAACTTCGGTGAAGAATCCGAACTTCAAACTATCAATAAAAAACCAATCATAGCGGGGAAACAAGAATTAGCTATCAATCCGCGTGCCCGGAGCGCTAAGTTCCGCGCGGCAAAGCGGAATTGATAAAATAAACATAAAAACAAAAAGGAGGCAAAATGCCAAAGCAAATTTTCGTCGCGAACAAATCTCGCGCACAAAAAATCAAGGTCAATTTCCGTTAGTCTTCTTTCTCCGAGCAAGCTTAAAACTTGCTCGGATTTCCAAGATTAATGACATGGACCAGAGTGTGGTCCGCCAATTAGAGTTCACAGAGAGTGTGAAGTGTATGACCTTCCCGGGACAGTTTTTACGACTTACTTATAGCTCTGGTCGTAAAAACCCCCGGACTAGGAAAACCAAAAACAAAAACAAATATTAAACATCAGCGAGGAAAAAATGATCAGTCAAACCTACGTCACTAGACGAGAAGCCATCGGCAGCAGCTTTGTTCGCAACCGCAACTCTGTTCGCCATACTAAAAGAAGTCTTGGGGAAATTTCCCAAATAGTAATTGTAAGTATGCTTACTTTAGTCTTTGGTCTGATCTATGTTGCCGAAGGAACCAAAGCGACTAGTTTTGATTATGAGCTTTCTTCCGTTGAATCAGAAATTTCTGAAATGAACGCCAAAAAAGACGACCTCGCAGTTGAGAAAGCGCGTCTCAACTCTATTGCTACAGCTAAAAACAGCACTGTTGCTGCGGCTATGGAAGACGCCACGGTAACAGGATATGCTACGGAATAATTCTTCCTTAAATACTACTAATAAGGGGATTTATTCGCGTACTAAAATTCTTAAAAATATTGTCTTCATTCTACTCGCCATTATTTTAGTGCGACTATTTTTTATCCAAATTGTTGAACATAATCATTGGGTCGCAAAAGCCGACGAACAACATACTTTACTTGAAACCATCGTCGCTAAAAGGGGTGAAATTTACATGATGGAAGGGGAAGAACCCGTTGCGGTCGTTTTAAACCAAACTACTTACCAAATTATTATTGATCCTTCCGTCACCAAAAAAGATGAAATTGAGCCAGCCCTAGAAAATTATGCCAAAGATTATATTGTTGTAGATTTTGATGAAATTTATCAAACTGAAGGCCTAAGATATTCCATCGTTGCAAAAAATGTGCCCCGTGAAATCGCTGCTAAGATTTCCGAATTAGGGATTTCTGCTGTATGGTTCCAGAAGAATAATCAACGGGTTTATCCCGAAGGGGAAATGGCCTCAGAATTGCTTGGTTTTGTTAATGCCGATGGCGTTGGCCAATATGGGGTTGAGGGCTCCCTCAACACGCTTTTATCCGGAAAAGATGGCCTCTTAAAAACCACTTCCGATATCAATAATGTTGCGCTTTCGATTGGTAATGATAATATTAAAATCCCCGCCGAAGACGGTAAAAATCTCGTTTTATCCGTTGATCGCGGGTTTGAACGTGGTGTTGAAGAGCTGACTGATGCGGCTCTCGATTCTAGTCTTGCAACGAATGCCTCCGTTCTCGTCATGAATCCAAATAACGGGGAAGTTCTAGCTATGGCCAACCTCCCCAACTATGACCCAGCCGATTACGGTAACGTCACTGATGCTTCAGCCTATATTAATTACACCACTGAAGTCCCGTATGAACCTGCTTCAATCTGTAAAAGCTTCGCTTTTTCCGCCGCAATTAACGAAGGAGTGATGAGCCCCACTACCACATATTTTAATGAAGGCTATGAAATCATTGATAGCGAGACGATTAATAATGCGGTCAAATACTCATTCCTTTATGGCAATATTGATATGCAAACTGCTCTCTACTGGTCGCTTAATACCGGTTCTATTTACGCCCTCAAACTTCTTGGTGGCAATACGGCAGAAATCAATCAACAGGGCAGGGAAAAACTTTATGACTACTATTACAATAAATTCCGCCTTGGGCGCGAAACTGGGATTGAACTGATTGAATCCGAAGGCTTCGTCTGGGATCCTAATGCCGATGTTTATGGCTTAAACGCCGCCTATGCTAACATGACCTTCGGTCAGAACTTAAACCTCACCATGGTTCAGGTCGCCTCCGCTTTTTCCGCCGTAGTTAACGGTGGAGTTTACTATACTCCAACTATTTTAAAGGGCACGCTTGAAAACGAAAAAATCGTCCCCCAAAATACGGAATTAGACGAAGATAAAATTTTATCCGATGAAACCTCCTCCGCTATGCGTGGTATGTTAATCAATAACCGCTCCAACAAAGCAGACCGCGCAGGTTATGATATAGGTGGTAAAACTGGTACTGCCCAAACTATTATAGACGGCGCTTATACTATGGACGAATTTATTGGCTCCTATATTGGCTTTGTCGGAACAGAGGGGGAGTTGCCAAAACTCGTCATAATGGTTAAAATGTGGGGAGAGGGCCAACACATTGAAGGGAATAAAGACCCTATGTCTCTCTTTGATTCAATTTCAAATTACGCAATTGATTATTTTAAAATTAAACCAGGAGCATAAGTAAATGAATATTAATGACGAAATGTTTTATGGCCTACTATTAGCTTTAGCCGGGTTCCTCTTTTCGATGGTTTTGACGCCATTCTATACCCATTTTGCTTATAAATATAAATTCTGGAAAAAGCAGAAAAAAACGACAGTTGATGGCCAGGCTTTACCCGTGATGTCTAAGCTTCATGCTCATAAATTTAAACACGTTTTTCCGACCATGGCTGGTCTGATTGGAGTTGTTTCCGTTACTCTCGTTACCTGGATTTTTAATCTCGATCGTGGCCAAACTTGGTTGCCACTCGTCGGCTTTTTGGGTGGGGCCTTAGTTGGCGTGATTGATGACGTCATTAATATTTTTGGTTCGGGACGGGGTGCTGCTGGTTTACGTGGTCCAGTTAAATTCTTCTTAATTTCCATGGTTGGGCTTATTCTTGGTTGGTATTTTGCCGTTAAACTCGGCTGGACGACTATTTTAGTGCCTTTCCTCGGCAATTTCGAAGTTGGTATTGTCGGTATGATTTTGATTTTTGCCTTTGCCATTGTCGCCACTTCTAACGCCGTTAATATTACTGATGGCTTAGACGGTCTTTCCGGTGGGCTAGCCATGATGGCCTACGGAGCTTACGGTGTCATCGCGCTTTTCCAAGGTCAAATGCTCTTATTTGGCTTTTGTCTTACCGTAATTGGTTGGCTTCTATCGTATATTTGGTTTAATGTTCCGCCTGCCCGCTTTATGATGGGTGATACTGGTTCTTTTGCCCTAGGCGCTGGACTTGGCGTCGTTGCAATGATGACAAATTCATTCCTACTACTTCCGATTATTTGTCTTCCTGCGGTGATTGAAACTTTATCTAGTCTAATTCAATTGATTTCCAAAAAATTCTTCCATCGTAAAATTTTCATCTCCGCTCCACTCCATCACCACCTTGAAGCTAAAGGTTGGGGGGAAGCCAAGATCGTCATGCGATTTTGGATTGTCGCAGGAGTTTTTGCTATAATTGGTATTTTCATTGCTGCTACCGGAGGTGCCTTATGATAACATCGGTGGGTGATGTATCATGAAATCTCGTCAACATAAATCAGATCTAATCATCTTATTTTCGACGCTAGGTTTAATGGCGCTTGGATTAATTATTATCTACGCCATCGGCCCGATGCGCGCCAATGTTTTAAATTCAACCTACGGTACCGATTACGATTCCAATTTCTTCTTTCTCGGACAACTTCGCTCAGTTGGTCTTTCACTTTTAGCCTTCTTTGCCGCTTTTAAATGGATTCCGTACCAATACATCAAAAAATATGCTAAACCGATTATGATTGCCGCCATTATCATGTCAGCTGCTCTTTGGCTATTAGCCCTTGCTGGTTCAGGCCTTGCGAAATGCGAACTTGGCGAATGCCGTTGGTTTAATCTTGGCTCAATTAGTTTTCAGCCTGCTGAATTTTTAAAACTCGCTCTCGTTATTTATCTCGCCGATTTTTTGACTCGTAAAAAGGAAGAAGGGAACATCGGCAAATGGAAAGAATTTTGGCTCCCGCTTCTCATTGTTTGTGGCATCTCACTTTTTCTCGTCGTAATTGCTCAGGGTGATCTCGGCACTGGCGTCGCTCTTATTTCCATCATTTTTGGCATGTTGCTGATTGCCGGCGTTCCCGCTAAACAATATCTTTTAATGATTGCTTTAGTCTTAGCCGTAGCTGTAGGGGCTGTTATGACTTCAAGCCACCGTATGGAAAGGGTTGATGCTTGGCTCACGACTCTATCTGGTGGAGAAAGTACCGACTCTACTTATCACGTTGAAAATGCCATGCTTGCTATTGGTATTGGCGGATTTTTCGGCGTAGGAGTAGGTAATTCTGTTCAAGCTACTGGTTATCTTCCTGAGTCGATTAATGACTCGGTCTTTGCCATCATGGGTGAAACCTTTGGATTTGTCGGTCTTTTTCTCGTCATTGTCGTTTTCGGAGCCCTACTTCTACGTATGTTAAAAACCGCCGAAAACTCTCCCGAAACCGAGAATCGCCTCTTTATTATTGGAGTGTTTTCCTGGACGCTAGCCCAAGTAGTCGTTAATATTATGGCTATGACTAGTCTAGTCCCAGTTACAGGTATTACTTTGCCACTGCTTTCTTATGGCGGTACTAGCATGATCTTTATTGCTTTTGCAATCGGTTTAGTTTTACAACTTTCATGTTATACTAGTAGAGAGGTAAACAAAAATGAAGATATTAGTAGTCGGAGGGGGCTCCGGGGGACACATCACTCCAACCGTCGCCGTAGTTCGTAAAATTTTAGAAGAAAAACCTCGTGCTGAGGTCGAATTTTGGACTGACTTTAAGTATTATAAAAACGTTACTAAACTAACGACCGAAATTGGCGTTGCGTGGGGTGAAAACCGCAAATCATCTCCAAAAACTCCTTACATCCGTGTCCGCCGACTACCAGCTGGTAAATTCCATCGTTATTCAAACTGGACTTTTAAAGACTATTTTGTTAATTTCGACACCACTCTCAAGGATTTGATTTTTGGTAACATTTTTGGCTTTTTCGGTTTTATTCTCGGCTTAATTACTTGTTTTATTCGCCTCGTTCCTAAAAAAGCCAGACCTAATGTGATTTTCTTGAAGGGTGGCTATGTCTGCCTTCCGGTTGGCCTAATAGCTCGGCTGTTTAAAATACCTTACATCATCCATGAATCTGATGCTGTAGCTGGGCTAGCTAATCGTATTTTAATGCGCAAAGCTAAAAAAGTTGCCTTCGGGGTGCCTTTATCAGAAGAAGTACAAGAAAAACACCCAAACTACGTTTGGACGGGTATTCCGGTCGGACCTGAATTTAAACCAGTTTCTCTTACTACTCAACTTTCCTTGAAAAAAGCCTTTTCTTTTAATCCTGAAAAACCATTGGTAGTTATTACTGGCGGCAGCCAAGGTTCCAAGAATCTTAACGAAGCTACCCGCACGATTCTACCTGAACTTCTGAAATTTGCTTCAGTCGCTCTCATCGCTGGACGTAAACATTACGAAGACATGGTTGATTTAAAGAAATATGAAAACTGGGAAAAAGCCTCACTTGAATCTAATTTCCGCATGTGGGAATTTAATACTACCATGAATGAACTTCTAGGCGCTGCTGATGTGATCGTTTCGCGAGCTGGCGCTACTACTATTGCCGAAATGGCAGCGCTGAAAAAAGCGACCATTTTAGTTCCGTTTGAACGCTTACCAGGTAGCCACCAAGTCAAAAATGCTGAAAGATTAAAAGATGCTGATGCTGCCTTAGTAGTTTATGATTCCGAAATGACTAAAAACCCAGACGCTTTATTAGAAGAAATCCGTCATCTCGTAAAGTCGCCGCGTCTTCGTGCCGATATGGCCGATCGTCTCCACGAAGAAGCTAGGTCAGACGCTGCGACCCGTTTAGCTAAAATTGTTCTTGAGGAATTATAGGAGTCTAACGGTGGGAAAATCTCGAAAAGACCAAGCAGATGAGTTGGCTGCGCCGTCTCCTCCCGAGCTGGCTCGCCGTCGCGAAAATCGTAAATCCGCTTTTCGCTCCGGCCGCACTATTGGCGAAAAAAGGGAACGACTTGAAACCGCCAATGAACGTGAAGCGGCGCGCAAAAAACAAAAACTAGGTAAAGCTTTCCGAGTCGTTTTTACCATTTTTTGTTTTCTGATTTTAGTTTTAATATTAGTTGGCCTCTACTTTGCTTTTGCCAAAACTGAAGAAATTCTTACCGCCGAGCCCGATCAAACAGAACTCCCATCATCCATTGAGATTGTCGACGAAGAAGTCTCGTCTGGTAGCCAAATTACCTCACGTATGTCCACTTTCATCGCTCGAGCCGAAAAAGAATTCCGCATTCTTAATTATCAACCTGTAAAAGCTTTAATCCCTGCCGGTTCAATTCGTGAGGTAGATTTCTATCTTGATGGTTATGATGGTTTTATTAAGATGACTATTGATCGCAATCCAGCGGTCTCAGTTGAAGACGCCGATCGTATGCTTCGTTATCTTAACGATATAGAGGTAGAGGAATTCACTTATATAGATGTCCGTATAGAGGGGAAAGCCTACTGGAAATAGGGAATCGTTCGGTTTTTGTTCTGTTCAGTTCTCTTCTCTTTTGTTCGGTTTTTGTTCTAAAAATCACCAATATATCAATCATTGAGCATGAAGAAATATCTAAAAAAACAGGGAAAAACACAAAAAAGGGAAACAAAAACGGGGAAATGTCAAATGTGGAAAACTCCAGCCAAAATCTAGTAAAATACAGGGGTTACGGAGGTGATTGGATTAGAAAGTTTATTTATGAATATTTAGAGATTTGGCCCGTTGTAATTACTACAGAATTTCAGTCATGCGAGCATCCTCAAATATCCCTTATAGGACATTTGTACGCAATTATAGAGTGTAATGAGTATTCTATAAGGCCTTAGCGCAGTCGCTAAGATGCAAGCATCTGACAAATTCTGTAGTAATTACAACTACCCAAGTCTATTCATAAATAAACTTTCTAGTCCAAATACAAACATAACAAAATGTATTTTTCGGGCTCTTCCCGCCTACCATAACCGGAATTACTCCTAAAAGACGATATATTTACCATCTAAAGACTTTAACTATAATGTCTTAAAATCTATATTGTGCGACATTAAAACTATATAGAAAAGTTGAATTAGTTTTCATGTCGGTTCCGCCAAAATGTCTATCGTCCGGCCATTTTTTTATTTGACGTTTAATTCTCTTTTTATTTTAAATTTTTGAATTCTGGTTTTTAATGTTTGATGGCTAAAAATCCATCTACGGAGTTATCCTTATCCGCAAAATCTTCAGTCCTTTTAACAGGGGTAGACAGGGAAAGGGGAGTCTTATTCGGCCTGATCTCTACCACTGTTTTTTCCTGATATTCTACCTCTGGTCTAACAGGGGAGGAAACTGTGGTTTTTGGACTAGAACTAGGCTCTGAAACTACCTTCTTATTCGGCTTCTTTTTCCCTTTTTCACGCTTCCCCTGTTTTTCAGCTGGTTGAGGATTTTCTTCCCTGTTTTTCTTGTCCTCGGCAATTAGTTTGGCTAAATCTTTTAATCCTAATCGCTCTTTACCTTCAGCCGTATTCGGACTCAAATTTTGCCGTCGGAAATCTGCCTGTGGTGTAGGCTGAAACTTAAAGTTCGGTTTTTGTTCGGTATTCTTTTTAGCCTGAGTTTTTTCAACTGTATTTATGACTAATTTAGGTTCTTCTTTACGCCCAGAATCAGATAATTCCCTTTTGTATTTCTCAGCTTGCTCGATAGTTTCTCGAATCTCTTTTTCGACTTCTAAACGAGGACGAGCAAAATATTCGCGAGAATGAGCAATAATTGCGTCTAAATTATCTTTCGGTGTACTAGGTATCGACAGAGTAGTAGCAGAGAAGGCCGGTACTTTTTCGCCATTGATAATCATGGAGATGACGAAATGTCGATTATTGAGCTGGATAATATCAGATTCTTCGAATGTCGGCTCAAATTGTTTTACCAGCAGTGGCGCATCATCAGCTGAAACTCGGAATGAAATAGTCGTCCCTACATTGCCAAAGACCGCATCACGTACCTGATCGGTCATCTGGGCTACGTATTGGTTCGCTACCGTTAAGTTTAAGCCATATTTACGTGCCTCAGAAAGTATTATTGCGAATGATTCGGTCGCAAAATTCTGGAACTCATCTACATATAAATAAAATGGTCGGCGATCTTTGACATCTGGAATATCTGAACGCGACATTGCTGCGAGCTGAACCTTAGTGACTAAGAACGCCCCCAGAATCGCCGCATTATCCTCGCCGATTAATCCTTTAGACAAATTCACTACTAAAATCTTGCCTTCATCCATAATCTTTCTAATATCAAACGAGGATTTCGGTTGTCCAATAATGTTCCGAATAATTGGATTTGCCGTAAATGCACCAACCTTATTTAATACTGGAGCAATTGACTCGTTAACCTGTTTTTCATTCCACTGGCCGAATTCATGTTTCCAGAATTGTAGAACCGTTACGTCTTTACAATATTCCAAAGTTTCTTTACGGAAATTCTTATCTGTTAGAAGCCTCGAAATATCTAACAACGTCGTTTCCGGTCGGTCGAGTAAAGCTAGAAGCGTATAACGAAGGATATGTTCAAGTCTCGGGCCCCAAGAATCGCCAAACATCCGCTTCAAAACCCCAATCACTTCCGAACAGATATTCGGTTTTTTCGCTGGATCAGTTACCTCGAGTGGGTTGAACGCAACAGGGAAAGCTGTATCAGCCGGATTAAAATAAACTACATCTCTTACCCGTGATTCAGGGATAAACCTTAAATTATCTATAGCAAAATCCCCGTGTGGATCAATAATACAATAGCCCTGATTATAGAAAATGTCCGAAAGAGCTAGAAGCTCTAACATGCCACTTTTCCCTGCCCCTGTTTGACCGATGATATAAACATGACGTGAACGGTCGCGTCTGAGGAGCCCGAATTGATGATTAATTCCCCGAAAATTCGTTAAGCCGAAAGCTGAAATATTCTCATCCGTTGCTATATCCCCCGTTAAGACCGGTAATTTAGCCGGCGGTTCCGCTGTTTTTGAGGTTGCCCAAACGATATTCGGAGTTTCAACTGAGGTGTGCGGTAAATGATAAACCGAAGCTAGCTCGGCAATGTTTAAGATGAAACCGCGATTTGAGAATTGTCGTCTCTTATAAGCATCTAAATCAGCCGCATTAAAGCTACTTCCAAGCTGTTTAAACCCATTTAAATTCGTTGAATTATATTGTTTAAAGGTCCCGACCAGAGCCTGCATGTTTAATTTAGCGTCAGTTTCATTTTGACCAAGATAAGCTAAACGAATTTTAACTTCATAGCCTAATTTAGTTGCTTTTTCTTCCGCTTTTGCAATACGAGTTTTATCTCGCTCAGATAATTCTACCTGCACCTCAGAAGTAGTTCCTCCAGCTGGCGGTCTAAATAAAGCTCCTAATGCCTCGACCATCCAAGTCCAATCTATTCCACTCCCCCCGAGAAAGAGCCTCTTACCAGATTTAACCTGTTGAATCCATCGATCAGTTGTAGTTTTATGCCAATCATCTGGGATTGGTCTCGCCAAAATTTGAATCCAAAGTTCTTCTGAACTATCTGGACTCAATTTAGCTAATGTTCCAGTAATACCAGCTAAAGGATCTACTTCAAAATTATCAAAAGTTTTAATAGGTAAAGCTTCATTCTCAGTCAGAGTTAGTTCTGCGGAATAATTAATCGGATATTTCATCCGATTATCTACATAATCCTCATTCATTTTGTAGATTTGTACTGTAGGATATTGCGAATAAATCTGTCCTTCTACGAAACTCTGTAACACTTTTGGTACCCAGACATAAAATCTAATTTGTCCGGCGGTTGAAACAATTTCAAAAGACAAATGCTCCTGTACCCCACCAGAATTTTTCAGCTCTTGTTTATCCCTCAAAATCCCGTGCAATGAAGCGAATAATTGTTCTGCAGCAAGTTCTTTTTTATCATTTTCTCTCGGGATTTCTAGCATTAAAAGCACGGAATCCACGTTTAGAACTTTTAAAGTGTTTAACTTCTTATAATTCCGGTAAGTTAGGAAAGCCAAAACTCCTACTACAGGAATCCAGAAGATTGGCATTAAAATAAAATGTATGACGCTCTCCATAATAATATTTTATCACAAATTATTCAGCTAATGTATAGGAATTCTTATCAACTTTTTTAAACAAGGTCTTATTCTGTAAATTCAGTAAAATGGTCGTTTCCTTAACTTTACGTACTTTTAAAACTTGCTTCACGATTTCTTCACGCGTTAAAGGCTCCTTGGCTTTTTCTAGAATAGTCCGAATAATTTCCGAAATAGTTCCTTTCTTATATCCCCAGCTGCTCAAAGCATAAATCCCCCGGCCAATTAAAACGAAACGATCGTCTTTAATGAGTTCATTATGAATCGCCTGAGTTGTTACATTCTTTCGTTTAAAGTTCGAATCTTTAATCTCCTTAGCAATCTCAGAAAAGTGCATTGGCTCTTTTTTCGACTCTAAAATCACAAAAATCTTATCACGAATATTCTTAGGATTTACTGCTGGCCACTTTGCGAGCCCCCATAACCCATTTAAGGTAGCGAGAAGCTTAGAAATTGACGCCACGGCTTTTATATGGTCAGGATGCTCATAATTTAATTTATTGTCAATCTCTTCCAAAGTCATTGGTTCTTTATTATCTTTAATTAGTTTTACAATTTCATCAACTCTTTCCCTTACCTCCTTGCTATTACCGTAATCATGGATGCCAATTGCAGCGTAATATCGATCATTCTCTTCAATGATAGTTAAATTTTTAGAAAAAGTAGCAATAAAATAAATACCGGTCTTTTCAGACGCGGTAGTTGGTTTACCATAAATTTTATCGGCCAAATCGCTTAACTTAGCAATTCGACCCATTTCAGTGAGGTTGCGAATTAATAACTTTTCAGCGGCAGCAAGTTCTGGGATTTGGTTATCTTCTGCGGAAATTTGCAAACGAATCAAAATAGCTTTCTCGAGTTGTCGAACTCTTTCCCTCGTAATTGACAACATCTCACCAATTTGTTCAAGGGTTTCTTTTGTGCCGGTTAACCCAAAACGACGTGAAATAATCTCCTTTTCGCGATCTTGCTCAATGATTTTCAGACTGCCAGAGATTGCATTTTTTAGAATTTCCGCATTTTGATTCATCAGTTTTTTCCTTGCCCCACCCCAGTTACTATTATTAATTTGTACTATAATATCATAAGTATTTGAGTATGTCAACTATAATATTATCAACTTTTCATTATTATTGTATCACATTTTTTACAATTTCAAAAAAAAGTTTTAAAAACATAAACATAAACGTCGCCATAGCTATAGTTTAACTTGATTTTTTGGCTGATTTTTTTGATTTTCCACGTTTACCGCGTCTTGTAGTCTTTTTGGTTTTTGGCTTGTTTTCCAACATTTTTTGGGCTTCCACTAAAGTAATTTTCTTTGGGTCTAAATCCTTCGGAATTCTAATATTATTTCTTCGGCCCGGACCTTTGATGTACGGTCCATAAGCCCCGTTAATAATCTGAATTTCACCCCAGTCGGCAATCATTGAATCAATTTTCTTCTGATAAAGTGGCAAAACTTCTTTTAAGGAGACTATATAGGGATCAAAATCTTTCATCGGAATATTATATTTTCCGCCTTTTAGATAAGGCCCAAATGGCCCATTGGCCGCGATCAATTCTACACCATCCGGTGCTTTTCCTAGGCTTCGTGGCAAAGCTGGCAATTCTAGCTGTTTTAAAGCCTGCTCTAAAGTAACAGTTTTGACCGATTTTCGCTTTGGTAAAGGCGCAAAACGTGGTTTTTCCTTCGTTTCCTTCTCGTTATCACCTAATTGAATAAATCCGCCATTCTTTCCCACTTTTGCATAAATTGGCTTCCCGGTTTCAGGATCGTGACCTAGGAGTTTAGCATTATTGTATCGTTCAACGCCATCAGCCGCCAGGACTGTCCCCTGAAATGGCTTATAAAAATCTCGGAGCATTTTAACGCGTTCCAATTTAGCCTCCGCTACTAAGTCCAAATCTTTCTCAATATTCGCTGTAAACTTATAATCTACAATATTTTTAAAATTATCCGTCAAAAACTCTGAAACTAATTCACCAATCGGCGTTGGGAGTAATTTACCCTTATTGGCCCCATATTTTTCCTCAACTGAGTTTTCTTTTACGTTGCCATTTTTAGCTACTAGTTCAATTACTTTTCGCGTTTCACCCTCACTCTCGCCCTTTACAACATATCCGCGCGTTTGAATCGCAGTCATAATCGAAGCATAAGTAGATGGGCGTCCAATCCCGAGTTCTTCGAGTTTTTTCACTAAAGAGCCTTCAGTATATCTTGCGGGCGGCTTCGAATAAGTTTGTTTTGCGACTAACTGCGTACAAATTACTTCGTCTCCCCTTTTCACTTTCGGTAGCTCTAAATCTTTGCTATTGCCATAAACCTTCAGAAAACCGTCGAAAATGACTACCTCACCTTTAGCGACAAAATCATGCGAGAGTTTAATTGTAGTCTTCGCAATTTTCGCATTAGCCATCTGAGTCGCAACTGTTCGTGCCCAGATTAATTGATAGAGTTTCTTTTCGGCTTCAGTCCTTCCGGCTGTCATTCGATTTATGTCGGTCGGTCGGATAGCTTCATGCGCTTCTTGCGCCGAAGCATCTTTAGTTTTGAAATTTCGTACCTGGAGGTAATTTTTACCAAATTTAGATTCAATATACTCCGCAATTCTTGCTACGGCTTGTTTTGACAAATTAAGCGAATCAGTTCTATGATAAGTAATTAAACCTGATTGATATAGTCCCTGTGCTGCGCTCATCGTCGCCCGTGACGAAAACCCGAGTTTTGCGTTAGCCTCAATTTGTAATGCCGCCGTCGTGAATGGCACTGGATTAGCCTTAGTTCCTTCTGTCTCTTCAACTTCTATAACTTTATAATCAGATTGACTCAGTTTTTCTAGGAGCTCTCTAGTAGTTTTTTCCTCTTCAGGCGCCTTCCCGTCATAGTTTGCAGAAAAAGCCGCCTTAGTTGAATCTGTCGAGAGAAATTCCCCAGTAATTTTAAAAGTAAACTTCGACTCAAACTTTTCAATTTCCTGTTCTCGCTCCACTACTAGCCTTAATGCCGGTGACTGTACTCGTCCTGCTGAAATTGCTCCTGGTACTTTACGTCGTACCATGCCCGATAAATCAAATCCCACTAACATATCAAGCGTTTGTCTCGCCTGTTGACTCGAAACCATATCCATATCTACTGTGCGAGGATGAGCAATTGCCTCGTCTAGCGCCGGTTTGGTAATCTCGTGGAAAGTAATTCTTGCCGTATTCTTCGGTAAATCCAAAACTTCGCATAAATGCCAAGAAATCGATTCTCCTTCCCGGTCCTCATCTGTCGCTAGCCAAATTTTATCAGCTTTTTTAACTTCTTTTTTCAGTTCAGTAATAATATTTTGATGATCAGGATCAATTTCGTAAGTCAAATCAAAAGTTTTCTTGTCTACTTTCGTATCTTTACGAATGTGTCCCACCGACGCTAAGACCTTAAAATCACTACCGAGATATTTCTCGATTGTCTTCGCTTTTGCCGGGCTCTCTACTATTACTAAATTTTTTGCCATATAAATAATAATAACACACCCACGCAAGCATAACCATCAAAAAAGCCTCAGGTAAGGGTGGGCATCACCTGAGGCTATTTTGGCCCTCTAACGCTTCTCACTATACCGGGAGAGACCCCGGAAGCGCAACCCACCTCACACAAATTGGGGCCCGCCGGTTAGAGGGGTTGCTATGCCTTCGAAAGAAGCCTTTCTAAGTGGAGGTAATACTTTATACTCTAAACCTTTGAAGAAATTTAAAGCTCGAAAGGGTTTCAAAAGCACGCAACTTCTGCTATACTGAGATCGTATAGCTGAAATTATAATTTATTTAGGTGCGGTGTGGGACCTTTTTTAAAGTCCCAACTGTTTTTATTATATCACGCAGGAGAAAAAATGTCAACACTTTTTTCACACTTTTTTCAAAAAATCAACCAAATCTCACCTCTAGAAGCCGATTTTACAGAGGTGTTAGACTCTATTGCGCTTAAGCCTAAAACATTGTATTTTTATGGAAAAATACCAGAAAATATGTCAAAAAATGATAAAAAATCTAGACCTAAATCCGTCGCTATTGTCGGCTCTCGTCATAATACTCGCTACGGCGAGGAAGTTGCTTACAAAATTTCCTACGAACTAGCGAAAAGGGGCGTCATTATTATATCTGGTCTTGCTTTTGGCATCGATTCGATCACCCATCGCGCTGCGCTCGACGCTAGTGGCCACACCATTGCTATCTTAGGCACCCCTATAGATCAAATATATCCCCAGCATCATCGTCCCCTTGCCGAAGAAATTATTAAAAAAGGTGGTGCGATTATTAGTGAATATCCGCCCCATGCTAAATTCTTCCCTAAAACTAGTTTTCTTGAACGTAATCGGATCATCTCTGGTTTATCTGATATTGTTGTTGTAGTCGAAGCCGCCGAAAAATCTGGTTTTCTTAATACCGCCGCTCATGCCTTAGAACAGGGGAAAGAAGTCTTTGCTGTCCCTGGTAATATTACTAGCCCCTATTCTATGGGCTGTAATAAATTAATTAAACAAGGAGCGAATCCCTATACCTCCCTAGATGATTTACTTCACCTACTTTTCCCAGAAACTCTGAAAAAAGCTAAAAAACCAGGCCAAATCCTACTATTTGGTGATACTGAGGCCGAAACTGCTATTTTAAAAGAACTTGCCCAAGGTATTAGAGATGGTGAATCCATCATTAAAAAACTCAACATACCGATTTCGACTTTTAACGAAACTACTACTATTTTGGAAATTAAGGGGGTTATTCGCTCACTGGGCGCTAACCAGTGGACTCTAAATTAAGCTATCTATCTTATCACTTAAACTACCTAAAACTTCGGGTAATTTTTCTTTTTCTTCAGGAGTAAATTTTGATAAAACAAAGTCCGTGTCACCAATCTTCTTCCTCAGTTCATCATTCCCAGTTCCAACCCTAATTCGCGCAAAACTTTCCGTACCAAGTGATTTAGTAATCGATTTTAAGCCATTATTTCCACCAGCGGAGCCGGACTGTCGGTAGCGAATTTTCCCGAATTCAAGGTTAAAATCATCACAAATCACTAAAATCTCAGAGAGCGGTATCTTATAAAAATTCACAAATTTCTGGACCGCGAGACCACTTTCATTATAATAATCCTGGGGTTTGACGAACAAAATATCGTCTTTTCGGGCAAAAATTGCCCCATAGCGCGGTTTCCCCTCCCAACTTAAGTGATGTACTTTAAAATAAAAATCCAGGGCCAAAAAGCCTGTATTGTGCCTTGTCCAGTTATATTTCGTTTCTGGATTACCTAAACCAACAATTAATTTCATAGCTCTTATTATAACACAAAAATACCCCACCAAGAGGTGGGGTATTGGGGGAGATTTTAGTGTTTCGCTTTTTTCTTGGTTTCGCCAGTTTTTTCTAACTTCTGTTTCTGGCGTCTTGCAATCAGTTTGACTAACGGGTGACGAATCACTTCGTCATCCGTAAAGCAAACTTGAGCTACCATTTCACTATTGAAAAGCTGTCTTGTCGCATAAACTAGACCATTGTTTAAGTGGTCAAGATAAGGTGCATGAATCTGTTCAATATCACCGGTAATAATGATTTTGCCGTTCGTGCCAATTCTTTTAATCAGAGTATCAGCTTGCGCAATGTTCTGATCTTGGAACTCGTCGTAAATCGCCAGTTCGTAGGCGAAATCTCTGCCTCGCGCATTTTCAATCGGAATACTAGAGAACCAGTTATCCCAGATTAAATCCACACGGTCCTTTAATTTAGCTTTAATTGAACCCTTTTCCGCCAGTTCTTTTGGCTCAGCGTCCTTTTTCGCTCCGGTTTTAGACAAGTTATCAATTTCCTTGCGAATCTTTTTATCACCGATCATCAGATAATTTCTCAGCGAATTCTTTAAAGGCTGGACGTCCGGGTCCATTTTTTCATCTAAATTACCCGGCAGAGCCCCGATTTTTGAGCGACTCTCACACGGTACCGCCGTCACGCCAATAAATTGGCCATTTTTACAGGCATTATAGCCATAAACCGTGGCCATAAAGGTTTTACCAGAACCAGCCGGTCCCGTACAAATTACCGCAGAAAAATCCGGATTTTCTAAGGCTTCAGCATAAATTGCTTGTCCTGCGTTTTTCACCTCCAACGGAAAATTTCTCAAATATCTTAGCGCCACAATCGCATCTTCATTTACGTCATACCGCCCAATGTTTTCAAAATAAGGATTATTGGCCGGATCAAAACCACACGGGTATGTCTCATCTTCCTTTAAGGACATCACAATAAATTCATTTGCTACTAGACTCTGTTCCTTTGGCATCAAAGCTTCGAATAATGATCTTTCGACTCTTTTTGTGCATATAAATTCCTCAAACAGCTCCCTCGGGACCACAATATCGCGCCTTCCAGTGTAAGGTTTAGGATATTTATAACCATAACGATTCGTTAAAATACCTCTTTCCCTAGCACGAATGGCCAAACCATTGTCGTTGGTCAGTAGGACTACATCCTGTGGCACCAATTCTTCCACTAAACTCGGCTTCACGGTTCCATCAATTCTTAAACCAGCGTTCAGAAAAGCTACTGTGAGGGCTGCTAAGATAATCTGACCATCCATGTCGTCTTCGGACGGACTAAAAGGCAAGGCCTCCTTGAACTTTTTGTGCACTGGCAAAATTGAGAGAGTTTGGCCACCGTTAGAAATTTTAATTGGCGCATTGAGATGGTAAATTTCATCCATCGAATGCACTTTTCCCTCAATGATTTTGCGCAATCGCTTTAAAACGACGCGTGCTGCTTTCCCGCGTTCGGACTTTTCACTTTTAAAACTTGAGAGTTCCCGAACTACGGCTGTCGGAATTACAATATGCGCACCGCTTAAGTCAATTAACGGCTCTTCCAGATGGATTTTTTCGCCGTTAGGTATGATATCAAAATAGTCGACTAATATATTGGTATCAATCACATAAGTCGGTTGCTTTCCAGACATAGCATCTCCTCCTTTTTAATGTGCCTAATGTACAAATACAAAATAGGAGCTTTCAATCTCGCGACTTTATTTGCTCCCACTTATTTATATAATAAACATAATTGCTTTTTTTGGAAAGAGTTTTTCCACACAAAAATTATTAAATTAAGCTTTTTTATCATTTCGAAAAGAAAACATGATAGGGGTGCCTACGAAAGGATATTTTTCGCGAATTTTTCGTTCCAAAAATCGTTTCCACGACCAATGCAAAAGCTCCAAATCATGTCCGTGTATTACAAACCACGGTGGGCAAGTATCGGTCTGAACGATATATTTTGGTTTAGGACGGGTATTTTTTAATCCTGCTGGAATATGTTCGGCTATTGCCTCACTTAATACTTTATTAAGATCCGAAGTCTTTATTTCAAGCTGACGATTCTTTTCGATTTCTGTTGCCAACTCAAAAATTTTCGTCACATTTTTCCCCGTTTCCGAGCTAGTCAGGACTACCGGTGCGTAAGGGATAAAATTAAAATCATTTTCCAAATCGTCTAAGATGCGATTAGTATCTTCATCTAGAGTTTTTAATAAATCAGTTTTTGTGACCACCACAATAATTCCCTTACCAGCTTCAATAATCTGCCCAGCTAAAGCTTGATCTAGTTTCGCATGTGGTTCTGTTGCATCAACTAGTAAAGCACAGACGTCCGCCTCTTCAATTGCCGCCAAAGTTCTAATTGCGGAAAATTTTTCAATACCGACTTCACGTTTACCTGGCTTGCGTAGCCCCGCTGTATCCAAAATCTCAAGCTCCTGACCTTTATATTTTACTATTACTCGGTTAACGTCTCTCGTGGTTCCCTGTTTGGAGCTGACAATTGCCTGTTGTTTCTCTCCTAAAGTATTAAACAAACTTGATTTTCCCACATTCGGCCGTCCAACTAGCGCAATTTTCAAACTGTCGTTAGAAAGATTCATTTTTTCTTTGGGTAAAATAGCCTTCAGCTGATCAATTCCCTGCCCAGTTGTCGCCGAAACGTAAATAATCTGTTCTGGCGCAATGCCGAGCGCCCTAAATTCAGTCATTGGCAAAGATTCCGCAAGGTCACATTTGTTTAAAACAAGATATACCGTTTTCCCAGACCTTAAAGCATCTTTGGCAATTTTTTTATCATAATGATTAAAGTATTTGGTAGAATCTAAAGTGACTAAAATAATATCCGCCGCATCAATCGCATCCTCAATTTGATCTTGGATTGAAGCTTCAAATTCATCCGTTGGTTCTTTTAAGCCCGCTGTATCAATTAAGATAAAAGCATTATCAATTGTTGCTACAACATTATCGCGCGTTGTGCCCTCTTCACGGGCCACGATTGCGATATTTTTTCGCGCCATCCGATTTAAGATGCTCGACTTCCCGGCATTTGTCTGACCGATTAATGCTACAATTGGTAATTTTTTCATAGCTCTATTATAACATATTTATAGAGATTTTTAAATGCTTACTCTTGACAAAATAGATAAAATGTAATATAATAGAAAGATAGCACTTTAAGGAGGTGAGCTAGTGGGCGTTTCACTGTTAAAACCAGAAAAATGCCCAATTTGTGGGGGCAAAGCCAAAGTTGATCGCTGTAAACCCATTAAAGGGTCTCAAGGACGCTGGCGCGTCATCGTTCGGTGCCTCGACGGATGTCAAGGCAAAGCAGATAAACAGAAGCCCGTTAATATTATGCAAGATTATAAAGAAAGTCTACGTGAAACAGTTAATCGCGCAGTGATTGAATGGAATAAACTACCTCGCACAAAAACCCCGGACTAAGTCCGGGGTTTACTTTTCTCATTGGTGATTCCGGCGGGAGTCGATTCAAAGAACGACTCCCCCTTTTTATTACATCATGAATTGGTGATTCCGGCGGGAGTCGAACCCGCGATTTTCTGGATGAGAACCAGACGTCCTGGACCACTAGACGACGGAACCACTTCTGTTATTTTAACATAACTAAGCTTAATATTCAACACTACCATAGCTTGGCACTGCCGAAATGAACGTTTGACCAGGTGCTAGTTTTATCTCTTTGTCATCATTATCAAGAAACTTAATTTGATCGCTACGTGAATCTTTATGCCAGGTTCCCTCTATAGCTGTTCCATTTTGGAAAACATAAGCCTTTCCCGAGCCTATTGCCGTAATGTCTTCGTGATAATTATCGGAAGCCCGGTGCTCACTAACAATCATTGCTACCACTACGGATGGAGCCATTTGCGTAAGTGTACAAACATCTTCCGGATTTTTTTCGCCTAGGTTTTCTTCTGGGCAGACATAAACTTGATGTGCTGTTCCATTTTCGTAATTTCTGAGATAAGAATTAGAATCTAAATCATAAATGTAATTAACATTAAAGGATGGCGTACTCCCGAACCTAAAACTAATATCATCAACCTCAGCGGTCAATTTTGAGGTATCATTTTCCGTTGCGCTGGTTATTTTTAGTATTTCTGAACTCAAATTATCTACTCTACTTTTTCGCGATTCTTCAGGCGTTAAACGGGCAAACCCCTCAATCTCAGATGTATCATACCCTCTATCTGTGCTAAATTGTTTTAAAATAGCAGATGTCGTGAAAAGATTATTCCAAAGACGATTGCTGTTAGTCCCGCGATACATATAAGTATAATTTTCTGTTAAATCTTTATAACCACCCGAATTTAAAGCACTCAACGCATCATCTGCGCCACCAGCGTGTACAATCGTACAATCAAAAGGTGTATCCCATTCAAGATAATAAATCCTGAGCGAACGAATTGGCCCAATGACTGCTGCAGTAGGGTTTTGGTAGATTGCCGCAAACCGTGTAATACCTGCTTCTGCAATTGCCTCAAATATTACCCCGGCTTGATTTAAACCAGATTGTGGTCTTGCCCCATCCGTTCCATTAGGCGTTTGAATACAATAAGCTGGAGCATCTTTCAATGAAGCGTCAGTTAGTGGTTCGCCCGTTAGTGAACTATAAGTTACCTCCTTAGGGCTTGTCGAAGGTATAGTTGGGAAGGTTAATCCCGCTCTTTCCTCTTCTGGTTTTAATACCGCAAACAAAATACAACCCGTTCCAACGAAAATGCCAACAAGTCCTAAAATCAAAAACACTAACCACTTTTTTCCAGTCTTTTCTTTTGGCGCTTTTTCTTCAGGTTGAAAAGCTAAACTTAAATCTTGTTCATCTTTTTTCACATTTTGATCGTCTAAATTGAGGGTAATATTTTCATCCATATTTACTCCACTTTTAAATTACGATTTTTTAACATAACTTTTTTTAATTTTAGCACAAAATAAAAAGATTATGTTATAATGTGATTATGGTTAAGACAAAAACAGAGGTCATCACAAAAACCATAACTATCATTTTTGCGATAATGGCTTTTTTGTTTAATGTTTTCCCTACTTTTGCCGTGGAAAGCGATACTAATTTCCAAGTTAATGTAAAAGAAAGCCTTACGGTCTCTATTTCTATTCCTTCGAGTTGGGCATCCGGGGATATTGACACTTTCTTAAGAAATAAAGTTAGCCTCTATGTCAATACGAATAATCCAGGTGGTTTTACCGCATCTATGACTATGAAAACTGCCGAAACCTCTCTTATTAATACAACTCAAAATTCTGTTACGCTCCCGACTTTATCTTCCGGTTCTACACGCGGTAGTTTCCCAGCCAATTACTGGGGTTATTCTCTGGGCACTACTGCTACATTAAACAGTCATACTTATAATGAAACTGATGAGGGTAATCTTAATAGCTATTATTATCCTTTAGTTAGTCGCGCTGCCACACCAATTACCGTTCTCTACTCAAGTAGCGCTTCCTCTGGCTCCCAGGATATTTATTTTGGCGCTAAGGCTAATGCTACTAAAGCTTCCGGGACCTATGTTGGTACTGTAGTTATTAATGTAGTAACTGGCGCAATTGATAATAATACTAACCCAGCAACTCCGACCGATCCCGTCACACCTGGCTCAGAAGAAACTCCTACTTATAATCCATCTCCTACTGGTGGCTCGAGTACCGGAACAACTTCCTATACTTATAGAAGGACTGGGTCTGGGACCTCTACGACTACTACCGAAATTTCCGAAGGCAATAATGTCAGCGCTTATGATAGTTACACTCCACCACAAGGCGTCTTCACGGATACAATATCTAACCTGTCAGAAGGTTCGAATATCATGACTACTCTTGCTACTGCCGCTGCGGTTGCGACTGGAACTGGTCTCTTTGCCTTCATTACTGCTAAGCGTAGAGAAATCGATGAAGATGAAATCGTAGAATAAATTCGTGATATAATATAAAAGTATGAAAGTAATTACTAGGTTCGCGCCGAGTCCTACCGGCTATATTCATATTGGTAACGTTCGGTCCGCTATCTATCCTTATTTACTGTCTCACCAGAATCAAGGCAAGTTTATTTTACGTATCGAGGATACTGACCGCGGGCGTTTTGTCGATGGTGCTACAGAGCTAATTGAAGATACACTTAAATGGTTAGGTCTAGATTGGGATGAGGGTCCAGTTATTGGCGGCTCACACGGCCCATATTTTCAAAGCGAACGCAAAGATCTTTATTATGAGTGGGCTAAAAAATTAATCGACGCTGGACGAGCCTATGCTGATCCTACTCCACCTGAAGTGATTGAAGAGTATCATAAACAATGTGCTGAGAAGAAAATTCCCTTTCTTTTTCGCAATATTCGTCCCGAAAATCCTCCTGAGTGGAAACCAGGTATTCCTCTAAGATTTAAAGCTGAGCCCAAAAGTTATACCTGGATGGATGAAGTAATGGGCGAAATGACGACTGGCCCAGAAGTCTTAGATGACATTATTTTAATCAAAAAAGACGGTTTTCCAACTTATAATTTTGCGCACATTGTTGACGATACGTTAATGGAAGTCACACACGTCATGCGTGGAGTAGAATATCTTTCTAGCACGCCAAATTATCTTGCCCTTTATGAAGCCCTCGGCGTTCCGCGTCCTAAATTAGTTTCCCTGCCCCATATCCTTGCCCCACAAGGCAATAAAAAACTGGGTAAACGTGATGGTGCTAAATCAGTCACGGAGTATCGCGAAGATGGAATTTTACCCGAAGCAATGCTAAATTATTTAGCTTGCCTGGGCTGGAATGATGGTACTGAACAAGAAATCTATAGTAAAGAAGAACTCATTCATAGTTTCTCCTTAGAACGTATCCAAACTTCAGGAGCACGCTATGACGAAGTTAAATTACTATGGCTCAACGGTCAATGGATTCGCAAAATTTTCCATGAAAATGGCGTCGAAGCTTTGTATGACCGTACTAAGGATTTTTGGCCAGAAAGCGCTAAAAACTATGATGATGCTTATAAAATTAAAGTCTTATCTATTATTTATGATCGTCTCAAAACTCTATCAGATTTACGCGACATGACGAATTATTTCTTTATAGACCCTGATGTAAATCTAGAAATGTTGACCAAGAATAAATTTCTTAATAAACTTTCCGAAGCAGAATTAGAAAGTTTATTGAAAATTACCATTTCTAAGCTTAGCCAATTAGAAAAATGGGACGCCGATTCTTTACAGACTGCCCTAAATGAACTGCTTTCCGAAACCGAGAAAAAACCAGCTGAACTTTTCAGTTTGATTCGCATTGCCCTCAGTTTTGCTCCGTTTAGTCCAGCCCTAAATCTCACCCTAGAAACATTAGGGCGTGAAAAATCCCTTGCTCGTCTTAACCTAGTAGCTCGTTCAGTTTAAATTTCTTAAAGCGATACTGCAATCGAAGTGATTTGTTTTTTGCTGAGAGATCCAGATTCAGTTTTTAGTTTATAGACTACTCCGCCATTAACCCAAGCGGCATCACTATCACTAATATAAATGGTTAAACCTTGTTCCTTAATGACTGAATAATTTTCTTTAAAAGTCGGTTTGACATAAGTCGAAAGTAACGCATTTGAATCCCAAGATGATTTTTCTTCTGACAACGAGAATTTACCTTCATCGGTATGTTTTTTAAAACTCAAAACTACTTTACCGCTCTCAGAAGTAATACTGGATAAACTGTAATCGCGTGGCACATAATTTGGATAAGATGCCTCCAATCCAGATTGCATAGCCGCTACACGTAGCGAAATATCCGGAATATTCAAATTGACAAAATAAGCAATTGCTACTACTGCTGCTGCTGCACAGGATAAAGCCAAAACCACACGACCAAAACCAAAATGTAATTTTTGCTTAACCTTAGTATTATCTTGTTCTATCTCTTCCGTCTTTGAAGCCGCCATCAAAGCTTTTTTAATGGCTTGTTCCTTTAATTCTTGGGCTGTCATCTTCTGGCCTTGAGATTGCTGTTTAGCCATATTCATCTGGCGTTCTTTCATGCGATTATTAGCAATTACTTGGACAGGATGGCTTCTTGCCGGAGCCATCGCTTCTTGCTTCGCCTCAACTTTTCTTTCGGATACTTGTTGGTTAAAATGACTGACTTTTGGACTTCTCTTTACTAGAACTTCCGCACTGGCTTCCCTTGCAGGCTGTCTCACATATTTTCTATTAAGCGTAGTAGAAGGCCTCACCTTACGATGCGTGACCTGGGCTATTTGACTACTATCAGACTTCTGCATTTTTACCTCGCTTATTCTTATATTCATCATACTATTTATTTTTTAAAAGCGCAAGAGCTAATTTTTAAAAATTAATTTATGCTATAATATATACTATGGATTTAGATAAACTTAGGCGTCGTCAGAGTTTAAAAGTCATTATTTCTGAAGCTATTATGGTAGTAGCAGTTGTCATCATGGTCATAGTTTTGGCTTTAATTGTTTCTGGCTATTGGCTCAACTCCGATTTTAAAATTGAAAGACAAGGTCTACTCCAAATTTCATCTGTGCCCACCGGAGCTAATATTAATATTGATGGCGATTCGCCTTGGCTCCAGAAAACTAATACTTCTAAAGTTTTATCTAGTGGTGAACATACAATCACACTCTCAAAAGAAGGTTATGATACTTGGTCAAAAACTATAAACATCTCTGAAGGACTGCTTTATCGCCTGAACTATCCTAGATTGTTTTTAAAAGATCGTTTGTCTGAAAAAGTTTTCAAACTCGATGAAATTAGTTTTGCAACCGTTTCGCCAGAACACGACAAATTACTCTTAGTTAATCAAACTACTAAATGGGATTATTTAGAACTTGATAATGAAACTTTGACGCCCCAAAAAATTGACATTAAAAAATTCTTTTCCAGCGTCAGTCTAGTAGAAGACTTAGAAAAAGCTACGGATGATTGGACTTTTCGGGGCAAGATTTTAACCGCAAATTGGGATCGCGATAATTCCCATATTTTGTTTTCTGTCGATAATGATGACGGTGTCGAATGGGTACTACTCGATGTTAAAAATCCCAAAAATAGCATTAATCTTTCAAAGGAATTTGGTGCCAGTTTTAATCACATTGAAATTTTGGATAATTCTTCTAATAACCTTCTGGCCGTCCAAAACGGTAACCTTCATAAAATTGATGTTTCCGGCAGATCAATTTCCGCCATTTTTGTCGAGGGAGTGATTGATTTTGATTATTATAATAATGAAATTGTTTTCTCGGCTAAAAACGATGATGGTTATTATCTCGGATTAACTAAAATCGGTGACGATGAAATTACAGAACTCAGTACTTTATCGGAGCCCACGAAAGTAGCAATCTATAAGTTTTATGACGATAAATATATTGCTACACTTTCTGAAAATCTCCTCTCGGTTTTTAAAGTCGAAAATTTCGAAAAGATTTCTGAATTTGAACTTAGTTTTGCGCCAAAGAAAATTGAGGTCGGCTATAATAGCGAATTTGTTACTATGAATACTGAATCTAAAATTGCTACTCTCGACATGGAAGCCGCTGACGTCATTGAATGGGAGACTGATGGTGAGAATTTTGGTTGGATTGATAATAATATGGTTTTTTCAGTTTCGAATGATGAACTCATAGTCTATGATTTTGACGGCAATAATCGCAGGGTAATTGCTAAAAATGTTTCCCAAACTCTCCCAGCTATGATTACTAGTAATAAATGGCTTTATTATTTTAACGATTCTAATTTAATGCGAGAGTGGTTAATTCCCCGTTAGGAAATTCCAGATTCCTTCAAAGAAAGATGGTTCATTCGCTGGCAGATTTTCTTCTTGGTCGGATGGGGAGTATATCTCCGCTTCTTCAGCCCCTTCATAACTTGGCGAAATTTGCTCACCAGTGACCAACAAACGATATCTCGATGTCCCTAGTGGCGTACAAGTAACAAGTGTAATCAATGGTTTATCGGTATTGACTACTAATGCAGCTACGTCCGAAGGCTCAACTACCTCCTTTTTAATCACTTTATAAGTATAGCGCACCGAATTATAGTTAACGTAGATTAAATCTCCTTCGGATAATCTTTCTAATCCAGAAAAAATATATTTATAAGGATTTGAACTATAGATATCACCTGCCGAATGGCCAGTAATCACAAAATTACCAATCTCGCCTGGATATGCGCTTGCTCCCGCAATACGATAATGCACTACACCATTATTCATAGCTGCCATTACGCCACTTAGCGGGATATCAAATCGGATTGGTACGTCTACATTTAGTTTTGGAATAATTAGACGAGGGTCGGCCGAAACGGTTTGCGTAATCGTTGGGTCAATCGCTTCGATACTAGAAGCCGGTGCATTTCCCGGGGAAACGTAAGCCATAATTGGTGCAAAAATTAAACGATTATACTGTAAGAATAGAATTAATAAAACTACCGACACCCCAGCTAAAATCGGAATTAAATGCCTTTTGCGATGGGTTTTTTTCGCACTTTCTGTTGCCTTTTTGCGGATGATTCGGCGCAAATTATTACCGGCTGTTTCTTCCTCATCTGAAGCGCTATAAGTACCAGCGGCCTGGTTGGTCCCGAGTGACAATCCCGATTTTTTCTCTACTTTTGCGCTCGATCTTGTTATGGAGCTTAGAATCTCCTCTTCTTCCGCCTTTTCCCTGGCGTCTTTTAAGCGTTCTTTTTCGATATAATTGCGCGCTGCTTTAGAATAGTATTCACTATAATATTTCTGATAATAATCTTGCCAAGCCGAATGATATTTTTTCCAAGATTCTGAATTTATTTTTGGCGCTACGGGCTCACTTTTCATATGTGCCGCATTAGAATTATTGTCGGCAATATTTTTTTTCGGCGTCTCAGCATAAGCCGCTAGAACTTTCTTTCTAGCAATTGCTGCTGCGGCTTGTCTTTGTAGGTCATTCTGAAGTTGCCCACCATTTTCTGAATTCATAATGGAATTATAGCATGAAACCACAAAATATGGTAAAATAACGAGTATTGGGCGAGTGGCGGAACTGGTAGACGCGCTAGACTCAAAATCTGGTTGTAGTAATACAGTAAGGGTTCAAGTCCCTTCTCGCCCACCAAACGGTTTATAAAATAATTTTTAACTATTCTGTAACCTGTAAATGTCTGTTAAATCCCTCGTAAAAATAGAGGGCTATTTTTATGCCATTTTTGCGACAAAAACACGCCAAAAACCATAATCCACTCCTATAATTTCACCCGTTAAATCCCTAATGTTTCTCGCATACGCCATTGCGACATCCGCAAAATCAGGAATATTACATTGACTTTCTTTTAAAAAAATGATATTATATAATATAGAGAGTCCGGAACTTGATTCTTACGCTCTCAAAAATTGCTGGCGAGCATACGCAGGAGGTGTACACCCTATGTTGTACAAGCAATTAACAGTAAAGGAACTATACGCAAGCATTCCAGCCACGTCGATTATCGAATCCTTTTTCCGCACCGGATTGGAAATAGACAATGATCGTCTGGCGGTCTCCGCCATGGAGGAGCTTATTCTTCGTGGTGACACCGACAAGGTGTGTCACGGGCTTAGAGAAGCCTTCGAGCGTGGCGACATTAAGGCCAAGACGACCACGACGACGATGATTGCGCGCTCTTTGAGCGAAAGCTGTCGCGGCATTGACCCATTCCTTCATAAATTTGGAAAATTCCTTTTCAAAGCTAAAGGACCTGACCCTTTCCGGGAATTCGTCGAGAGCGGAGCAGGCAAGGATGCTTTCTGTGTGAAACTCAATGAGAATCAGGAGCCGGCTTCTAAATCGGGAAGCGAGGAACTTCAGAAGTTTTGCAAGGATACCGATATCGAATCGGTAGTTCGTCGGTTCGACAAATATCTGAATTTGGACGATGTTGCGCCCGACGGTGAAGGTTCCTAAACAAAACCCCGCATCATTCGGTGCGGGGTTTTACATTGACGTTATTTCTTATTTATGTGCTGTTAAAACCTGGCGAATTAAGCCCCACCAGAGGCTTCTAGAAGCTTCTTTTTTATTTGTCCCAGTCAAATCCATGACCGTAGTGGCCATACTCGGCAGTTTTTTCATAAATCGGACGTTTTAAATCTAAGAACTTAATAATTCCATTTGGTGTTAAATCGTAGCCTTCAATTTCTTCCGGTTTCCCGTCGATAATTACGGTTTTTTCCAAAGGCTCTGCGTATCCAATCGCATAAGCTAATCTTACTAATACTTCGTGTGCTTTTCGCTTTCTGAGGTAATCAACCGCAATTTTTCTTGCCATATAAGCTGCCGAACGGTCTACTTTTGAGGGGTCTTTCCCAGAATAACAACCTCCGCCAATCGCCACTCTCGGCCCATAATTATCTACGATTAGTTTCCTACCAGTTAAACCAGTATCCGCATCAAACCCGCCCTGGTTCCAATCTCCTGCCGGGTTGATATGCAATTCTAATTTTCCTTCCAATTTATTTTCAGTAATAAATTCATGTACAATTTTTTCCAAATCATCATGCGAAACGTTTTGGAAACTCGCCACCACCGAATCAATTGAGCCATCTGGTGCAATCGTGATTTGCGTTTTCCCGTCATACGGATATTTTTCGTAGATGAATTGGTTTAAGCGCCGGGATAAAACTACTTCGCGTGGTAACATTTCAGGAGTTTCGTCGCAGGCAAAACCAATCATAATTCCCTGGTCTCCCGCTCCACCAGTATCAACACCCTGCGCAATTTCTGGCGACTGTTTGACGATTTTTGTATGGACTTCAACGTCCTTCCCCGCAATTCTTTTGACAATTTTTTCGATATCCACGTCTGCGGCTGTAGAAGTTATTTCGCCGGTCACGAATACTACTCCATGTCCGCCACAGGCTTCTGCCGCTACCCGGGAATTAGGATCTTCTTTTAAGTATGCGTCTAAAATCGCATCTGAAATTTGATCACAGAGTTTATCTGGATGTTTCGGAGAAACACTCTCCGCAGTTTTATAGAACATATTTATCTCCACTTAATATGTTACAATTATAACATGAAGATTGCCTTTTTTTCCGATTGTTATTTAGATCTGACTGGTGGAATTGTTACTTCAATTAATGCTCAAAAAGCCGAACTCGAACGACGTGGCCATACAGTTTACGTGTTTTCATCCGGTTTTCCTAAATCAAAATCCGTTTTAGAAAAACTTGCCGAAAAAAATATTTTTCAAGTTCCGAGTTGTAAATTGTGTTTTCTGGGACTAACGCCTGTTTCTAGAAGGCCAAAAATTGTTGAACGCTGGCTTTTAAAAAAGCATCCCGAAATTAAAGATTTTGACATCTATTATATTCATTATGAAGCTGGATGTTCTATCGCGGCCCTCAGGCTCGCAAAAAAACTTAAAATTCCGAGCATCCAAGTCATGCATGGACGTGAAGATATGGGTGAAACGAATATTATTCCGTTTGGTTTTCGCACGATCGTCGCAATTCTATTAAATTGGTTCCATTCCTGGTATCTTCCGCATAAAACTAAGGTTCCGCGCGATAATTATTTAGCTAATAATTATGCCAAAGCGAAAATGTGGACCATGATGGTTAACCACGCGAATTACGCCGACCTAGTTTTAACTCCCTCCGAACATTTTCGGAAAAAACTCATACATTACGGCGTCAAAAAAGAAATTAAAGTTCTTCCAAACGGTTTTCCGGACGAAAAATTCCCCAAAAATGTAAAATTAAGAACTCTAAAACCAGGCGAAGAATTAAAAATCATTTGGCATTCGCGCGTTTCTGCCGAGAAACGTATGATGCCCTTCCTCCAGGCTCTAAAAAATGTCCACGGAAAATATCGCCTTGATGTTTATGGCGGCGGGGGTGATTTTTTCCGCGCTAGACGTTTTGTTAAACGTTATCACATGAACGTTAAACTCCACGGTAACGTTAAATTTGAACAGCTTTTAAAAGCCATTGAAGCTTCTCATCTCGACGTCTTAGTCTCCAATAATTTTGATACTTTTGGTATGACTTTAATTGAAGCCGAAGCTTACGGTGTACCGGTTTTCTTTTGTGATCCAGACATGAAAGAAATTGTTCCAAACGACAGTTACATTCTTAGCCAGAATGAAAAACCCGAAGCTATGGCCAACGCTCTTAATGATTTGCTAGCTCATCCCGAAAAAATTGCCAAAATGTCCCAAGTTATGCTAGACCATCGTGAAGAAATTCTAGTTAGCAAACACATTGATTTATTAGAAAAAATATTTGGTATAATAAAATCATGAGGTATTTAGCAGATTTACTTACTTTATTACGTTTTATCCTGGCACTTGTTTTAATTTATGGTTGCGTGATACACAGCGGAGGCCCCGAAGCCGCTTTTATTATTTTCTTAACTGCAGAATTAACCGATACTTTTGACGGCACCTGCGCTCGCAAATGGCCTTTTCCAAAAAATAAAACGCCTAAATATCGTAAATACGCCGCCACGTTTGACATGGTTTCTGATGTGCTTTTAGCTGCCGCCCAGGTGCTTTTCTGTACATTTCGCGTCAATTGGATTGTTGGTCTAGTCGTTATTATTTATTATACGGTCGTTTGCGGTATCATCGAGCTCATTGTTTACGGTAAATTATTTGGTCATCCTGATAATTGTACGAAAAATTCTCTTGCTAATCGTAATTTTCCGCTTGCTAAGAAAATCATCCTTGCTCGTCGCTATTTATATACGATTTGTCTCGGCGTAGTGAATGCTTTCATTTTATTCGCTACTAGTTGGCCCGATCCAGTAAAATATGGCCTCTTCATTTTTGGCTGTTCAATTTTCGTCTTTATTTGGTTCTTCCTTCGCCAACGCCGTAAACATGTTTCTCGCGACGCCGTCGATGTCGAGAAAGATCTTATGAAAAAAGCGCAGAAATCGTCGCATTAGTGAAATTGTTGGGATTATAAAGATTTAATGCTAGAATTTTGGCGGCCAGTTCACCTTGCCAAATTGTCATTGGCGTCCATCCCGATTTTTCTATCGGCACGTCTTTCACACTGCCGTCTTTTACGATCAAAATCTGATTATTATGTAAAGTAATAATTGCCACCGGATAGCTTAAAGTAAATTTATGTAGAGTTTCTGCAACTTGAATTAAAGATTGCGATAGTAATAGCATCCGAGGATAAAAAACTGCCTTTAATAGTTTTTGAATCTGCACCATCGAGCCGAAAAAAATTAGATTCCCATTAATTAAACTTTTTTCCGCTAGATTTTCTAGCAATAAATCAATCGCATCGCGCGTGATTAAGAGTGGTTTTTCGGTGTTTTCACACGCGCCTAACATTATTTTTCCCGTAATAGAATTTTTTGATAAATCCCCTAGTAATAAATTAAAATCTCCCGAGTTAAATATTTCCGTCATCTCTTTTTCGTCCGCAAACGAACCCGAATCCGTCGATTTTAAAAATTTAAAATTCGGAAAAGGTGGCAATTCATTTTTCAAAGCGTCAGGAAGAACCGCATTCAAAGTTTCAATTGGGTATTTGTTTAATAAAAATTCCGAAATTTTAATTTCGGTTTTAAAACTTTGGCTATTTCCGCCAATTACATTAACCTTGCCTTGTTTTTGCTCTGGCACATTCCAAACTAAATCGTTATTTAGTTTGTTGTCAATCTTTTTAAAATAATCCATTAGAGCTCCAATTCAATTGAAATCGGACAATGGTCCGAACCCATTATATCTTCATAAATCTCTGCTGATTTGAGGTTTTTCTTTAAACTTTTTGAAATAAAGAAATAATCAATGCGCCACCCCACATTATTCTCGCGTGCCTTTCCCCAATGGCTCCACCAAGTATAGCGCACTGCTTGCGGATTTAATATTCTAAACGTATCAATAAATCCTGCGTTTATATAGTTTGTAATTCCCTGCCTTTCTTCATTCGTAAATCCTGCCGAATGATGATTAGTTTTCGGACGCGCAATATCAATTTCTTGATGCGCTGCGTTAAAATCCCCACATACAACTACCGGCTTTTCTTTTTCAAGTCCTTTTAAATATTTCAAAAACTCCGGATCCCATAACCTCTCCCGCATCTCTAATCTTTCCAAAGCATTTTTCGAATTTGGCGTATAAACATTTACTAAATAAAATTTTTCAAACTCTACTGTTAGCACGCGTCCCTCAGTTAAAGGATTTCCGAATTGATCTGTAAAATTTTTATCCGTAGATAAAGTATTTTTTATTGATAAAGGTTTTATTTTTGTAAAAATTGCTGTCCCGGAATATCCCGGTCGCTCGGCCGAGTTCCAAATCTCTTCATATTCCGGCAAATCAATTTCCGCTTGACCTTGTTTCGCTTTAGTTTCTTGTAAACAAACAATATCCGGTTCGTATTCTTTCATAAATTTTTGGAATGCGCCCTTATTTATAACTGCCCTTAGTCCATTCACATTCCACGAAAATATTTTAAGCATATTTTCCTCTTTCAATATCGCGTTTTTTAATCGTCTCGCGTTTATCGTATTTTTTCTTCCCTTTTCCGACTGCGATTACTAGTTTAATATACCGCGACCCCCCGAGTAGTTTAACTGGAACAATGGTCGAACCCGCAACCTTTTCTTTTTCTAACGCTAAAATTTGTTTTTTCGTTGCAAGTAATTTAATATTGCGCGCTGTTTCTGCCCCCAGTGTTAAATTATTTAGCCATAATTCATTATTTCGAATTGTCACAAACGAGCCTTTAAGCTGGACGTGGTGATCTCGGATTGCTCTCACTTCAAGTCCTGAAAGCGCCATCCCGACTGTAAGTTCGTCGCCCAAAACGTAATCGAACCTCGCCTTTCGATTGACCGTAACCGAATTTGACACCTTTTTTCTCTTCACAGTTTAATTATATCATATTGGGTAAAATATTTTTTATCACCTTATTTTTATGCTATAATAAACTTATGCTAAAACCATATAGCGATAAAAACTTCTTTTTATCCGTGCCTGTATTTTTATTTACTCTAACTGTTTTTTCATTTCTCTTTCTCACCTCTCTGCGCCTGTATAGTTCTAACGTCCGCCCAGATACGAATTACTACTATAAGGATAGCGGCTACTCTATTAGGTGTTTAGTCGGCAGTTAGCCTACTATAAAATCTAACCCTTGGCCATTATTTTACCTTAATTTTCTCTTCCCCGACCAACTCTTTTAATTCTTTCACTAATTCCTCACCGGCTTCAACTTTAAACGGCATCTTTAAAGGTCTTTTTTCTTCTCCGTCTTTTAAGACTAAAACTACTTCTTGCATTCCGAGATAGGCTTCCGCTAGTTTTCTAATTCCCATCAATAATTCAGTATCATCCGGATTTTCAATTAATATATAGAGTCTTTCCTTTCTATGATCCTTAGGTGGTTCTTTTAGGACTCTAGGAGCTTCTTCGATCGGATTTTTGCTAGGCGCTCCATTTTTACCATAAACTTTCTCAGCCGAAGCCCTACTATAGTTTCTTTTTCCATCATCTGACGCTAACATCGGCTCAGCTAGTTTTGTCCCAGTCGATTTGTAGTTATTCAGCATTTCATCCGAAATTACTTCAATAGCCTCAGCTAAAATTTTCACATCAGAAGTTTTATTTCCATTTTTATCCGTAGCATTGACTTTCCCTTTTACTTTTACTACATTGTCTACAATTAATTTTCCGCCATATTCCTCAAAGACGCTTGGAAAAACGATAAATTCCGCTTCATCAGTTTTATTTTCAATTTTAACGAACGCCATCTTATCCCCTTTCTTAGTCAAAATCGTCCGCACGTTCGTAATAATTCCCCCGATAACAATAATTTTATTATCATTTTCAGGTGTAATTAACGACATCGGATGAGTTTGTTCCTCAAAATACATATCGTATTTATCGAGCGGATGTGCCGAAAGATAAAGCCCCATTAAATCTCGTTCCCATAATAGTTGTTCTTTTTCAGGATGTTGGACTGGCGCCGGTTTGATTTCTACTTCCGGTACTGCACCTGCCTCTCCCATCATTCCGAATAAATCTGTCTGCCCCGACCCGACATCCTTCTGAATTTTGGCACCATAAGCCTGGATAGCTTCTAAATTGAATAATAAATCTGACCGCGTATAATTAAACCGGTCGAACGCCCCCGTTTTAATTGCTGCTTCCCAAGATTTTTTATTAAATTTCGTCGAATCAACCCGCTTTGCGAAATCACATACCGACTTAAACGGTCCATTTTTATCCCGTTCGGCAATTACAATATCCTCGACCAAAGATCGTCCCATATTTTTAATGCCAGAAAGTCCAAATCGAATTGTATTTTCTCCGCCGACAATCCCAAAATCGCCATATGACTGATTAATATCTGGTCCTAAAACTTTTAACCCCATTTTTTTACATTCCGAAATCTCAATCGCTAGCCGGTCCGTCCATCTCATATCCGCCGTCATTAAAGCCGCCATAAATGCATCGGGATAATGTGCCTTTAAATATGCTGTCCAGTACGCAATCAAAGCATAACACGCTGCGTGCGACTTATTAAAACAATAATTCGCAAATTCAAGTAACTGATCCCAAAACGTCTCCGCGATTTCTTTCGTCGCTCCGCCGACTTTTATCGCTCCTTCGATAAATTCCGGTTTTACCTTCTTCATTAAATCAATTTTCTTTTTCCCGACCGCCTTTCTTAACGTATCCGCCTGTCCGCCGGTAAAGCCACACCACTCCTTCGAGATCTGCATAAACTGCTCCTGATAAATCATAATCCCGTAGGTACTTTTTAAAGCATTCTCTAACCCCGGATGTAAATAAGTAATTTTTTCCTCGCCGTGTTTTCTCCGAATAAATGAGTCAATAAACTGCATTGGTCCCGGACGATATAAAGCTACCATCGCGATAATATCTTCAAAAGATGAAGCTTTTAAATCTTTCAAATAACGTTTCATTCCCGCCGATTCTAGCTGGAATACGCCCGTGGTTTCCGCTCTTTGTAATAATGCGTAAGTCTTTTCATCATCTAAAGGTAAATTCGATAGATTTATATCGTCATGATACACTTTCCGAATCATTCGTAAGGCGTTATTAATTACCGATAAGTTAGAAAGTCCTAAAAAGTCCATTTTGAGTAGCCCAAGTTCCTCGACTTGACCCATTGGAAATTGCGCTGCAATCGGTCCCTTCGCCGAAACTTCAAGCGGCAAAAATTTTACTAAATCATCTGGCGCAATAATTACTCCACAAGCATGTACCCCGTGATTTCTAATCGTTCCCTCTAATCTCGATGCAAAGTCAATCACTTCTTTTGCAGTTGGATTGTTTTCGTATTCATTTTTTAAATCCGGCACTTCGCGAATCGCATCAGCAAGATGGACGTGATGGCCTTGGACTGGATCCGGTACCATTTTTGCTAGCCGATCTGCTTCCGCATACGGCACTTCAAGCACCCTCGCAACATCCCGTACGGCGTTTTTTGCCATCATCTTACCAAATGTTACAATATTCGAAACTCGCTCATATCCGTATTTATTCGAACAATATTCAATCACCTCATCCCGCCTTGTATCCTGAATATCCGTATCGATATCCGGCATACTAATTCGATCTGGATTTAAAAATCGCTCAAACAGTAAGTCATATTTTAATGGGTCTAATTCCGTAATTCTTAAAGCGTAGGCTAGAATTGAACCTGCCGCCGAGCCTCTGCCTGGGCCATAAACAATTCTTTGTGATTTTCCCCAGTTAATAAAATCTTGTACGATCAAAAAATAGCCATTATACCCCATCTTATCAACTACTGAAAGCTCATAATCAATGCGTGGCAGGATTTTATGTTCCTCATCTCTATCCTCGTCCACTTTTTCCAAAATTTTTCGGCACTTTTCTAAACTTAAATCCGAGACTTCGTCCAATTTTTTTCCGCCATATCGATAAACTAAACCCTGAAAAACTAATTTATCCAGATAAGATTTCTCATCTTCGCCGTCTGGGACTGGGAACTTTGGAATTAGAATTCGTCCGAGCTGTAAATCCACGTTACAACGATCGGCAATTTTTTTCGTATTTAACACCGCTTCCGGACAAGTCTCTTCCCAATGTTCAATAATTTCTGCTGAGGAAATGACGTGGAGATCATAATCTTTTAAGGTCATCCGGTTAGTATCCGATAAATTCGCCGCGGTACCAATACAAAGTAAAACCTCATGCGCATCTTGGTCTTCATGCTTTAAATAATGCGCATCACAAGTTACTACTAATGGTAGCCCTAGTTTTTTAGCGTGAGCCATGTGCCAATCATTTACTCTTTTCTGTTCTGCTGAATGAGTCGAAGACTTAGGATGGCCATGATCCTGCATCTCTAAATAAAACCGGTCTTTGAAAACTTTACTATACCATTTTATTAATTCGAGCGCCCTTTTATCATCACCCGCCCGAATTGCCTCCGATATTTCCGAGCCCATACAACCCGAAAGACATATTATTCCCTCGTTATATTTTTCTAGTTCATCATGGTCAGTACGCGGTTTGTAATATTTACCATGCTCCTCGGAATTGCTCATAATCCGGCAAAGATTTTCAAAACCTTTATTGTTCATAGCTAAAAGCGTGATATGAAATCTTTGTTTATCGTGAGCCGGATCTTTATCCGTCATTTTTCTAGCCGCAACATAAGCTTCTAAACCTAAAATAGGCTTTATTCCTGCATCATTACAACACTTATAAAGCTCTACTAATCCTGACATGGTACCGTGGTCGGTTACCGCCACCGCTTCCATACCATCATTTTTTACAAAGTCTACCAATTCTGGCACTTTAGTCAAACCATCTAGCAATGAATAGTGCGTATGGTTATGTAAGTGAACAAAATCACTTGACTTTAGTTTCATTTCTTCTCGCTGGTCTTTTTCGCCACCGGTTTCTTAACTTCTGCTTTTATTTCCTCTTTTTTTTCGCAAGCTTTTTTACATTCACACTCGTCGCCGCATCCACATTCGTCATCTTCAACTTCTTCGCCATCATCTGTATTTAGTTTAATAAATTTTCCTGCAATTGCACCAGCAATTCCGCCAAGCACCGCCCCTAAGAGAAATTTTCCTGCACCACCCTTATTTTTTTCTGAATTGTCCGCCATCTTATTTTTCCTCCTTTTTAGCTTCTTTCATTTTTTCTTTCAATTTCGGATTAATATACTTGTCGACAAACATTTCTACTGTTCCACCAATCGCGGTCATTCCTTTGACGTTTGAAACAATTCCGTTCGTATTTTTCGCAATATCCTGTCCTTCAATTACGACTTTTTTGACCTCTTTACTCACACTAATTAATTTAACAATTAGAATAATCCCTGCGATTAAAAAGACAAAAAGCGTAACACTTAAGATTACTACTAGTATCCACTCAGCTGTATTCATAATAATTTCTCCTTAAACTCATTATAGCACATCTCTTATTAGTTCGCCTCGACGATTTTCTTTACATCATCCTTATAGTCAGTCTCCGTAAGAACATATTCTAAGTGCGCTAGGAAATAATTTTTTGGATCACCCGTCGTAATCCACTTACCTTGACTCTTTGCTACGATGACATCACCTTTTTCAGCTAACTTCGTAATCGCATCAACTGTCCAAAGTTCATCATCTAGTCCCGTATTAGACGGAATCAGATATTCAAATATTTCTGGAGTCAATAGATATCGTCCGTAAGAAGTCAAATTACTCGGCGACAAATCTGGTGTCTTCGGTTTTTCGACAATATGACTTAAAGTCCCATTTTCTTTTAGTGCAATCATGCCATATTTATGCCACACCGCTTCCGGCATTTCTTGCGCTGCAATTACGGCCTTTACACTAGGATTTTTCTTATACTCAGCTATTAAAGTCGCGACATCACCCTTACCCAGAATTAAATCATCACTATAAAGCACGACGAACGCTTCGTCATCTTTAACGAAATCTTTTGCTGAAACTATTGGCGAACCATTACCATAAGGCAGGCTAGTGTCCTGTTCAATCACGGTAATTTTCGGGAAATTTAGTATTTCTTCAACTGGTTTAAACCGTTCTGCCTTACCCTGTTTTTCTAGCAAAGCTTTAACGTTTTCTGCCTTGCCGTGGAAATAATCTTCATATATTTCTTTTGACTTAGAGTTTGGCGTCGCTACGATGATAATCTCATCAATTCCGGCATCAACACATTCCTCAACACAAAGCTGCATCACCGGCTTCGCCCCGATAGGAATCATTGCCTTTGGAATTGTCTTAGTGATTGGTAGATAGCGGCTCGCAAATCCCGCATCAGTAATAATTGCTTTCATATAATCTCCTTAAATAAGATTATAACACAAGCAAACCAACCGAGACCATAAAAGCCTATTTTCGTTTTTTCGTTTTTGCTACTTGTTTTCTGGCGGTCTTATCTTCAATATTTTGCGCTCTATTATGAACGCCATAAATTAAGCTAGTAATACTTACGATTAACATATAAACTCCGAAGAATCGAATGAAGGTCATGATTTCGAAATTACCAGCATTCAAAATTACTACACCCATAATACAACCACAAACCCCTGCCAAAATCCTAATAAAGCGATCGGTTGGGTCAACCGTTGAAATAAAGCCATGGAAGAGATCGATAATCCCAGAAATAAAGGTATAAACTGAAATGATAATTAAACTTGAGACTAAGTCTCCTCTCGCGAAAAACAGTAAAGCAAGAGCCGCAATGACATCGACCGCTGCATCAATAATGGAATTTAGCCAACCGCGTTTTTTCGTTGAATTATAAAGGGCACTGACTGAGTCAACTACGCCAAGAGACAATAGGAAGACGCTGATTAATGCGACCACCCCTTCAATATTTGTTGATCCGCCGAATAGAATCAGGAGACCAAAAAGCCCCGCCACTGCTCCTCGAATGACAAAGACCATCCAATGTTTATCAATATATCTTCGATTAATATGCGCCATATTTTTCCTTTATTACTTATGCTTATTTTAGCATACCTTGACAGTTTTGACAATCTGTGATATAATAAAAGTATCTTAACCGTCAAACGTGACGGATTTTTTTTCTAGTTGTTTCTACCAGCTTTGTTACCTGATATTTTAGGGGATTTAAGACTAAGTCGTGTGCCGGAGTATATTTTAATTCAGAAACCCCAAATGAGCGTTTAAACTCGCTCACGCCATAAAAGCGGTGCGAAGTATCATCTGGACCGACAATCCCCCAAAGGTTATACCTTACCATTCCGCGCTCTCTCGCCTCGCGCATCGCCATCAAATGTAGAAGCGGCGCCGCTGAATATTTTGTTCCTAATTCCGAAGAGACTCCGTAATGATAACTGGCCTCTGCCCCGTAAAAAATCATGAAATTTTGCGCTAAGATTTCACCGTCTAAACTCGCCGTATACATAATGGCTTCATCATTTTTAGCGAAGGCAGTAAACTGTTTTTCCAGAAAATCTTTGGAAAAGGCGACAAATCCTTGTCTTTTCGCGTGTTTTACCTCTAGATTATAGAAAGTTTCTATAATTTTCGGATCCGTCGAAGTCTCAATTTTAATTTCGGCTTTCTCCGCCTTCCGAATTTTACGCCTGAGTCCTTGCGAAGCTCCTGCTAAAATTTCCTCCTCGGTCTTTGTTAAGTCTAAAATCCCTGCATATTCTACTGAAAGATACATCGGCGCTTTGACTAAACCTAGTTCCTTCATGGTTTTTAAAGCCTTATCCGAAAGTGGCAGTTGTGGTCTAACTCTTATAAACACACATTTTTCCTTTTCCCCAGTCGCCTTAATATCGGCAAATACTTCTTTGACCGCTTTTTGGTTAATCCAATCTAGAATCGGCCCCCCCGCTATTGCAAGATAAGACCCCCGTTTCGCCGTTTCAACTACCCCCGCATAAGCCGCAATAATTTTCTGGTCCTCAACTAGGATTCTCCGTACAACTTTTTTTCCGCGTGCCCTATGAAATTCATAAAAATCCCATGACTGTAAGAAATTAGACTCCTCATGTGATTTAATAAACTCGTCCCAAGCTGAACGATTATCAGCATCTATCATCATAAATGCCTCCTTTTCTTTCTTGCCGTTTCCACAATCAAATTTTTGAGATACTTTGTTTTCGAAATAATCATGTCGTGCGCCGGTACGTATTCGACCACCTCGCCGCCGAACCCAGTTTTAAAAACAGTCACTCCAGCGTAACGGTGGTTAGGTTGCCCCGCTGGTGCAATTCCCCAGAGGTTAAATCTCTCGTAGCCCTCTTTTTTCAAATCTTTCATCGCCTGCCAGAGTAAGGCGTAGGCGCCCGGTAACTTCCGATTTAATTCGGTCGAAGCTGCCTCATAATAATCGCCTTCATGTCCATCTTTAATAATCAGCCCGTAAGCAATTTTCTCATTCTCCGCCGTTTCTGCTATGTAGATCTCAATATTATCTTGAAACGCTTCACGTTCAGCTAGAAGAGTTTTAAAATCTGGCGGAATAAAATTCTGTCTTTTCGCCGTTTTCGCTTGTTCTTCGTGGAATTCCTTAAAAATCTTTTCCGAACGCTCTTTTCTCACCTTAATCCCCAATTTTTCTGCTCGTCGTACTTCATACCGAGTTTGTCGCCGCATATTTTTCAAAAGATCATCTTCACTAACCGATAAATCAATCATCACGGTATGTTCCGCCGCAAGATGCATCGGAGATTTCTTTAAGCCTAGATCCTCTAATATTTTCAGGTTTTCCGGAGTCGCTAGAAGTTGTGGCCTCAATCTAACAAACACACAATCTTCTTTTTTCGCTATTTCCGCGATTTTCGCCATGACTTCTTTTACCGTTTTTTGATTTTTCCAATCAATTAAAGGTCCACAAGGAATTTCTAGATATCTTCCCCTCTTAGCATCCCTAATCGTCATTAAGGCTAAGCCCTTACCTCCAAAATCGTCTGTAATTACCTTACGTCCCAGTAGCTCACTCATTTTTCCATAAGCAGGCGACTGTAAAAAGTTCGCTTCCGGAAATTTCTCAATTACTTCTTTCCAGTTCATTTTTCCTCCTCCAGGACTAAATGGTTTTTGATGATTTCTTTTGCTCTTTCTAATTCAGATTTTGAATAGTATTTTGGTAAATTAATGATTTCCTTTGCTACCTCAGTCGCAACCGGGCACTTCTCCTCCGGAAAATGAACTTTCTTATAATATCTCTCTGGCGAAACTGGTCTTTCATACCAAAATCCTTCGAAATAGTAGCCTGCCTTTTTTAATTTTTTTAGCAATTCCTCGCGGTCTTTGACCAGATAAAAATCACGGATTAAACTTTCGCCCGATTTTTTCAAATTATTAAGCTGTTTTAAGGCTAATTTTGCCTCAAATTTACTAATTTTCCGCTCTAAATCTAACTTATTATCGGCTGATTTTTCTACCCAATGGATTTTAACCAACATTCTCATCCAGGCTCCGCCTAGCCCAACATAAGACAATCCTCTCGAAATCGCTCCGAGTAACGGATAAAACCTGGCTCTTAAATGATCAGACAATTTCGGAAGCTTACCGGGCGCCTTAATTATATTTTTGAAGGGGTGGCGTAAAACTACTGCTCCTCCAGATATTGTATCAATTGATTTATCTTTACCAAATGATAATGCGCTCGCCGCGCCAACGGTCCCCACTTCTCTCCCATCAGAATATTTAACTCCCGTCGCATGTGCCAAATCCTCAATAATCGTTAAATCATGCTCTTTCGCAAACTTCTCGATCGCCCCAATCTCTACTGGCATTCCGAGAGTATTTTGAATGATTAGGCCACGAGGTTTAGCTCCCATTACTTTTTCTAAGGTTTTAATCGAAAAATTCAGATTATCTCTTTCAATATCGGCAAAAATCGGTACCATCTTAGCTGCTTTTACTGCCTCATATACCGCATAACAGGTAAAACCATTAACAATAATTCCATCTCCCTCGTTAAAATAAGCCTTTAAAGCCAGCGTCAGTGCCGAGCGCCCATTTTTAGTTAAAACTACCCTTTCGCCCGCATATTTTTTTGTCAAAAATTCCTCTAAATCTCGGCAGTCCTGCTTTCGCCCTACTGTAAAAGTATGGATTAATCTTTCTTTTCTCGTATAATTCGCCGCCGCACCTAAAAAGTAGTGTTTCACTCTTTGACCCTTTTAATTAACGTTGTTAACGCTCGTGCCAGCTCCTCCGGATTGGAGATATATGGAGCGTGCGTCCAATTAGCATAAAACTTTAACTCGGCATTTGGTAATTTCTCATACAGCGTCGTAGCTTGGCGTGGTGGCGTAGTTGTATCTTTCTTCCCCCAGAGAATGAAAGTTTTAGTCGTGACCGCCTCATAATTCAAATTTTTATCCGACTCTAGCATATTTGTCAGAGTCTTTTTCATGTTTTCAGGCGCTTTCGAATAATCAGTTGAACCCGTAATTTTATGGAAAAGTTTATCCACTAAAGGCAGTTTCTTAAGGGGTTTACCGAATTTAGCCAATTTTTCTACGATTTTCTTTTTGGTCGAAGGTTCATAAACTCCCGCTGAATCAAGTAAGATGAGGTATTTTAGTTTTTCTGGCTTTTTTGCGCATAAATTCAGCAAAATTCTACCCCCGTTAGAATGCCCCAAGGCAATTGCCCCATCCGGGATATTCTTATCTGCCCACTTTACATAATCCTCAATCGTAAAGGTCTTATTTGATGACTCCGTCAACCCCGGTACATTTAACATTTTCACGCTTAAACCATTTTCACGTAGCAAAGCTATCGTTTGCCGCCACGGCTCTACCGTATAAGTCCAACCATGGATGATATATAAATCCGCCATATTACCTCCCCTTTTTTAATTTTAAACAATTTAATTTCATGAGTCTAACCCCCAACTTTGTCGCCTTTTGACCGCTGCCTTCTCTCGTCGACAAAGCTTTTTTGCATCCTCTGGATTCAATAACAGTTTTTCAATAATCCATTCGAGATACTGGCTTCCTTTAAAAATCAAAGTCTCTTTCCCAGTTAATCGTTTTTCAATGTATTCTAAGGCTTTCCTTGGGTCCGAAGTTGCCACCGCTGAAATCCCCATCTTTTTCAGCTCTGGTGCGGTCCATTTCTTGGTCCTTCTTCCGACTAAAATTACTTTCTCCGGATTTACTTTTGCAATTAATTCAGCCAAATGTTGGTGTTCTTCACCAGTAATTGACCCCTGGTCAACGATGTCGCCAATTACCAACCACTTATGTTCCGCATGCATTCTTTGAACCATGTCTAAAATTGAAGCGACAGAAATAAGATGGGCATTATAACTACTATCGATAATATCAATACCTTTTTGACCCTTAAAATAGGAACTTCGTCCTGGCGCCATCCGGATATCCGAAAAATCCGCCTTAAAGGGCAGCTTCAAATAACGCATCAAATCTTGTAAAACTAGGAGGTGGAACGCAATATCTTTCGGCTCAGGGTGGTTAAAATGAAAAGTTGTATCTCCGTAAGTAAAATCCGTTGAATCCGGATAAACTACATATTTTTTAATCTCAGTTTTCTTAATTGGGATGACTTTAGCCGTAATCCCCTGAGTCGCTGATTTCATCACCTTCGAATCAGCATCGATGTATACTATCTTTTGTGTGTTCTGAGGTAAAGTGGCGAATTCTGCTGTAATCGCCTCTTCAAGAGTTTCAAATCTCCCCTCTTTAACTTCATGTTCGAATTGTACTGCATGTGATCTACCGATTGAAACCCAGATTGTTACTTCTGGCTTTAACCAAGTCGCCAAAAATTCTGCTTCGTGCGGTCTTTCCCCATCAATTTCTACTACATAAAACTTTTCTTTATGTCTCTTAAAAATAGCCTTAAAAGGCGCGGCAACCAAAAGATAAATCCATTTCAATTTAGAACCCCGAATACCTTTTAACCCCAGTAAATCAAACGAAATTCCGAAAGCGGAATTGGCGTCATGTGAATAATGAGCCTTTTTACCCATTTCGTGTTCGATTAAGTTTAGCATCGTAGTTTTACCGGCCGAACCAGTAATAGCGATGATTCGTGGATGCCATCGCTTGAGAACTCGGCTTGCAAAATACTTAAAATACCTTGCCGCAACGAAATAAAAACGCTTCTTAAATCTAGCCGCACTCATAAAAACATTATAGCATAATAAGAGATTAAAAATCTCTACATTTTTATTTCTGCATCAACTCCGGCTGGTAAGGAGAGATTTTGTAAACTTTCAATAGTTTTTGGGTTAGCATTAGAGATGTCGATTAAACGTTTATGCACTTTCATTTCAAAAGCTTCACCTCCGGTCTTATAAACATGGGGAGATTTTACCACCGTAAAAGTACTTTTCTTAGTTGGTAGAGGAATTGGACCGCTGATTTTTGCTCCAGTTCTGATTGCAGTATCAACAATCTGTCTTGCACTCTGATCAATCACCCTATGGTCATAGGCTTTCAAACGAATGCGAATTTTTAGTCCTTCGTCTTTTTTAGTTTCTGGCATTTTTCCCTTTCCTCTCTATAATCTTAGACTTTTTGACCTCTTAGATGGGCAGTCGGTAAGTTTTTAGAGATAGATAATTAATTTGTATATACCCCCATTATACCACACTTTACAGATAAAGTCAATTTAGGAGTTTAAGTCTATCAAAATCATTGTGTTATAATTAAAATAGATAGGAGTAAAAAATGAAAAAATATGGAGGTTCCCATAGGGTTAAAAATCTTACTGGTATGGCACAAATCAGTATTGATTTAAAACCGGCTCGTAGTGTTAGTGATGTCTATATTAATCAGAGTATGGACTTAACTAATCTATCAAAATATATCGAAAAAAAGAAAAAAGCCGGTGAGGACGTGACTTATTTCCACGCTTTTCTCACCGCGATTGGTAAAACCGTCTATAATCGCCCAAAATTAAATTATTTCGTCGCTAATCGCCATCTCTATGAGCACGATAAGATTGTACTATCTTTTGTCGCCAAGGTTAGTTTTGATGATCACTCCGAAGAGATGATGGTGATGATTCCGATTGAAAAGAACGACGATATACATACTATTGGTAAAAAGATCCGCCAAAAAGTGGATAGTTTCAGGAAAAAACATACTGGTGATGTTGATAAAAAAGGCGCCAATTCGGCTATTGATATACTCGGAAAAATGCCGAATCCTGTCCGTGTGCCTCTTATTGGGGTTCTGAAGTGGACCGATAAAAAAGGTTTACTACCAGCTTCTCTTGCCGAAGATAATCTTTACTATAGCACAATGATTGTTTCAAACCTCGGCTCAATCGGCTGCGGCGCCATTCATCATAACATTACCGACTTTGGCAACTCGTCTTCACTACTTACCATGGGAGAAATCGAAGAGAAGGAGGTGATTAAAGATGGCAAAAAAGAAGTCCGCAAAATTTGCGAATGGGGTATGAATTTTGACGAACGTATCGCCGACGGCTACTATTTTGCGAAATCTGCAGATTTATTACAATATCTCTTAGATAATCCAGAGCTCTTAGAAAAGCCTATTGGCGAAAAAATCAACCTTGAAGAAATTAGATAAAAGGCATAAAACCTAATTTTTTGAGGCTTGCGAAACCCCCATATAAAAAATACAACTCCCCAGATTCTTGAAGAAACTGTAATTTCTGAAAGAATCTGACGAGCGTTGTATTTTTTATCTTGGCGGGCTTTCGCCCGCCGAAGATAATTAGGTTTTATGCCCTTACTTTATGACTTTAGTGATAACACCAGAACCAACCGTCTTGCCACCTTCACGAATAGCGAAACGATCCTGTTCGTTCATCGCGACTGGCGCGAGGAGTTTAACTTTAAAGGTTACCTGATCGCCAGGCATCACGATTTCCTTATCAGCTGGAAGCTCAACCTCACCAGTAACATCCGTAGTACGGAAGTAGAATTGAGGCTTGTAACCCTTTGAAAATGGAGTGTGGCGTCCACCTTCCTCTTTCTTCAAGATGTAAACCTCAGCTTCAAATTCAGTATGAGGAGTAATCGAACCTGGTTTCGCAATGACTTGACCACGTTCAATTTGATCACGCTCGATACCACGAAGGAGAAGACCAGCGTTATCGCCAGCTTGACCTTGGTCGAGAGTCTTATGGAAGGCTTCAATACCAGTTACTACCGATTTTTGAGTATCCTTAAGACCTACGATTTCGACTTCGTCATTCAACTTAACAATGCCTTGTTCGATACGACCGGTCGCAACTGTACCACGACCTTTAATCGAGAAGACATCCTCAATTGGCATAAGGAATGGTTTGTCGAGATCGTGTTCAGGAATATCAAAGTATTCATCCATTGCTTTGACGAGTTCCATGATTGCATCTTCATTTTCCTTGTCGCCTTCGAGAGCCTTAGTCGCAGAACCCTTAATGATTGGAGCGTTGTCACCATCGAAACCATATTTGTTAAGAAGGTCACGTACATCCATCTCAACGAGCTCAACGAGTTCAGGATCAGCGAGATCCATCTTGTTAAGGAAGACGATAATCTTCGGTACGTTCACCTGGTGCGCGAGAAGCACGTGTTCGCGAGTCTGTGGAAGCGGACCATCGTTCGCCGCAACGACGAGGATAGCACCATCAACCTGTGCAGCACCGGTAATCATGTTTTTAATGTAGTCAGCGTGACCTGGCATATCAACGTGCGCATAGTGACGCTTTTCTGATTCATACTCCTGGTGAGAAGTCGCGATAGTAATACCACGAGCCTTTTCCTCAGGCGCGTTATCAATTTGATCATAAGCGACTGGCTTATTAACGTCCGAAGGGAGTCTCTTCGCAAGAACGCTTGTAATCGCAGCCGTTAAAGTAGTTTTACCATGGTCGACGTGACCCATGGTGCCGACATTAATATGCGGCTTGGAACGGTCAAAATTTGCCATTCTTTCTCCTTTTATATTATTAATGTTGGAGCGCTAATAAAAACCAGCTCCAAACTCTACCATACTATTTTAGACTATTTTTCAATATTTGTAAAGAGGTATAATAGAAAAACAAATCATAAGAGTAATTTCACACAAATCGTTATAAAACGCTATTGACTTTTTAAAAATAAGCATTATACTAAAACCAGAGTTAGAGTTATACACAACTAAATATCAAAATATTAACAATTAAAACAAAAAAGAGTCAAAAATGTTAATTTTGCATCAAAGAAAAATATTTAGGAAGCTATTTTTTAGCTCTTTACTTATTCTTATATTATTAATCTCAGTTTTTGGTGTTGTCAAAATCGTCCAAAAACACGTTAATGCTGCTGAACAGGTCTATGTAACTGGCGATAGTAACTGGGCTTACTATGGCGACTATGGCAACGGCGCGGCGAATGCGAGGACAGACCAATATAAAGTTAGGGGCAGCATCAATGCTTATTGTGGCAACCCTAGTTTAACTGGTCTCACTACAGGATATTATAATATTTCTTCTTCGTTTCCTTCTAGCTATTATGATTCAATCCGACTCTTAATATATCTTAGCTCTGTTGGCTACAGTAGCCACTCCAGTGATACCATTATGACTACACTATTCGGATCAGATAAGAGTAATTCTACCATGCGATATGTTTTGACTCATATTGCTATTGGTGCGATGTATGCTAGTGACCGTAGCTATCTCAGCTCACAAGGTTCTACCCAAGTTAATACAATTATTAATGGTTTAAGTAGCTATATTAGTTCTAATGGTTCTGCCTATGCAGAATCAAAGAATTACACCTTATACAGAGTTCAAGGTGGTTCTGGATACCAAGATCTAATTTGGATAGAACGCACTTCCACTCCTACTCCAACTCCAGGCAAAGTCACCGTCGTCAAATATAGTAGTGGTGATACGCTAGATTTTAGTGGCATTAGATTTTCAATTTATAGTGGTAGTAGTTGTAGCGGTACCGCTGTTGGCACGCAAACAATTGGCTCTAATGAAAATAGTGTAACTTTTGAAGACTTAACTTTAGGAAGTACTTATTCCATTAAAGAAACTAGAACTAACTCTAATTATACTATGAATTACGACTGCAAGTCTGCCACTGCAACTTCTAATGGCTCTGGCACCGGGAGAGTCACCTTTACTAATGATCCAGTAGAACAATCTAACCCGGGCAAAATCATCGCCGTTAAAGAGAGTAGTTCTAGTAGTTATGCTCCGTCCTTCGCTGGCATTGAATTTGGCCTTTACACCAGAAGTACTTGTTCGGGTACTCCAATTGATACTCAGACTATTACGGGCTCTGGTTATAGAGTCACTTTTAGTAATGATATAGAGGTAGGAGACACTTATTATGTTAAGGAAATTGCTACTAACGATAACTATTATTTGACTGATACTGAATGTAAATCCGCTACCGCTACCTCTAATGGCTCCGGTTCTGGAAAAGTCACTTTTACTAACAACCCTATTTTGCCAGGTAAAGTCACCGCCATTAAGGAGAGTAGCTCTAGCAGTTATGCTCCGTCCTTCGCTGGCATTAAATTCAGTCTCTATAGTAGCAGCAGTTGTTCTGGTACCCCGATTTCTACCAAAACTCTCTCGGGTTCTGCTTCTAGCGCAGTTTTTGACGAAAATCTAGAAGTGGGTACAACCTATTATCTTAAAGAATCTATTGGTACGAATACCAACTATTATGAAACCGATACTGCGTGTAAATCTGTGACGGCGACTACTAATGGCACGGAAGCGTCCGCGACCGCTACCTTTACCAATAATCCGATTATCCCGGGTAAAGTAAAAGCCGTAAAAGAAAGTAGTTCAGACAACTATAAGCCTTCATTCGCCGGTATTAAATTCAGCCTTTATAGCACTAGTAGTTGTTCCGGCACTCCAATCGCTACCGAGACCCTCTCAGGTTCAAATTCTAGTGTAGTTTTTGATGAGAATCTAGAAGTAGGAACGACTTATTACCTCAAGGAATCTATTGGCACTAACACCAACTATTATGAAACTGATACTGCTTGTAAATCCGTCACAGCCACCACTGAGGGTACAGAATCATCTGCGACTGCTATCTTTACTAATAATCCTATCATCCCTGGTAAAGTTAAAGCCGTTAAAGAAAGTAGCTCAGATAATTATAAACCTTCATTCGCCGGTATTAAATTCAGCCTTTATAGCACTAGTAGTTGTTCCGGTAATCCAATTGAAACTAAAACCCTTTCTAGTTCCGACTCCAGCGCAGTTTTTGAAAACGGTATAGAAGAAGGCAAAACCTACTATCTCAAAGAATCTATCGGCACGAATACAAACTATTATGAAACTGATACTAGTTGTAAATCTGTCACAGCGACCACTAACGGTACAGAATGGTCCGCCACTGCCACCTTTATTAATGAACCAATTGGCAAAGTCAAAATTAGTAAATGTGACGCCGAAACTAACTCTAATTGTGGTGATAGCTCAATCAAGGCTCAGGGTAACGGTGACTTCAACGGCATTAAGTTTACTTTATATAGTGACAACCAATGTGCTCAAGTAGTTTCTGGCACCGGTATTACTAATCCCCAGACCCTATCAAATGGTAACATTTCAGTCACTTTTGAAAAATTAGTTGCTGGGCAAACCTACTACGTTAAGGAAAGCATCAACAATAACACTTTCTATAATGAATCAGATAGTAGCTGTAAAGCGGTCACGGCCAGCATCTCTTCGTCCACCGATTTAAGGTTTAATAATACTATTAAAAAAGCCAATATTAAGGTCATTAAGCATGATTCTGAAACTGGTAGTTGTACTACGGTAGGCAGTAATAGCTTTAGTGGTACCTCTTTCCAGTTAATCAATAAATCTACTAATATCGTCTATTATAATCGCACAGTTTACCCACCTAACAGTGTTATCGATACTAAAACTCTCTCATCTGGGGATTGCGACGTGACTTTCGAAAACTTACCTTACGGAACCTATCAAATTGCAGAAACGCCATCTAATGGGTATAATGGCGGTTCAGCCCAAACTGTTACACTTTCTTCCCCTACGACTAACGAAATTACCTTCACGAATACGGCTAAAAAAGGCAAAATTATCGTTAATAAAATTGATGCCGACACTAATTCCTGCACTCCATATAATAGTAATTACTCTCTAGATGGAACTAAATTTACTCTTATCAATAAAACTAATGGTCTAGTCTACTATGATGGCAACGCCATTCAACATGATAGCACTATTGCCACCCAAACTCTTTCAAACGGTGTCTGCCAAGTTACCTTTGATAATCTGCCTTACGGGGAATATGAGATTACAGAGGAACCGAGTTTTGGCTATATCCCTGTTACTCCTACTTCCCAGTGGGCTACAATTTCCGGAGATAGCGAAACTATCACTAAGACTTTTGAAAACCGCTTTGTTGGGCATAGTTTAGGTACAGTTGCCACTGACGGTAAAGATGGTGATCAATTCGTCGAAGCCGAAAGCGCAGCAAAGATAGTCGATACGGTTAGCTATTGTGTCACTCCAGGTATAGACTTCGTTCTCGAAGGAACTATCATGGATAAAAGTACGGGCAGTGAACTCCTAATTAATGGTAACCCAGTTAAAACCTCAATTCCGCTTAACTCGGAGACCGAATGTGGCGAAGTCGAAATGGAATTTGAATTCGATGCCTCTGAGCTAGGTGGTCAAGATGTGGTTGTCTTCGAAAAACTCTATTATCAGGACAATCTTATCCTAGAGCATAGTGATATTAATGACGAAAATCAAACACTTTCTTTCCTCTATCTCAGAACTTTCGCTACCAATCGTTCAACCCAAGCAAAAATCTTGCCGTTAGATGAAGAAGTTGAAATCGTCGACCAAGTCGATTACTGCCTCAAAACAGATATCGAATATACTTTAGTAGGAGTAGTTATGGACAAAGGCACTGGTGATAAATTACTAATTGATGATGCTCCAGTCGAAGATGAACTTACCTTTACCCCTGAAGAGTGCTGTGGTCAAGTTGAAATGAGCTTTACTCTCCATACAGCTAATCTAGCTGGTGCAGAACTAGTAATCTTTGAGAATCTCTATCAAGATGATCAATTGGTGCTCGAACACAACAATCTCTATAATATCGCCCAAACCGTCAGTGTAGAAACGCCTCTTCCAGCTCCAGAACCAGTTCCAGAGATAACCCCAGATACCGGTAGCTTTAGTAAGGAGAGTAGCGGTGCAAACGAGTCAATTGGGGTTTTACTCATCGCTTGTGGTGCTTTCGGAATTGGGATCATTGGCTTCTCTATCTATAAAAAAGCCGTAAGAATCACCTTCTCTTCTAAATAGCGCATCTTTGAGTTTATACCTTTACAAAAGTGCTATAATCAGAAAGACCTCTCTATGGAGGTCTTTTTGTTATTTCGAATTTCGTTTCTCAATAATTTCTTGAGCTACGTTCGGTGGCACTTCCTCATAAGCGTAGAGCTCCATTGATGAAGCCGCACGCCCTTGCGTCATCCCACGCAAATCACCCGTATAACCAAACAGATTTGCCAGCGGGCAAAACGCCTTTATTAGCTTCGCTCCGCCGTTCAAATCTTCCATTTCATCAATCCGACCCCGCCTTGAATTGATATCGCCAATTACGTCACCCATGAATTCTTCCGGAGTCGTGATTTCCATCTTCATCACCGGCTCGAGTAGTACCGGATTTGCCTTCTTAATACCTTCACGCGTAGCCAAAGAACCTGCTAATTTGAAAGCTAGCTCCGAAGAGTCAACGTCGTGGTAAGAACCATCATAAAGTGTAGCTTTAATATCTACGACCGGATAACCAGCGATGACGCCGCCCGCCAAAGTCTCTTCTACCCCCTGTTGGACTGGTTTGCGATATTCTTGCGGAACTACGCCGCCTTTAATCTGGTCGATAAATTCGAAGCCTTTCCCTGCTTCATTCGGTTCAAATTTAATCCAAACGTCACCATATTGACCCCGACCACCAGACTGTTTGATGTGTTTACCTTGGGCTTCCGCCGTTCCGCGAATTGTCTCACGGTAGGCTACCTGTGGCGCACCTGTGTTCGCCTCAACATTATGTTCACGTTTTAAGCGGTCAATAATAATCTCAAGGTGTAGCTCACCCATTCCGGAAATAATCGTTTGTCCGGTTTCCTCATCGGTATGCACACGGAAAGTCGGATCTTCTTCAGCCAACTTCGAAAGTCCAATCCCCATTTTTTCCTGGTCGGATTTGGTTTTCGGCTCTACTGCAATCGAAACTGGTGGATCTGGGAAGTCAATAGATTCTAGGAGAATCGGATGTGCTGGATTACATAAGGTCGTCCCTGTTGTACAGTTCTTTAACCCTACAACTGCCGCAATATCACCTGCGCCAATTTCCGAAATATCCTTGCGGTCATTTGCGTGCATCCTCACCAAACGCCCAATCCGTTCTTTATCGCCAGTCGAAGCGTTCAAGACCGTATCGCCAGACTTTAATTTCCCCGCATAAACCCGAATAAAGATTAACTTTCCAACAAATGGGTCAGTTGCAATCTTAAAGGCTAGTGCCGTCAAAGGTTCCGCATCATCCGCCTTTCTGATTATTTGGTCACCAGTTTTCGGATCGGTCCCAACTGTTTGACCTTGGTCACGATCGAGCGGGCTAGGTAGATAATCTGTCATTAAATCAAGCACTTTTTCTACGATTACCCCACGCCCGTCGCCCCCAGTTACTAGGAAGAAATCGCCGTCAAGTACGCGCTTTCTTAAAGCTGCTTTTAATTCATCTACGGTAATTGAATCTTCACCTTCATTGAAGAATTTATCCATTAAGGCTTCATCCGCTTGAACCGCTTCCTCAATTAGCATTGAACGCGCATTTTTCGCCTTCTCAACCATATCCGCTGGAATTTCCCCTACAGTTAGCTCATGGTCAGCGTAATCTTTATAAGTATAGGCCTTCATATCAATCAAATCGACTACCCCGCAAATATCCTTCTCAAACCCAATTGGCAAATGAATTGCTACTGCGTTTTTAGAGAGACGTCGGTGGATAGAATCAAGCGATTTATAAAAATCACCACCGATCTGGTTAATCTTATTTACAAAACAGATACGTGGAATACCATATTTAGTTGCCTGGCGCCAAACCGTCTCTGATTGCGCCTCGACTCCCATTTTCCCATCAAAAACCACTACTGCGCCATCTAGTACACGTAGCGATCGTTCTACCTCTGCCGTAAAGTCGATATGCCCTGGGGTATCAATAATGTTAATTTGATGATTTTTCCAGTAAACTGTCACCGCCGCCGAAGTAATCGTAATTCCTCGTTCCTTTTCCTGTTCCATCCAGTCAGTGTCAGCACCCCCTGTTCCACCCTTAACTAGATCGATTTTATGTTTTAAACCCGTACGATAAAGAATCGCCTCAGAGGTCGTCGTTTTTCCTGCGTCAATATGCGCAATAATCCCGATATTCCGCAGCTTACTTAAATCCTTAATTTCAGTAGCCATATACTCCTTTTACTTTTATTATTTGCCTTTTTAAGCTTTACACTCAAAAATAAGACATACTTTTATTAATTATACCATACTTTTTATATTAAGCTAATTTTTTCCGCAAAATTTCCTGTACTGCGCTTGGGTTTGCTTTACCATGTGATTCTTTCATCACCTGCCCGACTAAGAATCCAATTACTTTTTCTTCTCCAGCTTTAAAATCCGCCTGTGCCTTTGCCGTTTCTGGCTTTGCTAGTACAGCGTCTACAATCTTCTCCAGCGCCCCTAAATCATTTTCCTGGATTAAACCTAATTCTTTCGCAATTACCTTCGCTCCTCTTCCCTTCATCTGTGGATCAAATAGACGCAAAAATACTTCTTTGGTTGCGGTTGAGGATAATTCCTTTTGCTCGTTCATTTCTGCTAGTTCATTCAAATTACCAGCTTCCGGTAAATCGTTCAGGTATTCTGCCGATTTTTCTTCCGCTAATAAGACAGAAGCAAACAAATTTGACACTAACTTGACATTTTTTTCATCAACTTCGCCCAGTTTTTTCATCAACTCCGGATAATCTAATAAAACTTCCATAATATCTTCAGCAATCACGCCGGAAAACTTTTTCCGATAATCCGCTGGCATAAGTGGAAGTTTAGCCGCTTCGGTTTCAATAAATTCATTACTTAGGTTAATTGGCGGCAAATCTGGTTCTGGCATATAGCGATAATCCTTAGCTTCCTCTTTAGAACGCTGCGCTGTTGTTTTACCAGTTTCATCACTCCAACCTCTAGTTTCCTGGGTAACTTTTTCTCCCGCATCTAATACTTTCGTCTGACGAACAATCTCATATTCTGCTGCTCGCTCAACTGACCTAAATGAATTCAAATTCTTAATTTCAACCCGTGTTCCTAGTTTCTTTGCCCCTTCCGGTGCCAAAGAAATATTAACATCAAATCGCATATTCCCGTTATATAAGTCTCCATACGAAACCTTTGCGAAAGTCATCAAACGCCAAAGCTCTTTACAATAATCATGCGCATCGTGCGCCGAATGAATATCCGGCATCGAGACAATCTCGATTAACGGTGTGTCTACGCGATTTAAATCAATTAACGAATAAGTGTCAAAATGGGTTAATTTTCCCGCATCTCCCTCAAGGTGAGCATGTTCAATCCGAATCTTAGTTCCCGAAGGCAGTTCAACAAACCCCGGCCCAATAATCGGATGATAAAACTGGGTAATCTGATAACCTTTTGGTGAATCTGGATAGAAGTAATGTTTACGATCGAACCGAGAAGATTGATTAATCTCACAATTCATCGCCTTCCCCGCTAAAATTGCTAGTTTAATTGCCTTGCCATTCAGTCTCGGTAACATCCCAGGCAAAGCATAATCTACCGGCGAAACGCAAGAATTTGGTTCTTTTCCCCGCGCGTCATTATCAACTTCAGAAAACAATTTAGTTTTCGTAGCTAACTGCACATGACATTCTATACCAATAGTCGGATAATATTTCATTAAATTGCTCCTAAATCTTTTAATGCTTGCTTATAAACAATCAAAGCGTTCATTGCCTGCTTATAACTAACCTCAAGATCAGTTTCGTGCGCAATCGCATTGCGAAGTTTATGGACTCGCCAGACTGCGTTTAGGTTGGAAAACCGTCCCCCCACTTTTTTTAATCTATCGCCCATCGTTTTCCCTGGCGCACCCATTTCTACCATTGCCTTATCGAGTAATTTATCTGCGTCAATAATCGCCGTCATAAAGCTCGCTTTATTTTCTGGTTTTAAATTATTTTCGATAGTGAGAAATCTCGTTTGATAAAATTCAACGTTGAAATGATGCCCGCGTTTTCCGGTTAATAAAATTGCCACAAAAATCAAAACTGCCACAATCAAAATCGCCACAATAAAAGCTACTACCCCACCGTCCATTACGCTAACTCCTTCGCAAAGTTAATTAAGTTTTTATCACTTCGTCTCGGGCCAATTAACTGTAATCCTAATGCTACTCCTTCTTTCGTTTCTCCAGCTGGAATAGTTAGCCCCGGCACTCCTGCTAAATTAAGTGATACTGTCATCATATCTTCAAGATACATTGCTACTGGATCCCCGACCTTCTCACCTATTTTAAAAGCTGGATTTGGGGTCACTGGCGCCAAAATAAAATCACACTTCGTAAACGCCTTCTCATATTCTTGGACAATTAAAGTACGCGCCTTTGCGGCTTTTAAGAAATATGCATCATAAAAACCGGACGATAAAACGAAATTTCCAATCATGATTCGACGTTTATTTTCCGGCATAAAACCTTCATCTCGGGTTTTTTCATACAAATCTTTTAAGTTTTTCGATTCTTCTGAACGAAAACCGTAACGCACTCCATCATGACGTGAAAGATTAGACGCTACTTCCGCCGGCACGATAATATAGTAGGCCGCCAGCGCATATTTCAAACTCGGCATCTCAAGTTCAACTATTTGATGTCCTTTTTTCTTCAACAGTTCAACCTTATTTTTCAGCGCCTGTCGAATTTCCGGACTCACCGACTCATTATCAAAATCCTTAATCACCCCTATTTTTAAATTACCAGTTTTTAAATCAGTATTATTATAATAATTTGGTAGTGTCGTCATATCTTTCGAATCTTGCCCCGCTGCAATCGACATTAAAAGTTCCATATCATCAGGCGTTTTCGTGAAAAATCCAATACAATCTGTCGACGAAGCCATCGCTACTACGCCATACCTAGAAATCGTACCAAAAGTCGGTTTCAGCCCATAAACCCCGTTAAAAGAAGCAGGCTGACGAATTGAACCGCCTGTATCGGTTCCGGTCGCAAACTCTACAATATCAAGCGCTACTGCCACCGCTGAGCCACCTGATGAGCCTCCCGCCACTCTCGTTTTATCATGGGAATTTAAGGTTGGACCATAATACGAGTTTTCAGTCGTAGAACCATGTGCAAAAGCATCAAGATTAGTTCGTCCAATCATAATAGCGCCTTCAGCTTCCAATTTTGCTACCGCTGTCGCCGTAACGGGAGAAGTAAATCCTTCTAGAATATGCGCCGAAGCCGTCGTTTCGCCTTCCGGGCTTAAGAAATTATCCTTTAAAGCATATGGCACACCCGCTAACCTTCCCACGTCTTCGCCCTTCGCAATTCGTTTATCAATTTCTTTAGCTTTTTTAATAGCGTCCTCTTCATTTAGAAAAGTAAAAATGTGATAATCTGAAAAATGTTTAGCTTTTTCTAGAGCATCTCGGACTAATCTTTCCGCAGTAATTTTTTTGTTAGCTGTTTTCATTATAAGACCTTTGGCACTTTAATTTGATAATCTTTAGTTTCTTTTGTCAAGGCGAGCAAATCTTCGCGCGAGGCTTCTTGTTCAACAATTTCATCTTCTCGCCAAACATTTTCCATCTCAAAAACTTGGTAAGTCGGCTCAATGTTATCCGTATCTAATTCGTCTAATTGAGAAATATATTTTATAATTTCTTTTAAATCCTTGCCTAGCCCATCAATTTCCGTCTTTGAAAGCGAAAAATTAGATAGCTCAGCCAAATGTATAATATCCTCGCGTTTTATATCCATATCTATTCAATTATATCAGCTATTTTACATTTTTAAAGAGTATTTTTTTGACATATTGGAAAACTGGCTTCGCTTCTTTCAGGTTGAGGAAATAGCTCGCAATAACGTATGCAATCGCCGAAACCACCGCAATCAGTAAGAATTTTGGAATCGTAATCACAAGTGAGGTATCGGTAATCATTAGTGGAACGAATTTAGTCATCGAAAAGGCTACACAACCTGTAATCACCGAGGCAAATAACATTCTTAAGAACGCCCGCCAAAAACCTTCATCCAGCAATTCTCCTTTTGAGCGTTTTTGTAATATATATAATAATATAATCACTTCAATTAACGCCCCGATTGATTGCGCAATCCCGAGTCCATCAACTCCCCAACCCATTAAATAAAACCAAACCGACATCAAAATCGTTAAACCTACCGCTACAATTGAAATAATAAACGGCGTTTTAGTATCCTGAAAAGCATAGAAGCCTCGCGATGCGATATGAAAAATCGATCTCGCAAAAATCGCAATTGTTAACATACCTAGAATCGAAGCGATAGTGCCGTTACTATCGTTATTACCGATGTTAGAGATAAAGCTAACTACGTATCCTCGGGCGAAAAATGCGACGACCGCAACCGGTAGTGCAATCCAAATAATAGTTCTTAAAGCCTGCCTAAAGGTATTATAGAATTCCCGCTTATCGCCGCTCCCTAGCTCTTCAGTTAATTTCGGGAAAAAGGCGGTCGAAATCGCTACCCCGATTAGATTCACTGGCATTTGGTGTAGAGCGGATGCCTGGTTAAATGATCTGACTGCGCCTACGCCCATTCTTGAAGATAAGTTCGTATTAACAATTCCATTGACATAATCAATTCCCTGGTCTAAGGAGCGCGCCGGTAATAGTCTTAGAATCGAGCGAAAACCTTGGTTCTTCCAATAGATTTTAAATTCATAATCCATTCCTAGACCAAACAATCCGATTAGAGCTACAATTAATTGCATCATTGCACCTAAAATAACTCCGATTGCTACCCCCATAATCCCACCTTCGAAGATTTGTAAACCGAACAGGTTAATTCCACCAGTAAACCAAGTAATCCCGATAATAATACCTATATTATATATAGCAGGCGCAAAAGCGTAAAAAACGAAGCGTCCGACTGCTTGTTGAACAGAAGTTAAAACGGTCGCAATTGAAAATAGAAACGGATTAATCGCAATCACGCGAGTCATATTAATCGCGAGCACCATTCCTGACTCATCTAGGCCTGGACTTACGATATAGCGAATCAAAGGGTCCGCAAAAATCATAATTAAAACGCTAGTTAGTAACGTTAAGAGTGCTAGTAAATTTAATAAACTAGATGATAATTCCCAAGCCGACTTTTTATTCCCCGTCGCTAGACGTTGATTAAAAACTGGGATAAACGAAACTGCCAACGCGCCCGAAGTTAAAATGAAAAACATGAAATCCGGAATTGTAAAAGCTGCCGTATAGGCATCAATTCCGGTCGGATAAGTCCCTAGATAATAAGAGTTCAAAAGACGATCACGAAAAAGTCCTAAAAGTGCAGAAACCAACGTCGAACCAGCCAAAACAATCGCCGCCGATTTAACTGATAGTTTGATGTTTGCTAGTTGTACTACCGACCTAAATCTGAATCGTCGCATATATTCATTTTAACATAAAACTTTCATCCTTATTTCCAAAAAATCTTATTTTCTTTTTAAATTTCCATTTATAAAACAATAATGCTATAATAAGTGCATGAAGAAAAAGAAATCTGAGGTTATTTTGCCGTCTGAAAAGAAAAAGGCCAAAAAATCCTCAAAAAAAACTGCGAATAGTAATATGAATCTTTATTCGAGTCTAGCCTATAATCATCGAGTAAAGAAAGAAGCTAATTCTCGTCGTCGGGCTGAAGAATTAGCGAAATTGCCTAAAGAACCTGTTAAGCGCTTTTTCGCCAGGTTGCATCCTAAACGTGTCTTTAAATGGTGGTTTTCATGGCGTGGCCAAAAAGCCATTTTGAAGTTTTTTGCTGCCTGTTTCCTACTTTTGATTATTTTTATCGGTGGTCTTTTCCTTTATTATAAAAAAGATCTCGACCAAATCCGTCTTGACGAAATGTCCATTTCCGAAACTGTTAATACCTACCTCGATCGTAATGGCGTTGTGCTTTGGAAAGATACTGGAACCGAGGATTATCGTCTAGTAGTTGAACGCGATGACATTTCCGAATACATGTATCAAGCGACCGTTGCTATTGAGGATAAGAATTTTTATAATCATATCGGTGTTGATTTTGGCGCACTTGTGCGTGCAACCTTTGCAACTTTATCTGGTAAGGGAGTTCAAGGTGGTTCGACCTTAACTCAACAACTCATCAAGCAGGTTTATTTCTCCGATGAAGCTTCAAGTGCTAACCGTGGTGGTTTAAATCGTAAAATTAAAGAGTTAATTCTCGCGATTGAGCTTGAACGTATGTATTCTAAGGATCAGATTATTACCATGTATCTTAACCAATCGCCTTATGGCGGTCGCCGTAATGGTGTTGAATCAGCTGCGAAGACTTACTTTGGCAAGTCTGCTAAAGATTTAACTCTCGCCGAATCAGCTCTACTTGCTGCAATTCCGAATAATCCAGGCGTTCTTAACCCTTATAATGTCTACGGTAATGAGATGCTCATCGAGCGTCAACATAAAGTACTCGATGATATGGTTTCCATGGGCTACATTAGTGAAGCTGAAGCCGCCGAAGCTAAAGAAGTGGCCATCCTCGATACTATCCAACCCGAATCTAGTCAATATGCTAACTTACTCGCTCCACATTTCGTACTAGAAGTAAAGTCTCAACTAGAGGAAAAATATGGTATTTCTACCATGCGTGCTGGTGGTTGGACAATTACCACTACGCTTGATTATCGCGCCCAACAAGCTGCCGAAGCCGCTGTAGCTGCCGGTGCGGACCTCTTCTACATTAACGGTTCCGATAATATCGCACTGACTTCGCTTGATGTGGAAACTTCCCAAGTTATCGCCATGGTTGGTTCAGTAGATTTTGATAATGCGACCTATGGTTCTTATAACGCTGCTAATTCCTTGCTCGAACCAGGCTCGACCATTAAGCCGATTCTAGACTATACGCCACTCTTCGTTCAGCGTGAAGGAATTAACTATGCGCCAGGAACTATTTTGAAAGATGAAAACATTAATAGTATTTATTGTGCGGGTAATACCGGTTCATGTCGTTTAAGTAACTATACTGGTAGATTCTACGGTAACATTACAATTCGCCAAGCTCTTTCGAACTCACTCAACATCCCAGCCGTAAAAGCCCTCTATATTAACGGTATCGATAATTCACTCGAAGTTGCTCATGCCCTTGGTGAAAAATCTTATTGCGAGGATAAAGAAGGTTACGGTCTTTCAATTGCTATTGGCTCGGGTTGTAACATTCGCTTAACTGAGCATGCTAACGCCTATGCCTCAATCGCCCGTGGTGGTTCTTATAAAGACTTAACTTATGTTCTAGAACTTAAAAATAGCTCCGGCGACGTCATTGAAAGCTGGACTGATACTGAAGGTGAACGCGTGGTTGATGAACAGGTCGCCTACATGATTTGGGATATCCTCCACGATCCAGTGGCACGTGCTTCGCTCGTTTGGGGCTCCCAATCGTATGCCTTCGGTTTCGTTGTTCCAGGCGTTGAAACTGCTTCAAAAACCGGAACTACTACTACCGCGAACTCTAATGTCACAAAAGATTCGCTCATGATTAGCTTCTCCTCGGCTATTTCTACCGTCGTTTGGAACGGGAATCATGACGGCTCCGGTCTCAGAAATTCGGATAACACTATCGTGCGTCGCGTCGTGAATAATTACATGGAAGCCGTCCATAAAGATGTTTATGCCGAAGACGATAAATGGGCACCTGGCGATACTCCGACGAAACCCGCTGGCCTTCAAACTTTGACCGTAAACGGTAAAACTGATATCTGGCCAAGCTGGTATAGTGCTTCTAAAAACTCTGGCGTTTCTAAAGAAACCATTACCTTTAACCGTTATAATCACTTACTGGCCTCTTCTTGTACTCCAGAAGAATATAAAATTGAAGTTGAAGTGACGAAAGTAATTGATCCAATGACTGGTAATGACGTTTATAACGTGCCTGAACCATATAATCGTGACGAAAGTGATCCATGTGACTATGAACCTCCGCGCCTTTCCCTCTCAACTAGTGGTAAATCGATTATTGCAACAGTCAAACGTGGTAGCTATGACCTCGCCGGCTATACCCTCTACATTAACGGCGTAGAACAAGGCGGCATCTCACTTGGTGATAATGGCGTCATCCACGGTTATACTCTAAATAATACCGAAACCTCTATTAAATTTATCATTTCCGATAGTGCTGGCTACACTGCTTCAGCCGAAATGAGCCTCACCCCTACTGCTGAGCCTATAACTGCTCCTACCACCCCATAATTAATAAGCTATTTAATCAAATCCTCGCCATATTCTAGAGCATGTAAATGATTCTGCTCTAGAATGGCTTGGTATTTCGAAACTAAATCTTCTCTTTTCTCGACCTTCGCTATATCAATCGCTAGGTCATATCTCGAAGCCATGTTCTTTCTTAGCATCTCAAACGGCGTAGTGGTTGAACCCTCTTCGTTAAACCCATGAACTCTTAATCTGCGTCTTTCCGTATAGTTTTCCAAAATATTTTCTAAGGTTTCTGGGTAGCCGTGGAAATTTGCTAAAATTGGTTTATCTTTTGTAAACATCTCTAGGAATTTTTCTCGAGACAATTTATTTCTAGTCGTTCCAATCGCCCGATACGATAACGCGTTAATGCCAACAAAACGGATTCTTACTTTCGGTAAATCTTCCTTTAAGATTTTAATCGCTTCAATTGTTTCGTGTGTGACGATATCCCCAGCCGCCGTTAAAACGTAATCCGGATTTTTATCCGAAATAAACTCAAAAATTGAGGCTCCGCCATTTACGAATTGAAAATTAGCGTGATGCGAATCAATATACCGAGGCATCTCGTTCTTGTTAAATGTTGTAAGATTTACAACATTTCTTGAATTTAACATAAAATGAAAATTCTCTTCCGCCGCCACGTCATCAACTGGAAATAGGCAGTTCGCCAGGTTGGATGGCACGCTAAGCAGCGTTGAAATCAGCGCTGGCGACTGATGCGTAAAGCCGTTATGGTCTTGGCGCCAACATGTCGAAGTTGATAATAAGTTTACGGCCGGTAAGGCTTCTCGCCACGCTACTCGCTTCGCCTGCTTTATGAACTTCATTTGTTGTAAGAGTTGCGCCGTAATAATCGAGAAAAAGGCTTCGTAACTACCCATCATTGCCTGCTCGCCATTCATTAAATGTCCCGTCATTAAAGAAAACAAAACATTTTCCGCCAGCATCTCGATAATCCTTCCATTTTCACTTTCTGGCAAATCCCAGTTTTCGGTTTTTAATGCCCAAGCTCTTTTTTCTACTTCGAAAACCTTATCAAACCGGTTCGAGGTCGTTTCGTCTGGTGAGAAAAAGTAAAAATGTGGATCTCTTTTAAATTCATTAGCCAGTAACTCTCCGATTTTTTCAGCCGACGAAAACTTTTCTTTACCAGGTTCCGGAACAAATTCTACTGTCATCTTAGCCCCTTCCTTAAGTCAAATAATTCCTGAAAATTGTAAGATTTTAGCCAACTTTCTAGTTCCCTTAATTCTTTCTCGTCTGTTTTCGGATTTTTTAGCGGTATTTGGTGCGCCATGTGGAAGCGATTCGGCCCGCCAAAACCCTTCTCGGTTTTTAAAATATAAAAAGGCGCTTCAATCTCGGTGTTTAATAGTTCTTGGAACTTTTCGGTATCTTCGCCGTTAATTGAAACTGGCGTAAAGCCAAAACCTCGAATCAGTTCATTTAATTCTCGCTCGGATTTACGCGCATAAATCGTTGGTGCTGAAATTTTATAGCCATTCAAATGTAAAATCGGTAATACCAGGCCGTTTTTAGTTCCAGTCAGTAAATTCTTTAGATTTAATGAATCTATCGCCGTCGCCGTTTCTAGTTCGCCATCGCCAATTAAAACCGCTACTGTCTTTTCTGGATGTCCTAAAGTTAGTCCGTAGGCATTCGCTAAGGCATATCCTAATTCTCCACCTTCTGTAATTACGCCTGGCGTTAAAGGACTAGCGTGCGAAGGAAATCCGTCCGGCCAAGAAAAATTCCGACAAAGATACCCTATTCCTCTTTCATCTAATGTTAAATCAGGATCAACCCTTCTAAGCTCGCCGTCTATAAACAGATTTGCTTGAAGCGCCGGAAAACCGTGTCCTGGCCCGATTACTAAAGAAAAATCTGGATTGTCTTTAAAATGATTCTTAAAATTCGCATAGGCCACGTTAATTCCATGACAAGTTCCCCAATGTCCTAGTAGCCTCGGCTTAATGTCCTTGAACTCTAAAGGTCTTTCTAGAAGAAAATTATCTTGTAAAAAAAGCTGCGCTACTGCGAGGTAATCGCAAGCTCGGATTCGTTTCTTAATTTTTTCGATGGTATCAATATCAGTCCCACCCATGCTTAAATTGTAGCATATTTTTTCGTCTAATACTATTATCAGTTAAAATATTTGTGCTATAATAAAGACATAAACATGATAAGGGTAAATCAAAAATGATGAAACTAGCTAGAATTGCCCCTTCTATTCAGGTCGCAATGATTTTTAGCCTTCTGAGTTTGGCTGCTTTTACTTTTCTCACTTCGGCGAAAGCTTCTGCTGATGCGACTGCTACCGCGACGGCTTCCGTAACGGTTATTGATGCTTGTACTCTTTCTGGAACTGTTGACACGCCTCATTCCGGGACCGTTCCGAATGGGATTTATTCTGGTGGGAACGATTACTATCCTAACGGGATTGGTAAAACGACTTTAAAGGTAGTTTGTAATGACGCTTCCGGTTATGCTATCTATGCGGTTGGCTATACTGATAATACTTATGGAACTACTACTCTAAATGGCGTTAATACTGGCCAGACTATCGCTACCGGAACTGCTGTAAACGGAACTACATCTAACTGGGCTATGAAATTGACTAAAATTACGGATACTAGTATAAGTTATCAACCAACTAATCTAACGATTGCTTCTGGCTATAGCGATTATCACGCCGTCCCGGCTACCTCTACTCAAGTTGCGACCTATTCCGCTGCTACCGACGTAACTCTTGGTTCGAAAATCGAAACGACCTACGCCGCCTATGTTTCTCCGACTCAACCCGCCGATCTTTACCAGGGTAAAGTCAAATACACTCTCGTCCATCCCGCTTCGGCTGCCCCAGTTGCGCCCGTTACTAATTGTGGCTCTGGGAAAATTTGCTATGTTCCTAACGCGAGCGGCGTAACGGATAGTATGGGCGACCAAAACGTCGGTACTTCTGCGACTTCAGCGACACTTTGGGCCTCAAACTTTAAACGCAGTGGTTATGGCTTTGCTGGTTGGTCTACAACTTATGATTATTCCGACCCGAATGGTTTCTATGGCCCCAATGAAGATATTGAGTTTAGTGCGCTCTCTTCTGCCGGCATGCCACTTTATGCCATTTGGGTTAAGTCTATCGGTTATCTACAAAACTGGTCTGGCTGTGCCGGTTTGTCTCAGGGCGAAGTCACCGCCCTCACTGACATTCGCGACGACAACACCTATGCTGTCGCTAAACTTGCTGATGGTAACTGCTGGATGATTGAAAACTTAAGACTAGATTATGATGCGAATATTACAACTTCTAATACTCAAAGCGATAATGGCGCTTTTGGGGGAGTGTTTGCTGGTCTAGCTCAGCCAGAAACAGCTAATTTCACGGCTACTAGTGGCGCTAACGATGCAACTACTGCTAATTCCCTTTATTACGCTGGCACTCAAGTATCTCCTGCTACTATAAATATTACTCAAACTAATTATGCTGGCTATAGAATGCCAAGATATCGTAACGATAACACAAACACTAATAGTACCATCAACCCAAATACTACCGTATCTAATATGACTGGAACCGGACAGAATGTTTATTCTTATGGTAACTACTACACTTGGGCTACAGCTATGGCTAATACAAACTATTATGATAGTCCTACTGCTACAGATGCTAATAATAAGACTTCGGAAACTGCAAACACTTCTCTATGTCCTACTGGTTGGAACCTGCCAAGAGGCGGTGATAAAACCAGAATAGAAGGTGAAACTAGTGACTTTTATGCTTTAGGTCTAGCCATAGTAGGTACTGCTCCAGCTAATTATTCTAGTAGCACTACTCCATATTGGACTAATAATAGTAACACTGAAGGCACCGATGCTTCTAAAGCTATGAGAACTTATCCTAATAACTTCCTCTACTCCGGCTACGCCTATACCTCGTCGGTCGATAATAGGGGCAGCTACGGGGGCTATTGGTCGTCTACTGCGAATAATAGATACACTAGCTACTACCTGCGCCTGAATAGTTCTAGCGTCGACCCAGGTACGTATGGCCGCAATAAGTACAACGGCAGCTCTATTAGGTGTTTAACTACGCCACCCTTATATCTTCAATAGCTACCCCAATCATAATCCCCATTTTTTCCTCCAAAACTATTTTCATCCAAAATGATTGTGCTATAATAAATATATATAAACACGATGAGGATAAATTAAAATGATTAAACTAATAAGGGTTAATCCGTCTGCCATAACCGCAGCCGTCTTAACGATTCTCACCCTTCTAGCTTTTTCTTTTTTATCATCAACTGAAGTCCTAGCCGATGAAACTAAATCTGCTACTGCTTCTGTTACTGTCGTTGATGCCTGCACCTTAACTGGTGTTGTTAATACTCCTCATAATGGCACTGTTCCTAATGGTATTTATTCTGGCAGTAGTAGTTACTATCCTAATGGGATTGGTAAAACGACCTTAAAAGTCGTTTGTAATGACGCTTCCGGCTATGCTATCTATGCGGTTGGCTATACTGATAATACTTATGGAACTACTACTCTAAATGGCGTTAATACTGGCCAAACTATTGCAACCGGAATCGCTGTTAATGGGGCTACGTCTAACTGGGCCATGAAACTGACTAAAATTACGGATGGCAGTGTGAGTTATCAGCCTTCTAATTTAACCATTGCTTCTGGCTATAGCGATTATCATGCCGTCCCAGCTACTTCAACCCAAGTTGCGACCTATTCCGCTGCTACCGTCGTAACTCTTGGTTCGAAAATCGAGACGACTTACGCCGCTTACGTCTCCCCGACTCAACCCGCCGATTTTTACCAGGGTAAAGTCAAATACACTCGCGTCCATCCCGCTTCGGCCGTCCCAGTCGCCCCGGTGACTAACTGTGGTTCCGGGAAGATTTGTTATGTTCCGAACGCTAATGGTGTGACTGATAGTATGGGCGACCAAAACGTCGGAACTTCCGCGACTTCGGCGACGCTCTGGGCTTCTAATTTTAAACGTTCTGGCTATGGTTTTGCCGGTTGGTCTACGACCTATGATTATTCCGATCCGAATGGCTTTTATGGCCCGAATGAGACAATTGAGTTTAGTGCCCTTTCTTCTGCTGGTCTGCCACTTTACGCTATCTGGGTTAAATCAACTGGTTACCTCCAGAGTTGGAATGGTTGTTCTGGCCTATCGGAAGGCGATGTTACTGCCCTAACCGATATTAGAGATAACGATACTTATGCTGTCGCTAAACTAGCTGATGGTAATTGTTGGATGATTGAAAATCTAAGGCTTGATTATAATGCTAATATTACTACTTCTAATACCCAAAGTAATAACGGAGCCTTTGGTGGAGTCTTTAATGGACTAGCCAAACCAGAAACCGCCAATTTCACAGGTGATTTGTCTTCAGCTACAGCTGCCACGAATGCTAACTCCCTCTACTACGCAGGTACTGGGAACCAAGGTAATCTAGGTGCTACCATAGATATCCTTCAACAAAACTATGCTGGCTATAGAATGCCAAGATACCGTAATGATAATACAAACACTAACAGTACCATTAATCCAAACACTAACGTATCTAATATGACCGGAACTGGACAGAACGTCTATAGTTACGGCAACTATTACACTTGGGCAGCAGCTATAGCTGATACAAGCTACTATAATACCAATAATCAATCTATTACCACTACTTCACTTTGCCCTACAGGTTGGCGATTACCTAAAGGTGGTAATAAAACCAGAATAGAATCTAATGACGATAATGATTTCTGGAACTTAATAGTAGATGGATTAAACAATGGTACTAATCCAGCTAATTACTCTAGTTCAACTTCCCCATATTACACTGGTTCAGAAGAAGGAACTCCTGTAAGTAAACTAGTTAGAACTTATCCTAATAACTTCCTCTACTCTGGTATTGCCAGTACCTCGTCGGTCAGTGGTAGAGGCAGCTACGGGAACTACTGGCCCTCTACTGCTTGCAGTTACAACACTTCCTACAACCTGGATCTGAATAGTTCTAGCGTCGACCCAGGTACGGGTAACAACGCTAAGTACAACGGCTTCTCTATTCGATGTTTAGTCGGGAGTTAGCTCTTCAACTATTCCTGAAATTAGGGTAAGACAGTTTCGGCCCTAGCCAGAATTTGCCTATATATAATATATATGTCTCATTTTTGTATTACACTGTCATACAGTTCTGCTTTTGCTTATTTTTAACCCTATACGGAATGAAGTATTTTTAAAGAGGTAAAAACACTTGTGCTCCACTTTTGTAGTTTTTGGGGTTGTAATTTTTTATTTAATATGCCTATAATCCTCTCGGGTTATTCTTTGGAGTTTTAGTGGTCCATACTACAAGTAGTAATGCTTGCGGGGTGTGAGGTAATCATTAAACGACTTGTCTAGGAAAGTCAGGTTGCCAGGAAGGAGATGAAAATGACCATAACGATTAACTTGTTATGCATCATCGTTCCAAGACGAAAATCCGAACCAAAGAAAAAATCTAACTAGGTAAAACCTAGTTAGATTATAACCTCAAAGGAAGTCGCCTAGAAGGCTTCCTTTTATGTTCCTATTATATCATACCTTTTCGAAAAACAGGCTTTTATTTCTTCCCCTCAATAAAATCCTTAATTTTCTCAATCTCATCTCGAAGCAGAGCGGCGCGCTCGAACTCTAGATTTGCTGCCGAAAGCTGCATTTCGGAAGATAACTGTTTAACGAGTGCCGGTAGCTCGTCTTTCGGAATACGTTTAATATCGAGCTTATCGACTTTTTCTTTCTCTGGCACAATCGCTCGTAACCCTATCCCAACCTCTTTCTGGATCGAATGTGGCGTAATCTGATGCTTTTTATTGTATTCTTTCTGGATTTCCCGTCGGCGATTCGTTTCAGAAATTGCCTTTTCCATACTCTCGGTAATAAAATCGGCATACATAATGACTTTTCCTTCTTCATGCCTCGCCGCTCGTCCAATCGTTTGGATTAAAGCCGATTCTGAACGCAGGAACCCTTCCTTATCCGCGTCTAAAATCGCGACTAGCGACACTTCCGGTAAATCTAGCCCCTCCCTTAACAGATTAATTCCAACTAAAACATCATATACTCCCGCTCTTAAATCCCGTAAAATATCCCCTCTTTCCAGGGTGTCGATATCGGAATGTAGGTAGGCGGTCTTAACTCCCCGCTCTTTTAGATGATCGGTCAAATCTTCCGCCATCCGTTTCGTTAAAGTCGTAATTAAAGTTCTCTGCCCTTTCGCAATCCGCTGATCAATTTCTTCCATCAAATCGTCAATTTGCCCTTCTGGGTCTCGCACTTCAATTTCTGGGTCTAGCAACCCCGTCGGGCGAATTACTTGTTCAACTGGCTTCGGTGAATGCTCTAATTCATATTCACCCGGCGTCGCCGAAACATAAAGCGCTTGATTAATTTTCGCATTAAATTCTCCGTAAGTCAGAGGACGATTATCTAGTGCACTCGGTAGTCTAAAACCATACTCAACTAAAGTAGATTTTCTCGCATGATCACCGTTATACATCCCTCGTACCTGTGGCAAAGTCATGTGCGATTCATCTACAATCAGTAGCCAATCTTTTGGAAAAAAATCTAGCAAAGTAGAGGGTGGTACACCAGGTTTTCTTCCTTCGAGGTGTCGCGAATAGTTTTCAATTCCCTTAACAAACCCTGTTTCTTTCAGCATTTCTAAATCATATTTAGTTCTCTGCGACAGCCTCTGCGCCTCTAAATATTTTTGGTGCTTTTCAAAATATTTTAATCTCTCCTCAAATTCCACTCGGATGTTTTTTAGGGCTCTTTCAAGCTGATCTTCCGGCGTCGCATAATGAGTATTTGGAAAAATATGTACGTATTCCGGCTTTTCTCTGATTTCGAACGTCAATGGATCGACAATTTTAATTTCCTCTAGAGTATCAAACCCAAATTCAAAGCGGTAAGCGTAATTACCATTGGCTGGATAAAGATCGATGGTATCTCCCATTACCCGGAAATTGCCCCGCTCAAAAGCCAAATCATTACGATGGTACTGAATATTGACTAATTTACGGATAAAGTCAGTTTGTGGTAATTTCTCTCCGCTTTTAATCTCAAATGACATTTCGAGATAATGTTCTGGCGAACCAATCCCGTAAATGCATGAAACCGACGCCACTACGATGCAGTCCCGCCTCGTTAATAGTGCTTCCGTTGCCGCATGCCTTAATCGGTCAATTTCGTCGTTGATCGCTGAATCCTTTTCGATATAAGTGTCAGTCGAGGCGATATAGGCTTCTGGTTGGTAATAATCAAAATATGATACAAAATAATGGACTTCATTTTCCGGAAAAAAATCCCGAAACTCGGCATAAAGCTGTGCCGCCAAAGTTTTGTTATGTGCCAAAACCAAAGTCGGTCTCTGAACGTTCTGAATAATATTTGCCATCGTAAAAGTCTTACCTGAGCCCGTCACACCAAGTAGAGTCTGTTCATGGACACCCTTATTAATACCCTCCGTCAGCTTCTTTATTGCTTCCGGCTGGTCCCCAGTTGGTTGATATTTTGATACTAACTTAAACTTAGGCATATCTATTATTATATCACGCCAAATTATTATATAATATATATATGAAATATAAAGTCACAGTTAAGCCTGGTAGTTCTCAAGAAAAAATCATTAAAACCGCTTCAGACGAGTTAATAGTTTATCTTCGAGCTAAACCCCACGACGGCGAAGCCAACGACGCTCTGATTAAACTCCTCTCCAAACATTTTGATGTTCCAAAAACTACCATCAAAATCACTCGTGGCCAAAAATCACATACTAAAATAATCGAAGTTTAATCCAAGCGTTTCATCGTTGGGAACGGCACCGCTTCCCGACCCGGCACTCCTTCAAGTAGCCAGAAATTGCGTTCCGAATTACCCCATCCACAGGCTGGCGGCATTCCGTATTCAAGCATCTCCACAAAATCCATATCCATCATCTGTGCTTCTTCGTCTCCTGCGTCGCGTGCTGCCTGTTGTTCCGTAAATCTCTCTAACTGATCCAAAGGATCATTTAATTCCGAAAAGCCATTACCCATTTCAGTCCCCGCAATCACTGGGTGGAATCTTTCGGTTACCATCGGATTTTCTGGCGATTTCTTTGCTAACGGTGATAAGCTTAAAGGCTCTTCAATTAACCAATACGGCCCCGCCGAAGTTTTGCGGATTAATTTCCAAACATCATCAATTAAATGTGGTGTCGAAGTATTATTTAATTTTTCTTTGAATGAGTCCTTGCTTAAATCTTTTGCTTCCCAATTTTCAAATAATATTTTTATTAATTGCTCGCGATCTGGGTTAAAGACATCTACGTCAAACTTCTCGCGTAACAAATCAGCGTATTTATAACGCGGCCACTTACAATCTAAATCAATCTCAAACCCATTCACCTTAAACTTCAATGTTCCCCAAGTTTCTTTCGCAACATATTTAATCATTTCCTCGTAAAGTTTCATTCCGTCTTCATAGTCTTCATAAGCCGCATAAGCCTCAAACGCAATATGTTCCGGCAAATGCTCATCATCTACCCCTTCATTCCTAAATCTCGCTCCGATATCATAAACCTTCTCGAAACCGCCCCCGAGTAGCCGCTTTAATGGTAACTCATGCGAGATTCTTAAATAAAAATCTTCGTCGAGTGCATTCATATGAGTTACAAATGGCGTCGCGTCTGCCCCGCCAGTCGTATGTTCTAAAACTGGGATATTTATTTCAATAAAGCCATGCTGATTCATAAAATCACGCGTTGCCTGCCAGAATTTCGACCGCCTAACTAATCTTTCGCGCACTTCTGGATTTACATTCATATCGACATAGCGTCGGCGGTAGCGTTCCTCTTTATTCTCAAACTTTTCCGGTAATGGTCGGAGCGACTTTGTTAGTAATCGGACAAAGTCCGTAAATACTGAAATCTCTCCAGTCTGACTTTTTTCAACCGTACCTTTCGCTTCGATAAAATCGCCAGTATCTAAAAGCTTAATATCTTTCGCTCCGAATAAACCTTCCTTTTTCTCATCCGTCGCCTTCATGAATATTTGCACGTCGCCCGTATAATCGCGTAGCTTAATAAATACTAACTTACCAAAAGACCGAATTGCTACAATTCGCCCTACGACGATAACCTCTTGACCTTTTTTCTCGTCAAAATGATTTATTACGTCAATAATTTTGGTATTACGATTGGACTTCGCTGGATACGGGTCAATTCCCCGCTCCCGAATTTCTTCTAATTTGCGCAGTCGCTCATTTCTATAATCTTCTAATAACATAAAATTATTATAACATAAAATTGAAAAATGACCTAATTAAAAAGCCGGGTTTAAAACCCGGCTTTTTCGCTATCGCGATAGCATTACTATCGAATAGCCTCGATGATAGAGTTTCTGGAGTAACGGATTTTTCGGAAACACGGTTAACGGCCGACAAACAATAGACCACAAATTTCCGTTGTGAACTAAATTAGAGCTAAACAGCTTTTGACCCAAGTTAAACAGCCAATCCGGCAAGGCTAAATTATGTTTATGACCCGAAATGACCAGGTCAAAACGTTCCTCTAGCTCTTTCTTAATTTTTTTATCCCGAATCGGTTCATCCGAATGTAGAAGTAGAATATTCGTTTTTTCAGTGTCTTTTTCTGAGGTTGACGAGTCATAAATTACGATTGATTTTTCCATTTCGGTGACCTCTAGGCTCGAGACTACTAAAAAAAGTGTGTCGTCCTCGAAGAGGCTATCTAAAAAATCAACGTCTAGACAACCCGAATCCTGACAGGCCCCAAAAATCCGAATTTTCTCATCCTCGTAAAATTCGTCCCTGAGCAGATGCACATTTTTCAGCTCACTAACCATTCTAATTAGTGCTTTAGGCTCGGCCTTATAAGTATTTTTACCATCCAGCCATCTTGTATCACATTCGCCTAGGACCATAATCACGGGCGTCCTTCTAGAAATCTCTCCCAGGAACCATTTTAGCACCTCATAATTTCTCTCGTCTTCGAGATAATTATTATCGTCAATCAAATCACCTGCGATTAAGATATAATCGCAGAAATTAGATTCAATTTCGATTACAGTTCTAAAGAGGACCCCCAGCTCTAGATTTTTATTAAAATGTAAATCCGAGAGCACTAAAAGCTTAGCTCTATTTTCCGATTTTACCCAGTAAAAACTATCACTAAAAGTTCTATTCACATACTTCCCTCCCTTTTGTGAATTCCTACTATTATACTATATTATAGAGTTAAAAGCAATTTTCGGATTATTTAATCTCTTTAATTTTCACAGTTCGCCCGTTAAAATCAAAACTCTCCCCCGCTTTTCTTCCTAGTAAAGCTTTACCAATTGGCGATTCATTCGAAATCTTTCCCTCTAAAGGATTTGCTTCGGTCGGGCCAACTAAAGTATATTCAACTTCATTCCCGCCCATATCTAATTTTACCGTCGCTCCGAGGTCGGCTTTATCTCTTTTGCCCGCTCGAATTAATTTCGCATTTTTCAATATCTCTTGAATCTCTAAAATTCGGCTTTCAGCTATTTTTTGTTCATTTCTTGCCGAACTGTATTCCTCATTTTCTGATAAGTCACCAAAAGACCTTGCCGTCGCAATTCTCTCGGCAATTTCCGGTCTACCCTTAATCAACTCATCTAATTCCTTTTCTAATTCTTTCTTTCCTTCGGCAGTCAGGCTAATGCTTTTCTTAATCATAGCTAAAGCTCCATTAAAACTTTTTATAGTTTACCTGAAAACTGCCCACTCGTCAACCCTTTTTAGAAAGATTTTTTCAAATCAGTTAGAGCAATTAGTTTACTCTTTCCAGTTCTACGATCCGTTAATTCCGCCGCATTTTTTGCTAAGGTTTTATCCGAAATAACTAAGCGATACGGAATTCCGATTAGTTCGGCATCAGCAAATTTTTCGCCTGGTCGGCAATCCCGATCGTCAAACAAAATTTCATCTTCATGTTTTTGGTAAAGTTTCTCCGCTTCCGCTACGCCCTTCTTATCAATTCCTACTAAATAGTATTTAAATGGCGCTACGGCTTCTGGCCAAACTAAACCTTTTTCGTCCGCAAATTTTTCCGCAATCACCCCCATCAATCGAGAAACTCCAATTCCGTAACAACCCATATAAACTACTTGTTGTTTATTGTTTTCATCAACAAACTTTAAGTCTAAAGGCTCTGAATATTTTATCTTGAGTTTAAAGATATTACCCACTTCCGCTGCAGTCGTCTCAGTAAACTCTTCCTTTGAAATGCCAAGATCCTCTAAAACATCTGGTTCGAACACTTCCTTGTTTAGAACTACCGATTTATCTTTATTATAATAAACCGTATCTTCTCCTACCGGTAGTAAAGTTTGGAATTCATGGGAGTATTTTGCGAAAATTCCCCCCGAAGCAAAAGTCGAAAAAGTATCCTTTCCGATTCCTAAACGGTCAAAAATCTTCACATAGGCCTTACTTACCTCGTCGTAGAATTTATTTAAATCTTCTTCGGAAGTATGGAAACTGTAAAGGTCTTTCATTAAGAATTCGCGTCCTCTTAAAATCCCCGACTTCGCTCTTTTTTCATTTCTAAATTTAGTCTGGAACTGATAAATATAAAGCGGCAAATCCTTATAGCTAGAAATATAGGACTTCAACATCATAATTAACGGTTCTTCGTGCGTTGGCGCTAGCCCTAACTGTCCACCACTTGCTAATTCAGTCTTAAACCAAATATCAACTTCCTGATCCGAAAAACGCCCAGTTTTTTCCCATGGCTCTGGATTTTGGAGTGTCGAAAGCAGCACTTCCTCACAGCCAATTTTATTTAATTCTTCGCGAATAATATTCTTAATATTTTCAATCACTCGCATCCCTAAAGGCAGATAATCATAAACCCCCGCCATCTCTTTATGAATATAGCCAGCTCTTGTAAGTAGCGCCCCATTTTTAGCAATCTCATCTTTCGGGGCCTCTCTCAAGGTCTTAATAAATGTTTTTGATAGTCTCATAATATGGTTATTATACCATATTTAGCCGATACCTAAAACATATAATAGATAAAAGGCAATTCCGTTCTTTAACATATGCATTAAAATACCGGCATAAATTGTTCCTGTGATTTCTCTTAGCCCGCATAAAACAATGGACATCGCAAAAACGTTTAAGCCGACATTCCATTGTCCATGTATCACCCCAAATGTTAAAGATACTAAGAGAATAGATAGAAAAATCGCTAGATGGTTAGAGAGTTCTTCTTTAAAACGGGTTTTTAATTGCTGATAGAGCCAGCCTCTAAAAATTAACTCTTCCGCAATCGGTGCTATTACCACTAGAGTGACAAAGGCAATAATGCGGTCAAACCCGCTGATATAAGCGTTAAATCCAATTTCTTGGGCTTGTTCTGGATTGAACCAACTGAATTGACTAAAGACCATCACTAAAATTCCCGCGAAAATTAGCGAAATAATTAGTCCTACTGGAGCTAAACCAATGTCTGTCCAAGTAGGTAGTCCAGCGAACCCAAGTTCCTTACGACTAACGCCTTCTTTAAGCTTTTGTTCCTCCTTTTTCGCATGGCCATTTTTCGCTTTTTCTAAAATTAAAATTGGTGCGAAAGCAATTAGTAAAAATGCTAAAGTATAAGCTAATACCGAATAAATTCCAGTCCAAACTGGTTGGTTAAAGTTCGTCTCTCCTAAAATAAAGAGCATCATATATCCAACCACTAGTTGCGAAACTATAATTGCTGCTCCCGTCCAGGCTAGTAAAAACAAAGTACTAAAAAACAAATACCACCCTCGTTTTTTCGGAATTTTCGGACGCGCTTCCTTTTTTTCGTTTTTCATTAATTTGCTATCCTAATTATATCCAGAATCGTTACGATAAAGATGAGCGCAAGTAGCACCATAAAAGCTCTTGAAACAATTTTTTCTTCAATTTCTTTGGTTAATCTCTTTCTTCGTATTTTATAAATTGCAATGAGTAACCACCTACCACCATCAAGCGCCGGAATCGGCAAAACATTCATACAGGCTAGCGAAACCGAAATTAAAGCCGCTAGAAAAGCTAGATTGTTTGGCCCTGCCGACGTAAATGCCGGGAATAAAACCCCAATAATTCCTACTGGTCCCGAGACCGAGTCTCCAACTGATGAAATCGCTTCTTGTCCAGTTTCACGCACGCTCGCATCTAAACTAAATTGCGAACCAATTCCTGAAATCAAATTCCATAACATAATCCCAACCCCCTTGAAGGTTTCACCAGTTATTTGTGCAGTTAGTCCCGCTCCAACAATTGGCGCCGACCAAGTCGAATAAGATAAAGCCTGGGTTGTCGCCATTGAAACTCCTAGCAGATAATCCGCATCAGTTGTATTTAATAATACGTCGGTATCAAAGGTATTTTCGACCACTGCGTCCGTATTGCCTGGACAATCACAGACGGTTCTTTCTAGGCAGCTACAAATCGTTTCCGACCTTTTAATCGTATAAGTTACCGATTCTCCTGCGTGCGCCTCATTATAATCTGTAATTTCGCTGGCGTGTAAAAATTCATTCCCATCTACAGCTATAATATAGTCCCCCGATTTCAATCCAGCTCTTTCCGCAGGTGAATTTTCTGCTACTACCGCAATTTCTACCGGCGTTGTCTCGGTTCTGGTATCGGCTGGGACTTTAAATTGGCCTTCTAAAAATTCCGGCATGCCTGCCCAAGCTAATACCGTAAAAATTAAAAAGGCCACAAGCCAGTTCATTGCTACCCCAGCAAAGAGAATCTTAGTTTTTGCCCAAAAACCTGCGTGTCCGAATGTTCCTTTTCGACTATCTTCGGCCGATTCTCCATCCATCTGGCAAAAACCACCAATTGGCAGCCAGTTCAGACTAAAGATTAAACCTTCCTGCGGTTTCTTCCACTCTTTTCGTGGCAGCTTTTTCCATTTCTTCGTTCTAGGATCTTTCACCCAGGCAATTGCTTTGGGTGGAAAACCAATTCCAAATTCTAAAACTCTTACTCCGTTTCTCCTCGCCGCAATAAAGTGACCGAACTCGTGCGCCGTCACGAGAAACATTAAAACTAGTAAACCAACAATAACGCCTAAGAAAATATCCATAAAAATATTATAGCACTATTTCCCGAATCTGCGGTTACGCTTTTCATATTCTTTAAGGATTTTTTCAACATCGTCTGCATTCATGTCTGGGAAATATTTTTTCATAAAGAAAAATTCCGCATAGGCCGAACGCCACAACATGAATCCAGAAATTCTTTCTTCTCCACTCGTCCGAACTACCATATCAAGATCTGGCACTTCCGGATGATATAAATGTTTACGGATAGTTTTTGGCGTAATTTCTCCGTCCGCCTCAAGCGCAATATTCGCTGCGTCGGCAATTTCCTGCTCACCACCGTAATTAAAACAAAAACAAATAGTCGTTCCGGTACAATTTTCGGTGATTTTTTCTGCCTTTTCACCTAGAGAAGTTAAAGTTGGATTAATTTTTCCGCGTGTCCCTAAAATCAATAGCCTCACGTTGTTTTTAGCCATTTTTTCTGCCATCTTCATGATTCTAGTTTCCGCTAGTTTCATAATATAGGAAACTTCTTTTTCTTCTCTTCCCCAGTTTTCTGTACTAAAGACATAAAAAGTCACGAAAGGGATTTTCAGTTTAGCCGCTGCCGCCACTAAAACTTCAATGGTTTTTAAACCTTGCTTATGCCCTTCAATTTTCGGTAGACCATGTTCTTTGGCCCACCGCCGATTACCATCGGCAATAATTCCTAAATGTTGTAACATAATTATAACTTCATTATTTCATCAGATTTTGCTTTGAATTCGGAGTCGATTTTATCGTTGAACTCTTTAGTTAGCTCATCAATTTCTTTCTCCGCTCGCTTTTTAACATCTTCGCTCATTTCCGAAGCAATTTTCACTGCTTTTCTCGCGTCTTCACGAATATTTCGTATCGCAACCTTGGCTTCTTCGACTTTTGTCGAGGCATTTTTCACAATTTCTTTGCGTCTTTCCTCAGTCAGCATCGGAATTGGTACTCTAATAATCCGGCCATCATCCGCTGGGTTTAGTCCTAGCGATTGATCGCCTCGAATCGCCGCCACAATTGACTGTAAACTGGTCGGGTCAAACGGCGTAATTACGAGCAAAGTCGCATCCGACGCAGTTATGTTTGCTACCTGATTGAGTGGCATAAATTGCCCATAAACTTCAACTTTTATTCCCGAAAGCATATCAGGATGTGCTCTTCCAGTACGCACTTTTTTCATCTCGCCTTTAAAACGTTCAATCACCCCTTCCATTTTCTTACGATCTTCTTTGGTGTCAAACATAAAAACTCCTTATTTACTATTTATAGTATAGCATATAAAGTGCGGTTATTCAGTCACACCTAACTCAATGCGCTTAAATTGGCGAATAGTAATATTTTCACCAGTCTTTGCAATCGCTTCCTTGATGAACTGTTCAACCGTTTTCGAATCGTCTAAGATATAAGGTTGGTTCATTAAAACCTTGTCGGAAAAAGCCTTTTTGGCTTGTCCTTCAAGAATTTTTTCTTTCATATTTTCTGGGCCCTTAAAGTTTGCCTCAAGCTCTTTCATTTTTGCCTTGCGTACTTCTTCTGGGATGTCTTCTTCCGAAACATAAAGTGGCGCCATTGAAGCTACCTGCATCGCAATTTGATGTGCCAAAGTTTTAAATTCATCGGTTTTCGCTACGAAAGAAGTTTCACAGTTGACTTCTACAATCGCGCCGAGTCTACCATCATGAATATAAGCGTCAATTAATCCTTCACGAGTTTCGCGGTCGCCTCTCTTTTCTGCCTTAGTTAAACCTTTTTTACGCATTGCTTCTAAGGCTTTATCAAAATCGCCCTTTGCCTCGACTAAAGCCTTTTTCGCATCAGTTAGCCCCACGCCCGACAACTCTTTTAATTTTTTAATCTGTTCAATTGTAATTTCGTTTTTTGCCATTTTGCCTCCTAAATTATTTTTTACCTTCTTTAATTGCCTCAACAAAATATCCTAAAATTAATTTTGTTGCCTTAATTGCGTCATCGTTTGCTGGGATAACGTAGTCGATATTAGTTGGATCGACATTACTATCCGTAATTGCGAAAACCGGAATTTTTAATCCGTTAGCTTCCTTTACGGCGTTTTTATCTTCATTTGCATCGACTACGATGAGTGCTGCTGGCTGATCGGTCATGTCCTTAATCCCGCCGTAGCGTTCGTTCAAAAGATCGATTTCTTCTTGGAATCTTTGGACTTCAAGCTTCGAATAACGGTTTTCTAGCTCACCTGAAGCCATCCGTCGCTCTAGATCTTTCAGCTTCTTGATTTGGCGGTTAACCGTCTCAACATTCGTCAAAGTTCCACCTACCCAACGTACCGTTACGTAAGGCATTTCTACTGATTCTGCTACTTCGCGCACTAAGTCTTTCATTTGTTTCTTGGTTCCGACAAATAAAATCTTTTTACCGCTTTTTACGATTTCGGTTACCTTCGGTAAAGCCTTCTCGAGTCCCTCTACCGTTTTCTCTAAGTTAATAATATGAGCATCTTGACGTTTGGAATGAATATAAGGCGCCATTTTTGGATGCCATCTGCTTGTTTTATGCCCAAAATGAGCCCCTGCTTCAAGCAAAGCTTTCATATCAACATTTACTGTCATATGATTTCCTTTCCTTTACTATGGGTTTATTCAGGAAACCTCCCATAGCTGTTTCGTTAAATGATAATATATTCTCATTATATCACACCTTTACAAAAAAGTCAATCTCTGGTATAATGACGAGTAATTATGAGTAAAAAAGAATTACACCCTAAAGATTATCGCTATGTCGTTTTTTCCGACGAAGCAGCCGGTTTTTCCTTTTTAACGAAGTCAACCGCGAAAAGCGAAGAAACTATTAAATGGGAAGATGGAAAAGAGTATCCATTAATTAAAATTCAGATTTCTTCTGCCAGCCATCCGTTCTTTACTGGTGAAGAAAAGATTATCGATACCGAAGGTCGTGTCGATCGCTTTAAGGCTCGCTTGAAGAAAGCCGAAGCGTTGAAAGCTTCGCTCGAGAACAAGGCTAAAAAAGCTAAAAAAGAAGCCGAAAAACGCGCTAAAGCCGAGAAAAACTAATTAGCTAATTTAAAAAAATGGGCGCCCTCGCAGTAGCAGCGCCCATTTTTTACTGAGTATGAGTTTTATTATCGCTTAGAGTCTTTCCTTTTCGCAATGAAGATTGCTCCACCTACACCCGTAATCAAGAATACAATGAGTCCAGTTGCCAGATAATCGCTTTGTGAAATGTTCGTTACCTCAAATAATCCACCCGTATTCGGCACTATCATATCCTCTTCCTCTTCCTCATCAGGAGTCGGCTCGGCCTTTGGTTCATAGTTATAAATTATCTCGTATGGTTTATAAAGTGGTTCTCCGTCTTCATTATAGGCAGTGATTTCAAATTTGTATTTGCCGGCTGGCAAATTATTCTCCGCAAATGGTAAAAGTGCATCCTTGTCGTTCGGAATCACCGTCACAGGCGAAACAGATTCTACTAAATTTCCGTCTTCGTCGTAAATATTTATCACAATCTTATCGATATCCGTATTGCCATCGTCATAATTGAGTATTACCTTAGGATTACCAGTTGTTGTATCTTTCTCTGCTTCGGCCGTAAAAGGATAATACGAGAATGAAATTACGTCTGTATCCGTTGCTCCACCATATCCTTCCCCAACGATACTGAGCGTAAATTCACCATAGCCGTAAGTAGATAAATCTATATTTAGTGAGCCGCCAGTTTGTCCAGTTGTATCAATCGTATCTAACGTATAAGTTTGTGTCGTCGTCCCATCGTCATAAGTCAAAGATATGACTGCTGTGCTAATATTTTCATAATTAAAGTCGACGGTTTGATTTGCGTTTATAAATGAAGAACCATCAGTTGGATCCACGAAGTAGACATTGGGTTGTTCGCCAACTACCCTAATGATTACAGTGTCTACTACACCCGATGAGTTCGCTGCTACACTTGGACTCGGTAAAGATGCCGCAAAAACCGTCATTGCGGCTACCAAAATCAATCCAAAGAGCCCAAATACTTTCTTTTGTGTTTTTCTCATACTCTACACTCTTGTTTATATTTAATTTTTTATTTTGGTTCCGTAAAGACACTCGCTCGCAACGAGTGGCCATTCTAAACTGCCAATCTAGAACGGCGCTCTTTACGCTTCCTAACTCTGATTATAATCCAAATTATTAAAATTGTCAATAGGATTATGGTTATAATAATTATCAAAGGCGAAATTAAGAAGATAGTTCTCTCAGTCGTCTCTATTTGATCGCCTACCGTAACTGTCCAAGTTAGCTTATATAAACCAAAGCTTGGTGTTTCGGTCCATTCATCAGAAATAATGCGTTCTGTTTCTGGAATTACAGTAATTACTCCAGCATTATCAGGAGTTTCGTAAGAACCAAACCCAATAATGCTTTCGACTTTCAAAACTCCCCTTGCATTGAAATCCACATTTCCGTCATTTTTTACTTTTGCTGTCGCGAAAAAGTTATTCCTCGTAGTATTAGTATTACTTTCAGTGATTCCTTGCCCAATCTTTAAATCATAAATCTCTGCTGATTTGATTGTTTCACCTTCGGTTGAGCGCCCAAAAATCACTAGTCCCGGGCTAGCTTCAGTCTTAATTCCACTATCGGTCATTGCCCCATTTATCGTATGCGCAAAAATCACGGCATATTGTCCGCCTGCCGGTATACTACTAGGAGTCGTGATTCGATAAGAAATTTCAATAGAATCATTGGCTGGAATGGTAAAAATAGGTTCTTCAACATAATTGCCGTCTGTATCCTGAATTTTAATCCATCGTGTAATCTGGGTATAATTATTTTCATTAGTATAGCCTAATTCGTATAAATCATCATCTTCAGAATAAACGTAAGAAAAAGGCGCAACATAGACATTTATTTTCATTTCGGTATCACCATCATTGGTTACCTTAAAAGTATTGTCATACGTAGAATCGGAAGAGAGCAGAAGCATTTGACTTACTGGGGTTAAACTGATACTTGTACCGGAATTAATCGTTTCAGTCTCATCTTCAGCATAAGTATTTGCTACCAAAAAACCTAAGCTTAGAACTACGCTAAATAACAAAACTCTCAAAATATTTTTTTTCATCTACCTCCTTTATTGCTTATTTTATTATAGCATAGTTTCCCAAATTTTTTGAATAATCATTTATTCTGAAGAAAATATGTTATAATAATCACGTGCGCCTGTGGTGGAATTGGTAGACACGCTACCTTGAGGTGGTAGTGGCCATATTCACGGCTGTGCTAGTTCGAGTCTAGTCAGGCGCACCAGCAAATAAAAAGAACCCCGAAGGGGTTGTTTTTATCAAAATAAGTTATAATAGTAAGTAATACTAAAGTTAATTGCGGAGGTAATAATGAACCTAAATAAATCTCAACATCTTTGCCATAAAGACATTGTTAATTTAGGTAGCTTTTATACTCCGTATAAATATGTAATGCTCGCTGGAGAGTGGCTTAAAACGGAGGGGATAGATGATTCCTATATAATACTAGATTCTTCCTGCGGCTACGGTGCTTTCTTCGAGCTTTCGCAATTCTTCAAAAATAACAAATACATCGGCAACGACATAGATTCAAAAGCTATAGAGATGATTCCCAGTGCATTTCCTTTCGTTAAGCTATTTAATAAGAATTCTTTATCCAATGTTGACCGAAAGCAATTTGAAATAGCCGATAGTGATAAGCTCATCATCGTTGGTAATCCGCCCTATAATGACACTACTTCTATAATCAATCAAAAGATAAAGAACAACAGTGTTCAAATGGATAAAGATTTAACAACAAGAGATTTAGGCATTTCTTCATTGTTGTCTTATAATAAATTAAATGCCGATTATGTTTTGATACTACACCCTCTTTCGTATTTAATAAAGCGAGCAAACTATAGACTAGGAAGTAGGTTTTTCAACAATTACTCTATAAAAAAGCACATCATTTTTAGTAGCCAAGAATTCGCCAATACTTCTAAGTTTAACGGCTTTCCAATTATTATGGCGCTTTATAAAAGGAATCGTGGTAATGGGATAAAGTATAGTGATGTCCAGAAGTTCAATTTTCAAACTGTAGAGGGCAGAGTTTTTAATCTAAGCAAGCGAGATTATGTTGCTAATTATATCCAAAAGTATCCGCACAACATAAGATATTCTCAGGAAATACTTTTCTATACTTTGAGAGATATAAACGCCCTCAACAGAAGTAGGACATTTATCAAGGATAGAGTAGCAAATGCTGTAGATGTAAATCCAGAAAAGCTAGGATATTATTGCTATATTGACTGTTTCAAGAAATACGCCACTATACCATATTTTATGGGTAATTTTGATGTTCCTTTTATAAAAGAAGATTTTGGTAATATTATTGATAGCGCAATTGCCATATCGAAATTCGACCACCAAGATGTATTTGGCAGTTGTGAAAAACCCACTAACGAAGATGAAAATAGAGTCGTAAATTATATTAAAAAAGTATTAACTTATTGTTAGAAAGGAATAGTATGGCAACAGAAAACGCAAAAATCGAATATGACGGAAAGAATTTAGCCGTAAGCCTACCGATGACTCAACCGACAGGCAAAATTAGAATTAAAACAAGAACATTTTTCGGAGAATACGGAAACCCAGTAGCGGCTAGACAAGAAAAACTGAGCCAGAAATGCTATGTCGAATGGCAAATCGGATACGATATGCTTGCTACTAAAGATAATATTGATAAAACCACTCTATCAGATAAAACATTCGAAAATTATAAGAGCGAAGTAAAGTTTGCTTACGAGCTGAGCGAAATTCTTTTCTATTCTTATAAGTTAGGTCTTTTGAGTGATGACGAAATAAAAGAAACTTATGATTATATTCAAGCGATTCCAGACAATAACCTTATAGATACTATTGATTCAATGAGGATTACAAGAACGAATCCAATAGAAACAACAATCAATGATATTGATTTTTATGAAATGAAAGTCGCCTATCCGCTTATCGTTCATAAATTCGGAAAATATGACATTTATTCAGAAGTAATGAATAGAGAAAAGCAAAGAGGCGTTGGCGTTCAGCCAATGCTATATGTCTGTATTCCAATAACAGAATTATCATTTAGCAAAGAGCCGTTAAGCAGAATGCTTGAACCAAAAGAATGTAGCAAGTGGATAATTAAAGAAGATGAAGCAAAACTATCTCTTGAACTATTTAAGATTTTCGGAATACTAAGCAAAAAACATCAACACGATGTTTTAGCTATCATGCGAATGCTTTTTGATTTAGATTAAACTAGGCTTTCCAATTAAATAATTGTCTATCAGTATCCCATAATTTTATTATTACAATGTCCAAATGCTATTGCCTTTAGATACTTAATACAAATAGCACGCCTCCCGTATCCGTTTAGTTCTATCGGTGGCGGAAGTTTTCGGCAGTCTAAAAATAGCACAATTTTGGTTTTCTAAGAACCAATATGATATATTATAAATGTGTTCAAAAGTTGTCGCTTTTGGCGCACCATTTTTTATGGCGTCTTATCTCTCGTGTCCTTCGTTACGGCCCACATGTTAATATCTGTGAACCGATCTAATGCCGTCACTAGTCTAACGTCGTTCCCAAAAGTCCGCACATTTTTATTATAATAATAGGTTAAATTCGGTCGGTATAAAGCAATCGCTGGCACTTCGTTTACCCAATATTCTAGGAAAGTTTCATATTTTTTTACTCTTAAACTCGTGTCTATCGTATCACGCGCTCCTAGTAATAAATCGTCTACTAAAGTATTACGATAATTTGATAAATTCAAGCCCGAAGCGGAAGCCTGAGAAGAATGATAGTATGGCAACAAATCTGGGTCCGCCCCTAACTCAATTTCGTAAACTAAAATATCATAATTTCTTTTAGCAATAGTATTAGTAATAAATTCTTGGTTTTCTTCATTAACCGAAACATTAACCTTTAGTCCTAATTTTTCCAGTTCTTGAGCCAGCGTGTTAGTTACTTCCGGTAAATAGCCCGAATTAACTGTTACAATATTTAAAGGAGGGGTTTCTTCACTAGTTAGTTCAGTAATACGCTCTTTTGCCCCCTCGAAATCATAACCTGGGATTTCCGGATAAGACGTTAGGGCAATCTGGGAGCTTAAGAGCGGATAATTTAGAGGCAAAGTTTCCGGTGCTGCCTCACGAATTTGTTTAATATCAATTCCCTGTCGAATTGCTGCTCTTAAATTCACATTTTTGACTTTTTCACTCGCCGTATTGAAGAAGATAAATGCTCCTGAATTTAGGCTAGAATCTTTTTGGTTAATTTGTCCAGAAGTAATCTCGCCCACATCCGCATCCGAAAGCTCTGCCGTTCCCGTTACTGAGCCAGCGTTCAAGGCCTGAATAATATTTTCTTTACTATCATATGTATGAACAGCAAAACTATTTAGCATCGTTTTGCCTTTGTAATAATTAACGTTAGCGGTTAAATAAATCGTTTTTTCCTCGCTATTTGGTGTCGTTTGTATTGCATTAAAAGCAAAAGCTCCTGAAGTTACCGGAGCGGTTGAAAAACTGTTTTCTGCTAAAGTCTTCGGATCGGTTTCTCCTAAAATATGCTTCGGCACCACTGGTATGACCAAAGCTGAAATAAAGTCCGCATAAGCCGAAGGTAATTTAAATACTAATTCTTGGTCTTCATTTTCAGAGACTTTTACGTTTGAAAGGTTTACATTATAAATTGAGCTGACGGCTGGGTTTTTGATCAATTCAACTGTAAAAATTACATCCTCATTTGTGATAGGTTCACCGTCTGACCATTTCAAATTATCACGCAATTTCACCGTCCAAACTTTACCGTTCTCGCTTGGTGAAATTGACTCCGCTAGCCCAATCCCTGGATGTCCAGAATAGTCAATTGTCGCAATTGTTGCAAACATTAACCGACTTAAGGTTTTTTCGCTATTAGTTGTAGCAAATAGTGGATTTAAGGAATTGACTCCGCCGAGTGTAGCTTCCGTGTAGGTTCCGCCTGGGGTAAAGACGTTTCCCGCATAGGAATTGCCAAACCAAAAAGCTTGGGTAATTGATAACATAATTAAGGCTGCCACGAGTAAAACCCACTCAAAAATCAAAAGTCGGATATTCCCAATATGGGAAATTCTTTCAACCAAGTTTTCCTTGATATGTTCCTTACCCTCTTCGCTTACCCGAATTGAAGCTCGCGAAAAGTTTCGAATCAATTTTTGCCCACGCTTTTTGAAAGAATTTACCATATTATGCCGGAATTAATAATAGTCCTAAGATTGATGATGCGAATATAACCACGAATACAATTGTTGCTACAAATAAAGACTTTTCTAGTCCTCTTCTTGTAGTATATAATTCGCTAGAACCGCCGAATCCCGCTCCTAGCGACGCACCGCGTTGCTGTAATAAAATCAAAATGATTGCTAAAGTTGCTGAAATGAATGTCAATACTTCTAAAAAGCTTCCTATTTGCATAAAATAACTCCTATCTCTACTTTAGCATATTTTTTCGTTTAAGTAAAGAATGGTAGGTTATCGCGAATCGGTGCGACTCCTCATCTACCCTTGCAATCAACCGAGCGATATGGGAACTTGAGGTCAGCTCGACCATTGGGCTGTCTGGTATTACTAATCTTACTTTGGCCGATTTACTATGATCGCCCGATTTATCTCTTCCGATTACTGGTATATGATATGGTTCTACTAGTGGCAAAACTGCTTTAACTTGATTGACCCCTCCATCTAGAATAATTAAATCCGGAAAATCCCATTCCGGATGTTTTAAACGTCTAGTTAGCACCTCTTGCATACTTTTTAAGTCATCATTCTTACTAGTGCGAACCTTAAATTTACGATATTCGCTCCTCGCCGCCGTTCCATTTAAAAATACTACCATACTTCCGACCGTATTCTCTCCCGATTGATGCGAAATATCGTAACCTTCAATCCGGCGTGGCGGCTCAGGTAGTTTTAAAAGCTCCTGTAATTGTCTTAGGGCCTGATCGGAAGAAATGTCTAAGAATTCTTTGTCCGAGAACACAATTTTCTTTTTTAGTTCTTTCAGTCCAAATAATTGATCCCTTGCTTCTGCTGCTAGTTCATAGTTACCTTTTTTCGCCTCTTCCTTCATGGTTTTTTCTAAATCTTTTAACAATTTTTCGCGATCACCTTCTAAGTAGCGTACTAATTTCCTCAAGTTTCGCTTATAATCTTTTGCCGTAGTTTTATTAATTTCAATCCCTGGCGTTAACCCTAAATCCGTATTTAAAGTTTTTCTCCCCGTATAAGGTCTATCGTAATATGGGAAAACCCGTCGCAGAATCCTCACTGCTCGCTCTACCGCCGTTTTCCCATAAAACGGACCAATATAAGTCGCTTTATCGTCAATTGGATTGCGCGTAAAACTCACATATGGTATCTCGTCATTAAAGTTAATTCTCACGTAAGACACTGTCTTATCGTCTCTGAGTAGAATATTCCACTTCGGTTTATATCTCTTAATCATCTCAGACTCTAAAAACAGGGCGTCCATTTCCGTATCAACCGTAATCCAGTCGGTGTCACTGATTTCCGCTACCAAAGCTTCCGTCTTCGGATCCTTTTTAGTTTTTTGAAAATACTGTCTGACCCGATTTTTTAAAACCGCCGCTTTTCCCACATAAATAATTTCTCCCGCTTTATTTTTATGAAAATAAACTCCCGGTTCCACCGGAAGTTTATTTAGTTTTTGTTTCAGCAAAGCATCCATTCTTTAATTATAGCACACTTTACCTAAAAAGTCAAGTTAGAGGCTATAAAGACGCGTAGAAATTTGCTGGATAATATCCTTAATACCAGTATATTCACCAGGTTCCGCTACATTGATGTTGGCAGGATAGCTAAATCCTAAATCAACAGTAGCAGAGAAATCATCCGAACTCAAAGTTGAATATAATCTAGTAATATCGTTGTTGCCATTCACCTCAACGTAAATCGCTGGTAATTTAGACAAATCTTCAATAATTTCTTCTTGATTATCTGAAAGACTGAGTGTACCCTCGCCATTTTTCGATTGACACTTATTTAAATTGGCCATAATTTCAGATCCATCTAAATCAGCTATAAAACCTGCTAATTTTTCTTGATCAAACGCAACTTGATAAATCGGATCATTCTTTTTCGCAACCGTTACCTCACCGCTAGCCGAACCGATAAAGGCATTCTTATTGTACATTTCTGCTAAGACATTGCGGTTTTGGCTAATGTCATTTGCTAAATTAGTTAAACATTCAGTCGCTTCTGACGCATTACCTTCTGTTAACTCTTCGATGTCATCCATTGAAATCTTAATCCATTCGCCGTCTACAATTTCTAAGACTCCAGATAAATAGGTTGTGTATTGTGAAATTAAGGAGGTATCTTCTTCAGCATCAAGAACCACTTCCTCCTCTAAATCTTCTTCCTCATCATCTTCCAAGATGGCCTCTTCATCCTCTACTGCACACCCATACTCTGTATCACAATCTACCACATCATTAATTGTATTTTGAGTACTAGTATTTAGTAATAATTGTAATAAGCCGGATTTTGTCACTGCATCTACTAATCCGTCGACTTTCAAATAAATTTCGTTCTCCGTCGCTCGCATTTCGCTCAGCTTTACCGTTACATCACCCACATTCTTTAAAGTAGCTGTTAAAGTCGCCGCCGAAGAATTAATGAGTGAATTTGTCATCACACCTGCATCCAAATCAAGCTTTAAGTTGGTCACAGGAGATTCATCGTTGTTAATTGCGACGTTGATGGTCCCATTTGCGATAACATTAGCCGGTGCCTGGCCAGACATAATTTTATTAAATGCGGCCGCCACTGGATCGCCAGTGCCTGGTTTCATCACCATTAATGCTGCCGCTACTCCACAGCCAATAGCGAGGAATAAAGCAATTATTATTCCGACGATTAGTCCTGTCTTTTTCTTTTTTTCAGTTGGCAGTGGTTCTACTGCTTCCATAGCCGGTGTAGCTTGTACTGAAGCCACATTTGTAGGCCCAGCCGCTGGCATCGCCGGTCCGGCTGGCTTAGCATCCAGCGTTCCCGGTCTGGAGCCATTTCCCACGCCTGGATTTGGGTTCAAGGGATTTGGTGTTTCCCCAGAATTCTCATTCATAAAAAACTCCTTTAAATTTATTCTTAATTACATTTTAACACAAGTTTTTTGATTTTGGTATAATATGTTTATGGATAATTTTACAATTAGTGACATTAAAGCTAGACAAGTGCTTGATTCTAGAGGAAATCCAACTGTCGAAGCCGAAGTTTATTTAGAAAATGGTGGTTTTGGTAGGGCGATTGTCCCTTCAGGTGCTTCGACTGGCTCAAAAGAGGCTCTCGAGCTTCGCGATGGCGATAAAACTAACTATCACGGTAAAGGCGTCTTAAAAGCCGTCTGGAACGTAAACTCTAAAATTCGTGATGTTCTAGTTAATAATGCTTCCGACCAACGTACAGTCGATGAAATGATGCTCGAATTAGACGGAACCGAAAATAAATCCTCCCTTGGCGCCAATGCTATTTTAGCGGTTTCTTTAGCTAATGCTAAAGCCAATGCGAAAGCGAAAAACCTGCCCTTTTATCAATATATTGCTGAACTAGCTGGTACTGAAGATCAAATGTCAATTCCTATGCCAATGATGAACGTGATGAACGGTGGAGAACATGCGGCTTGGGCGACCGATTTTCAAGAATATATGATTATGCCACTTTCGGCTAGCCATATTTCTAATGCCGTCAGGATGGGTGCCGAAGTTTTCCATGCCCTAAAAGCAGTCCTAGCAGAAAGAGATTATCCAACTACCGTTGGCGATGAGGGCGGTTATGCTCCGAAGGTGCGCGAAGGTAATAATGAGCCTCTAGAATGTATTAAAGCCGCTGTCGAAAAAATCGGTTACAAAATGGGCAAGGACATAGCAATCGCTATGGATATTGCCGCAACTGAATTTTATGACGAGGATCATTACGTTTTAAAAACTAACGGTGACTGGAAATCCGCAGACGACCTGATTAATTGGTATAGTTGGATTATTGAAAACTACCCAGTCGTTTCAATCGAAGACGGTTTAGCTGAAGACGATTGGAAGAATTGGCGAATTATGACAGAAAAACTGGGTTCCAAGATTCAATTAGTAGGCGATGATTTATTTGTTACCAATACTAAATTATTAGAGCGCGGGATTAATGAGGGCGTCGCAAACGCTATTTTAATTAAACCCAACCAAATCGGCACACTCAGCGAAACTATCGACGCCGTCTTAATGGCTAAAAAAGCCGGTTATAGGACTATCATGTCTCACCGCTCCGGCGAGACTGAAGATGTTTCCATTGCTCATCTCGCTGTCGGGCTAGGCACCGGTCAAATCAAAACTGGTTCTCTCTCCCGTTCTGAGCGTATCGCCAAATACAATGAACTAATCCGTATTGCCGAACAAAATTCTAGATTAGGGCTATCAAATCCATTTTAAATTAGCTTTTCATAATAGCTGAGGCTTCACGAAAGCCATCGTAAAAATTCTCAGCAATTTTAGGGTGTCCAATTTTATTAGCCGCTTTTACGACTTCTTCTAAATCATCCGTAATCGTAAAAATTCCAGTGTCTTTCATGCCGATTAATTTCATCATCATCATTTTCCCGGCGAGCTTATCGAGAGCCTTCCAAAAGGATTTACCAATCAAAAACACTGGCATTTTCGGCATTTTTGATTCCTGCATTAAGCATAAAATTTCTGAAAGCTCGTCCATCGTTCCAAAACCGCCCGGGAAAAATACAAAAACTTTTGACGCCATCGCTAGCGAAACCTTTCTCGCGAAAAAGTATTCAAAAGTTAAACAATCTGTTAAATATGGATTCGGATGCTGTTCATGTTTAAGGGTAATATTTAGTCCAATCGTTCTTCCGCCAATTTCGTAAGCTCCGTGGCTCGCCGCCTCCATAATTCCTGGCCCCCCACCCGTTACTACCGCATGTCCATTCTGCGCCAATAAACCACCTAATCTATAAGCCATTTGGCAATACTTATCGTCTTGTGGCAATCTTGCTGAACCAAAAATCGTCACACCTTGCGGAAAGGACCGCACGATTTGTAATCCTCTACTTAAATCTTTTGCATAGGCGTTTGCCCGCTCGAGGTCCGCAATGGACATCTTCTTTAAAAATTCTTCTTCTGCCTGTAACATCTTGCTCCTTTATATTTTTTGTATTGGCATAAGGTGTAGTTGTTCTCGCCCGCTTAGGATTCCTTTATTCGCTCCCAGTTTTGAGACCACTGAAGTCGAATTAGCTGATGCAAACACCAGTGAGCTCTTGAAAGGTTTTCCTGCTGCTAAATGCGCTAAGAATCCTGAGCCAAACGCATCTCCCGCGCCAGTTGCATCCTTAATCCGTGTGTCTTCATAAATACCAAATCGATAAGTTTCTTTACCATTACCAGCAATTCCGCCCATTGCTCCATCCGTAATAATCACGGTCTCAACATAATTATTTAAATGATACAAAAGCTCTGTTAAAACCGTTCCTGGTACAATTCTTGCTGCTTCAGATTTATTTACGTTCAAAACGTCAACATATTTTAATAAACTAATGAGTTTTTTCGATTCCTCAAGCTCTTTAATGCCCGGATTAAACATAATCTTAGCATTCATTTTTTTTGCATGCTTAAAGAATCTTTCTAAAGTATCTAAGTCTCCTCTCAAAGTCGTTACATAAAGCCAATCTGGATATATTAAATCTAAGTCCCTTTCCGAAAAATTACCAAATTGCTCCGAAGCTCCCCGGTAAGTCAGAATTGTTCTCTCTCCGCTCCTAGCGTCTAATAAAATGATAGAAGTTCCGGTCGTCTTTCTTTCCAAGAAGTTAACATAACTACTATCAACGCCTTCCTGATTTAAAACTTTAACAATTGCCGCTCCGGCTGGATCATAAGAAACATTGCCAATAAAAATCGCTTCGTGTCCGTGTCGTGCAAACGTAATGGCTGAATTCACTCCGCCTCCACCCACTTCGTAAGAAATTTTGTCGATATCAATTTTCGAACCAACCAAAACCTTACCTAAAATCGCTGCATCGCCGATTTCGGTTGGAGCTAAATCGTGTTGGTCAATTAGATAAATGTCCTGTAATGCCGACCCTAAAGACACTATTCTTGCCATTTACAGTACTACTCCATTTTTATCAATTTCGGCTACTAATTGTTGGAAAGCTTCAGCTGGATCATCTGCTAGAGCAATTGCTGACCCAACATTAATCACGTCAAGATCCGCATGAGCTAAAGCTCTCACGTTAGTCATATTGGCTCCACCGTCCCAACCAATTTCTACTTCTGGTTTCATATTTCTGACTAGCGGAATTTTTTCCATTTGCATCAAATCCGCAGGACTGCCTTGCATACCAAGTTGTCCAGCAAAAATTAAAACGTGATCTGCCATTTCAATATAATTTTTTACGAGTCCCGGGAAAGTTGACGGTAAAAGCGCCACTCCGACTTTAATTCCGGCTTCATGTAAAGTACTGAAGGCTGGCGTTAAATCTTCGCTTGCTTCAGCGTGTAAAATACAAAGTGAAGGGCCTAGTTTTAAGACCGTATCTAAATGTTCTGATGGTTTTGCTACCATCAAATGTAAATCTGCCTCCCAATTTTTTGGCCACCAAACATTTGTAATATCAAGCGTTTCTACAGGCGCAAAAACTCCATCAGTAATATCAATCTGTACTCGTCTAGTAAAGACGTTAATCCTTTCGACCTGGGCCCGATAATCTTGTTTGTTATCAGTTAAAACTGTTGGGACAATTGAAACTGTTCTAATCATAATCCTCTCTTTCGTCTAAACGATTAATTCGCCTCACTCGGCGCTCAATATTTTGAAAACTTGTTTCAAGAAATGTTTTAATAATATTGCGCATTTTTTCTTCGTCTAAAAATTGCGCCGACAAACATAGCACGTTAGCATCGTCATGCTCTCGGGCCAGTTTAGCTGACTCTTCACTGTCGCAATGTGCCGCTCGGATACCCTTAAAACGGTTTGCTTGGATTGTTACTCCGTGCGCAGAATCACAAATTAAAATTCCAAATGCACCTAAATCTTCTCGCACAGCCTTAGCGACCGCAACGGCTGGATCATTAAAATCATCGCCCTCATTGTATGTATAAGCCCCCTCATCCGTCACGTTACAATTTTCGCCCGCCAAAAAATCTAATACCCTCTGCTTTTTCTCAAACCCGCGATAATCTGCACCAATATAAATATTCATTAGTCCTCTTTCCCAAAATCTACCGTTAGTTCAACCAGCCGATTAGAATAACCCCACTCATTGTCATACCAAGCTACCACTTTCACCATGTTTCCGCCTACAACGTCAATTAGCGGCAAATCAACAATACAAGAATGCGGATCTCCAATAAAATCTGACGAAACTAGTTCTTCTTCCGTCACACCAAGAATCCCTTCATAGTAAGGTTCCTTGGCCGCTTTTTTGAAAACTTGTATTAATTCTTCCTTCGTCGTATTTTGTTTCAGGACCGCTGTAATATCAGACAACGATACTACTGGGGTTGGTACTCTAATTGAAAGCCCATTAAACTTATTCATCAAGCTTGGTACAGTTAAGGCCGCCGCTTTAGAAGCCCCAGTCGAAGTCGGTACGATGTTTTCTGCTGCACTTCTCGCTTCACGTAAATCTTTTGCCGGCGCATCCAGAATTCTCTGCGACCCAGTATAAGAATGAACCGTTGTCATCATTGCCTTATCAATACCGAATTTATCTTCCAAAATTTTCATAATTGGCGCAATACAGTTAGTCGTACAAGAAGCATTTGAAAGGATTTTATCTGATTTTTCTACGACATCTTCATTAACGCCTAGGACTACAGTTTTTGCACCTTCGCCCTTTGCTGGCGCCGAAATTACAACTTTCTTCGCTCCGGCTGTAAGATGCGCTTTGGCGTCTTCTGGTTTTGTAAAGAAGCCCGTTGATTCAATTACGACATCGACATCTAGTTTTTTCCAAGGTAATTTAGTCGGATCTTTTTCTGCAAATACCGGAATCTCTCGCGTATTCACGATTAAAGAATTCTCGGTCGAAGAAACTTTTTTATCATAGGTTCCATAAGAGGAATCATATTTTAGAAGATGTGCTAAGGTTTTTGCGTCAGTAATATCATTAATAGCCACGACCTGGACGTCGCGTCTTTCCAACAAGATTTTTAATGCGTTCCGGCCAATTCTGCCAAAGCCGTTAATCGCAACCTTTACCATTTTTGCCTCCTAATTCTACTTATGCCTATTATAGCACAACCATTTCAATTCTCAAAGAATAAAAAACAAAAATTGAGTTGGAACTATTTTCCAACTCAATCTTATGCTAGTTTCATTACTAGGTTTTAGCGTGCAAAATGCGCAAAGGCGCGGTTTGCTTCCGCCATTCTGTGGCAATCTTCCTTCTTCTTGAACGCTGCACCGGTTTCATTGTAGGCGTCTACAATTTCCGCTTCTAGTCGTTTAGCATAAGGCATGCCGCTTCGTGCTCTCGCACATTGGACCAACCACGAGAAAGCAAAGTGTAATTGGCGGTGTCCCGCAATTGGGAATGGAATTTGGTAGTTAGCCCCACCAACTCTACGAGATTTGACTTCAAAATCTGGCGAAATGTTCGCAATAGCTTTTTCAAGCACCTCAACCGGGTTCTCAGATTTTAATTTCTTCGCCGCTCCTTCGATTGCTGCATAAACTGCGCGCTCCGCGACTTGTTTCTTCCCGTTTAGCATTGACTTATTGATTAGGCGTTGCACCAAAATCGATTGATATTTTCGATCTAGATTTACTTTTCGGACTAACGATTTTGTGGTTTTACGTGGCATAACTACTTACCCTCCTTCTTCGCCCCGTATTTAGAGCGACCTTGTTTGCGGTTTTGAACGCCTTGTAAATCCAACGTCCCACGTACGATGTGATAACGTACACCTGGAAGATCTGGCACTCTGCCGCCACGCACTAATACTACTGCGTGTTCCTGAAGGTTATGTCCTTCTCCGCCGATATAGGCCCAAACTTCCTGACCATTAGTCAAACGGACCCTGGCGACCTTTCGCATCGCTGAGTTTGGTTTCTTCGGGGTTTTCGTTGTCACTTTGATACATACTCCACGTTTCAAAGGCGCAGCCTTTTCATAACGCTTAGTTTTTAAGGTATTAATAATTGAACCAAGCGCTGGAGATTTCGATTTTTTCGCCGCCTTTTTTCTGGGCTTGCGAATCAACTGATTAATAGTTGGCATTAAAATTTCCTCTTAATTATTGATAATATGGTGCCCATTTGTTTTACAGCAATCACAAACAAGCCGAAACTCTTAATCTTATTATACCACACCTTTCCCTAAATGTCTATAAAACCATATATATTATATATAGTCTAGCTATTGGCTTTTACTAGAAAATCCAAGGTTTTCTCAATAATCATGCGGTTTTTAATGTCCATTTTCACATTTGGATTTTTCAAATTCTTTAAAGCTTCCGGAGATTTCTTATAAACATCCTTTAGCTCGGCAATTTTTGCCGCTACTTCTTCATCAGGAACAGTAATTTTTTGCTCGACTGCTAAAGTTTGTAAAGCAAGCGAAGCCTTCACGCGAATTTCCGCAATTTTTCGCGCTTCTTTCTCCCAGTTTTCTAAACTTTCATCATTTTTTTCTAAATATTCTTCAAAACTCATCCCTTGCGAAGCCGCATTCCTCGTCATATCTTCTTTAATAATGCGCATTTGATCATCAATCAAAATTTCCGGCGCTGGCACTTTCGACTTCTTTACTAACGCATTTACTAAATCATCTTTAAACTTTTCTACGGCCTTATGTTCATCTTGGGCTTTAAGGTTTTTTTCAATATCCTTTTTTAGCTCAGTCAAAGTCTTAAATGGACCACATTTTTTCGCTAGCTCGTCGTCAATCGCTGCTTTTTTTATTTCGTTAATTTGTTTGAGTAAAACCTCAAAAACCGTCTTAGCTCCAGCCAAATCTTTTACACCATAATCTTTCGGGAAAGTCAACTTTAAATCAAATTTATCGCCCGGTTCATGCCCGACGATCCCGTCTTCAAATCCTGGGATAAACGCTCCCGAACCAAGTTTCAAATGATAATCTTTCGCCGAACCACCCTTAAAGGCTTCGCCATCTTTTTTGCCTACAAAATCAATGATTACTTCGTCGCCTTTTTCGGCCGGACGTCTAGTCACTTTTTTCTCACCAAACGATTCAGCTAAGTTTTCTAAAATCTGTTTAATATCTTTTTCAGAAGCTTTTACTTCTGTCTTTTTCACCTCAAGTTTTTTAAAATCACCCAATTTAATTTCCGGAATAATATCAGCTGTTGCCGTGTATTCAGCCAGTTCGCCCGGCACATATTTCGTTACATTAACATTTGGTAAGACCAGCGGCGATTTTTCTTCCTTCTTAAAGGCTTCAATCACCGTACTTCTAACCGCAATATCAATCGTCTCAGCATTTAAATCATTTTCTGGAATAAATTTTGCCGCTACTTCAGTTGGGACTTTGCCTTTTCTAAAACCTTCAACCTTGACTTCTTTAGCTAATTTTTCCAGCGCCTTTTCTCGTGCCGGTTTTAAATCCTTCGCATCCAACGTTACTGTAATTTGAATGCGTGAATCAGACAGCTTTTTCACTGTAGTTTTCATAAATCACTCCTCTATTTATCTAAATTATATCATAATTCTAGGTTGATTTATAGTACGAAGATGCGTTAAGGTGAATTTTGAATTTGCACCCAATTTAATTTCTGGATTTAAAATTTCATTTTGATCGAAAATACGTTTAATTTCCAGATATAGATTCTTTTCGGCTTCCGACATCTTTGTGTTAGTTACTACGGCCTTTAGGCGTCCTTCCGGCGTTCCGCCAGTTAATGTCCCGCCCTGTCGTTCAATAATATAGGCCCCCGCTCTTAAGAAGGTTACTAGTTTCTTATTAAAATCTGCATCCTCCAAATTAAACACTGGCCTTAGACTATAAATAGATGAAGCATAAGAACCAAATATTTCCAATTCTAAATTCAATTTTTCTTTTAAGATTTCGAGATCGCCTAAGAAGTTTTTTAAGTTCCAACTTGGCAAATAAAAGTCCGTCAAAACCGGCACCCGTTCACCATTTTTTACATAGTTCAAATAATTAGTCAGTGCATTTTCAAATTCGTTCAAAATCAGACGATTCTCATCAGATTCAAAAATAAATTTAGCGTTGCGAGGGAATTCTTCGCGCATAGACATAATCTTTTTTAAATTACCATTACCTCTTTCATCAAAACTCGCAAAAACCGTAAATCCGTCTTCTAATTTTCTAATTACACCATCCAGATTTTTCCCAGACTCTTTCGCCTTCATGATGATTTTTAAATCATAAAGATTTAATTTGCGTGGTTTTAATTCGTTAATTTTCTCAAGATATTTGAGAGCTTGGTCAATTTCTTTAAAGGTCGCCACGATGCGGGTAGGCTGATTCCTTAAAGGCACAGCTTTTAGAATTACTTCGGAAATAACACCAAGCGTCCCTTCCGCGCCAAAAAAGATAGGCATTAAATCGAGGGTTTCACGCTTTGAAGCTTTTGCAATCATTGGGTAGCCCGCTAGAGATCGATTCTTTTCGTTAATCTCGGTCAGTAGTTTTTCATTATCATGGATTAATTTAACTATTTTTTGGTAAATTGTCCCTTCAAAAGACTTTTCTACCGCTTTTTTCGCCACGGTATATTTTCTCAGACGACTCGTTTGTAAGCACTCACCATTAGCTAAAACTACTTCAATTCTTTCTACGAAATTATAAATTCCGCCGTATTTTCCAGCACTTTCATCACTCGGGTAGTTCGAAATTAAACCACCAATTGTTTCACCATCTCTCCCATCAATCGGTATCATTAAACCCGAAACCGAAAGTGCAGTATTTAGTTCTTTTAAAGTTATCCCGGCTTGAACCCGGACTAATCTTTCGTGCGGATCAATCTCTAGCATTTGGTTGAGTTTTTCCATCGAAATTACTAAACCATTAGTCAGGCTTTCTCCGCCCTCACTTAGACCTGAGCCCCTAACCGTCAACGCTACTTTAATATCTTTATTGGCTAATTGATTAAAAAATCGCATTAGTTTTCGGATATCTTCAGTTGATTCTGGAAAAGCTACAAATTTTGGTTTGATTTTTAAAACCGAATGGTCCGTTGAATATTGTTCGAGGATTTCTGGATTATCAAAAACATTTCCAACCGTCAACTGATTTAAGTACTTTGCAATTTTCCCCATGCTGCTTACGATTATAGCATAAAACTTTAATTTTAAAAAAAGAGCCGGTTTTACCGGCCCTAGATTTTATGAATATTTTCAGAAAGTTATTATTTCAGTTGTTTATAGGCTTTATCGAGTTCTTTAAATTGGGTGTCTAACCACTCTTTGCGGTCCTTTTTATTCTTAAATTCCGCCAAGGCGATTTCATGTTCAGCCTTTGCCTCATCATATATTGCTCTTGCCTGCCGAAACGGATTCGAATCAACTTTTGGAGAAATTGATTTTGCGTAATCTCTCGCATTACGAATAATAGTTCCGAGTTGTTTAATCTCCATATTCAGTCGATCGCGTTTTTCTTTATACTCGTGTCCTTCTTTTGACCATCTCGTCGCTTCTGATTTTCTGCCAGCACGATAGGCCTCGCCTGCTAAATTGAAACATTCTTTCATCTTTTGATGATGAGCATCGGCTTCAATTTTGGTAATCTCGATTAGAGCATTATTAGTATCTCTAATTTCGCAATATTCCTTCCAAATTTTATCCAACTGCTCAAACGCCGCCTTACGAAGATTAAACTCATGGTTCATTACTTCTCTAGCTTGTATGCGTTCTTCCCAAGCTACTTGCATTTTACGATATGCTTCTTTAGTTTGTTCACGTGCTAAATCAAATTCCTTCCATGCTTCTTGTTTCCGGCGAAATAAATTTTCTTCCTCAATTTTTTCCCAATCTGAATCATGACTCTTCGGCATTCTTCTCTACCAACCTTTCTGAAAAAATACGGGTCTCAACGACCATAAATTTATTATAACATATTTTTACAATTTTGAAAATATGCTATAATTTAGGTAGAACAAATTGTACCTTAAGGAGTGTGATGAAAGTGGAAAGAAAGCGCAGAATTGTTAAAGGAAAGCTGAGATATAAGACTCCAGTCTATACGTTTTTTAGAGGCTCAGAATTTCCTAGTCTTTACTTTGGCGAAGACTACGAAACTGTCTTTTGCTACCAAGGCGAAAAGTTAGCTGCCATAGCGTTCACCGAAAAAAATCCCGACCCTAGTCGGTGTCGAATCGATATCGTTTGTGTCGAAGAAAATGATGAATATTCAGGACCAATTGAATGTTTAAAAGAGGAATGCTACCGCTTGCTCGAGACCTCTGACTCGCCTGTTACAATTACCATATTCAACCACAAGCATTGTTCTGACCACTTGCACTAACACTTTTTATTGTGGTGCCCGAGACAGGACTTGAACCTGCACACCATAAGGCATATGCTCCTAAGGCATACGTGTATACCAATTTCACCACTCGGGCATAAAATAATTATACCACAAAAATGAGCCCTAGTTAAGGGCTCATTTTCTAGTTTTTAAGCTTCTTTTTTAGCTAACTTTCTGGAAGAAAGATAGGTCACAAGCGCACCAGCGATTAATGCTACTGGTAAGACCTCTTCTGGACCAGTGCTTGGCATACTACCATTTGAAGCACTTTCCTTTTCGGTCTTTTTTGCCGCTGAACTTTCTTCGGTATTACTAGAAGAGCTAGAGTTAGAATTGCTAGAACTTTCACTCGAGCTAGATGCACTAGAGGAACTAGCAGAGCTAGATGAACTAGATTCTGAAGTCGTTGAAGACTCCTCAGATTTAGTCGTCTCGGTTGTGATATTGGTGACCGTTGAAGACTCACTCTTTTCTGTTTCCTCTGAGCTATTAGTTTCTGCTACCTCAGAAGTGGAACTTTTTTCTTCTTCATTTTCTTTTACTTCAAACGAAGAGTTTTCGGCAGTAGTATTAATGTTGGTTTTAGCTGATTTCTTCGTCGCTACAACGATAATCGCTACGATCAGAATCAAAATCAAAATGACCGCAATGGTTGCTATAGCGATGATTTTTCGGCGTTCTTTTTTCTCCGCCTCTGCTTGATAATACATAATAAAACTCCTTATGTTCCCATTATATCACACTTTTGCTAAAAAGGCAATATTATATTTTAACATAAACAGAAAGACATGCTCCCGCATAGACTTTAGTTTTGATTAACTTTAGTCCCGTCATTTCTGGCGCCTCTTTCGGATGTGATAAGACTAAAATTCCATCGTCGGCTAAAAGGGATGGTAAATTAGTTAAATCAGTTGTACTGAACTTATCGTACGGTGGATCCGCAATTATTAAATTAAATTTTTCCCCAGTTTGAAAATTTTTTACATCTTTTATCTCAACCTCAGCCTGTTCCTTACAATCTAAATTTTTCAAATTCTCCTTGATTATTTGGGCAATTTGGCGATTTTTTTCCACCAAAACTACTTTCGAGGCTCCTCTTGATAAAGCCTCAATCCCTAATGCCCCCGAACCAGCAAAAGCGTCTAAAACTTTTGCCCCTGGTAAATAATCGGAAATCATATTAAAAAGCGCAATTTTTTCTCGTGCCCCCATCGGGTGCGTTAATTTAGAATCAGGGGATTTAATACTTCTTCCCCTAAAAATCCCAGATGTAATTTTGATATCACTCATAATTTAATTTAAGGTTGTAATCTGTTGATATTTAGTAATTCCACTCATCAACTCTTTATATTTTAACATGTTTTCCGGTTTTTTCAAGAAAGTCATCACATCGGCTTGCGCCCGGTGAATTAGCTTCGTATCAGATAAAGAAGCAATTCTTAAATCGAGAGCACCATGTTGTAAAACTCCGTAAATCTCGCCCGGTCCCCGCATCTTTAAATCTACCTCAGCTAAATAAAAACCATCGGTAGATTTTTCGAGTTCCCTTAATCTTCGGGAAGGCATAGTCTCTCCAGTGGTTAAAAGATAACATGCCGAAGCCTTTTTACCTCGCCCTACGCGACCCCTTAATTGGTGTAACTGCGCTAAACCATACCCTTCCGCATTCTCAATTACCATCAATGTCGCATTTGGAACGTCTACCCCGACTTCAACTACCGTAGTCGAGACTAAAATATTAGTCTCACCTCTTGAAAATCGCCCCATAATTTCATCTTTTTCCGCCGGCTTCATTCTACCATGTAAAAATTCAATTTTAGCCCCCCTAAAATCACGTTTTAATTTTTCGCACCGTGATTTAACTGAGGTAGTTTCCGCAGTTGGATTATCATCAATTGCCTTACAAATCCAATAAATCTGACTACCTGTTTTTAAATTTTCTCGCATTTTCGGATATAATTTCTCCCCTATCTCTATCTCCGCTAGGATAGAAGTAGTAATCGGTTGTCTTCCTTTTGGTAGCTCATTTAAGATGGAAACGTCTAAATCTCCGAAAACAGTTAGTTGTAGAGAGCGCGGAATTGGCGTAGCTGTCATCGCTAGAAGATGTGGGGCAACCGATTTTGGCGATTTTAAGACTAGTTTTTGCCTCTGTTCGACCCCAAAACGGTGCTGTTCATCAATTATGACTAAGGCTAAATCCGAAAATTCCGTGTCATCTGTTAAGAGCGCATGCGTCCCCACCACTAAATTGATCTTCCCGTTTTTGATGTTTTTCTTTAAATCCGCCTTATCCTTAGTTGCCCCCGTTAAAAGCGCGACGGTAATTCTAAAAGGCTCTAATAGCTTTTTCAAATTTTCATAATGTTGAGAAGCTAAAATCGCAGTTGGCGCGAGCAAAGCAACCTGATGGCCAGAGAGAATCGCCCCGTATGCCCCTAGAGCTGCTACCACGGTTTTACCTGAACCGACGTCTCCCTGCAATAGTCGATTCATCGGCACATCTTTCTCTAAATCCTGAAAAATTTCCCAAGCCGCTAAACGCTGTGCGTTTGTTAATTTAAAGGGTAAATTCGCTACTAAATCTCTGACCTTTTCCTTTGAAAACGGAATTTTAGTCGCTTTTAATTTTTCATTTTCTCTTCTGTTTAATTTTGAGGCTAAAATTAACTCAAACAACTCTTCATAAGCCAGATAATCTCTTGCCCCCTTAATGACACTCAGATTATCTGGAAAATGCGCAGTGAAAAGCGCTTTTTTTCGGGTTCCGGGTTTAGCTGTAGGCAAAAGATCGGGGATGAGCGAAAATTTATCTCGCGATTTTCGGATTAAATTTCTAAAATCACGCGACTTTAACCTCCCGTGCGCCACGTAGATAGGGTTTAGGCCGTTTCTGAGATCGATTTCAGCTACCTCAGCCGCCGAAGGCGAAATCAGGCTATAGCGTCCATTTTTAAGCTCAAAATTTCCTGTAAAATAATATTCTTTTCCAGGTAAAAACTGTCTGATTCTATAGCCTTGGTTAAACCAAACTACTTTTATTGCCCCAGTATTGTCACTAATCACCCCCTCGGTAACTGACATATTTCGTTTTTTGGCTCGCCGAGTTGTTAACTGATCGATTTTTCCCTTTATGACGATTTTCCCAGGTCTTATCTCAGAAATAGAGGTAGGAGTTTCAAAATTTTCATAATCTCGCGGTAAATTGTAGAAAAAATCTCGGACTGTTCGAATTCCGTATTTCTTTAAAACTTCCGCCGTTTTTGGCCCCACTCCTTTTAGACTCTCTATATCGTCAAACAGATTCATGCCTTACCCGAATGTTCTTCGCGCCATTTTGCAATTTCACCGTGATTTCCTGAAAGCAGGACATCTGGTACTTTCATTCCCCGAAAATCTTCTGGTCTTGTATACTGTGGATATTCCAAATTATCACCTTCCGAAAATGACTCAATCTCCGCCGATTTTTCTCCACCTAAAACTCCAGGGATTAATCTTACAACCGAATCAATTATAATTAATGCCGGTAATTCCCCGCCTGTTAAAACATATTTCCCCAGCGAAATCTTATAATCCACAATCGAGAGAATTCGCTCATCATACCCCTCGTAATGCGGACATAGAATGATATAATGCGTATCCGTAGCGAATTTCCTAGCCATTTTTTGGTTCCAAATTTCTCCTACAGGAGTAGGAATAATTACTTTTGCTTCCGGATCCTTAGCTTTAACACTTTCAATCGCCTCAAAAACCGGCTCGCACCGGAGTAGCATTCCATCCCCACCTCCATACGGCGTATCGTCAACCGACTTATGCGGCCCCAGCCCAAATTCGCGCAAATCTACAAATTCAAATTCGGCAAGACCTTTCTCTACCGCCTTCCACATCATTGAAGTCTGGAGATAAGGCTCGATTGCCTCCCGAAATAGCGTAATAATTGTGAATTTAATCATATCTATAATTATATCAAATTTCTCTTATTAAAGCTACGCTGGCCAAGAATTATTGATAAACAATAACGAATGTGATATAAAACAAATACTACTTATTAAAGTATAAGTAGAATAGTTCTTTAATTTATTGGTTTTTCTAAATTAGTTTATTAGGGGGAAGCAAAATGGCAAAACAGAAAAAGTACGAACTCACAGACGAAACACTTGAATGGGAAGGTCGCATCCTTCATCGTATTCGCGCGCTGAAAAATTTACCTTTTAGCGGCGTTAAAGTCGGTGATTTAGGCGGTTGGGTTGAGAGTAAAAACAATCTCTCCGATGAAGGCCAATGTTGGATTGGCGACAATGCCAAAGTCTATGATGATTCTCTAGTTTGTGATGATGCAGAAGTTTATCATAACGCTATTATCTATGATGGGGCTAAAATTTCTGATCACGCTGTAGTTTATGGTCGCGCTAAAATTTATAATCGCGCCGAAGTCTATGACGAGGCAAAGGTTTATGGCCGTGCTGAAGTATATGGCCGTGCTGAAGTATATGATAAAGCTGAAGTCTACGATAGTTCTAAAGTTTATGGCCGTGCTAAGATTTACGGCCATACTAAGATTTATGGTTGCGCTGAAATATATGGACATGCAGAGGTTTATAAAAACGCCAAAGTTTTTGGAAAAAGCCGGTTTTTTGACTTCATTAAAATCCATGAGTAAACTTCGTTTTCTATTTTAGAAACCAATAAAAAAGCACTGCTTTCGCAGTGCTTTTTGCTGCTACGCGCCCACCCTTGGGGCACATTGTTTTGTTTTAATCCGCTGTTTGTTTTAATGTAGTCTCCACACTCCACTGAACCAGTGGAACCCCTGTGAAGCGTACCAGCTTATGCTTATAATAAAGCATAAACGCAAATTTGTCAAGCACTTTTATTTAATAAAAATTATGGTATAATAAAAATATGTTTGTTGATACCGCAAAAGTCAGTTTAAAAGCCGGTAAAGGCGGCGACGGAGCCGTCTCTTTTCGCCACGAAATTTATATCCCGAAAGGTGGGCCTGACGGTGGCGACGGTGGTAAAGGCGGCAACATTGTTTTCCGCGCCGACAAAGACACTAATACTTTGATTGATTTTCGTTTTACACCAATCTTGGAGGCCGAAAACGGCAAGAATGGCTCTGGCCAACGTTCGGCTGGGCGTTCCGGCAAAGATTTAATCATTGAAGTTCCTATCGGTACAGTCGTGAAAAAATACGGCAATATCCTAGCCGACTTAACCGAAGACGGCGAAACCGCCATCATCGCCAAAGGTGGTTCTGGTGGTTTTGGCAATGCTCATTTTAAAAGCTCTACTCGTCAAACTCCTAGAATCGCGGAAATCGGCGAGCCCGGTGAAGAATTTGAAGCGGAATTAGAGCTAAAATCCATGGCCGATGTCGGTTTGGTCGGCCTTCCTAACGCCGGAAAATCTACTTTCCTTTCAGTCGTCAGTAATGCTAAACCTGAAATTGCCGATTACCCCTTTACTACTATTACTCCAAATCTTGGCGTTGCAACCATTGACGAGCGCGATCTTTTAATTGCGGATATTCCTGGCTTAATTGAAGGTGCAGCTGAAGGAAAAGGTTTAGGGCACGATTTTCTTCGCCATGTCGATCGCACCACAGTTTTGCTTCATCTCGTTGATGTTTATAATAACGACGCCGGCGAAGCTTACGAAACTATCCGCAAAGAACTTGAAAAATACTCCGACCTCGCCTCTCGTCCTGAAATCGTGGCTTTAACTAAATGTGAAGGCGTCGACGATGAAATCATTAAAATGCAAATGGCCTCCATCCTCGCGAAAAATCCCGACGCCAAAATCTTCCCTATCAGTAGCTCCGCCCACCAAGGTCTCCAGGAATTATTGAGGGAACTTTCAGAAGTTGTATTTTTATCTCAGCGAAGGGGGATTCGGAGCGCGGCAGCGCGAGGAGTAGCGCGCGAACCCCGTGGCGACGGGAGCGAGCGACGCGCCCCCGAGCGAGATAAAAATACAATTGAGAACGAGAGCATTTCTCACCCACAAATTCCCACAATCAAACTTGGTGATAATATCCTAAAAGACACTTGGAGTGTCGAAAAACTTGACGACGGCAAATTCTTAGTGACTGGCGAAAAAATTGAAAAATTTGCCCGTAAAACCGACTTAAATAATTACGCTAGTTTGAATCGCTTAAGAGATATTATGAAAAAACTCGGCATTCGCGCCGAACTAACTAGCCAAGGTGCCGAGCCAGATTCAATTATTAGCATCGCCGGCAAAGAATTTACTCTCGTCGAAAACTATTAATCTAAGACATCTTGATCCGCAAATTGCGAATTATACAGTTCGGCATAGAAACCATTTTGCTTTAGTAATGATTCATGGGTTCCCTGCTCAACAATATTTCCCTCCCGCATCACTAATATTAAATCTGAATTCCGAATCGTCGAAAGCCGGTGCGCAATCACGAATGACGTGCGACCATGCGTTAGTTTTTCAAACGAATCCTGGATTAACTGTTCCGTCCTTGTATCAACGTTCGAAGTAGCTTCGTCTAGTATCATCATCGGTGGGTTTGCAACCATCGCTCGCGCAATCGTTATTAACTGTTTTTCACCTGCCGAAATATTATCCGAATCCTCACTGATTTCTGAATGATAAGTCTTCGGTAAGGCTTCAATGACGTGATTAACGTTACTAACTTTCGCCGCTTTTTTAATATCCTCTAAAGTCGCCGACTGATTCCCGTAACGCAAATTTTCTTCTACCGTGCCAGAAAATAGCCAAGTATCTTGTAAAACCATACCGAATAATTTTCGGACATCCGCTCGCTTCATTTCCTTAGTTGGTATACCGTCAATCGTAATATATCCCGAATCTGGATCATAAAAACGCATTAGTAAATTAATAATAGTAGTTTTACCTGCGCCAGTTGGCCCTACGATTGCCACATTCATCCCCGGCTCAACTTTTACCGAAAAATTGCGGATAGTCGGAGCCTCACCGGTATAGCTAAAGTTAACGTTGTGAAATTCAACTTCGCCCTTAACGTGTTCGATCGTTTGGGCCGGCGAGAAATCCGGCTCTTCTTCTGGCTCATTTAAGAACTCAAAAATTCGCTCCGAAGCCGCTAGTAGGGCTTGTAAAGTCGAAGTAGTTGAGGCAATTTCTGTAATTGGTCGGTTAAACCTTGAAACGTATTGAATAAACGCCTGAATATCGCCGATATTGATTTTTCCATTTACTACGAATATCCCACCTAGAACGCAAATCGCCACATAGCCTAGATTAGTGAATATATGTGTTACCGGGAAGGACAATGAAGAGAAAATTTGGGCTTTTCTAGTCGCCGTAGCTAGTTTTTGGTTAGTTTCATCAAAATCATTGAAAGCGTCATCTTCATACGAATTTGATTTAATTACGATTTGGCCCGAATAATCCTCTTCTATCTTACTATTTAAAACCCCCAAAGTGTTTTGTTGTTCACGGAAGTATTTTTGCGCAAATTTCATAATTTTCGCTACTACTAAAACCGAAATCGGCACAACCACAAACGAAATCAAAGAAAGCGGTACGCTGATGGTCAGCATAATAATCATCACGCCAATTAAAGTGGTTAAACTTAGCGAAACGTCAGCAATTTCTTGTGACATTGATGTCGTAATCACGTCAACATCATTAGACATCCGTGATAAAGTATCGCCATACCGATGTTTATCAAAATAAGCAATCGGCAGTTTTGCAATTTTGTCCAAAATTTTTTCCCTCAATTCTTTCGTGTATCTCGCTGAAACTACTGCTAGAATATATGCCTGTCCATAATTTAAAACTGCAGAAATTAAGAATAAGACAATCGCAAGAATGGCTTTATCTCTTAAGGCATCCCAATCCAATTCAGGATAACTATTAACGGCAATCGTTGTCATGTCGCCTAGAATTTTCGGAATAAATAAGCCAAAAATTGCCGAGCCAACCGTTAAAATAATTGCAATCACAATTGGCGTTCGGTGGCCCTTGATTGACTTCAAAAATATTTTAAACGCTGCACTTGATTTAGTTGGCTTGTCCTTATGATGCTCAGGCATAAGTGGCCCCCTCTGCTATTTTCAGTTCATTAGCATATTCTTGATCAGAAAGTTGTGATTTTACGATTTCTTGATAAACCTGACAATTCTTCAATAGTTCAAAATGTTTCCCTTTTCCGACGATTTTACCGTTATTTAAAACGATAATCTGATCAGCGTCTTTAATTGTGCTGACGCGTTGGGCTACAATTAAAACTACCGCATTCCCCGTTATTTCTTTTAAGGCTTCGCGTAATTTACGGTCGGTTTTCATATCAAGCGCCGAAAACGCATCGTCAAAAATCAAAATATCAGGATTCTTACAAATCGCCCGCGCAATTGAAAGCCTTTGTTTTTGCCCACCCGAAACATTGGTTCCGCCTTGTGCAATTAAAGAATTATATTTTTTCGGTAATTTTTCGATAAAACTAGTAGCCTGGGCTATCTTTGCCGCCTTATGAACTTGTTCATCGCTCGCGAGTGGCGCTCCGAACTTAATATTCGATTTCACTGTCCCAGCAAATAACATCCCACGTTGCGGCACTAAACCAATTTTTTTCATCAAATCATTCTTTTCATATTCTTTAATCGATAAGTCATTAATTAAAATTTCGCCACCAGTTGCTTCATAAAAACGCGGGACTAAATTAATCAAAGTTGATTTACCCGAACCAGTCGAACCAACAAAGGCTGTAGTTTGTCCCACCAATGCTTTAAAGGAAATATTTTCCAAAACATTTTCCGCCGCTTCTGGATAACGGAAATCAACATTTTTAAATTCTACCGACGGAACTTTATTAGGCGCGCCATTAGTTTTCGTTTTCCAATTAATTTTTGGCGCTTTCTTTAAAACGTCATTAATTCTATGCGCAGATACGTTCGCACGTGGCAACATCACAAACAGCATCGAAAGCATCAAGAACGAAATCATCACGAAAGTCACGTATTGCGCAAAAGCCGTCATATTTCCTAGATAAGCAAAATCTTTCGATAAAAGTGAAATTCCTATCCAAGAACAAAGTAACGTCGTACCATTAAAAATAACACTAATTAAAGGATTTTGTAATTCCAATACCCTGTCTATAAAAATGAGCAATTTTGTTAAATTATCATTCGTCTTAATAAATTTTTTACGTTCTAGTTCTTCGTTATTAAAAGCCCTTATCACTCTTAAACCCGTTAAATTTTCCCGCGTTAAGAGCGTAATTTTATCAACTAAAGTTTGGAATACTTTAAATTTCGGCATTACGATTGACATAATTGTAATAGCCGAGCCTAGTATCGCTGCTACGCCAACTAAAATAATCCACGACATATCTGGCGCAGTCTGAATCGCCATGATAATTGCGATAATGCAAAACATCGGCGCTCTTAGCATCATCGAAAGTATCATCATCGTGACATTTTGAACCTGGTTGACATCATTAGTTGTACGGGTTAAAAGTGAAGCGGTGGTAAAATCTTTTAAATCTGACATGTTAAAGTTGATAATCTTAGTAAAAATTTCCGCCCGAATATCTCGCGAGAAATTCGCGCCCACTCTCGCCGAAAAATAACTCGATACAAACGAAGCTACTGCCGAAATCGCTGCAATAATTATCATCCAAAGCCCCGTCATCCAAATATAATCAATATTTTCGGTTACAATTCCGTTATTGATAATATCCGCCATTAATGCCGGCAAACGCAAAGTCGTATAAACTTGCACCGCTGTTACTAAAAGCAGGATTACGATTTGCCACCAATAAGGCTTCAAAAACCTAAATAATTTAAACATAGTATTCCATTATTATAGCATAAGTATGGAACTAAAATTTTTCACAAACACCGTTTTTCAAATCGGTAATTAACCCTCTAGCTTTCAAATAATGCTCTAAAGAATCATATTCGCCATCATTATATTTTCCAGTTGCAATTTCCGTGGCCACTTCAACTCCTACGTATCGGTAATGCCAAGTCTCGAACAATCCGGTCGAACCATTCTCATCTACATTTAGCGGCTCACTCATCGGCCCACCCGCCCAAGCTTCTGGGAACCTGTCAATAAAACCATATTTATAAGAGTTCTCTTTCAGCCATTGCCAATCAACATGTTGGGCGTAAGTATCCGTATCAAGCGAAGTTCCATAAACCGGATCTAATAAATCGCAGGTGAGACCAGTATGATGATCGCTTGCGCCCGTCGCCGCACAAAGCCTACCACAATTTGTCCCTACCGACCTAAAACAAGAACGCGTTTCTAAAGTATGATTAGGGTAATCAGCCTCATAGGCTTTTACCATCTCATTAATATATACCGCTGCTTCCGCATCCAACAAATTATCGCCATTATAAGGGTTTCCTTCTACTATGCCATAAAGCTTTGATAAACTTACTAATTCTCCTCGTCTCGTATTAATATAATTCGTTTCAACCGTAAAATTAGGATTAATTAACATTAAATAGCCAAAGCCAATTGTACAGTTATCGGACTGAGCTTCTGTAATTGGCGTTAACGGCACTTCTTCCTCTAAGGTGACTTCAGGTTCTGCTTCGCTAGAATTTTCTAGCTCAAGTTTTTCATCCGAAACTTCTTCATCACTAACTTCTTTTTTCCAACCAAAAATATGTAAGATTTTTTCAATTAAACTCGGTTCGCTTTTATATTCATCCGCTCGAACTTTAACCTGATAATTATGATCTGAAATTTTTAAATTTAGCGTTCCTTCTTGTCCAGACATTTCCAATTCAGCCTTTTTATCCGCTTCCGCCCAAAGTAGTTCACTAAAATCGGTCTCCGTCCAAATTTTGACTGGGCCAGTCCACCAACTATCATAATATCCAACTTCTTGATTTTCTTCGACTAGACTCACTGCCTTTAACTCCGATTGCAATTCCCTGACGATTTTCAGACTTTCATTAAAAGAATCTTCTCTGCTAGGTGCTCCTAAAAGCGAAACTGTGATAATATGTTCTCCTTCTTTATAACCCGAAATTAAACAATAGCCCGAGACTTCACCGATATATCCAGTTTTAACACCAATAATATCGTTTTCACCTAAAATTTTATTTGTGTTTTCTATTGTCCCCATCACTGGAATTTCGTAGTATTTTGTATTAACAATTTCAGCAAGTACCGGCTCTTCTAAAACTTTCGTGCCTAACTTAGCTAGGTCTTCCGCTGTGCTAGTTGTAGTTTCCGAAAAACCGTTCGCATCATCACCAATTGTCGTATGATAAATACCAAATTCTGAAAGCATATTCGTCGCATAATCACGATAATTATCTATCGAGCCAAAAGCCCAAATCGCGAGCGCATCAGCCATATTATTGCTAGATACTAAGAAAACGGACATTAGGGCGTCATATTCGCTAATTTCTTCCCCCAGTTGAACAGTTGAATATGACCCTTCATTGTAAACATAATATAGATAGTTATCATACATTTCTTCATCTATAGTAATCATCTCTCCTGCCTCGCCTACACTAAAAGGTTTTTCGCGCATGATAGCTAAACCTAGAATCATTTTAGCCGTGCTTGCTGTCGGTCTTATTTCATCATCAGAACTTTTTAGCGTCTTCCCGTCAATTGTAATGGCGAAATTATTAGCATCAGCTTCCCCAATATCCGCTAAACTAGAAGTTTCTGGAAACTCGTATTGTGTATAAAGCTGAAGTTCAGTATCAACCGTAAAAAAACTAATTAAAAACCAAGTTAAAAACCCGACGACTAAAAAAATCAGAATAAGCAAGACCTTAGTTTTAGTCTTTTTGCTCTGCCCTTTCCTTAATTTCATCTTTATCTCTCCTTTTCTCTAGATGCATCACAAAATAAATCACTGGCCCCATTATAATATATATATAGTACGAGAAGAAGCGCCAAAAGAGCATCGCCCAGAAAACATATCCAGACGATAAGGCCGAAAAGACGATAAAGAAGGTTCCTTCTGCCGCACCAGCATTCCCTGGTGTTGGCACAAAGTAAACTGCTGAAGTTACCGCTACAGTCGTGACTAGACAAGGTAGAAAATCTACGTTACCACCAAAAGCTGTTAAAACGAAAAACGGAATTAAGGCTGTTAGAAAATTAAACATGAAAGAACAGAAAATAGTTTTTAAGAAAAGCCCTTTAGTTTTTAAAATTAACTTCACGGATTTAGCTGATTCGTTGACTTCAAATTCCGCTTTTTTAATTGCCGCTTCTTTTTTCTTAATAATATGTAGTTTCGCTAAAAACTTTACGCCAATCGTGATTAATTCAGTCGTTGCTTTTGGTAAAAAAGTCGCAATCATCACTGCGACTGGCCAAAAAGCATAAAATATTAAGCCAAAACAAGCTGTTGCGATTAAAGCCGCATTATTAATACTTAAACTACCAAACAGAAAACAAAAAACCGCAATAATGAGAAAACCAATTTGTCCCGAAATCATCGCAATAATCGGGATAGTAGTGGCAAGCCCGCTCGGCAACTTGCCATTTTTATGCATGTAATAGATTTGGAAGGGCTGTCCGCCTAAAGCCGCCGGCGTTACGTTGTCATAATACTTACCGAGCAAAACAGTCCGTCTAGCAATTTTTCTAACATTATTAATATCTAACTTTTTTTCGTCTTTTGACATTTTTCTCATCATTAAGACGTATTTATGAATTTCAAAGGTTAAGGCTACTAGAAAACAAGCTGCTGCCGGTATTAAATACCACCAATTAATTACGACTTCAGAAAGCTTAGCCGCATTTTTCGAGTTACCAAATTCGAAAATCGCGGTAATCGCAATCACCGCAATATTAATCAAAACGAAAAAGATAATCAGAAGCGGTTTCTTAAAGAATTTTTTTGGTAAAAAATCACTGTTTTTAACTTTAGTTTCTGGCATTTTAACTTCTAGCAGCTTTTATATTAGGATATTCTTCAATTAAAACGCGAATACATCCAGCAATCGGAATAGCAATAATCGCCCCAAGTAATCCAAACATATACATACCAATGACGATGGCGCAAAGAATCACGACCGGCTGGAGTTTCAAGGCGTCGCCTTGAATCTTTGGCGAAATCACATTGTTCTCGACTTGTGCATATATTATATATACGATCGCAAAAACTAGGGCTGCTATTGGGCTAGAGAAGAATAATAATACTGTTACTAGAGTTCCGCCGATAAACTGGCCAAACATTGGAATGAGATAAAATAGCATCGTAGTCATCCCCATCGGAATCGCTAGACTTGGCGAGAAGCGGAAGATTAATGACAAGATAAAGACAATAGTCATCGAGGCACACCCGTCGATAGTTGCTATAATAACTTGGCGCGAAACATAAGTTGAAACTACGTTTGCCATCTCCGCAACTACTCTTCGCGCGACCTTTACTGACTTTTGATCGTCACCCGCACTTAAGTTTCCCCAAAGCGTTTCCATCATACCAGGACCTTCGAGTAGGAAGAATAAAGTTAGAATTAAGACTAAAACAATTTTCATCACAATATCCGCTATGCCACTTACGCTCGAAACCAAATTATTACCAAGAAGACCTAATAGATTATTTGAAAGGCTAGTTAAACTATTTGTTATCTCACCTTGTAAGTTTTCAATCCCCAACGTTTTGCCGAAATTATTGACTCCGTCCCAACCGCCGAAAGTAGTCTCAAACGTATCCGGAAAATGTTGGACGAATCTCGCTGTTTCATTAACAACGACCGGACCGACGATCGCAATAATTGAACCGATAATTAAAACCACAATTAAATAAGCAAATACCGCAGATAGGTTTTGATGTTTCTTATCCTGCCCGAAATGCTTCGTGAAAAAATTATTTACTCTGCGAACTAATGGCTTTAAAGCTAGGGCTAGGAAAACTGAAATACCAATAATTACTAAACCTACAATCGCTTTATAAAGTATAAAAATAATTACACCAATTCCTAGTGGAACTAACCAAAACTTTACAAACGTCTTTAAATCAGTTTCTATTTGTTTAGACATGGACCTCCTTATAGATTTATTGTAGCATAAATGTTATAATTTTGAAAATGAAAGTTTTAATGCATACGTGTTGCGCGCCCTGTAGCGTTTATTGTATTGACGCTCTTCGCTCGGAAGGTATTGAACCGACGTTATTTTGGTATAACCCGAACATTCATCCGTATATTGAATATAAAACTCGCCGAGATTGTTTAAGAGACTATGCTGATAAAGTTAAAATTGAACTAATTCTAAAAGAAGAATATGGGCTAGATGAATTTTGTAGAAATGTTGCTAATGATATTTCTAACCGTTGCGTGAATTATTGTTATCCGAAACGCCTGGGCGAGACTGTACGATATGCCGCCGAAAACGGCTACGATGCGTTTACGACAACCTTACTAGTCTCACCATATCAAAAACACGAAGAATTAAAAAAAGTTTGCGAACGTTTAGCAAAAGAATCCGGCGTAAAGTTTTTGTATCGCGACTTCCGCGTCGGCTTCCGCGAAGGTCAAACTAAAGCTCGCGAGCTCGGCCTCTACATGCAAAAATATTGTGGCTGCATCTTCTCCGAAGAAGATCGCTATCGAAAACAAATTGAAAAGAACAAACCATCATTCTAACTGCCAGTCACACACCTCAAAGGAACCACCGGTTTTATTCTTATTTTTCAAATCCATTGACCTATCGAACCATACAACGAACTGAGCTACCATAAAGACGTTGATCAGCATCACCCGAAAAGACGCCACCAGAATAAAAGCCTAGATAGCGAGCATTTGAAGTAGATGAAGATGATGTTGCAGACCAGTAATAACCTCGCGACCCACCATATGTAAGCGAACCACTGCCATAGCCACCGGCCATCACAAAATTCGGGACAGTACCCGGACCCGCTTGATTATAGAAATCACTATCACTCTCACTTGTCGATGTAGTGCTATCTAGACCATATTGGTGAGCTAGCTTATAATAATCTGATGTGGTTTGCCAGTTCGTAGCATCCGTAGTCCTAGTTACTGGTAATTTCCAACCCTTAGGGCAAATACTATATGAAGCATCAGTATTATCAGTACCGATATTCCTACCAGAGCCAAGCGTAGCTGCAGCCCATGAGTAATAACTATAACAACCATTGGAGCTAGAACAATTTGTGCTACCACTATTATAAACATAGGAATTATTATTTGTATCAAAACCAGATTGAGATGAAGCCGGAAGAACTATAGTACTACCAGATTTGGTGAGATTATAGCTGGTAGTAAAACTACTAATGTAGCTAGAGCTCACATCCGTATCATCAGCAGAAAGAGCTGTACCACCAGCAAGATCGAGGTTTTGAGTCATCCAGATATTTCCGTCAGCAAGTTTAGCAACATTATATTGTTTTTCATCACGCGAATCATAAAGCTGATACTGAGTATTAGCAGTCATAGAACTTAAAATACTAGATTTATTAGAACTTGTAATGTCTTGCATGCAGTTAATCGTAGAAATTGTAGTTCCAGACGGGTTACAAAATGTATCCCTCCATTGTGCATAAAGTGTAATAGTCCCATTTGCTACCGCAATATCAGTCACAGATGCCCCATTGCTATAGCTAGTTCCACTCCCATCCGCCGCCGTATTCCAACCATCAAATATCTTCCCACTTGGCGCTGTAAAAGCATTAGAATTAAGACTCGTTGTGGTTCCGCTATAAATAGTCTGGCTACTCATAGTACCACTCCCACCATTTGCATTAAAGGAAACCGTATAGCTTGGGAATGTAATAGTCCATGGATCGGTAGCAGTACCACTACCTCCACTAATCATCGCACTATGTTTCAGCGAAATCACCGGACGAATCCCATAAGCCGTATCAATTCGCCCATTGTTAGTTAAAGCACCACCAGTAGCTAAGTAGAAATTGTAAGCATACCCAGAAGAACGATAAGATGGTGTCATGGTCCAGAAATTAGAACCAGTTCTAAGGAAGGAATTAGCGTTATAAGAAGAACCTTGGTTAGCAGTACTACTACCAGAGCCCGCAAAGCTTGCTTCATCAGCAGTCAATAATCCTACCGGATAAGAGAGTTGCCCGTTACCGCCAGCCGAGGTATCAGTACTATATATATCTACAATGTTTCTAGAACTAGGACAACCTAAGCTTGGAGTTCTTGTAGTTTGTGCATTTCTCTGATGTCCCGCAAAGTAAGCTACATAAGTAGCACCAGTATTAGTAGAAGTAGTATATGGACGAATTGAAGAAGTAGCGGTAGAGCCAGTAGCGGTAGTATATGAATAACGATCATTACAATAACCAGCGTTAGATTCTAGCATACTTGTATAATCTGTCATATTAGAACCATACCAACTTTCTATATTATCCTTAATGTCAGAATTTATATCATTAACAGAATAATTAGAATCGCTACCCATGACCGTAGTAAAAGTAACGCCAGTTGTCGTACTAGTATTCGCATAAGTATTATTATGAGTATAACCCACTCTTACTATCTGACGAGCCCATGCAGCCGTATTAGCTACGCCATCAAAGGTGCTTGTAGCAACTGGTGAACTAAGTTGCGCCGCCGTAGTTGCCTTAGCACAAGTATTGCTACCCCAAACACCGTTATAAATCATCTTTATACCGCCCGAGCCAGTCGTCCTCACGATTCTCCAACAAGTATTATTATCTAATCTTACATAATTTGGATAAGTTGTAGCCTTACCATCAGAACCATAGCTACCTTGATCAACAGAAGGTTCCAAAATTCCACGATAATAATAAATAGTGTAATCATTATTTGCATCAGTAGAAGTTCCGAACACGCTACTATTGTATTCATAAACCCCAGAGTTAGATGTACTAATTGAAGTCTGGAGATTAGCTGCAGTCTGGGTTCCCTTGCTCATGGATGCAACTTTATCATAAAGATATTCAGGGCTAACTAAACACCTAACAGAGAGGCCGTAGGACTTTTCGCGGATAACCGTACCTGGGGCGACAGAACTATACAGTAACAGGTCGTAGCTAGTGCTAAGACTGTTCGAAGTAGACGACCAATAGAACCCGTAGCTGCCCCTATCATTGACCGACGAGGTCCTGGCGTAGCCAGAGTAGAGGAAGTTATTAGGATAAGTTCTTAGGTTATTACTAGCAGTTGAATCAGTTACATTAGAATTATTATTAATAATATAATTTAAATTATAGAATCCACCACTAGTAGCACCTTTACCAGTATCCCTACCATATGGTAACTTCCAACCAGTAGGGCATAGTGAAGTACCCACAGTTTCGGAAGTATAACCATTAGCATCTGTAGAAGCAGAACTAATATAATAGTTGGTGTTTGCAAGAGCTGCGGCCCAAGTGTAATAGTTACCGTAGCTGTAGATATTTTGACTTCTTCCAGTCATATTAGAAACGGTAGTATTTGGGTTGATGGTACTATTAGTGTTTGTATTATCGTTACGGTATCTTGGCATTCTATAGACAGCGTAGTCTTGTTGAAGAATGTCTATGGTAGCACCTAGATTACCTTGATTTCCGGTACCCGCATAGTAAAGGGAGTTAGGTTCAGTAGGATCGGTAGGATCAGTAGCTGAAGTAGAAGTATCCGTGAAATTAGCTGTTTCTGGTTGCGCTAGACCAGCGAATACTCCACCATAACCCTGAGCAAGAGTGCCGTCTGTATTATGAGAAGCATCATAATCAAGTCTTAAGTTCTCAATCATCCAACAATTACCATCAGCAAGTTTAGCTACAGCATAGGTATCCTGGTCCCTAATATCAGTTAAGGCAGTGACTTGGCCAGTAGACATAGAAGAGCATCCAGTCCAACCTTGTAGATTGCCAGCCGAAGCTACCCAAACAGCGTATAAAGTTTTAGTTGTACCAGTAGTGGTTGCGGCTGGAGCCGTAATGGTTTCAATTGGGCCGTAAATTGTAGCTGAACCACCAGGCTGTGCGGTATTGTCAAATGACCAACCGGCAAAGCCATAATTAGAACGTTTAAAGTTAGAAGGATAAAGAGTGATTTGATCTCCTTCGCCCACAGAACTATGTGTTACAGACATGCCACCACTAGCATTAGCATCCGTAGTATTAATATTGTAGTCTATGGTATATCTCGGGGTCCAAACCGTATAGAAAGTCATATCACTGCTAGGAGTAATAGACTGATCATTAGTATAGACTACAGTTGTACCAGCACTACTCGTATCCCAACCATTTAATTTATAACCAGTCCTAGAAAAGGCAGACGTAGGAGCCACCGTGGTACTAGAACCTTGTACCACATTTTTAGTTCTAGTAACATTGCCATCAGTATTTATAAACGACATAATATATACATCATCCCAAATTGCATAAAGTTCTAGGGTTTGTCCGTCATATAGGTTGGCAAGCGAAACTGAAGTTTCGGCAGTATAGCTGGTTCCAGTACCATTAGCTGCGGTATTCCATTCTTTAAATTGTTTATGATCATTTGCTGGAGCAAATAGACTAGACGCAGCAAACGTGCCAGAATTAATTTCTACATTCTGGGATGAAGTAGAGCCAGAACCATTATTAGCATTGTAGATGATTGTTGCGTTTCCTTGGCTAGCTACACAACGAATATTTTTTCTATAATATTTATTGGCGCCATAAGTAGTACCAGTAGAATTAGTTCTATAAAATGCAGAACTAGAGACTCTTGTAGTATAAGCAGCAGTTGTAGAGCTAGATGTAGAGGACCAATAGAAAGCATAATCGCTACTACTTGGATAAAAGGTAGCACCATTGGTAAACTTACCTGTAGTTAAGAACTGACTCGGAAGATCGGTCGTTGGATTAGAACTAGAATAAGATGAAGCTGTAGCTAGGTCTCCGAATTGCGCATTAGTAGGTAAGTCCCAACCTTTAGGACAGATTGATGTAGTAGGATTAGTACTAGTAGAAGTCGTTCTTGCTACTGCTGCAGCCCACGAATAATAGACGCCATTGGTTGTGTCTCCATTATTATTAGTTAAACGTATCCTAGAATTTGTACTTGTAGTACTAGACGTAGTATCTCCGGCCGGTAAAGTAAAGGTAGTTCCCTCAGCTAAATCCGTATCATCCGAAGTTAGCGTAACTTCAGTTGTAGTACCTAGAGCTAAGTTAGTAGTCATCCAACAAAGCCCATCAGCTAGTTTAGAGACATCATAACTTCTAGTCGTTCCGTCACGATCGTCTGTTAATGTAGCAGCACCGGTCTTATTAGCAGCCTGTAGAGCAGCTTTAGTAGTAATGTC
>JAZLES010000001.1:0-23447 GCA_045615385.1 Candidatus Nanosyncoccus sp. | reverse complement strand
AAGTCAAAAAAAGTACTTGACAATTCAACTAGGGTAGAGTAAACTAGTAATTAGTCTAAAGCTGCGAGATATATTTTGGAAGTCTTTAGAGAATGTTTAACAATTTAGTTGTGCAATTAATCATCGTCAGTTTTTTATTTTAATTTGAGTTTTTCAAACTTAATACTTTAATGGAGAGTTTGATCCTGGCTCAGGATGAATGCTGGCGGCGTGCCTAATACATGCAAGTCGAGCGGTAACAGGGGGTCTCACCGTTTCCTTGACACACCTAGCGCTTTGATCGTAGGATGTGCAAATTTCGAGGGAACAGTGAGACCTTGCTGACGAGCGGCGGACGGCTGAGTAACGCGTGGGAACGGACCCCAAACTGGGGGATAACTACTCGAAAGAGTGGCTAATACCGCATGTGATCTTCGGATTAAAGGATTTATCCGGTTTGGGACTGGCCTGCGTACGATTAGATAGTTGGTAGGGTAACGGCCTACCAAGTCGACGATCGTTAGATGGTTTGAGAAGATGATCATCCAGACTGGGACTGAGACACGGCCCAGACTCCTACGGGAGGCAGCAGTAGGGAATCTTTCACAATGGGCGAAAGCCTGATGGAGCAACGCCGCGTGCAGGATGACGGCCTTCGGGTTGTAAACTGCTTTTATAAGCGAGAAATATGATGGTAACTTATGAATAAGGACCGGCTAACTACGTGCCAGCAGCCGCGGTCATACGTAGGGTCCAAGCATTATCCGGATTGACTGGGTGTAAAGAGTTGCGTAGGTGGCAGGATAAGTAGATAGTGAAATCTGGTGGCTCAACCATTCAGACTATTATCTAAACTGTTCCGCTCGAGAGCGTTAGGGGTAGCTGGAATTTCTAGTGTAGGAGTGAAATCCGTAGATATTAGAAAGAACACCGATAGCGTAGGCAGGCTACTGGGACGTTTCTGACACTAAGGCACGAAAGCGTAGGGAGCAAACGGGATTAGATACCCCGGTAGTCTACGCTGTAAACGCTGGATACTAGCAGTTTCGGGTATCGACCCCTGGAGTTGCGAAGCTAACGCGTTAAGTATCCCACCTGTGTAGTACGATCGCAAGATTAAAACATAAAGGAATTGACGGGGACCCGCACAAGCGGTGGAGCGTGATCTTTAATTCGATGGTAAACGATAAACCTTACCAAGGCTTGACATCTAGGAAAGGCTTCCGAAAGGAATCTGTGCCCTCGGGAACCCGAAGACAGGTGATGCATGGCCGTCGTCAGCTCGTGTCGTGAGATGTTTGGTTAAGTCCATCAACGAGCGCAACCCTTGCAACCAGTTGTATTTTTCTGGTAGGACTGCCCCGGTAACGGGGAGGAAGGAGGGGATGATGTCAGGTCAGTATTTCCCTTACGCCTTGGGCTAGAATCGCGCTACAATGGCCGGTACAATGCGAAGCGAAGCAGCGATGTGAAGCAAACCGCATCAAAGCCGGTCCCAGTTCGGATTGGAGGCTGAAACTCGCCTTCATGAAGTCGGAATCGCTAGTAATCGCAGATCAGCATGTTGCGGTGAATACGTTCCCGGGTCTTGTACACACCGCCCGTCAAACCATGAGAGTCACCAACACCCGAAGTCCGCCTCGGCGGCCTAAGGTGGGGGAGATGATTGGGGTTAAGTCGTAACAAGGCATCGGTACGAGAACGTGTCGATGGATTACCTCCTTTCTTGAGAAGGAATTGATGCTTATGAATCCGCGAGGATGCATAATGCTAGGTCGGTTACGGTTATGATTATGCAAGCTTGAATCATAACAGCCCTCGTTAAGAGGCGTAACGTTAAGCTTTACACTGAAATGATGAAAATTGCACAACTAAGTTGTTAAAGCAAATCCCGCCCACCCCAGGCGGTTTTTTGTCTACCTCATTGACATATTTAATAAAGTATGCTATAATATAAATAAGTTGACCAAGATAAGAGTTGACTCGCATCCATCTTGCGTATGCAAGTGGAAATAAATTAAAAGGGGGTATTCGGATGAATACCAGCACAAGAAGTTTTGAGATCGTTAACGGTCCCAGTAGAGACACACTATTTGATGCATGTAAGTATGCCTATGACCGTCAGACTACCATTTCGGTCGATTTTAGCGTGGCAATAGGTTATACCACGCCGCCTTCTCAATCTCAAAGTGGTTACATACCTATGAAGTTGAAAAATATCAGAATTGACGGGATTCGGCATAAAAACAGTAGTGGAACTAAATTTGATTTATATGGCTTCTGTGATGCCGATTTGGAAATTTATCGGTACAAATACACTGCTAGTTGGAAACACTATCAGTTCAGAGCTACTTATGATTCTAAGTGTCGTACTGGCGAAATCACATTTGTTTTCTAAAACTTCTCACCCGCCCGGGTCTAGCACCCGGGCATTTTTTAGCGCTTATCACCCTCGCCATGAATCTGATTACGTTGATATCGACTCTCTAACTTCTCAATATTTCCGTCAGCTACCTCTGATAAAGGTACATCCAAATATCGCGAAATGGAGGCAATATACCACAAAGTATCCCCAAGTTCCTTGATAATTAACTCCCGGTCTCCATCTGAAACCACCCCATCTTTATCTCTTAAAACTTTTTTAATCTTATCCGCTGTTTCACCAGCTTCGCCTACTAATCCTAGGACCTTCTCTATAAACCCGACCGCTTTTAAATCTGTTGTCGCCTCTGATAAATCATACTTTGACGCCTTTTTCTGGTACTCATCAAACCCCATAAAACCTCCTTATCTGTTAAAAATATTATATCATGTTATAATGTGAGGTATGGAAGATGCGCGTAATCTTATCGATGAGTACAAAGGTTTGACGAATGAACAAGTTTTTTCCGCACTTGAAAAATCTCGCACACCCCTTGAAATCGCCATTGAAAATGTTGAACACGATTTTAATATCGGTTCGATTGTCCGCACGGCGAACTCTTTTAATGTTAAAAAAGTTCATATTATTGGCAAGAAAAAATATAATCGTCGTGGTGCAATGTGTACTGACAAATATCTGAAAATTGTTCACCATCCAACCATCGAAGATTTTTTGAATACTCAAGAGAACAGGGAATTAGTCGCGATTGAAAACAATACCGACCGTGCGAAACCTCTAAACGAAAAGATATTTACTAAAAATACTACCCTAATTTTTGGTTCCGAAAATAATGGGATTACTCCTGAACTCTTAGCAAAAGCGAAAGACGTCAGATTTATTGAGAGCTTCGGCTCGACACGCTCTGTTAATGTCGGCGTTGCCGCGGGAATTGCAATGTATGAGTACGTGCGACAAACCATCCTCTAAGAAATCCCCCTCACTTTTTCGTAGAATTGATATTCGTTTACCTTGGTTAAAATTAGTAACCGTAATTATTATCGGAGTTATTGCCATTTTAGATCTACTTGATCTAACTATTTCTAAAGCTGAAGATCCCCTTAATAAGATTCGTATTGCCCCGATGTCCTATCACGTTCGTGCTACTGAACGGTATTTTAAAGATAAAATGCTCGTTGCACTTACTTTTGATGATGGTCCTTCTAGCGCTACTACTACTGATCTTCTTGATATTCTCTTCAAAAAAGATGTCCCAGCTACCTTTTTTGTTCTAGGTAATATGGCAAGAAATAATCCCGATATCGTGCGCCGTGCCGAGAAAGAAGGTCATATTATCGGTAATCATACCATGTATCATCAAAACCTCATTCGTCTTTCGTCTGCTGCTGCTAAATCGGATATCTCAGAATCCATCTCTATTTTCAATGATATTTTAGACCATGACCCTCTATATACTCGTCCTCCTTACGGTAATTATAATAATACCGTGCGTTCCGCAGCCGGCACTCCTCTGATTTTGTGGTCAGTCGACTCCCTTGATTGGCAGAGTGAAAATGTTGATTCAATTGTTGGGACTATCATGGAACAAGTTCACGACGGAGCCATCATTCTTATGCATGATATCTATCCGACCTCAGTCGAAGCTGTGCCAATCATTATCGATAAACTCAGAGCTTCCGGTTATGAATTCGTTACTATCTCCGAACTTACCGAATTTCGTGGCATCTCACTCACACCTGGAGCGGCTTATTATAATTTTCGCCCTTAATTATTTGCCAAACATTATTTTAACTAATAGTCCTAAAATAAAAGTATGCAGATTTGCTGTTACTAGTAGGCCAACAATTACTGTTATTACACCAAATAGCTTAACATGGTCGTAAGAAGATACCCCATTAGCTAGATTTTCCGCAATTTGCCGGTAAAAAATCACAATTAACCCCCCGGCTAATGTAATTACTAAGCCCGTAAACATCCAACCTAAGCTAAATTCAAAATCCATAAGCATATTATACCACAAAAAATTACAGAGGGTTGACTTTTTTTCCGATTTAGCTAAAATATAAAAGCAAGGGGTAATAGCTCAGCTGATTAGAGCGCTGCCTTTGCAAGGCAGAGGTCCTGGGTTTGAGTCCCAGTTACTCCACCACATTTCGGGGATATAGCTCAGCTGGTTAGAGCGCGTCACTGATAATGACGAGGTCTGTGGTTCAAGTCCACATATCCCCACCATTAAATCCGCTTCAAGGCGGTATTTTTATGCCATTAGTTTCATGTATTTTACTTCGCCACGCGTCGCTATTACTAAATAAAGCATTAAAGCTATTACCATAAACATTCCGTCCATCATCGCCAGTCCTGCCGTTTGTCCCGCTACTAAAACCGCTACGAATAACAGGGAAATAAACACTATTGTCATCCCCAGCCCGAGAAATGAAGAAATCATCACGCCTGGACTTTGTTTAACTACTTCCGTTTCACTCTCAGCGTTAAAACGCGCATATTTTAGATCAATTAGAATTCCAATTGATTCTGTAACTAGCGGTATTACGATTACTGCTATCATGACTAGTAACATATCTAAAAAGCCAAAGCCGAATCTAATGAACATGACTAGACTTCCAAGAGCGGTTACTGGCGTGATTAATAGCATCGCAGCCAAAATCTTCGTCATAATTACCTTTAACCCACTCACCGGCATGGATTTTAACAGATTAAATGCTTTACCTTCGAGCGAAATCATCGTTGTCGTGATAAAAGTCATCAAACTTGTAAAACTGATTAGCGCGAAAGTTACACTCGGTAAATATGACTGAAGTTCCTCTACTGTTAGTGGAAATTCTTCGTTAATTAAAGCCCCTACGATATCTTCGTATTTAAAACATAACGCCCCCACTCCAACTAGAAATATTACTAATCCTAAAGCGGTATTTGCTAGTAAAACTGGCGTGTTAAAGTATTTCACAATCTCTTTTTTTACCATCGTACAGGTCTGGCCATGCTTTTTAAATTCATATTTTACCCTAGCCTTTTCTTTTCTTCTTACTACATTTACTCTAGTGACAATCTGGAAATAAAACCGTCCAATTACAAAAACCGTCACTAAAAGAACCGCTAAATTCACTAAAATAAACTGGATCAATTCTAACCAGCTAAAATTCGTCGCTAATCTTACAAACGCCCCCGCTGGATAATATAATTCTGCCGTTCTATCGCCTATTGCTTCAACGGTATTTTCATCAATACTAGACATTGTATTTATCACTAGCACTAATCCTACAATTAAAACTAGCGATGCTAATGATAAAATTACTTGCAAGGCCGATTTTTGTTTGAATCTCGCCGCAACCGCCGAAGAAATCACCCCTACGACGCAGGAAATCGCAATCGGTATTACCGGTAAAAACAGAATCATGATAATTGATACTAAAATGTAAGACACGTTGATATCGGCGTTCAAGGCATAAGCCAGTATCGCCGGCACCAAAAAAACCATATTATAAAGTATTTCAAATACATAAAACTTCAAAATTCGGACGAATACTACAGTAGATTTTCTAATCGGCATCGCCAGTAGCATATCATTATCTCTACAATTAAACAGTAAATCGCCCGATTTATACACTCCTTCCATGATCGTTAGTATTGTCGTTGCTAAAACGTAAAGCGCTAAAATCGTATATGCCGTTCCGTTCATCTTCAATTCTGCTGCCATCACATAGGCGCTCATAAAAATTGTGGCGCTAATGAGAAGCGCTAAGGCTATCGGCACAACCCGTTTTGATTGCTCTCCTCTGGCCCGGTAGGGAATAATCCGCATTCCTTCCGACATCGCTGCCCTGATAAGAGAAAATAACTTACTCATTTTGCCTCGAGTTCCAAAAACACCTTCTCTAACGATTTATCTCCTCGAATTTTCTTCATATCCCCCACTTTCACAACTTTACCCTTCTTCACGATTGCTACCCTATCGCATAGCTTTTCTGCCACATCCAAAATATGGGTAGAGAAGAAAATCGTCCCGCCGTCCTTAACCAGTTCTCGCATCAATTCTTTCATATCAAAAATTGCCTTCGGATCTAGCCCTACAAATGGCTCATCCATCACTAAAATCTTCGGTTCATGCGAAAGCGCCGCAATTAGCGCAATTTTTTGCTTCATCCCGTGCGAAAACGACTTAATTACATTACCGAGCTCCTCTTCCATTCCAAACATTTTGGCAAAACGCTCGATGTTCCTCTCTCTTACCTCAGTCGGTACTTCATACATATCGCAGACGAAGTTAATAAAGGCAATTGCCTTCATATCTTCATATAACTCCGGGTCATCAGAAATGTATGCCATCTCTTTTTTACAAGCTATAGGGTCATCTTTAATCGATTTCCCATTAATGAGTATCTTACCACTCTCAAAATCTAAAATCCCGCAAATTGCCTTAATTAAAGTAGTTTTACCAGCGCCATTATGTCCAATAAAAGCGAAAATTTCCCCGTCATTTACCTCAAAAGAAACGTTACTAAGAGCTACTTTATCCCCATATTTTTTACTAACATTCTTAATTTCAATCATATTTTTATTATAACACGTCTAAAATACTAAAAAAGGGAATCGCTCACGAATGAGCGATTCCAAGGTCATACACGTATTTTAAGTAGCCTCGCAGTTTAATCTACTTAAAACTACTCTTAGTTTATATCACAACGCGAATATTGTCAATACCTTTTTTCCACATTTTGTGCAAAAAAATCATAAAAAGTGTTCGGACTTTTTAAAAATATTAAAACATAAATCTAAGAAAAAGCATATTGACAAACGTTAAGCACTATGCTATAATCAACACATACACTCTGATAGGGTGGTGATTAATTTTAAATTTGGTGGGCAGAATAGGAGTTCTAGAAATGGCTGGAACTAAAGCTGGCGGCATGAAAGCTGCTGCTACTAACAAAGCTAAATACGGTAAAGAATTCTATGCCCGTATTGGTAAAAAGGGTGGCCAAAATGGTCATACCGGTGGTTTCGCCGCTAACCCTGCGTTAGCTCGTATCGCTGGTGCTAAGGGTGGACGTATCTCTCGTCGCGGTCCTGCGAAAAAAGCTTAAATTAAGTTTTCGCAACGCGGACAGTGATATACTCCGTCCACATCTTGAAATCGCGTTAGCCCGCACTTCGGGCAACGCGATTTTTTGTGCAACCAATCTCGATATGTATCTAATTCATCCTGGATTAAGTCTTCATCTACCTCAATATGATACAGATCAGCCAGCTCTTTTGCCTTTTCCCAAGCTTCCATTTCCATTTTTAGCCGCTCGGCGTCGGCTCTAAAGTCTTTATGCCCTAAAACCGCATGTGATACCTCATGAAGCGCTAAAAGCTCACTAGACGGCTCATCTGGCCCTAAAACGATAGTTTTTGGCGGCCGAAACATGAACTTTTCACCTGCCTTAAATTTAAACTCTGGAAAATCTTTCTCTAATTGCGTTAAAAAAGGTTTTTTCATGAATAGGAAATTACTCTCGCTCCCTCTGGCGAGCGTAAAGATAACAACCATAAATCACCGATTCATTTGGTCGTTTCGGACGACGGTATTTCACCCCTAAATCATCTGGTAAATACTTAGAGTATAACTTAAAAATCTTTCCTAAAGGTCCGCCCAGGACAATTGTATCTGGTTGATATTTTTTCACGATATCCGGTAGTCCCAGATAAACTCGCTTTGCAATATCTTCCATAATCTCTTTTCCGCGTAAATCCGTCGCGTAATCAGCGTGAAAATAGTTTTCTATCGCCGAAGAGGCTGCAATATCTTCCCACTCCTTTACTTTTCCGTCATAAAAATACATTTTATGACCCGGTTCAAATTGGTTTGATTCGGGCAAAATTCGATTTTTTTCCACAATTCCGCCACCAATGCCAGTTGAAAAAGTTAGGAATATAGTTCTTCCATTTAGACCATAGCCTTCATAAAGTGAGGCCAAATTCGCATCATTTTCAAAAAATATTGGCCGATCGAACAATTCTTTTATCGGCGTTAACAGGTCTAAATCTTCCCAATTTCGGTTTCCAAACTTAATTGTATAATTTTTTTGTACAAGTCCCGGGATGGCCACTACAACGGCTCGCACTTTGAACTTTTTGAAACTATTTAAAGCTTCTTTTAAATCGTTTAGAAATATTTTTGAACTATGTGCAGTTTTAAACTTGAATCGTTTAAAGACTCGCCCACGCTTCGAAAAGAGTGCAATTAAAGTTTTTGTTCCTCCGATATCTATTGCTAAGTACATAATACCTTGATTATAACACAATAATTTGATATAATTAACGGCAGTTTAGGCTCATTCATAAATTCATAACAAAGCGTTACATCGACGGGTGACAGTTGCAGAGGGATTCCCCAAAAGTGCAGCCACTTTTGAGGGAGGATAGCAACCGGCAGGACCTATCGAGAGACTTATGGATTAATGAATGAGCCTAAGGAAGGAAATATTAAACTATGGCAAATGCCAAAAAAGTAACTATGGATGATCTTCTTGCTGCTAGCGAAGATTCATTCAAAAAGGTCACCGCTGGTGACACCATTAAAGGAACGGTTTTATCCGTTAAGAAACACGAGATTTTAATTGATCTCGGTGCCCAGGGTATTGGGCTGATTCCGCGCCGCGAAGCTTCTTTCGCCCGTAATTTAAACGTCGGCGATGAGGTAGCTACCTCAGTCGTTGAAGCCGAAATGGATGACGGCTATGTCTTACTTTCGCTTCGCAAAGCCGTGAAAGATAAAGGCTGGGATGAAATCCAGGCTAAGCTTGATAATAATGAAACGGTCGAAATTACTCCATTCGATGCCAACAGGGGTGGTTTACTTGTTGAATACGAAGGTATTCGAGGATTTTTACCAGTTTCTCAATTATCTGCCGAACATTATCCGCGGGTTGGTTCCGCTGATAAAGAGGAAATTTTACAACGCCTCAACTCATTAGTTGGAAAATCTATCAAAGTTCGCATTTTGGATGCCAATAAGAAGGAAAATAAGCTTATCTTCTCCGAAAAAGAGGCCATTAAAGACGGCTTAGCGGAACGCTTTGCTGAACTTAAGGTTGGTGATAAGGTTAAAGGCGTAGTGACTGGCGTCGTTGACTTCGGTGTATTTGTCAATGTCGACGGCATCGAAGGCCTAGTCCATATTTCAGAAATCTCTTGGGAACGCGTCAATAATCCATCTGACTACGTCAAAGTTGGCGATACTATTGAAGCTAAAATTATCGCTATTGATAAAGAACGCCTCTCGCTCTCGATGAAACAATTAGTTGAAGATCCTTGGATCTCTGAGGTAGAAAATCTCAAAAAAGGCTCCAAAGTCGAGGGAACTGTTACTAGAATTACGCCGTTTGGGGCATTCGTTCAGATTTCGCCAGCTATTGAGGCCTTAGTCCACGTTTCTGAGCTCGGTGAGGGTTCTGATGTTGATCCTGAAAAAATCTTTACCTTAAATGAACGCAAGAGCTTTAAGGTTCTCGATATCGATAAAGAAGGTCGAAAGATCTCTCTATCGATTGCTAAAAAATAATTTTTAGCTTATATTTTCAAAAGATTTTGCTTATGGTATAATGAGGTATATCTATTTGAGGAGATTTTGTGAAAAGCAAGAAAGAATACAAGGAACGCCCTTGGCTAGAGTTTTATGACGAGGAAGGTATTCCTAGCAACCTCGAGTATCCAGATTGTTCGATGGTTGATATGGTCATGCAAAGTGCCGAAAAGTGGCCCGATAACGTCGCCTATGTCTATTATGGGCATAAGGTAACCTATAAAAATTTCATCAAAAAAATTGAAAAAGCCGCCCGCGCACTTAAAAACTATGGCGTTAAGGAAGGCGATCGCGTTACTATCTGTATGCCGAACACTCCAGAGGGAATTACCATGGTCTATGCCGTCAACATGGTCGGCGCAATTTGTAACATGGTTCACCCCTTATCTTCAGAGAAAGAATTAGAGTATTACATTAAAGTAGCCGAATCTAAATACGTCCTCGTTTTTGACGCAGTTTTTGACAAAATCTACCGCTTAAGAGATTCAGCTAGCTTAGAGCGCATCATTGTCGTTCGTCCTTCGGATGGCCTCGGTTTCTTAAAACAAAAGATGTATCGCTTACTTCATGTAAAGAAGGTCAGATTACCAATTAACGATAGCAGAGTAGTTCTATGGGAAGATTTTATTGCTAACTCCTACTTTTATCAGGGTAATTACCATGAAGAAAGGGGAGGGAACGATCCTGCTGTGATTCTTTACTCTGGCGGTACCACTGGGGCGCCAAAAGGTATTCTTTTGACGAATTTAAATTTTAACGCTCTCGGCATTCAGGCTACTACCGTGATTAAACAGGCTGTTCCAGGCGCAACCATCCTCTCTATCTTACCAATCTTTCATGGTTTCGGGCTCGGTGTTTGTATTCATACTCCTCTTTGTAAGGGTATGGGCTGTATCTTAATCCCAGCTTTCTCTTATAAACAATTCGCCGACATTATTCGTAAAAACGAGCCGAATTTCATCGCTGGCGTCCCGACGCTCTACGAATCTCTCATTAACAGCAGATTAAGATCTGGTGATCTCTCCTCCGTTACTGCGGTGATTTGTGGAGGTGACGCCCTAACCGAAACTCTACGTGATAAGGTTAATCATTGTCTTGAAACCTACGGTTCTTCCGCTAAAATTCGGGTCGGTTATGGTCTCACTGAGGCTACTGGTGCCGTCTGTCTTTCTCCTGAAAATTCCTTTAAAAACGGTATTATTGGCGCGCCATTCCCGGACATAGATTGTAAAATCATTAAAATCGGCACTCACGACAAGGCCGATGTTAACGAGGAAGGTGAAATTTGTATCTCTGGGCCACTCGTCATGGTTGGTTATCTCAATGATGACGCCGAAACCGCTCAAACGCTTCGTCTTCATGACGATGGCAAGCTCTGGCTCCATACTGGCGACATCGGTTATTTAGGGGAAGATGGCTTCATTTACTTTGCACAACGCTTGAAACGCCTCATTATTTCCTCTGGTTACAATATCTATCCAACCCATCTTGAATCAATTATTAATTCTCACGAAGGCGTTCTTACTTCTACTGTTATCGGTATTGATCATCCTCATAAAGGTCAAGTCCCGAAAGCCTTTGTTGTCTTAAAGCCAGGTTATAAGGCCAGTAAAAAGGTTGAACGCGAAATCAGGGAACTCTTAGAGCGCAACGTCCCAGTTTACGCCTTACCAGCTACCTACGAATTTCGCGATAAACTCCCACAGACCAAAATCGGCAAAGTCGCCTTCCGCGAACTCGAAGAAGAAGAGAAAAACAAAAAATAAGCTAAGTCCATTTAACAGCTTATTTGAATATGTCTTTCAAGATTTTATCAGTGATTTTGCGTCCAATCGCACTTCCTGCCGACCCCAAAATATTTCCGAGGAATCTATCCGTATTCGACTTCGACTTAGAACTAGTTTTGGCCTTAGAGGCCTCTCTTTCGGCCTGTGCGCGCCTTTTCTCTTCAGCCTTGATTCTTTCCGCTTCTGCTTTTTCAGCGGCCTTCTGGGCCGCAATACGCTCTTTCTCGGCCAATTTTGCTTGCTCGTCCGCTGCCTTTTCCGCCGCCTTCTCCGCTGCCACCCTTTGTTTCTCAGCTGCTTCTGCCTCTAATTGAGCTTGTTTCTCGGCCGCTTCGGTATCTGCTTTTTGCTGAATTACCTCTGCTGCTGATTCCGGATCGAGCGCCTCATCGTATTTCCCGCATAACGGGCTAGCATTGATTACTTTATTGCGAGCAATCCCGTCAATTGCTCCCATTTTACTCTGGGGTGGTAAAATCGTCGCTTTTTCTACAATCTCTGGCGCACCTTTTTCGTCCTGGAAGGAAATCAAAGCCTCCCCGGTTCCGAGCTCTAGAATAGCCTTCTCTGTATCAAATTTCGAATTAGTTCTAAAGGCTTGCGCCGCCGCATGTACTGCTTTTTGCTCTGATGGCGTATAAGCGCGCAAACTATGCTGTACTCTGTTACCCATCTGTGCTAATACTTCATCTGGAATATCGGTTGGACTTTGAGAGATGAAATAAAGCCCAATCCCGCGCGAGCGGATTAGTTTTACAACCTGTACGATACGCTTTAACCGATAGGCTGGCATCCCGTTAAAGAGTAAATGCGCCTCATCAAAGAAGAAGACTAACTTCGGTTTATCTAGGTCACCTACCTCTGGCGAAGTAGAGAATAGCGTCGTGAGTAGCCAGAGCAGAAATGCCGCATACATATCTGGGCTTTCAAACAACGTAACCGCGTGTAAGATATTTATCACCCCTCTTCCGCCCTCAGTTGCAAAGAAGTCGCTTACCTCTAATGCGGGTTGGCCAAAGAAATGATCTGCCCCCTGGTTTTCTAAAGTTAATAGTGATCTCTGAATCACCCCAATACTTTGGGTGGTAATATTACCATATTTTGTGGAGTATTTATCCTTATTCTCAGCTACGTATTGTAAAACTGCCCTTAAGTCTTTTAGGTCAATTAAGTCTAAGTTTTCATCTTTCGCAATCGCGAATGCAATCGCCAGGTTACCTTCCTGCGCTTCGGAAAGCCCGAGCATAATCGAAAGTACCTCTGGTCCGACTGACTCTACCGTCGCACGCACCGGATGGCCTTCCGTCCCAAATAAATCCCAAAATCTTACAGGGAAGGACTTCGCCTCAAAATCTTTAATTGCTAGCTTATCTAATCTTTTTTGAATTGCCTCGGTTATTTCACCATCTACTGCCGTTCCGGCGAGATCGCCCTTCACATCAGCGAGAAATACCGGCACTCCGGCATCCGAAAAGCTCTCCGCCATTACCTTTAAAGTAATAGTTTTACCCGAACCCGACGCCCCTGTTATTAGCCCATGTCGATTTGCCATCTGTGGCAGAATCGAAAGCTCCTTGCCGTCCTCTGTTTTCCCAACTAAAATTTTATTATTTGCTAGCATAAACACTCCTTTTCTCCATTTTATCATGTATAATCAAAATATGGCAAAACGAGAGCTTAAAATCCACGGAATTTACAGACATTTTAAAGGTAATTTTTATATTGTCGAAGATATTGCCTATCATTCCGAAACTGAAGAGAAAATGGTCGTTTACCGCGCCCTCTATGGTGATCATAAACTCTGGTGCCGCCCATATGACATGTTTCTAGGGGAAGTCGACCACAAAAAGTACCCCAATATCTCCCAAAAATACCGCTTCGAACTAATTAATCTAGATCAATCTTCTTAAACCATTTAGCCGATGATACGTAATTTATCGCAATTAAGATAAAATAGAGCACTATCGATAAGATGTAGACTGGTTTTAAGACACTGATGTCTGGTATTAGTTGTTCATTAGACAGCAACGGTTCGCCAATTTCTGGATTAACTCCGGCTAAAATAAACATTCCCGCTAAAATTACTAGTTGAATCGCAATATAGCAGATGAATCCGAATAAAATCGACCACCCCGTCCGACTGCTGAGTTTCTTGTGGCCTAAAATTATCCCCGTATAACCTGAAATCAACATTACGAAAACTTCTAAAAAGACCACAAAGATTAATAACAATATCATCTCTACTGCCGTGCTGCCTAATATCTCTGCCATCGGCGCTAAGATATTCTTCAACCCTTCGAAACTCTCCGGCGTCAACCATGCTATCGCCATTGTCACTACGATTACCACCGTACTTACAGTCAAAGTAATTAGCCCCATCAAAAACTTTGACGTATATAGGCACTTTCGCGGTACCGGCAAAGTATGCATTAAATAACCTTCATCGCCATACAAATTACCCTTAAAATACACCCAAACTCGCATCAAATTATTAATCAAAATGTTCGCAATCATCGCAATTGTCGCCCCGTTAAAAATATATGCGAGAATCGTCAAGAAAAGGGAATCACTCACCGCGAAAAGTATCCGCGTCACTATTGCAAACACTACCGCTAGCATATAGAAAATCGCTAAAAATTTAAAATTCGCTTTTAAATCGTATTTTAATAATTTACCTAGCATTTTTTAACTCCTTTCTGAAAATCGCATCAATTGAGGTTTTATATTTTGCCCGTAAAACATCTGCTTCCTCATGTAAAACTACCTGTCCTTTATTAATCATAATCACCTCGTCTAAAATTCGTTCAACATCTGAAATTAAATGTGTCGAAATAATTAAACTCGCCTTCTCGTTAAAATTCGTCAAAATTGTATCTAGAATATAATCCCGCGTCGCCGGATCGACCCCACCAAGCGGCTCGTCTAAGATATAAAGCTTCGCTCGTCGAGACATCACGAGTACTAATTGGACTTTTTCCTGCATCCCTTTGCTCATTGCCGATATTCGCTGGTCCTCATCTAAGTCTAAATCCTTCAATAACGTTCGCGCCCGCTTCAAATCAAAATCTTTATAAAAATCTGCGAAAAATTCCAACGTCTTTTTTACGCTCATGTTCCGACTAAAATAAGTCCGCTCCGGCAAGTAGGAAATCACGCTTTTACCTTCCACGCCCGGCTGCTTGCCGTTAATTAGAACCTCACCCGCTGTCGGCGTGAGTAAATTATTTATCAGTTTGATGAGGGTCGTTTTACCCGAACCATTTGGTCCAAGTAGCCCCACGATTTTACCCGCTGTTACCTCTATATTTACGTCGTTTAAGGCCTGTTTTTGACCATATTTTTTACTCAATCCTCGGCATGCTAAAAGAACCATCGTCTGCTCCTTTCTTCAGGTTTTTCATTCATTTGTTCAACTTTTTCTAAAATTTCTGCCGCACCTTCATTTAGCCACATAATTTTTGGCATCCGAATTTCCGCTCCTACTTCATGCATCTTTTTTTCATAATTTCGGGTCAATTCCGCCGCATATTCCTCTCTTTTTTCCATAATTAACTCTTTAAGTGTCGTCACAAACTTACCATTTGTTCTCTCGGTTACAATCAGCCCCTCCTCTTCAAGTTTAGCCAAGGCTTTTTGTACAGTATTCGGGTTCACTCGCTTTGCCATCGCAATCTCTCTGACCGAAGGAAGTTGCGTCCCTGGGGCTAACTTCCCACCAAAAATCTGCGTGGCTAGTTGCTCCGCAATTTGAAGATATACTGGTGAGCTATTTTCAAAATCGTTCATTTTACCTCTTATTGTATTATTTAACTAATACAATAATACAGCATCAGAAAACTTAAGTCAACACTAAAATAATGCTATAATGGTTATATGTTCTGGAAAATCCTTATAGTTTTAGTTATTTCCATGATTCCGCTCGTCGAACTACGTGGGGCTATTCCAGTTGCCGTCGGTATGGACCTTGGTCTTCCTGAATGGCTCGTTTTAATTGTTGCCATTATCGGCAATATGATCCCCATCCCGTTCATTTATTTCTTCGCTCGAAAGTTTTTAAACTGGGGCGTCAAGAAAAAGTGGCAACCTTTAAAGAGGTTTTGTAATTTTTGTCTCAAAAAAGGCGAAAAAGGCGGTGAGAAACTGCTTGAAAAAGCCGGAAAACACGGTACCTATCTCGCCCTCTTTCTTTTTGTCGCCATTCCGATTCCAGGCACTGGCGCTTGGACTGGAACCCTCGCCGCCAGTATTCTTAATTTAGATTTCAAGAAAACCGTCATTGCTATAATCGCCGGAATCTTAGTGGCCGGTCTCATCATGCTCGCCGCTTCGCTCGGGCTATTTAAAGTCTTATTAGGTTAATTATTTTTCGTTGGTATCAATTTAGCCAGGCTAGCTTTCTGATTTTTCTTCAGATAAACCGCCCCGACTATACAAAATAACGTCGCCCCCGCCGTATTTACTAGAATATCTTTCATGGTATCCATTAGACCAATATCAAGATATCCCTCATCCACCGTAATGGTTTCGCCACTAGCAAGATGAATGTCAGTATTAACAATATCGTTTACGCGCACTGGCTGGTTACCTCCATCTCTCTGCATCGTAATCGTCGAAATATTAGCTACATGTGCATCTTTCTGGGCATCAGTCCGAAGCGTCATATCAAATGTAAACTCTAAACATTCCCACATTACTCCGAGTGTAATTGAAAAACAAAATGCGAAAAGTAAGGTAAAGGCTTTTGATTTCTCACCCTTACTCATGATTTCTACAATCGAAAGCCCGATTCCAGCAATTACAAATCCACTTAAAAGATGTAAAACTATATCCCAAAAAGGGAAGGGTCCATAGAAAGCAAACACTTCACCCAGAATTAAGGAAGCGAAAATAAATAAATAATAAGTAATAATAAGAATTACCGGCAGGTGGAGTTTAAGTTTATACGAAACCAAATCCGGTACAAAATAAAGAATCATCGCCGCTCCCGCCAATCCAATTTTTACCCAATCACCGATAATTATAGTGTTAATAAAAACTATCAAAGTTAGAACAAAAATCAAACAAAATGCCCCAAGTGCAGTTTTATTTACCTCGCGTAGATATTTTTTTGCCGACTTTTCCTTACTCACACTATTATTCTAGCATAGAAATGGGCCCTTATGTTATAATCATAACCATAAGGAGTTTTAAAAATGCCCAAAAAAACCTCAACTAAAAAGACTAATAGAAAACCGACCGCCAAAAAAACTACGGCAAAAAAATCTACTGTCAAAAAATCGACTCCGCGCATTAAAAATAGCGTCAAAGGGAAGAAAAACCGACCGACTTTTCGGAATTTTCTCATTGCCACTTGTTTTATCTTTTTCCCACTCATGCTTGGTTTTATTTCTTCTACACTAACTGGCGACGCCATGATGAATTTTGGTGCCTTAAAACAACCTCCGCTTGCTCCACCCGCCTGGCTTTTCCCAGTCGCTTGGACTATTCTTTATCTTTTGATGGGCGTAGCCTCATATCTAGTCTATAAACTAAAACCTAAGACGCCCGCCGAAAGAACTTTCAAAAGAGCCGAGCTTATTGTCTATTTTGTTCAACTGATCTTTAACTTCTTCTGGACAATTTTCTTCTTTCGTCTTGAGCTGCGCTTTTTCGCCTTCGGCTGGCTCATCACCATGTGGCTAATGATTCTCGCTTTGATTATTATGGCCTTTAAGAACCGCAAAGCTGCCGCCTGGTGTCTTATCCCATATCTCCTCTGGTGTACCTTTGCTGCCTACCTAAACATCATGGTCGCAATCTTAAACTAAAAAGACTCGCTAAGGTTAAATGGCTCCCGGGACTGGACTCGCACTGAGGGCTTTAGCCCGAAGTCCGAGTTCATGCTTTTTGAAGTTTTTGTGAAACAAAAATGGCTCCCGGGACTGGACTCGCACTGAGGGCTTTAGCCCGAAGTCCGAGTTCATGCTTTTTGAAGTTTTTGTGAAACAAAAATGGCTCCCGGGACTGGACTCGAACCAGCAACCTCGAAGTTAACAGCTTCTTGCTCCACCATTGAGCTACCCGGGAACGTATCCCCATTATAGCATAATTTCAAATTTTGTGGTAAAATAAAATAAGTTATTTTTTGTACACGGAAAGGAGAAGGATGGAAGAGAAAAAGATTCAAATCGCTGGTTCTATTACTGTTGATGAGCTCGCCACTGCTCTTGGCCTTTCTGTGACCGATTTAATTGGCACTCTCTTTAAAAATGGCATTGTCGCGACCATTAACCAACGTCTCGACTACGAAACCGCTAGTATTATTATCGAAGAATTAGGTCTCAAGAACGTTAAACTTGAAAAGAAAAATACCTCCACGAAAACCTCCGAGTTTCATCGTGAACTTTCTAATAAAGCTGTGCCGAGACCGCCAGTTGTTGCGGTCATGGGGCATGTTGATCACGGTAAAACTACTCTCCTAGATACGCTTTTAAATAAAAAGACGGTCGAAGACGAGGCTGGAGGCATTACTCAGCATATTTCTGCTTATCAGCTTAATCACGATGGTCGTCTGATTACTTTTCTTGATACGCCTGGTCACGAAGCCTTCGCGGCTATTCGTCAACATGGCGCCATGCTGACCGACATTGTCGTGATTGTCGTCGCTGCTGATGATGGCGTCAAGCCTCAGACTATCGAGGCAATTAATTTCGCTAAGTCCGCCAATGCTAAAATCATTGTTGCGATTAATAAAATTGACCGCGAAGGCGCAGACATCCCCCGCACCATGGCCGACCTTAGTAATAATGGCCTCCAACCTGAAGAATGGGGTGGCGATATTATCATGGTACCAATTTCAGCGAAATTAAACCAAAATCTCGATAAACTTCTAGACATGATTCTCCTCACTGCCGACATTGAAGAATTGAAAGCTGATGTAGATATCCCGGCTGAAGGACTTGTGATTGAGTCCCACATGGAAACTGGTAAGGGCTCAGTTGTTAACCTCCTCATTACTGGCGGGGAATTAAAAACTGGCGAATTTATCGTCGCCGGTTCAACCTACGGTAAAGTTCGTACTATGTCAGATTACAAAGGTAAGCCAAAGGGTAAAGCCACTCCTTCCACCCCAGTAACAATTACTGGTTTTAAGGAGCTTCCGAACTTCGGTGATAGATTTATGGAAGTTAAAGACGAAAAAACTGCCCGTAAAATGGCCCTACTTAATGCCCAAAATGCCATGAATGAGTCCGCTTCTGCGAATGTAACTAGCTCCGATCTGCTTCGGATGATGAATGTTGCGGATAATTCTAAAATTTTCAATGTCATTATCAAGGGCGACGTACTCGGCTCGGTTACTTCTGTTGTAGATTCGCTCAAGCTAATCGACACACACGGTGAAGTAACCTTAAATATTGTTTCTACTGGTGTTGGTGACATTAGCGAAAACGATGTCTATATGGCAGCAGATGAAAATACGATAATTTATGGTTTTAATGTTTCCGTCCCGATTAATATCTCAAAAATGGCCGCACGCGATGGAGTTAAAATTCGAACTTATAAAGTTATTTATGAATTATTAGATGACGCAAAACATGAAATGGAAAACCTACTTGATGCAGAAATCGTTGAAGAAGATAAAGGTGAGCTCAAAGTGCTCGGTGTTTTCCGAACCGAAAAAACTAGCATCATTGCTGGTGGCGAAGTCTTAAAAGGCGAGGTCAGACCGACCTATCTCGCTCGTGTCATTCGTGATAAGAAATATCTTGGTGAAGTTGAAGTTCACTCTGTTCAAAAAGAAAAGATGGATGTTAAAGAGCTTGTTGCTGGTGAAACCGGTGGTCTTGCTCTAAAGATTACTCAAAAAATTGACCTTCAAGTTGGCGATCGTTTGAAATTCTTTACTCGTGAAATGAAAAAACGCAAATTGTAATAATCAACTTTTTTTAAATTTTCACCTCAGACAAGCTTAGAAAAAGTTTATTATTCTAGATTTGTATGTTATTATTAGCATAAGGAGTATTTTAAATGCAATTTGATGAACAATTCTTAATAGAAATGGGCCTCTCGGCTATGCCGGAAGACCAAAAACAACAATTTTTAGATTATGTTCAAGAAGAACTTGAGGTCCGTATTGGCGAACGTATTTCCAAAGGATTGACTGAAACCCAACTTAACGAATTTGATATGATTACTGACCAAATTAAAGCTGCCGAATGGCTTGAGAAAAATCGTCCTGATTATCGGGAAATTGTCAATCGCACTATCGAAGAAATGAAAGCCGAAATCCGTTCCAACCGCAACAAACTCGTCGGAGCTTAAAACTTAACAAATAAAAACTTATTTCGCATATCCATTGATAAAGCTTTTCGCATCCATTGGCTTTCGCCCCTCTGGCTGAAGCCTATCAATCGCCAGTATAGCCCCGTCAGCGCACGGCAATTCTAAAACCGCCTTTTCACCCGATTTAAGCATATGCGCGTCTAGAATGATGCAAGAAACGCCGTAGAACGCATATTTCGGTTTAGGATAACCCTGAAAAGCTATAATTTTTCGCAAAGTTTTTTCTGCTGTATCTGTTTCCGGCGTTAGAACCCCCATATTTTTATCCAATTTTCCGCAAAAGGTCGCCTTTTCGTCATTTTGTAAAATTGGTTTTGGTAAATTAGTAAGGTTATCGTTTATCCATTTCGCCCCTGTTTCTGCTAAAGCTTTGTAAATTTCATTTTTACGAAGCGGTAATTTATTTAAAGTCGTTTGCCAATAAACCGGTCCCGCATCCATCGCTTTCACTAATTTCATTACAGAGACAGAAAAATCCGAATCTCCCGCTAAAATTGCACTTTCTATCGGCGAAGCCCCTCGGTATAAAGGTAAAAGGGAAGGATGGATATTTAAAATACCTTCCGGTTCAAACAATTCTAAAACCGTCTCCGGCACTAAAACCCCAAACGAAGCTAAAATCCCATGGACTTTGGGATGCTCAGTTTTCAAACGGCAAACCTCATCTAAATCCGCTTTTGTTCGCGCATGAAAAACAATTTCGAACTTTTGTTCTAAAATTTTAAGAGCATAATCTGCCAACATTCCGTTTCCGAAAAAGATAATTTTTTCTCTGTTTTCTTTCATCATTCCTCCGCCTTGTATAAAATTCTTATTCAATTTTATTTATTCTTCGCCCCAAAGTTTTTTATTATCGCGAATTTCTTTTTCATAGTCTTTTATGGGTTCTAAATCACCCTTATCGTTCATTCGATAGAACGCATCCGACTGATTTCGAATATGGTCAATAAACAAAATTCCATCTAAATGATTAATTTCATGTAGAAGCGTACGTGCTAGTTCATCGGTTGCTTTAATCCGAACCTCTGTTCCGTCCTCTAATTTAGCCTTTATCCGGACCTTAGTCGCACGGGGAACCATACCATAGATTTCTGGTACCGATAAACAACCCTCATAATCAGTTTTAATCTTGCCCTCCGCCTTTATCACTTCTGGATTGATTAGGGCCGTAAAAGTCGCTTTTTTCTTATCTTCCATATCGTCACGAATAATGATAATCCGCTTGTTTATCCCCATTTGAGGCGCCGCCATTGCTGCCGAAAGCTCATAAGGATGCTTAGATTCCCAGTCTAACGACAATTTACGCATATCAGAAATTATCCCTAAAATTTCCTCATCAATCTTAGAGACCTTCTTAGATTTCTCCCTTAGCCGCGCATCCGGCGTGGTAATAATTTTCATATTTCCATTATATCATATCTCTTTACCCCTGTAAATAACTCTTATGCCTTCATGCCTTAACTTGTCAAAAAAATTTTACCGCCATATAATACCTTTATGAAAACCAGCAGGTTAACAGAGAAAAAAATGACAAACAAAAGATTCCGTAAAGCCGAAAACGCTATTTTCATTGCCTATTATAAGCTGAAAGATTACCCCTCCGCAAAGCTTATTGCTAAAAAGTCAAAACTCTCTCGCTCCACTATCTATCGTCACCACGGACAGCCCCAAAATATTCCTCGTAATTATGAGGAATATTTACTTTGTATTTATAAAAAGAAAATCAAAAAAATTTTAAACAAAAAAGATGTAGATTTAAAGACACTTTTTCTTCGTACTCTAGTTTATATCCATTCTAACAGGAAAACCTTGAAAGTCCTTTTTTCTAGTGGTCAGCAGGAAATTATCAAAAAAATATTCAGGATTCTTAAACCTCGTGTTATTAAAACTTGGCACCTTGCTGGCAATCTTGATGAATTATACTGTGTTTTTGAAAATGAGATTCTTGGGATAATTGAAATCTGGTCCAAACAGGAATTTGACGCTAACTCATTAAACCTCGTCTTAAACGACCTTATCAAACTCACTAGTACCGCACCTAAACGGCTCACTTTTTTAATCAAATTGACTTAAATTATGCCGTAATCAGTTCTGCCGAATCAAGATCGTGATCCTTCATCGCCACGCTTTGAATCGCCGGGTCCTCGTAAGTACTATAATAATAAGTCTGCGTTGCCGTTGAATAACCACCAGTATAAATTGTCTTCTCATAAGCGCCGTCACCCATCTGTGCGCCACCATCAATCATCGCTACCCCAGTTAAAGTATGGAACAAACGCGAAACATTGGTCGCCTCATCAGATTGTACTGGATAATGGGTATTAAGATATGCTACTCGGATAAACCGATCAGTCGAATAAAACCCACCTGGCAGTCCTCGCATCAGGGAACCACTTCCAAATGCGGTCATCTTCGCTTTCTCCCATTTGACCTCTTTTGGCATTTGCGGGAACAGGTTCATGTAATTTCGTAAATTCTCTTTATGCCAGCCATAGCCAGGTTGATTCGTTAGAATATCGACGTCGTTTTCAAAAATTTCCATTCCACGCTCGGTATATTCAACCACAATCGAACGCTTCGCGTCGCCAATAATCCAGTGTAACTGTGAAACCGGATACTGGTCATTAACCGGTTTTGCCACAATCGCAACATCTTTTAAGGCCTTTTCTGCCTCATCTACGTTAGTAAAGTTTAGTGCAACCCAGAGTGGGAATTCGTAAGCCGCTACGTTAGTTTTGCCATCTACCTCCGCTGTTTCATATTTGGCATAACCAGGGAAGTTCAAGCCCGCAATTGCGAGTCCATTTTCATTTGCACAGTCGAAATAAAGCGGCGTATTTTCAGCAATAATCCCCATTCCAATTAACGCCGGGGATTTAGGATTTTCACCTAAAAATGCTGTTTTATATTTATAACCCCGTGGAGTAATCACCACTTTTTGTCCATAAGGGGTAGACCAGTCCAAATTTCGTCCAAAGTACATATTGCCTTTATCGTCGCTAAACCTAACGCCTGTACACATAAGAGCCTCCTTTTTGTTAATATTTAATGCTTGTGCTTATTTTATCACAAAATTTTTAGCTTTTTATATTATTCTTGACTTTCGTACGCGCGGGGGTATTATAAGAATAAGAACTATATAAAGGACGCACGTTTTATGAAAGTAAAATACCCATTATTCGCTATGACGACCTTAGTTAGCCTAACTTTTCTTGCCGGTTTTATTTTGTCATCCACTTCAGTTTCGGCTGACGATTCAGTAGTAGATCAAATCAACATTACAGTCCCAACCTCTTGTTCTCTTTCTGGTACTGGTATGTCTTCCCATAATGCTACGATATCTAATGGGACTTACCAAAGTGATATAGGAACTACTACACTTAAAGTCTTCTGT